>NZ_CBFHZO010000091.1:0-100516 GCF_965660375.1 Congregibacter sp. | reverse complement strand
TGACGGTTGATCCCGAGAACGATCCGCCGGTAGTGGTTGATGACTCGACCAAGACTGATGAGGACGACAAGGACGACAAGGACGACAAGGACGACAAGGACGACAAGGACGAGGACGACAAGGACGACAAGGACGACAAGGACGACAAGGACGAGGACGACGAGGACGACTAGGACGACCAGGACGAGGACGACTAGGACGACAAGGACGAGGACGACAAGGACGAGGACGACAAGGACGACAAGGACGACAAGGACGAGGACGACGAGGACGACAAGGACGACAAGGACGACTAGGACGACAAGGACGACAAGGACGACAAGGACGACAAGGACGACAACGCACCCATCACTCTCGACCTCAACAACGATGGCACCGTCGAATACCTCTCTCGCGATGCGGGTGTGGTGTTCACCGATGAGACCACGGGTGAAGCGGTCAATACCGCCTGGGTCGCACCGGACGACGGCATGCTAGTTATCGATGCCGATAATTCCGGTACCGTGAACGAGGCCAAGGAATACGTCTTCACCGAGTGGAGCGAAACTGCCCAAACCGACATGGAAGCGGTCGCCGAGGTCTTCGATACCAATCAGGATGGCGTACTCGACGCCCAGGATGATCAGTTCGACCAGTTCACCGTTTGGCAGGATGCTGACTCCGACGGTGTGACTGACGAGGGTGAGCTGACGTCTCTGGTTGATCTGGGCGTAGAAAGTATTTCGCTTAACTACAACGACGACAGCCAGTCTGGCAGTGCTGCAGAGGGTGATGTGGTCATTCACGGTCAGGCAGATTTGACCTGGCAGGATGGTAGCGTAAGCCTTGTCGAAGACACCACGTTCAGTATTTCGGCAGCCGACGTGCTGGTTGATGACGGAGACGTGATTCTTCCCGCTGGCGAGGAAGATAACGCTGAGACAACGACTGTTGTTGCCGACGCTGCGCAGCCCACAGACTCGAGCAATCGTGAGGCGGACGTGGCCGCATTGGAGGTCGACTTGTTGCTCAACACCGGCAACGATGAGAAGCTGGATACGGGAGGCACTGAATAAATGTCAGCTGCTTCATTCGCCTAAATGGAGTAGCAGCTGATGCCTTATGTACAGCGCGACAGCGATAAGAACATATCGGCTGTGAGTCTTGAGCCGCAAAGCGGCTTTGATGAGCACGTTTTGGACGGTGATCCAGAGCTGAGCGTTTTTATGGAGGGCGTTACCGCATCAAACGCCCTCGCACGCACGGACATGGAATTTGTACGGGTGCTGGAAGACTTGCTGGATGTCCTCATCGCCAAGAACGTGCTGCTTTTTACCGAACTTCCAGAGGCCGCGCAGGCTAAAGTGCTGAAGCGACAGTCCCTGCGGCGCGATGACAATGCCCTGAATCTCCTGGATGATAACCCACGGGTCTAGGGGCCTGACATCCGTAAGAGCATCCAAAAGAGCGTTAGCTGTCCATCACCAGGGCGCCGGTGACAGCGCCAGCGCCACAGGCAAGGGCGGTGCTGCGTTCTTCTTCGTTTGTCACGCCTTCCGCAATGCACAAAACTCCCAGGGTGTGTCCGATATTGGCATAGGTCTGCATCAACGCCTGATTGCCCGGTGACTTGTCGATATTGCGGGTAAACAGACTATCCACTTTCAGGTAGTCTGCACCGAGCGTTCCCAGCTTGCCGATATCGCTAATGCGATAACCCATATGTTGAATACCCAGCTGCGCTTGGTGCTTGCGGAGGCAGCCCTGGAGCGCGGTAAATCCCGCCGGGTCGGAAAGTGCCGCAGACTCACTGATGTCTACACGGAGTCGCTCGGCCTCGTCCGGGTGCTTGCTTAGCTGGTAGTTCAGCCAGGATACAAAACCATCCTCTGCGATGGCACGGATCGAGAGCTCTACACAGGCGTTTTCAGGATTGGCCTCAAGGTGCTTTAGTCCTGCGCTAATGATCGCGCGATCAATCTCGCTGTTTAGTGACAGTCGATGTACCCAGGGCATAAATACGCCGGCGCGACACCAGCTGTCGTCAATTTTCAGTTGCAGTATCAACTTGCTGTGTAGCAAAGCCCCCTGTTGGTCGAGCACTGGGCAGGACTCAAACTGGAGGTATCCGGCTGTCAGCGCTTCGCGAAGCTTGCGTTCCCAGCTTTCTCCTTTCTCGCGCAGATTGGAAAGTCGCTTGTCGCTGCGAGACGCCAGCGTTAGATCGCCCGCGTCGGTGTGCGCAGACAGCATCAGTGCCTCGTCAAGGTCACTCATAATCTCACTGGCCGTATCTTCGGGCTCATAGTTGGCACAGGCTGATGGGATTTTCACTTCACCCACCAGATCGTGACGTTCAAGCACATCGATAAATGTCTGCTGCAACCTCGTGCCCAACTGTCGAGGGTCACTTTCCCGGGGGGACAGCACACAAAAATCTGCGATGTTGAGGTGGGCGATGGCCAGTTCAGGATTGTGTTCCTGGAGGCTGAGTAGGCTCCTGCCGATGTCGGCGATGAGTGCGTCCACAATTTTACGGCCATGAAGCTGATTAAGCTCCGTCAGACGGTGGATGCGGGCAAGGGCGATGGCGCCCGCGGCATCGGAGTCTTCCGCTATGAGTTTGCTGTTAAGTCGATTCATGAAGGCCGACCGCTGTTCCAGGCCGGTGAGTGGGTCTTTTTCATCAGCCAGCTGACCGCCCGTGAGTTTCTGCGCGTCTTTGGTGAGCATCTCCTGAACCCGCATGGCCAGGCTGTTCATGGCGCGGGTAACCCGGGCAAATTCCCGGGTGCGGGGCTCGGGGAGAGCCACAAAGCGTCGATCACCCATGGCATCGGCCTGATCCACCACCTGGTCAAGAGGTTTCAGTATGGTCCGCAGAATCAGGGATCCGAGGCCGCCCGCCACAACAATCGCCATCACCAGTGCGGCCAACGTTCGCTGGGCGCTGGACCAGAGCTCTTCATAGGCAAAGTCATCGTGTGTTTTAAGGCTCAAGGTGCCAAGTTGGGTCCAGCCGCTGCTGACCGAAGCCACACCGGGTGCCGCATCGATCTCAAAAATAGCACTTAGCCATGCGGGCGCGCGGCTGTGCTGTAGAGGCTTCGCCCGGTCGAAAACAAGTGCATCGTTGGCATCGCGAAAACGCACCCACTCATAGGAGCCCTGATCCAGCTGTGACGCGAGCTGAATCTCCAGAGCCACGGTGTCCAGCTGCTGCTGCGAGAGCGAGAGGGCCAGGGCGTTGGCATCGTCGCTGTTTTTAATACTCAGCTGTTCTTCGAGATAGCGACTGCTGCTCACACCGTTGATGATGAAAGTGGTGCCAAACACCACAAACATCAGCAGAATGATCGCAATCCATAATTGTCGGTAAAGGGACATGCTTCTCTCCTACCAGGTAGCCCTGAAGCCTTCGTCAACGATACGGTCCAGAACCTGCTGCCAGCGCGACAGTCGCTGTCGCGGATTGGCATTGCTGGGCCCCGTCGCACCGCTGATCCAAAGGGCATCGGCGTTAAAACTGAAAACAGGTGTCAGGTCCTGGCGGCGCGCTGCCGGCAAAACCCGCGTATTAATGTTGTCCAATATAAGTGGCGCTGCGCCTGGGGTCTCGTACCAGGCAAGCACCATGTGCGCCTGGCTCGCCCCGCCGGGACGTTGCGCCTTGACGTAAATCAGCCGGAGACTTTGAGGGGCCACACCGAGGGCCAGCAGGGTGACGTACTTGGCGATGGTGAAGTCCTCACAGTCCGCTTCCTTTTTGCCGAGGGTCTCCAGGGGGGTAGCCCAGTAGTCCTCGACGCCATAGATGCTTTGATCATCCCTCCAGCGAATGCGATCGTTAAAAAAAGCATTGGTGGAACTGAGCTTGGTGAGTACCGGGACTCTGCTGGTGGCCTCGATAAAGGTTTGCCAGGTATCGATAGACCGCACACCTTCCGCTCCAAACTCCTCCCGAGCCAACTGTCGCAGCTTGTCGAATTCGATCATACCCGCGAGCGATGCGCCCTGCAGCAGGCTCAGTAAGGCAATAAAGAGCACGCCGGATATGATTTGAGTTTTAGCGTGGTGGCTTTGGGCCATCAGTGTGCCGATGTGTGAACTTGCTCACAGTATAATCACGATGCAGCTGATAAATCGCGGTAATATAAGCGCTAACGAAATCTAATTTTCAGCCGCTCAAAAGCGGGTCCCTCAAGCAGCAATGGACGGCCCCTCTGTGGCTGAGCGAAAAAATCATGGAGAACGGCGATTACTAGTCACCAACAAAACACGGCTTTACCGCAGGGCCGATTGTTTTTGAGAGAAACGGCGCGCGTCATCGTGGGTATCTGCTTTGGTGTTGCGGGTACTGCCCCGGCTCTTGCACAGGAGGTGGGGACTTATGGTGAGGCGATTGTTACCGCGCTGGCGAGCAATCCCGCAGTGACCTCAGCCTATTACGAGTTCGAAGCAACCCGGGCATCGGAGCGTGCGGAGCAGGGCGATATGCTGCCCAGCGTCGATCTTTCCGGTGATTATTCCTGGCAGGATCGACAGACGCCTATCGCTGATTTTGGCGACTACGAGGCGGACTCCTTGCGCTTTTCTATCACGCAGCTGCTCTTCGACGGTTTTCAGAGTCGTGATGAGGCGCGAGCCAAGCGTTACGAAAAGCTCGCCCGCTACTATGATTTTGAGGCCGCCTCACAGGAGGTGGCGCTGTCGGCGACCCAGGCCTACGTAGACGCCGTGCGTTTTCAGAACCTGGTGCAATACGCTGAGCAAAATTACGTGGTGCACCGGCAGGTGTACAACAAGATCGCTGAGCGTGCTTCGGGGGGCGTCAGTCAGCGTGTCGACCTAGAGCAGGCCACAGCACGTCTGGCCCTCGCCGAATCCAACCTGCTCACCGAGGTGACCAATCTTCACGATACCCGTGTGGAGTTTCAGCGCATTGTAGGACTGTTGCCTGCCAAAACCCTGCCCATACCCGAGATACCCGCATCGGCGCTGCCGGTCACGCGGGACGAGGCGCTGGCGCGGGCCTATCGGAACAGCCCCGACATTAATCGGGCTATTGAAGAATTGCGTTCGGCCCGAGAATCCTCCAACGCCACCCGTGGTGTGATGTATCCGCGTTTTGACCTCCGTTATCGCAACGAGCAGGCGAGTAACACCGATGGCATTCTGGGAGACTACGATCTGCAGGCGGTGGAGGTGGTGATGAACTACAACCTTTATCGCGGCGGCTCGGACAGCGCCCGACGCCGTGAGGCGGCGAACAATTACTACTCTGCCGTGGAAGAACGCAAGGATGCCTGTCTGGCGATCCGACGCGAAACCATGATCGCTTTCAATGACATTGATGTGCTTCGCAGGCAGGTGGATTACCTCGAGCAGCAGTTAAGCGCCCAGGACAAAACCCGCCGGGCCTACAACGATCAGTTCGATATCGGTCAACGCTCTCTGCTTGACCTGCTGGACAGCCAGAACGAATTTTTTGATACCCAGCGGGCACTGATTACGGCGCGCACCCAACTTATTGCGGCGCAGGCTACGGCGCTGGCAAGGGTAGGGTCGCTCACTCGCGCTCTGGACGCCGAGGGCTTTAACGCCGACAAGCTGGCGGAGCTGGAGCTGAATCTGGAACGCAAGGAGAAAGAAGAAATCCCTGCCTGCCCCGAGGGCACGCCCGGCGCTCTTGAGATTGATCAGGAAGCTATCTTTCAGCGCCTTGATCGTGCGGCGGGCTCCCGTGGTGAGCTGTTGAATGAGGCGGGGGCTGCTGCGCCTGCGGATAAGGTAGAAGCGCCCGCGGCTGCTGCAGAAAGACTAGTCAATGCCGAGCCTGTGGATTCTAGACAGTACACCGTAGCCGAGGGCGAGACGCTTTGGTCCATCGCCAACAAAGCACGACCCGAGGGGGCGAGGACCGATCAAACCATAGCGGCTATCCAGCGTTTAAATCCTGACGCGTTTAATGGGGGTAGCCTCAGCAGTATCAAGGCGGGGTATACCCTCAGCCTGCCTGATGCACTTGATGTAAACGCTCAAGCACAATTCCCCACACCGTAGGATCAATCCCCATAGAAAAGTGGGTCGAATCCACCTCGTAGTGGGTTGCCTGCAGGCTGTAGCGATCGATGCACGCGGGCCAGGACACGATGGTGTCGCCCCGGGTAAAGATTATCGCCAGCGGTATCTTGATAGGGTTTACCGCATTCCGTTCTTCAATCAATTTATTGATGTGCTCGCGATCTGCTGCGCTGTAAGACTTTGCGCCAACGGTAAACGAAGGGCCGCCGATAACCGGTGTGCCATAGGTGACAACGGTGCTGACGTGCTCGGGTATCTCCCGGGCAATTTCTCGCGATACCACACCGCCAAGACTCCAGCCCACGAGCGCCACCGCGCGTCCCGCGGAGTCCGCTTTTGCTTTTACAACCGGCTTTAAAGCGTCTACATACCGCTGCACGTCGCCCTGATTGACGCCCAAGCCCCAGGTATTGGCATCGTAGCCCTTGAGTCGTAAAAGACGTCGGATAGGGAACATAGAGGATTCAGGGGCTCTGAAACCGGGCAGCAATAATACCGGCTCGCCGTGGCCCCGGGGGGCACGAAACAACTGCGGTGATGAGAGCCCTAAACGAACCGCCTCGCGACCGACCTTCCACTCGCTGCGCAGGTTGGGGAAATCCATGGCCCTGGGAGCGGGGGCCGGAGGCGGGGTGGAGTAGATCTTGTAATTTTGCACAGTGGCGGGGGTCTCGGTGAGTGGCCGTATCGATCTGTTTATCTCAATAGACCTACGC
The DNA here is from genome assembly GCF_965660375.1 of Congregibacter sp. Lineage (GTDB taxonomy): Bacteria > Pseudomonadota > Gammaproteobacteria > Pseudomonadales > Halieaceae > Congregibacter. Next base: position 93,737 of record NZ_CBFHZO010000091.1, on the reverse strand, counting down.
GAGCCGCTGTGCCGTGGTTCAGACGTTAAATCTAAAGTGCACCACATCCCCATCCTGCACGACATACTCCTTACCTTCCAAGCGCCAGCGACCCGCGTCCTTGGCGCCCTGCTCACCTTTGTGGGCGATAAAGTCTTCGTAGCCAATCACCTCGGCGCGGATAAAGCCCTTTTCGAAATCCGTGTGAATCACGCCGGCGGCCTGGGGGGCCGTGGCACCGACTTTGACGGTCCAGGCGCGGACTTCTTTTTCGCCGGCGGTGAAGTAGGTTTGCAGGTTCAGTAACTGATAGCCCGCGCGAATCACGCGGTTCAGACCCGGCTCTTCCATGCCCATATCTGCCAGAAACTCGGCGCGCTCCTCATCTTCAAGCTCGATGATTTCTGACTCGAGTTTGTTGCAGATTACCACCACTTCCGCGTTTTCTGTTGCTGCGATATCCCGCACGACATCAACGTAGGCGTTCCCTTCGAGTCCCTCTTCGTCCACGTTGGCGATGTACAGGGTCGGTTTGCTGGTGAGTAGAAACAGGGTTTTCACCAGCGCCTGTTCGTTGTCATCCAGAGTCAGCCCGCGTACGGGTCTGGCTTCGTTGAGTTGTGGCAGGAGCTTGTTCTCTAAAAGCGCTTTCATGGCGATGGATTCTTTGTCGCCACCCTTGGCTGTGCGCACCACTTTGGTCAGCTGCTTCTCACAGCTCTCGAGGTCCGCCAGGGCGAGCTCGGTGTTGATGATCTCGATATCCGCTGCGGGGTCGATGGCATTGGCCACGTGAATCACGTTTTCGTCCTCAAAACAGCGCACCACGTGAGCGATGGCATCGGTCTCGCGAATATTGGCCAAAAACTGGTTGCCAAGGCCTTCGCCTTTGCTCGCGCCGGCTACCAGGCCTGCGATGTCCACAAACTCCATGGTGGTGGCTATTTCTTTTTGGGGCTTCACCAGCGCGGATATCTTGCTCTGCCGCGGATCGGGCACAGGCACCACGCCCGCGTTGGGCTCGATGGTGCAAAAAGGAAAGTTCTCCGCATCAATGCCTGCTCGAGTGAGCGCGTTAAAAAGCGTTGATTTACCGACGTTGGGAAGTCCAACAATGCCGCACTTAAAACCCATAGCTATTCCTTAACCGGCGGAGTCAAAACCGAAGAGTCCGCACCATTAAAACTGTGTAATTGTGTCATGGCCTTTCCTGCGTCCCCTGCCAGCAAAAGGGGTAGCGCACGAATAGCCTCATCAATGCTGGCGGCAATGGCCTCACGATCGGCCGGTGAAGCCTTGGACAGCACATAGTTGCTCACCTGCTTTGCGGACCCGGGGTGACCGATGCCGATGCGCAGCCGGTGAAAATCCTTGCGGTTGCCCAGTGCCGGCACAATGTCCCGCAGCCCGTTATGGCCGCCATGGCCGCCATCAAATTTAAACCGTGCCGATCCCGGCGCAATATCCAGCTCATCGTGGGCGATAAGAATCTGCGACGGTTCAATCTTATAAAAGTTCGCCAGTGCCACTACGGCCTTACCACTGCGATTCATAAAGGTATTGGGGACAAGCACCCGTAGCTTGTGGCCCGCAAAGAACACCTCCGCGAGCTCGCCGTGATACTTGGTCTCGAGCTTGAAAGATCCGCCGGCCTGTCGTGCCAGTTCGCGCGCAAAGTCCTCCCCCGCGTTGTGGCGGGTGCCCTCATATTGCGATCCGGGGTTTCCGAGGCCGACAATCAGTTGAATGGGGTTGGGCATGAATCCATCTCTTGCTGACTACTTGATTTCCCAACGCAACGAAAAAGGGCAGCGTCACGCTGCCCTCGATCAGATACTGCATACGCCATCCCGAGGGAAAGCGACCGCAGATCAGTCTTCGTCGCCACCATCGCTTGCGCCCTCTTCAGCGCTTGCTTCCGGTGCGTCGTCTTCCGCTCCGTCTTCGTCGCCACCACGCTTGGCGCTCACAGACGTCACGGCCATATCGTGGTCTTCGCCCAGCTCGAGAGCGGTGGATACCACGCCTTCGGGCAAATTGAGGTCAGAGATGTGGATGATGTCAGCGGTGGTGACGTTCTCCATATCGACTTCGATGTACTCGGGAATCAAGCCTGGCAGACACAGAACTTCCAGTTCCGTGAGCAGATGCTCGATGATGCCGCCTTCGATCTTCACGCCGTGACACTTTTCTTCGTTGATGAAGTGCAGAGGAATGTTGACCTTGATCGCGACCTTGGCATCAACGCGCAGAAAATCCGCGTGCATGACGTCGTTGCGTGCGGGGTGGCGCTGCAAATCCTTGAGAATTGCTGGCTGCACATCACCATCGACCATTACGTCGATAACCTGTGAGTAGAACGCTTCGTCTTCCAGCGCTTTCTCCAGGTCCTTGCGGATGATGGTCAGCGGTGCGGGCTCTTTGCCGGCTCCATAAATGATTGCCGGAATATGATCGACGCTACGACGCAGGCGGCGGCTCGCACCTTTCCCCAGGTCGCTACGTACTGTGGCTGCAATAGCCATTTGTTTAGACATGACTGTCTCCTATAAATATCGGATTTGGGGTCGCCTGCGACCAGCTTCCCCGTCCGCTTAAAATGCGCTTTCTTGCCGGGCGTTTTGTCGACCTAGCTGAAAAGCGCGCTAATAGACTCCTCGTTCGAAACGCGGCGAATAGACTCAGCGAGCAAGTCGGCGATAGTGAGCTGCCGAATCTTGCCAATGGTCTTTGCCTCTTCCGAAAGGGGAATCGTGTCCGTAACCACAAGCTCGTCGAGCGCGGAGTTACGCACATTGTCCAAAGCCTTGCCCGAAAGTACCGCGTGGGTACAGTAGGCAGCGACTCGTGTCGCACCGCGCTCCTTGAGCGCGTTTGCGGCGTTACATAATGTACCGGCGGTATCGACCATATCGTCTACCAACAGGCAGGTGCGGCCTTCGACGTTACCGATAATGTTCATAATCTCGGTTTCGTTGGCCTTGGGCCGACGCTTGTCTATGATTGCCAGCTCCGCTTCATCCAGCTGCTTGGCAATGGCCCGGGCGCGGACTACACCGCCGATATCCGGTGATACCACCATCACGTTGTCGTAGTTACTGGCCTGAATATCGTCATTGAGCACTGGCGAACCGTAAATATTGTCTACCGGGCAGCCAAAAAAGCCCTGTATCTGTTCGGCGTGGAGGTCGACCGTGAGTACCCGATCAACGCCGACGGTGTTCATTAAATCAGCCACTACCTTCGCGGAAATAGGCACTCGCGAAGAACGTACCCGGCGATCCTGACGGGCGTAGCCAAAGTAGGGCACTACCGCCGTAATGCGGCCCGCTGACGCGCGACGGAGCGCATCAATCATTACCAGCAACTCCATGAGGTTGTCGTTGGTGGGCGCGCAGGTCGGCTGTAAAACAAAGACGTCCTTGCCTCGCACATTTTCGTTAAGTTCTACCGCAACTTCGCCGTCACTGAAGTGTCCCACATCGGCTTTGCCGAGGGACAGATAAAGGCGACTGGCTACTTTGCGGGCTAATTCCGGGTTGGCGTTACCGGTGAACACCATCAGCTTTGCGGACACGTTATGCCTTCCTTCGCTCATTCGCTATGCAACGATCGTGGTCTTGGTCGTTATAGTGGACGTGGCGGTGGTAACACCGCCATAAAAAAATGGCTGGGGTGGGAGGATTCGAACCTCCGAATGCCGGGATCAAAACCCGGTGCCTTGCCACTTGGCGACACCCCAATGATCGTTTGCGTCAGCGGTGGCCTGCTGCGCTCGTTGTTGTTACTTCTTGGCCCCGTGACAGCCCGTCAAGCTGTGCACAGATAGGTGACCGATTCAGGCCCCGGGCGACAAAACCTTGCCATTCTGCCGGGACTTGCTGCAGAGCCGACCTTGCCTGCGCTTCGCTGTCGAAGCTCGCAAACACGCTGGCACCGCTGCCGGTCATTCTTGCCTCTCCGAATTTCTCCAACCAAATCAACGCCTTATTAACAGGTTCGGCGAGGCGTCGCACGAGGGTTTCGAAGTCGTTACGGGTAGGCCCCGTAAAAAAGGCGGCCATTGTGATGGCGGGGGTGTCGCGTGTCAATTGCGGGTGCGAAAAAATCACTTTTGTTGATACATGGCAGCCTGGATGAATCACCAGAAACCAGCGTTCGGGCAGCTCCACAGGGCTGAGTTCTTCGCCAATACCCTCGGCCCAGGCACTGTGTCCGCGCACAAACACCGGCACGTCAGCGCCCAGTTGGCGACCGATGTCCGCCAGAACATCGATGGAGAGATTGAGCTTCCACAGCTGGTTGAGGGCCAAAAGGGTGCTGGCAGCATCCGAGCTGCCGCCGCCAAGGCCACCACCGGAGGGCAGGCGTTTGAGGAGTTTAATGTCTGCGCCTCGACCTTGATTGCCCGGCTGCGCAGGCGAAACGTCTTGGAGAAGCCGCGCCGCGCGCACGATGAGATTGTCTTTTGGGGCTACATCCTCCAGCGCGCCGTTTTCGCAGTGGAGATAAATTTCGCCATCCTCGCGAGCCGAGAGGGTGAGCTCGTCACCAAAGTCCAGCAACTGAAACATGGTCTGGAGGTTGTGATAGCCGTCAGGCCGCTGCTCTGTGATATGCAGAAACAAATTGAGTTTGGCGGGCGCGCTGACGGTGATCGATGACATGGGCGGATTATTGCACGGGAGGAGGGGCTGTCGATGGTCCTGGATTTTATTGAGGCAATAGCGAGGCGGCGCCCATATTTGATGCTTCTTATGGCATCATTTGATGTTTAATTTGATGTTAACGACGTTTAGTTTGGGGCTTTAAGCATGAGAACGACTGTGAGTATCGACGACCAATTGTTCGCAGAGGCAAGGCGTCTTACGGGCATAACCGAGAATACCGAGCTTATTCGTTTTGCCATCAAGCGAATGGTAGAGCGCGAGGCCGCCCGGCGGTTGGCATGCCTGGGTGGCGAGATGCCTGATCTGGAGATTCCCGGGCGACGCGCAGCGGCAATGGCCGAAGATGTCGAAAGCTGATGTGGCTGGTGGATACATCAGTGTGGATTGATCATTTTCGTAGCGGCTCTATACAGCTCCGACGTCTGCTCGAAGACGGGATGGTGCTTACCCATGAGTTTGTCATCGGTGAGCTCGCCTGCGGCCGACTAAAAGATCGGCAGGCAGTGCTGGGGTTTTTCGAGAGCCTGCCCCGCGTCTCTGTCGTCAGTCACTCAGAATTCCTGCACTTTGTGGACGCACATACCCTTGAGGGAACCGGGCTGAATTTTGTCGATATTCATTTGCTCGCATCAAGTCGACTGGATGATGGGGTAAAGCTCTGGACCTATGATGAGCGTCTGAACCGTGTCGCCAGCGTTATCTAACGGTGCTAAAGCTCCCAGCCCCGCAAGATAATTCTCAGAGTGAGTTCGCTGTCGGGCGCCGATAAATTCAAACGCGAGGGCATGGCCAGGCCCTGGGTCTCACGGTATTCGTCGTACTCCACCACCCAGCCGTTTTGTTCAATGCGCGCAGCCAGCGCATTGTCAGTCTCTAAGTGCGCTGTCGGTAAAGATGGGTCGGGCACACCGCGCAACCAGTGGTGGATGGAGTCCACGGGGACGGGGAGCAGTTGCCCTCCCGATAGCCAGGGCGCGGCATCGGCGGGATAAAGGCGTTCGATGCCATCGCGTTTGACGCGAAGCAGGGCGCCCTCATTGCGGATTTCTGTGCTCCCCACGCCCATGGGGCCCGATAGTCGCAGATCGCTCTGGGTGCCCGCCTGCTGCCAGTCAAGATTAGCGCTTCCGGCATCATCCGGAAGGCGGTAGGCGACTTTGCCGCGCACGCGCCACTCTTCCAGCCTGCCGATGACGGACAGCCGCTGTGCCCAGCGCTCTTCTTCGCTCAGCTGCTCCGCGCCGGGAGGCTGTGGCGCGGGTAAAGGGGATTCCGGGAGTGTCGAGCATCCGCTGAGTGCGGCTAGCAGCAGCGCCAAAAACAGCGCGGGAAACGCGGGTATCGCTACTATCAAGAGTCGGCGTCGGCTTGCAGGCTAATGCCCAGACGAGTGAGCGTTTCGTTGAGCACAGCATGCTGAGGGTCTTCCTGCAGGGCATTGCGCCAGACGGTCATGGCGCCTGTAGTATTGCCGATAGCCCAAAGCACTTCGCCGAGATGGGCAGCGACCTCAGGATCAGGGAAGGCGGCATAGGCCCGGGTCAGATACTGCTTGGCGTTTTCCAGATCGCCCTGGCGGTAGAGTACCCATCCCATGCTGTCGAGAATGGATGGTTCGTTGGGCGACAGAGCCAGGGCCTTTTCGATGAGCGCTTTGGCCTCGTCATAGCGGTCCGTGCGATTGGCCAGGGTGTAACCAAGGGCGTTGAGGGCGGTGGCGTTATCCGGATCCCGCTCGATGATGTCCCTAAGGTCCGTCTCTGCAGCGGCGAGATTCCCCGCCTGCTCGTGGGCGACGGAGCGGGCATAGCGCAGGTTGTCGGACGTCGGGAATTCATCAATGGCGCGGTTGAGCAGCGCCAGGCCTCTCTTATCTCGATCAGTCTCGTTGTAGATGTTGGCTTCCAGCGCATAGAGTTGCTCTTTACGCAGGGGATAGCTCTGGCGCAGTCGGTCCATGTAATCCGCGAGCTCCTGATCCCGGTCTTCAGCCACCTGAATCTGGGCGATACTAATAGTGGCCTTCATGAGGTCGGCGCCATCACCGACTTGCTGAAAGAGCTGTATGGCCTCATCTAGATCGCCTTCGCCGCGCGCGATTTGCCCGAGAAAGAGATAGGCCTCGTCGGTGCGCTGATTGAGCGCGAGGACCTGCTGGAGATAGCCCTTTGCTGCGTCGTTGTCCTCAAGTTCGTGGCTGATAAGCGCCAAAGAAAATAGCAGGTCCGCGTTGTGGGGCGCCTCGGCAGAGAGGATTTCAAACTGCTGCCGCGCCGCCGCCATGTCCTGGCTGGCCAGTAGGCGCGCATATTGGAGGCGCAGCTCGGTGCGCGTGGGGTCAACGTCCAGGGCCTCTTCCATGTGGACGAAAGGGGCGTCCATGCCCTGAGCGAGATTGAGTTTGGCTTCCAGAATCAGTGCCTGTCGCTGGTAGGGCTCCAGGGCAAACACCGGCTCCAGCCGTGCCCGTGTGGTCGCCGCGTCACCGCGCTCCTCGGCCATAAGGGCATGGGTGAGGCGTAAAGATACATCATCGCCCAGATCGTCATCGAGGAGCGCTTGTGCGTCGCTGTCGAGCCCCAGCTGATCGGCGGGCTGCAGGGCTTTGTAACGATTCAGGAGCACCGGAAACTTGGCTTTCTCTCCGGCTCGGGCCACCGTTGCCAGGTAGGGCAGGGCCTCGCGGTTGCGGCCCTGACGTGCCAGCAGTGTCGCCAATGTGCCGTTGGCCTCCACATTGCCAGGTTCCAGTGCGACCCACAGGCGCACGGCCCGGAAGGCTTCCCGTTCACGCTGCAGGTATTGCGCGAGGTGGGTGGCATGGGCGCTCACCCCCGGGTCCTGCAGTTCGTCCGCCTGTTCCAGGTAGGTGCTGAGCGCTGTATCAAAATCACGCCGACGCAGCGCAAACTCAGCTAACAGTAGCGGATAGACCGATGCTTCGGGGATAGGACGCTCGGGAGCCGGTGGCGGCGGTGGCTCGCTGACTACTGCCTCGCTCGCTGCTGCCGTCTGCTCGCCGGCGGCGCTCGTCGCGGCGTCGGCCATGGGATCAGTGCTGGCACAGCCACCGAGTAGCACGAGGCCTGCAGCCAGCGCGGATGTCTTGAGTAAATGGCGTAGTGAGGCGTTTACGAGCATGTGTCGGACCAAAATAGAATGCCTAAATGATGACACAGTGAGACAGTGAAACCCACGCCGCGTTCGATGGAGTCGACGCGCTTTGGTCCTGCTCTCCTGATGGAGGGGGTTTCTTGGCTTTTGGTGATTGTAAAAAAGCGCCACATAAACCCTGCGATTTCCTGCTTATGCTGCTAGAATCCTTTTCAATGGCGACTGACAAGTAAACTGGACACTTTTAGCTGTGAACCTGATAGCACTGGGCATTAACCACAACTCCGCACATGTTGATGTGCGCGAGCGAGTGGCTTTTGCCCCGGAGCAGGTGTCAGAGGCCATGAACGATGTCTGCCGCTCAGCGGAGATCGACGAGGTTGTCGTGCTTTCGACGTGCAATCGTACCGAACTGTATGCCGTCGCGCCGCCCACGAAGCCCCTGGACGAGAAAGCCCGGGAGCTCATCGACTGGATGGCGAACTATCACCACCTGTCTGCGGATGATTTGCGCGACGCTGCCTATCATCACGAGGGCGAAGCCGCGCTGCGGCACATGGTGCATGTAGCCGCGGGTCTGGACTCCATGGTGCTCGGTGAGCCGCAGATTTTTGGCCAGCTCAAGTCCGCGTATGCCGTCGCCAATGATGCGGGCACGGTCGGTAGTGAACTCGGACGACTGTTTCCCCGGGTGTTCACCATCGCCAAAAAAGTCCGCACGGATACGGCCATCGGCGAGAACCCTGTATCGGTGGCCTTCGCGGCAGTGGACGTCGCGCGACGCATCTTTACCGATCTCAACGACTGTAACGCGCTGCTGGTGGGCGCCGGCGAAACTATCGAGCTGGTAACACGGCATCTGATTGAGGCGGGTGTAAGCAATATCGTCATTGCCAACCGAACCCTCGGGCGCGCCCGGGAGCTGGCCCAGCAATTTGGTGCCGACGCCGTGCTTCTCGCAGAGATTCCCGATCATCTGCCCAAATCTGACATTGTTATCACCTCCACGGCGAGCCAGCTGCCTATTATTGGTAAAGGTACCGTGGAGTCAGCGCTCAAGGCGCGCCGTCACCGCCCCATGCTCATGGTCGATATTGCGGTCCCCCGGGATATTGAGCCCCAGGTCAGCGAGCTGCGGGATATTTACCTCTACAGCGTAGATGACCTGCGTCAGATCGTGGATGGCAATCTCCGCGCGCGACAGCAGGAAGTCAGCAAAGCCGACGAGATCATTGCCCAGGGCATTGCCAGCGTGGGCGAAGAGCATCGTTCGCTGGCTGCCGTGGATTTGGTCAAGGAGTATCGAAAATCCGCAGAAGCCGTGAGACAGCGAGAACTCGATAAAGCGCTGGCATCGATCACACGGGGTGACGATCCTCAGCAGGTGGTGGCACAGCTGGCACGGGCTATTACCAACAAGCTTATTCACGCACCCACTACCGGACTCAAAAAAGCCAGCGCCGAAGGGCGTCACGATGTTTTGGGTCACGCCGCGCGGCTTTTGGATCTTAAGGCGGAAAACGCCGAGACGGTTGATGCTCCAGCGCAAAAAATTGCTGAGAAACAGCCCGGGAAAGCGACCGCCGAGGTGGCTGTAGGTTTAACGGCATCGACGGTCGCCAGCGTCGCCGTCGACGGCCTGATCGACGGCGAGAGTGAAAGCGAGAAGCCCAGGACGCCCGGCCCGACCCTGCAGTGAAGCCCTCACTGTTGCTCAAGCTTGAGACGCTGTCCGAGCGTCACGAAGAGGTCTCGGCTCTCCTTGGAGACCCGGGCGTGATTTCTGATCAGGATCAATTCCGCCGTTTGTCCCGGGAGTTTTCAGAGCTGGAGACCGTCGTGAAATGTTTCGGCGAATACCAGGAGCTGCAGGGCGATCTCGAAGCCGCCGAATCCATGCTTTCCGACGATGACGCCGATATGCGCGAGATGGCCAAGGCGGAAATCAGCGAGGGCGAAGCCCGGCGCGAGGAGCTCGAAGCCGAGCTGCAACTGCTGTTGCTGCCCCGGGATCCCAAGGACAGCCACAACGTATTCCTGGAGATTCGCGCAGGAACCGGGGGCGACGAGGCCGCCATTTTTTCCGGGGACTTGCAGCGCATGTACAGCCGCTTTGCGGAGCGTCAGGGATGGCGCATCGAAGTGCTGTCCGAACGTCCCGGAGAGCACGGCGGTTACAAGGAAATCATCAGTCGTATTGAAGGCAAGGATGTTTACGCCTTTCTGAAATTTGAGTCGGGCGCCCATCGTGTTCAACGGGTGCCCGAGACCGAATCCCAGGGACGCATCCACACCTCGGCCTGCACCGTCGCGATTCTCGCCGAGCCCGAGGAGCTGGAGGCGGTGGAAATCAACAAGGCGGACCTGCGCGTGGACACCTACCGCGCATCGGGCGCCGGCGGTCAGCACGTCAACAAAACCGACTCCGCCGTGCGTCTTACCCACCTGCCAACAGGCATTGTCGTGGAGTGCCAGGATGAGCGCTCCCAGCACAAGAATCGGGCCCGGGCCATGTCCTTACTACAGGCAAAGCTCGACAGCAGCGCGGAGGAGTCTCAGGCCAGCGAGCAGGCGGAGCAACGCCGGAATCTGGTGGGCACGGGGGATCGCTCCGACCGCATTCGTACCTATAATTTTCCCCAGGGGCGGGTCACGGACCATCGCATCAATCTCACGCTTTACAAGCTCGATGAAGTCATGGCCGGAGACATGGAGGCGGTGCTTGGCCCTCTCCGTCAGGAGCATCAGGCGGATCAGCTGGCGGCCATGTCCGGACAGTAATGGCCACCGTTGAGCAGTTACTTGCCGAGAGCACGATAGTGACGATAGTGGCGGGTGACGACGCGCGACGGGACGCCCAGGTACTGCTCTGTGCCGCTCTCAAAAAACCACGGAGTTACCTCATAGCCTGGCCCGAAGCCGAGGTGCCGGAGTCTGCTGCGCAGCAGTATCGGGATTGGTTGCTAAACCGCGCCGACGGGGTCCCCGTTGCCTATCTCCTGGGTTATCGGGAATTCTGGTCCCTGAGCTTGGATGTGAGCGAGGCTACCCTCATCCCGCGACCGGACACGGAGCTCCTTGTGGAGCAGGCGCTGAATTCGGACTTACCCGCAACGGCTTCGGTGCTCGATCTGGGTACGGGTTCCGGCGCCATCGCTTTGGCCCTGGCGACGGAGCGTCCTTCATGGCAAATCAGTGCCGTGGAGCACAGCAGCAAGGCGCTCGAGATCGCTGTGGCCAACGGCCGGCGCCTGGGATTGGAGCGTGTGGCGTTCATGGAGAGCGATTGGTTTGCCGCGGTCAGGGGGCGATCTTTTGATCTTATAGTCAGTAACCCCCCGTATATTGCCGAGAACGATGGGCATTTGAGCACCGGGGACCTTCGCTTTGAGCCGCGCTCGGCGCTGGCCTCGGGGGCTGATGGGCTTGACGATATACGCCACATTGTTGCCCTGGCGCCGGGCTATCTTGAAGCCGGTGGACGCCTGCTGCTGGAGCATGGCTTTGAGCAGGGGACGGCGGTGCGAGCGCTGTTGTCAGCGGCGGGCTTTGAGGATGTGGCAAGCTGCAAGGATCTTGCAGGGCTCGAACGCGTCAGTGGTGGCGTGTGGTAAGGAGAGGGATTTTGCTGAGCGACCGGGAACTTGAACAGTACAGCAGGCAGTTAATGTTGCCCGATTTTACCCTCGAGCATCAGGAGCGCCTGCGCAGCGCCTGGGTGCTGGTGGTGGGCTGCGGTGGCTTGGGAAGTCCCCTTGCCATCTATTTGGCCGCGGCGGGTGTGGGACGTCTGATCCTTGCCGACGGTGACACCGTTGAGCGTACCAATCTCCATCGTCAAATCCTCCATGGTGAGAGCGACATCGGCAGGTCCAAGGCGGCATCTGCGGCAGCGCTCATCAGTGCCCACTATCCCGATTGTCGCGTTTCCCAGTTCATCGAAAGGCTTGAAGGCGAGGCGCTGAGTCAGGCCGTGAACGCCGTGCAACTCGTCGCCGATGGTACCGATAACTACCCCACGCGCTTCGCCCTCAACCGCGCCTGTATTCGCGCCGGAAAACCCCTGGTGTCCGCAGCGGCCGCACGCTCCGAGGGGCAGCTCGCCACCTTTGATGTTGCCGGTGGCGGCGCCTGCTATCGCTGTCTGTATCCCCAGGAGGGCGCAGCAACGGCGCTCTCCTGCCGCGACAACGGTGTTCTGGGGCCCGTAGTGGGGGTCCTGGGCACACTGCAGGCCCTGGAGGTCATCAAAGTGCTCACGGGGTGGGGCGAGTCCCTGCGATCCAGGGTGCTCATGCTGGACCTCAGGACCTATGCGCAAAACATCATTGAGGTAGCGCCCCGTCCCGACTGCCCTGATTGTGGTGAGGGCCTGCGTAGCGGTTTCGGTTTTTAGCCGGCGAGTAAACCGTCGAAAAAGCCGTCAGGAATCCGTGAAGAAGATCAGGGGAACGGTCTGCGAGGCGCGTGGTCAGAATGTCCGGTGATGCGTGAAGTGATATTTCCTCAGGATCCGGGAGGACAGCAGCAGTGATTTCATGGGTACAGGGATTTAGCCGGTTTCAGGAAGCCTTGTTTGGGCGTCTTGCCCATCTCGACGGACTGGCACCCCTGGCTCTGCGTCTTTATCTGGTGCCGGTGCTCTGGATGGCCGGCACGCAAAAAATAGCGGGCATGGAAAACACCATTGAGTGGTTTGCTAACGCGGACTACGGTCTTGGATTGCCGTTTCCCGCCTTGCTTGCCTACCTCGCTGCCTATGCCGAAGCGATCGGCGCCCTGTTGTTGCTCCTGGGGCTGGCGACGCGGTGGATCTCCATTCCCCTGATTATCGTTATGCTGGTGGCGATATTTGCCGTGCACTGGGATAACGGCTGGGCAGCCATTGCTGATTCCAGCGTACCCGAGGTGGCCCAGCGCTTGGGCGCGGCCCGGGATCTGCTCCGGGAGTATGGGAATTACAGCTGGCTCACAGAGCGCGGTAACTTTGTCATTCTCAACAACGGCATCGAGTTCGCGGTTACTTACCTGCTCATGCTGCTGGCCTTACTTTTTACCGGTGGGGGTCGTTATGTGAGTGTCGATTACTATCTCGGTCGTCTGTTTAATCGCTGATCAATTATTCGCCAAAAATGCTAGACTTCGCGCCTAAATTTTTAGGTAGATATTCTTTTGACCAGTTCCAACCGATCCAACAACGCCTCTCGCACCGGTTCCTCAGAAAGCGGTAATGCAACCAACGGTAAGAGCCCGTCTTCCTGGAGTGTCGATGAGTTCGATGTCGCGCCGGAGGAGGGTAAAACCCGTTTTCATGATCTGGATCTGCACCCGACTCTCATGCACGGGATTGCAGAAATTGGTTTTGAGTATTGTTCTCCCATTCAGGCGCAGATTCTTCCGCACACGCTGCAGGGTCACGATGCCATTGGTAAGGCGCAAACGGGTACCGGTAAAACTGCGGCGTTTCTGATTACCATTTTTGACGATCTGCTCAAACACCCCCACGAGGGTGAACGGTTTTTGGGCGAGCCCCGGGCGCTGGTCATTGCACCGACCCGGGAGCTGGTAATGCAAATCGCGGCGGACGCCGCGGATCTGGGCAAGCACACCGGCCTGAATACCTGCACCCTGATAGGCGGCATGGATTACCAGAAACAGTTAAACCAGCTGGGCCGCGAGGTGGTGGACCTGGTTGTTGCGACGCCGGGTCGACTCATCGACTTTACCGGCCGCCGCGACCTGGTGCTGGATCAGGTCGAAGTGCTGGTTCTCGACGAAGCGGACCGCATGCTCGATATGGGCTTTATCCCACAGGTTAAGCGCATCGTGCGCCAGACCCCCCACAAGGATTATCGCCAGACGCTGCTGTTCTCCGCGACCTTTACCCAGGACATCATCAATCTGTCCCAGCAGTGGACCACCGATGCGATCACCATCGAGATCGAGCCCGATCACGTGGCCACGGACTCGGTAGATCAGCGCATTTATCTGGCGAGCAGTGAAGAGCGGTTCCGTATTCTGGTAAATCTTTTGCGCAGTGATGACGCGAGTTCGGTCATTGTCTTTGCCAATCGACGCGATCAGGTGCGGCGCCTTTTTGAGCGCCTGCGCAAAGCCAGCATTACCTGCGGCATGCTCAGCGGCGAGATTGCCCAGGCCAAGCGCACCAAGACCCTCGATCAGTTCAAAAAGGGTGAGATTTCAGTACTGGTGGCTACCGACGTCGCTGGTCGCGGTATTCACGTTGACGGCGTGACCCACGTCGTCAACTACAACCTTCCTGAGGACCCGGAAGACTACGTGCACCGCATCGGCCGCACCGGCCGGGCCGGTGCTAGCGGCACGTCTATCAGCTTTGCCAGTGAGGACGATGCCTTCCTGCTGCCAGATCTCGAGGCGTTACTTGGCGAGCCCGTGGTTTGTGAACATCCGCCGGCGGAGTTGTTGTCGCGCTAGGCATCGAGTGTTGGCGTCTGTTTTTCGGTCGCCAGATCAAAGCTCCCGCCCGGGTGGCGATGCGCGATGAGGTCGTAGCGGGCGTCGCGAGCCATGGAGAGCCTGCCCCGCTTCTTGGGCATGGCGAGCGCCGAGCCTGTCATGGATGACGCTTTTTGGCGTCCCGCGAAGGCCTTATCGCGCATCGCTACCCTTGTCGAAGCAATTATACGTTTGCCAAAAAAACCAGGTGACTACCGAAGCTCCTCCACGTACAAAATCGTCGCGCCGACGACGGCTGCAGGCACCACGAAGAAGTTCACGATAGGCACACTGGCCAGAGCCGCGACCATGCCGCCGAATCCGAGGCTGGAGAGGCGGCGGTCACTGACCGCGATGCGCACGTCCTTGAAGCTGTATTGGTGGTTGTCCATGGGATAGTCCACAAACTGCAGGCTCATCATCCATGCGCCCAGGAGGAGCCAGAGGAAAGGGGCGACAGCGTTGACTGCGGGAATAAAGCTGATGATGAGCACCATGGTTGCCATGGGGATGTAGTACACCAGTTTGGCCAGTTCCCGGAAGATGCCGCGGGGGATGCTTAGCAACGCGGCACCGAGGCCTTCGAGACCCTGCACGGGTTGGCCGGTAATCAGCTCTTCCGCTTTCTCTGCCAAAAGAGCATTAAACGGTGATGCAATGAGCAGGGCAACGGCGGTAAACAGGTAGCCGGTCACCAGGGCCACCGTGAGCCCGATGATGGGCCAGATGATCCATTCCAGGAATGACAGCCACTCGGGTAGCCATTCCATCCAGCTGTTCACCCAGGCAACAAGGTTGCTGAGGCCCCAGCTGATGAGTGAGCCAAAAATGATGACGTTGATGGTCAGGGGCACCAAAACAAAGGGCCTGAGCTTCGGGTGACTGAGCATCTTGCCGCCGCGAATAAGGCAGCCGGCTCCGTACATGGGATCGCCTTCCAATTTTCTTCCTGATCTGTGTGTCCGCTTGTCTGCGTATTTTAACGCGAGCACAATGTTTCGTGCGGGGCTGAGCTATTCTCCGCGTCAGGCCGAGTTCCCTGTGCGACGAGCAAACGCCCCTGCGAGGCTCCGCTTCGCACAAGAACAGCGGATAAGGGAGCTTTATCGGGTGACGGTGATGGCTGACCAAAGATTTCAGGAGGCGGCGACAATGCAAGATGATGACGACTTCCTCAGTGAGATGGGGGACGTTACCCCCTTAAAAACCGAGACGCGGGTCCGGCGCGCACGCTCGGCGACGGATAAAACGTTGGTGGAGCTGCGCCGCGAGGCTGCGGTCACCGAGCGGGGTCGCGACAGCAACCCGCTAGCCGATGAAGGCGTCAAGCCTCTGGATCCGTGGTATGTGCTGGAATTCAAGCGCCCGGGGATACAGAACGGTGTCTATCGCAAACTCAAAAAGGGCAGCTATGCCGCGGAGGCGCGGCTGGATATGCACCGCATGAACGTCCAGCGCGCGCGGCGAGAGATTTACGGCTTTATCAATGAGTGCCACGAGTTGGGTTTGCGCAGCGTGCTCATTGTTCACGGTAAAGGCGAGCGCAGCCCCAACAGCGAGGCTGTGGGCATTCTCAAGGGCTTTGTGGATCATTGGCTGCGGGAGCTGGCACCGGTGCAGGCTTTTCACAGCGCGCCCCCGAACCTTGGCGGTACCGGCGCGGTGCTGGTGTTACTGGCGAAAAGCGAAGAGAAGAAACGCGAAAACCGTGAGCGCTTTATGCGGGGTCGCGTCCCCTACGAGCAGGGCTCGACCTAAAGCAGAGGCCTAAGTATGGTCCTGAGGGGACAGAAGCGAGCCTTAGCTATCTCGCGCCGTGGGCCTTGAGAGTCTCGGCGTAGGGTGTGCCATAGCGGTGCTCGCTGACTTCTTCCAGCAGAGTCTTACCGTCTCGTCCCAGGGCGTTGATGTCCCGTCCCGCATCGCAAAACAGCGGAATAAAGCGCGCGAAATCCGAGTCGCGCATGCTCTGGTAGGCCCTAAGCAACAGCTGAAAGTCGGCGTTTTCACCATCGCCGGGGCGCGGTTCGAGAAAGCTGGCGACCCGTTCATCGTCCCACTGCTCATCCAAAACTTTGGCTTTGTCTTTACGCATGGCTGTTTTCCTGCAAATAAGTAGCCTGCACGCTGGATTCGCGTTTAGCTGTCGTCCGCATCCAGGCGAGCGAGCAGTAGGTCGTTCACCATCTTCGGGTTTGCCTGCCCTTTGGAGGCTTTCATGATCTGCCCGACAAAAAAGCCGCTGAGCTTTTTCCGTTTGGCGGGATCCGCGGCGCGATACTGAGCAACCTGATCCGGATTATCGGCCACCACCTCGTTGACCATGGCCTCCAGGGCGCCGCTGTCGGATACCTGCCTTAAACCCTGGGCGTCGATAATGGTGTCGGCGTCACCCTCACCATGCCACATAGCCTCAAACACCTCTTTGGCGATTTTTCCGGAGATGGTCTGGTCTTTGATCCGTGCGATAAGACCGGCAAGGTGTTTGGCCGACACGGGGCAGGACTGCATCGACTTGTCTTCGGCATTCAATGCCGCGAGCAGTTCGCCCTGAATCCAGTTGGCTGCGAGTTTTGCATCACCGCTCTCTCTGGCCGCTACTTCAAAATAGTCAGCGACCTCGCGCTCGTCCGTAAGGACGCCGGCGTCATACTCCGAGAGCCCGTACGCTTCCTGAAACCGTGCCCATCGCGCCCGCGGGAGTTCCGGCAGCGCCGCTTTTATTTCGGCGATGTCGGCGTCATCCAGAATTACCGGTAACAGGTCCGGTTCGGGGAAGTAACGATAGTCGTTGGCGACTTCCTTGCTGCGCATGGAGCGTGTCTCGTCGCGATCCGCGTCGTAGAGCCGCGTCTCCTGAACGATGCTGCCGCCATCATCGAGAATATCTTCCTGACGAATCCGTTCGCAGCGGATCGCTTTTTCCACAAAGCGGAAAGAGTTCACGTTCTTGATTTCTGTACGAGTGCCCAAAGTGTCACTGCCCGCCGGTCGCAGCGAGAGATTTACGTCACAGCGCATGGAGCCTTCGGCCATGTTGCCATCGGAAATACCCAGATAGGTCACCAGACTGTGCAGCGCTTTCAGGAAAGCGACGGCCTGCTCGCCACTGCGAAAATCCGGTTCCGTAACGATTTCCAGAAGCGGTGTACCGGCGCGGT
Source organism: Congregibacter sp. (assembly GCF_965660375.1). Classification (GTDB taxonomy): domain Bacteria; phylum Pseudomonadota; class Gammaproteobacteria; order Pseudomonadales; family Halieaceae; genus Congregibacter. Next base: position 76,336 of record NZ_CBFHZO010000091.1, on the reverse strand, counting down.
TCAGGTCGATGCCCGTCATGCCATGAAAATCTTCATGGAGGGATTTTCCCGCATCCTCTTCGAGATGCGCCCGGGTAATACCCACCGAGCTTTCGGAACCATCGGGCAGGTTAAAGCTGAAACGACCCAGGCCGACGATGGGCTCCGCAAACTGGCTGATCTGGTAGCCCTTGGGCAGGTCCGGGTAGAAATAATTCTTTCGATCAAATGCCGAGCGCTTGCCGATCTGTGCATCAATGGCCAGCCCGAACATCACCGCGTAACGCACGGCCTTCTTGTTGAGCACCGGCAACATGCCCGGCATGGCCAGATCCACAGCATTGGCCTGGGTGTTGGGCTGTGCACCAAAGGTGGTGGGGCTGCCGGAGAATATCTTTGAATGGGTGGCAAGCTGCAGATGCACCTCCAGCCCGATAACCATTTCCCGGCTCATGGGCGAGCCCCCGGAGAGGGCAGCTGACGATGCCAGTCACTGCGCAGCTGAAACTGGTGCGCCGTCGCCAGGAGCCGTGCCTCGTCAAAATGCTGACCGATGAGCTGCAAGCCCACGGGGAGCCCCTCACTGAATCCCGCTGGGAGGCTCATGGCCGGTAGCCCCGCCAGATTCACCGAGAGCGTATAAATATCTTCAAGGTACATCGCGGTGGGATCGCTGGTTTTTGAGCCCAGCTTAAAGGCCACGCCCGGTGTAGTGGGGCCGGCGATGACATCCACGCTCTCAAAAGCGCTGGCAAAATCACCGGCGATGAGTCGGCGCACCTGCTGGGCTTTTTTGTAATAGGCGTCGTAATAGCCGGAGGACAGGGCGTAGGTGCCGACGAGGATCCGTCGCTGCACTTCGTCACCAAAACCTTCTTCGCGACTGCGCGTATACAGATCTTCCAGGTCGACGGGATCCTCGCAGCGGTGACCGTAGCGGACACCGTCGTAGCGAGACAGGTTGGTAGACGCTTCCGCCGGTGCGATGACGTAGTACGCCGGTATGGACAGCGCCGTGCGGGGGAGAGAGATCTCGTGAAGCGTCGCGCCCAGGGCTTCGTACTCTTTCAGCGCCGTTTCAATAACAGCGCCCACGTTGCTGTCCAGACCCTCGCCAAAATACTCTTTGGGTACACCAATACGCAGTCCCTCGACAGACTGTTGCAGTGAGGCTGCATAATCTTCCAGGGGGCGCTGTACCGAGGTGGAGTCCCGGTCGTCGTGACCCGCCATGGCGCCCAGCAGCACCGCACAGTCCTCGGCGCTGCGGGCCATGGGGCCGCCCTGATCCAGGCTGGAGGCGTAGGCAATCATGCCCAGGCGTGAGACCAGTCCGTAGGTGGGCTTGAGTCCGGTAATGCCACAGAAGGCGGCGGGCTGGCGAATGGAGCCCCCGGTGTCGGTGCCCGTCGCCGCGGCGACGAGGCCCGCTGCGATGGCAGCGGCCGAGCCGCCGGAAGAGCCGCCGGGCACCCGGTCCTTGTCCCAGGGGTTGCCGCAGGGCCCGTAAAAGCTGTTTTCGTTGGAAGAGCCCATGGCGAACTCATCCATATTTGTCTTGCCGATGAGTACGGCACCCGCCTGTCGGAGGCGCTCCACCACGGTCGCGTCATAGGGAGGTACAAAGCTGTCGAGCATGCGCGATCCGCAGCTGGTGCGCAGGCCCCGGGTGCAAAAAATGTCTTTGTGAGCAATGGGTATACCGGTAAGAGGGCCTGCATCGCCCCGGGCGATGCGCGCATCGGCGGCCCGGGCTTCCTCGAGAGCGCCTTCGGTATCTAAGGAGATAAAGCTGTTAAGAGCACCGTCCATGGCGTCGACGCGTGCCAAGGCGGCTTCCGTGAGCGCTACGCTGCTGGTCTCGCCCCTTGCCAGTGCTGCCGCAAGCTCTGTGAGGCTGCGGGCGTCCATGTCTGCGTTAGTCCCTTTGTTGGTCGCCATGTCAGTCGACGACCCGCGGCACCAGGTATAGGCCATTTTCCGTGAGGGGCGCGATACTCTGGAGCACATCACGCTGGTTGCTCTCGGTCACGATATCGTCGCGAAGTGTCTGTCGAGCGTCGAGGGGGTTCGCCATGGGCTCGATGCGATCGGTAGGCGCTGCCTGCAGCTGCTCAAAAAGATCCAGTATGGCATTAAAATTCCCGGTCAATGCGGGAAGCTCATCCTCTTCCACGCGCAGGCGCGCAAGCTGAGCGATTTCTCGAATGGTGTCGCCGGATACGGACATGGCTCTATCTGTCGTCGTTTAGGTGGCAGTGTAGGTGTAGATTGTCTTGTCAGGGTATGGCCCCCAAAGAGCGCCGCACCATACAACATTTGTTTCTTGCCCAACACCCCTGCGGTTGATAACCTTGCGCGCCATATCGACCTTAAACAGAAACACTGGGTTAACGCGCAAAACGCGGATAAACGGGCTTTTGTGACACCACACAGTTGATGACGCATAGGTGCGGACGCAAAAGTGAAAACACAAAAGCAAAGACATAAAAGATATAAAAGACATAAAAGACATAAAAGTGAAGACAGAAATCTGTTAGCGCAAGACGACATCGGTTCTATGATGTCGACGCCAGGCACCGAACGCGCCATAGGCGGAGTTTTGCGACAGGGTTTGGCGGCAGTCTCGACCACGAGTACCTTCACCCACCATATTTACCTTTACTCAGGTAACCGACTTTCATGCTGAAAAAATTGCGTGGCATGTTCTCAAACGATCTCTCCATTGATCTTGGAACAGCCAACACCCTGATATACGTACGTGGTCAGGGCATTGTTCTCGACGAGCCCTCGGTGGTTGCTATTCGTATTCACAATGGACAGAAAACCATTGAAGCGGTAGGTACCGAGGCCAAGCGCATGCTAGGCAGGACTCCCGGCAACATTACTGCCATCAGGCCCCTGAAAGACGGCGTCATTGCTGACTTTCAGGTCACGGAAAAAATGCTCCAGCACTTTATTGCCAAGGTGCACGAGACCCGTTTTATCCGTCCCAGCCCTCGCGTGCTGGTCTGTGTTCCCTGCAAGTCTACGCAGGTGGAGCGGCGCGCCATTCGCGAATCGGCGCTGTCCGCCGGTGCCCGGGAAGTGCGGCTCATCGAAGAACCCATGGCCGCTGCTATTGGTGCGGGTCTGGAGGTCGATGAGGCCGCCGGCTGCATGGTGGTGGATGTGGGCGGTGGTACCACTGAAATCGCCATTATTTCTCTCAATGGCGTGGTCTACTCCGATTCCATTCGCCTCGGCGGAGACCGCTTTGACGAAGCGATCGTAGCCTACGTACGGCGGCGCTATGGCACACTTATCGGTGATTCCACAGCAGAAAAAATCAAGCAGGAAGTGGGCTGTGCCTTCGCTGGCAGCGAACTTAGGGAGATCGATGTTCGCGGCCGCAACCTCGCGGAAGGCGTTCCCCGGAGCTTTACCCTCAACAGCGATGAGATTCTCGAGTCTTTGCAGGACCCCCTGTCTTCCATCGTGCAGTCCGTAAAGTCGGCTCTGGAGCAATCCCCTCCGGAACTGGCCGCCGATATTGCCGAGAGCGGTATCGTGCTCACCGGTGGTGGCGCTCTGTTGCGAGACCTGGACCGGCTCATCGCGTCGGAGACGGGGCTACCCGTGGTCGTGGCCGAGGATCCCCTTACCTGCGTAGCCCGCGGTGGTGGTATGGCCATGGAACGTATGGACCGCCATACGATAGAATTGCTTTCTACGGAGTAAACGCGGGCGGCATAAGCATTGCCCGCTTTGGGTGCTGCTAATCAAGCCGCTGTTCATACAGGAATCCAATCTCGGTCTCAGGCTTGTGCTGGGGCTTGTGCTGGTGGGCGCATTGCTTTTGGCGGATCTGCGTTACAGCGGCCTTGGGACGGTACGATCGGCTATCGACACCGTACTTACCCCTATCTATCTCATCGCCGATATTCCCTCGGCCATCAGCGACTGGCAGGACAGCAACATTCGCTCCCGCCAGAGCCTTCTGGAAGACAATGACCGTCTGCGGCGGGAAAACCTGGTGCTCCAGGGGCGCTCCCAGCAGCTTGCGTCCATGCAGGCGGATAACACGCGGTTGCGGGCGCTCTTAAATTCCACGGCGCTCCTTCGCGATGACGTCCTGGTGAGCGAGATTATCGGCGTTTCTCCGGATCCCGTGCGGCATCAACTGGTGCTGGACAAGGGCGCGGAGGCCGATGTCTACCTGGGCCAGCCCCTCATCGATGCCCAGGGCCTCATGGGACAGGTGGTGGAAGTGGGTGTAACCACATCGCGCGTATTGCTGGTCACCGACCCCCGTCATTCGGTGCCGGTGCAGGTCAACCGCAACGGAGTTCGGGCGGTAGCAGAAGGAGTGGGTTCCCTGGATCAGATGGCGGTGAATCACGTCACGGCGACCACCGATATTCAGGCCGGCGATCTGTTGGTCACCTCGGGTCTGGGGGGGCGCTTTCCCATCGGATATCCGGTCGCGGTGGTGTCTGCCGTAGAGCGTAACCCCGGTGAAGCCTTTGCCCAGATTTCTGCCAGACCCACGGCGGCGCTGGATCGTGCCCGCCACGTGCTTCTGGTTTTCAGTCAGCTGCCCGACATCGAACCCGTGCTGGACCCCGAGGCCGCGCCGAGTGAGTGAGCGCAGGAACGCCTACTGGGTGATTCTGGCGTCATTACTTTTTGCCGCGGTGCTCGCGGTGATTCCACTCACAGGAACTCTGCTGTGGTGGCGACCCGAATGGATTCTGCTGGTCCTGCTTTACTGGACCATCGCCTTGCCCCATCGCGTGGGGCTGGTAACGGCATTGATCGTAGGCCTCTTTGTGGATGTGATGGAGGGCGCGGTTATTGGTCAGAATATGCTCTCTCTCTCGGTGGTGGTGACTCTGGCAAGTCTTATGTACCAGCGCCTGCGGGTCTTTACTCTGGTGCAGCAGTCCTCCGTGGTCTTTCTCCTTGCGGGTCTTCACCAGCTCATCACCCAATGGTTGCAGGGACTCCAGGGCGGGGCCGTGCCGGGATTTGGTTTTCTTTTTCCGGCGCTCAGTACAGCGCTGCTTTGGCCTCTGCTGATGCCGGTGCTGCGGGAACTCCGTCGCAGCTATAAGGTGCACTGATGTCTTCGCTTGAGCCATCGCTGGTTTTGGGCTCCGCGAGCCCACGGCGGGCAGAGCTTCTTCGGCAGCTGGGGGTGGGTTTTACCGTCTACGCTGCGGACATCGACGAAACCCTCCTTTCGGGCGAGCAGCCCCGGGACTACGTGGAGCGTATGGCGCGGGAAAAGTCCGAAGCGCTGGACCTGGCTAGCGGGACGGTACTGCTCACCGCTGACACAACCGTCGTCCTCCGGGAACAAAGCCTGGGTAAGCCTGACGATAAAGAGCATGCCCGTGCCATGCTCAATGCCCTGAGCGGTAGAAGCCACGAGGTGTTGACGGCAATGTGTGCGAGAGACCATGGGCATACAGAGCTTGTTGTGGTGCGAACGCTCGTTGAGTTTGGTGAGTTATCAAGGGGCTTGATCGAGGAGTATCTGGCCACCGATGAGCCCTGGGACAAAGCAGGGGCCTATGCCCTCCAGGGTCTGGGAGGGAGCTTTGTGCTTCGTGTGGATGGCAGCGTGAGTAATGTCATTGGCCTGCCGCTGTTTGAAGCGCGGGAGCTGTTGCAGCGCTTCGGACTGGTGCCTGTGCTTGGGAAGGCTACGGCGTGAACGAGGAGATTCTTGTCAACGTGACACCCATGGAGGCGCGTGTTGCCGTTGTGGAGAACGGTGCTGCCCAGGACATTTACATAGAGCGGCAGGCGAGCCTTGGCATTGTGGGCAATATCTACGCCGGGCGCGTGGACCGGGTGCTCCCCGGCATGCAGGCCGCTTTTGTGGACTTTGGCTTTGAGCGCAGCGGCTTTCTTCATCTGAGTGATGTCCTCGGTGTGGGAACCGTCACCGATGAGCGCATTGCTGACCATCTCCGTGAGGGGCAGATCATCACCGTTCAGGTAGTAAAAGACTCCATCGGCAAAAAAGGCGCGCGGCTCACGAGCCAGCTTTCCGTGTCTACCCGTTACCTGGTGTACATGCCCCAGAGCGACCATGTGGGCATTTCCCAGCGCATTGATGAGGCCGAGGAGCGGGCCAGGCTGCAGAAAGTGCTGGCCGGGGCTTTGGAATCGGAGTCCCTGGCCGGGGGCGGCTACATAGTGAGAACCGCCGCCGAGGGCGCTGGGGAAAGCGAGATTCTTGCGGACCTTCGTTTCCTCAAGCGCCTCTGGGTCGTGGTGTCACGACGGGTGTCGGAGGCTCTGGGTCCGGGTTTGCTTTACGAGGATCTGCCACTGCAGCTTCGGGCGGTGCGGGATCTCGCCAGACCCGGGGTACAGCGCATTCTGGTGGACAGTCACGACAACTATGCGGTGCTTAACGACTTTTGCCTCAAGTACATGCCCGAGGTTGCCGATCTCGTGGAGCTGTATGAAGGCGAGCGACCGATTTTCGATCTCCACGGCGTAGAAGAGGACATACAGCGCGCGCTTGCACGGGTGGTACCCTTGAAGAGTGGCGGGCACCTGGTGATTGACCAGACCGAAGCCATGACCACCATTGACGTGAATACCGGATCCTTTGTGGGGCGACGAAACCAGGAAGAGACCCTGTTCAAAACCAACCTCGAAGCGGTGGGCGTTCTTGCCAGGCAGCTTCGGCTGCGCAATCTCGGCGGTATTGTCATCGTGGACTTTATCGATATGAGTGACGGAGAGCATCGCAGACAGGTACAGCGGGCTCTGGAAAAAGCCATGGCGCGGGATCCGGCGAAGAACAAGATCAGCGGCGTGTCCGCCCTGGGGCTCATTGAAATGACCCGCAAGCGTACCCGCGAAAGCCTGGAACGGACCCTTTGCGAGGATTGTCCAAGTTGCGAGGGCAGGGGTGTATTAAAATCTCCGGAGACGGTGTGCTACGAGATTCTCCGGGAGATTATGCGTGACGCCCGAGCCTACGAGACCGGCGGATTGCTGGTGTTGGCGTCGCACACCGTGGTGGAGCGTCTGCTCGATGAGGAGTCCGCCCACGTTGGTGATCTCGAATCCTTTATCGAGCGCAGCATCAGCTTCCGGGCGGAGTCGGATTACACGCAGGAGCAGTTCGATATTGTGTTGCTATAGCAATCAGCTTACTGACTAGTCGACGATGAGCGATAGCCACCTCAGCGACCGTCATTCTGGCGAAACCCACCACGGCGAAAGTCTGCCGCTTCGGGGTTTCCATGCCCTGGCGCCCTGGGCGTGGCGGCTCCTTGTGTTCCTGGTTGTGCTCCTGGCGATCTATGTTGCAGCGGGCCGTTTTTTTATGCAGCAAATACCGGCGCTTCGCGATCCGGTGCTGGAGCTGATCAACCGGCAATTGCCGTTCACGGTGTCCGTAGAAAGCTTGTCGGGGGGATGGAACGCCTTTAGTCCCGAGCTGAATTTCACCGAACTGCGGATTACCCAGGATGATCCCCAGGCCCCTCCCATTGCTATTGGGCGAGGCTCCCTGCGTCTCGATATTCCCGGGAGTGTGCTCGCCGGGTCTTTACAATTGTCGCGCATGGATGTGGCAGGGCTGGCGGTGGATGCGCGGCTCACGGAAGAGGGCGCCATAGAAGTCGTGGGCTTTACGCCCCGCAACGGCGTGCTCAAGGCCTGGCTGGAAGATTTCCTTCCCAATGTTCAGCGTGTGGCGCTGGCAGAGAATCAGCTCAAGCTGATTACTTCCAAGGGCCGCGTTGCCCTGGCGGTGGACCTGTTGCTTGAGCGGGAGGGGAATGCCCGGCGGCTCCACGGTATGGTCGAGGGCGAGAGTATTGCCCTTGAAGTGAATGCCGAGGGTGTGGGGAGCCCACTTCGCCCTCTTTCCTGGACAGGCGATGTTTTTGTGGATGCCAGGAGCAGTGACCTTGCTGCACTCAGTGCGTTTTGGGAGACCCTCGATTTGCCCTTCCGCCTCGCGGGGTCTGCCAGCGCGCAGTTCTGGTTGACACGCGTTGGCGGCGACTCCACGGCAAAGATGCGCTGGGACGGTGCGGCCCTGCAGTTGGATGAGCCCACTGGTGCCTGGTCTCTGCCGCTGGACGCCCTGTCTTTCGAGGCGGCCCTGGAGCAACGGGCCCGGCACTGGAGCTTGCTCACGGAGGATTTTCATATTGAGCGCGCCGGCCAGGCCCTGGATCTGGACCGCGCGCAGTTCGATTGGTGGGGACAGGCGCTGCGTATCCGCGCCAGCGATCTGGGCCTGGGGGCGCTGCCCACTTTGCTGGCGGCCGCGCCGGGGATGCCTCAGGGTTTGCGGGACGTACTGCCCACCCTGGCGCCAGAGGGGACCCTCAGCGTGGTGGAGCTGCGTCTGGACGATCTTTCCGATCCCGCCAACAGCTGGCAGCTGCGCAGTGCCGTCGATGACTTGAGCGTGAAGAGCTGGCGAAATACGCCCGCTCTCACCGGGGTCACCGGTTATCTGGAACTGGCGCCGGGGGGCGGTCAGTTAAACCTGGATGCCGATGATTTCAGCATGCATTACCCGTCTCTTTATGAGGCGCCCCAGCGCTACAGCGACGCCCTGGGTAATGTGTATCTGGCCTGGGACGCGACGGGCCTGCATATAGACAGCGGGCTGATGCGATTGACGGGGAACGAGGGGCAAGCGAAGGGTTTGTTTGCTGTGGACATTCCCTTTGAGGAACGCGTCACCGGGGTGGAGCTTGAATTGCTGATTGGACTTGGGAACTCCCGTGTGCAGGAACGGGGGAAGTATTTGCCAAAGACGCTACCCGGGCCGCTTCTGGGGTGGTTGGATCGAAGTATTGTCGCCGGCAAAGTTGAGCGGGCAGGGTTTATCTGGCGGGGGAGCACCCGACCGCGCAACTATCCGCATATGACGGTGCAACTGTTCCTGGATGCCAGTGACGCGACCCTTACCTATGATCCCGCGTGGCCACCACTTACGGATGTGACAGCCACCGTGTGGGTTGATGACGGCAGAACCTGGGGCAGGATTCCCCGGGCTCGCAGCGAGGGCGCGTACATCGAAGACCTCATGGTTCGCGTTCTGCCCCAATCGCCGGGGGCGTTACTGGATATCAGCGGCCAGGTATCGGGGCCTGCAGCCGCTGCCGGTGCCCTGCTTCGTGACTCCCCGCTGCGCGATCTCACCCAGCGTGTTTTTGTGGATTGGGACTTCGCGGGGTCCATGGAGGGAGATCTCGCTCTGACCCTGCCCATTGGCAGCAAATCAACGCTGCCTTTTGTTGATCTTTCGCTGGAGCTTGCCGGTGCTTCCGCAGCGATGGACCAGCTGCAGCTCACCGCGTCCCGGGTAGAGGGGACTCTGCGCTATCGCACAGATCAGGGATTTGTCGGGAGTGAGCTCCGGGGCCAGGTTCTGGGTGGCAACGTTGTTCTGAGTGCGCTGGATAGCATCGGTGCTGATGGTGTTGAAAGTACTGCCGGTGCGGAGAGTGCAGAAATTCCCGAGCGCGGGATGGACCTTTTGTTGACGGGGGAATTTGACACCGCGGCGGTGGCACCGTGGTTGAAGCAGCCGCTGCTCGGCTTTACCGCAGGGTCAACGTCCTTTACCGGTGAACTCCTGCTCAGCGATAAAACTAATCCCCGTTTCCTGCTTCGTTCAGAGTTGCTGGGAGTCGCCTTTGATGCGCCGCAACCCTTCGGGAAGGCCCCGGATCAGGCTCTGCCGCTGGCTCTGTCGGTGCCCCTGAAAACTGACCCGGTGATGGCTCTTACCCTGGGAGAGCGACTGGCAGTAAAGATGAGAATAGGCGAGGGAGGGCTGTCCAGGTTTGCAGCCAGCGTGGGCGGTGCCGCGGCGGAGCTGAACAGCTGTGAGCAGCGATTCTGCCTGGGCGGTACGGTCTCTGCGCTGGATATCACACAGTGGAGTGATTTTTATCGTCGCTACGGCGCGGCGGCAGACGGCAGGGCGCAGGGTAATGCTCCGGCGGCAGAGCCCGTGGCAACCGCTGACTCCGGGGTCATGGGTCCTGCAGGACTGTCCGGTGCTCCGCTGAGTTATGACATTGCTTCTCTGGAAGTGGGTGAGCTGAGTCTCGCCACCCGCAGCTTTGGGCGGGCCCGGGTGGATCTCTGGGGCGAGGACACCCTCTGGCAGGGCGCCATCGAATCCGATCTGGTGCAGGGCAGTCTGACCCGTGAGGGTGATGAGCTTTTGTTGCTGTTGGAGCATCTGGATCTGGCAAGTTTTGGGGAGGGAGAACCCATATCCCTGGAGCAGGTGCGTGCCACGATGCCGAGTATGCGGGTTGATGTACTGGAGCTTCGCAACGAGGGACGCGTTCTGGGGGGAGTGGGATTCGACCTGGATACCGCCCAATCCGACGGAGCGATTTATGCCACGGACATCGGCGGTGATCTGTGGGGCCTCGCGCTGGATGATCCCCAGCCCGGCATGTTGCGCTGGTTCGGCAGTGGCGAGGGTGAGCTTACTGCCCTGGAAATCGATGCCAGCTACAGGGATCTTGGTGGAGTGATGAGTGCCGCGGGCTTCAGTCCGACACTGGAGTCCGAATCCGGTTCCCTGTCCTTGCGCCTGCGCTGGCCCGGCCCGCCCTCTGCTTATGCAGTGGCCAATGCCGAAGGGTCTGTGGAGTTGGCCGCCCGCAACGGGCGCCTGCTGGAGTCAGGCCCCGGTGCACTCTCCATGATCAGTTTTCTGAATTTTGCCGAAATACTCCGGGGGCTCAGCCTCAGTCATATGTTTGAGTCGGGTATACCCTTTGTCACTGCCAGTACGGAGCTATATCTTCAGCGGGGAATTCTGGAGGTGGCGGACCTGCAGATTGATGGCGCGGCGAGTGCCTTTGCCTTCACCGGTGTCAGTGATCTGGAGCTGGGCACCATCGACGGCGAACTGCTGGTGACTTTGCCCGTTGCAAACAACCTGCCCTGGGTGGCAGCGCTGGCAGCCGGCCCCGCGGTGGCGGCGGGCGTGTTTGTGGTGAGTAAGGTGTTTGAGAAACAGGTGAACCGCATGTCCTCGGCGGTCTACGAGGTCTCCGGTCCCATGGAAACGCCCTCGGTGACTTTCAGCCGGCTCTTCGACGATAAGCTCACGCCGCGGAGTGAAGCTCCCTCAGATAGCGAAAAAGGCGACGGCTAGCGGCGGGCGGCTTCTCTGCAGCGGCCTCCCGCTGGGCTTCACGAATCAGTTGCCGGAGGTGCTGACGGTCAGCCTCCGGATGTTTTTCCAGCACCTGTCCCAGCGCCTTGTCGCCATCGCGGATCAGGGTGTCGCGCAACGCTTCCAGCCCCTTGAATACCACCGTTTCCTGTTTTCGGGACTGATACAGCGCATCCAGAGCCTGCTGGAGCGGCTCCGGATCGATGCGCCGCATGAGCTTGCCAATGTACTGCCGATGGCGCCGCAATGCGCTGTGGTGCTTGATGCGCGCAGTCTCAGCAATGGCTGCCAGGAGGTCCTCGTCTCCGATGGGAATCTGCTGGAGTTCCCGGGGACTGAGCTCGCAAAGAGCTTCTCCCAGCTCCTGGCGCGCGGTCATCTCCCGCTTCATTGCCGATTTACTGGGGCCGTCAAACTCTGTGTTGGTCTCCAGCTCGAGCTCGTCCACAGACTTTTTCTTGCCGCGTTTTGGTTTAGGCATAAAACACCGTCGCAAGGCCTAAGAAAGACATAAAACCGACAACATCTGTGACCGTCGTCAGAACAACGCCACCGGCCAGGGCAGGGTCGATTTTCAGACGCTGCAGTACCAGTGGCAGCACGGCGCCGGTGAGGCCGGCGGTAATCAGGTTGATCACAATAGCGAGGGCGATCACCAGTCCCAGGGTGTTGTCGTCGAACCAGAGGGCCGCGGCCACCGCCACGACCAATGCCCAGAGAAAGCCATTGAGGGCGGCGGAGGCAAACTCCCGGCTGATCAACCAGCGGGCATTGCTGCGGTTGATCTGTCCGACGGCCAGCGCGCGCACCAGCACGGTCAGTGTTTGCGTACCGGCAATACCCCCCATGGAGGCGACAATGGGCATCAGTACTGCCAGCGCGACTACCTGTTCAATGGTGCCCTGAAAGAGGTTGATCACAGAAGACGCTATAAAGGCCGTCAGGAGATTGATGCCAAGCCACAGAGCGCGGCGCCTTGCAGTTTTAATCGCTGGCGCGAAGGTGTCATCGTCCTCGTCCAGACCCGCCATGGACATGAAGGAGTGGTCGCCATCCTCGCGGATAACATCCACCACATCGTCAATGGTGATTCGCCCCACCACCAAACCTTCATTATCCACCACCGGGGCAGAGACCCAGTCATTGCGCTCGAAGAGCCGGGCCACTTCGCTATCGGACATGTCCGTGTGAAGGGGCTTGCGCTTGGTGAGCATGAGTTCCCGCACGGAAGAGCCCGGGTCAGACACCAGCAGCGTACGAACGGGTAAGAGGCCGATGTAATGATCATCGCGGCTGACCACAATGAGGGTATCGGTCATCTCGGGAATTTCTTCATGGCGGCGCAGAAAACGCAGCACCACGTCGAGGGTCACGTCGGCGCGGATAGAGATGGTGTCCGTGTTCATGAGACCACCGGCGGTGTCCTCGTCGTACACCATTACCCGTTCGAGACGGGACCGGTCCTGCTCATCCATCTCATCCAGCACCTGCTGGGTAAAGGCCTCGGGCAGCTGCTGGAGAATATCCGCGACGTCGTCGTCATCCAGCTCTTCGGTGATCTGTGCGACCTGGTCCGGTCCCATGCTCTGGAGGAAATCGAGCTTGAGCTCTTCGCCCAGCTCATTGAGCACCTCGGCTTCCTGGGATCCTTCCAGCAGCTGCCAGAGCACGTGGCGGTACCGCGGGGGTGAGGACTCCAGAATGTGGGCGACTTCGCCGGGTTCCATGACGCGGATGCGTCGGCGAACATCGACGAGGGTGCCGCTCTCCAGAGCCCGGGAAACGCTATCCCGGGAGCGTTTCTGATCTTCCTGAAGGGTGTTCATTCGCCTTCGCCGAAATAGTCGTTGACCAGTTCCTGGATCGCTTCGGTGGCCGCGGCTTCATCGCTGCCATCGGCGCGGAGAGTCAATGTGCTCCCCTGGCCCGCGGCGAGCATCATTATCGACATAATGCTCTTGCCATCGACCCACTCGCCGCTCTTGCTCACCTGGATCGTGCTGCTAAAGCGGCTGGCACAGCTGACAAATTTGGCGGCGGCGCGGGCATGGAGCCCCAGCTTATTGATGATGTTGAGTTCGCTTTCGATCATGACGCGGCCTACCGGAGCTCCCGGTGACGAAGCTGAAGCTGCGCAAGTTGGCCCTGAAAGTGGTTGTGGAGACGCCGGGCCATATATACCGAGCGGTGTTGTCCTCCCGTGCAGCCCAAAGCAACGGTGAGATAGCTCCGGCTGCTCTTTTGATAGGCGGGCACCCAGCGCTCGATGAAGCCCGCAATGTCCTTGAACAACTGCTCTGTGATGTCGTGGTCTTCAAGATAGGCAACAACGGCGGGGTCCTCCCCGGTTTTCAGGCGTAGCTCGGTTGACCAGTGGGGATTGGGGAGCAGCCGCAGATCAAAAATCAGATCGGCATCGCCGGGTACTCCCCGCTTAAAACCAAAGGACTGAAAAAGAATGGCCATTTCTTCTGCTTCGGAGCCCACCAGTCGTTGGCGGATCGCGTCGCGAAGTTCATAGATGGTCATGGCCCGGGTATCGAGGGTGAGCGTCGCCTGCGCTGCCAGGGGCTCCAGCAGTTCGCTTTCGTAGCGTATGGCTTCGGCCAGCGGTAGCTTCTCATTGGTCAGAGGATGGCGCCGCCGCGTCTCGCTGAAGCGCTTGATGAGGGTCGCCTCATCGGCGTCCAGATAAAGAATGCGCGGCTGCACTGAATCCGCCAGGGAGGCGAGGGTGGCGCTGAATCCCTGCAGGTCACGAAAGGCGTTGCGTGCATCGATGCATACCGCAATACCCCGAAACTGTTCCGGAAGCCCCGGTCCTGTCTCTCTCACCAGGGCTGGTAGGAGCGACGCAGGGAGGTTGTCGATGGCATAAAAACCCTCGTCCTCCAGCTGATGCAGGGCGGTGCTTTTCCCTGACCCCGAACGACCGCTGATGATAATCAGGTCCACTAGGCCGTGCCTGTGGTCCAGTTGATGGCTGTGTCGAAAAGCGCCTCGTTGCTGGTACAGCGGCGAAGGGATTCACGAAAATCCGATTGCGAGAAGAGTCGCGCGAGGTCCGCAAGAAGATTCAAATGCTCCTGGGTGGCCTCGCTGGGCACTACGAGGGCAAAGAGAAGGTCCACGTCTTCATCGTCCGGCGCATCAAAGTCCGCTCCGCTGGACAGGGTCAGGAGTACGCCGCAGGGCGATTCGCAGTCCTTGAGACGGCAATGGGGTATCGCTATGCCATTGCCCAGGGCGGTGCTGCCCAGCTTCTCCCGGGCCAGCATGCCGGCGACCAGCTCGTCCGGGTGGAACTCATCCCGATCACTCCCCAGCACCTCCGCCACCAGGTCAAAGAGGTGCTTTTTGCTCCCCCCGGGGATGCGACAAAGGCTGCGTGCAGGCGTCAGCAGATCACTGACGCTGTTGGCGGCGTGGGGTGTTTCCTGGCTCATGGTCGGTATCGCTGGCATGGGTAAATCCGAAGGCTCCCGGTTGTTTAGTGAGGTCGGTTTTTTTCCTTGTGCTTGATCAGCTGGCGATCAAGCTTGTCCACAAGGGCGTCGATGGCGGCGTACATATCTTCCGAGTCGGCAGAGGCAAACAGATCCTTGCCGGCGATGTGCACCGTGGCCTCTGCTGTCTGTACCATTTTTTCCACGATGAGTGTCACCTCGGACTTACTGATCTGGCTGTAGTGCCGCTGCAAACGTTCGAACTTCGCCTCCACGTACTCTCGCAGGGCATCGGTGACTTCGACGTGGTGTCCGCTGATTACTATTTGCATGCGCTTCTCCTGGTTTTTGGTGTTAGCTGGGTTTTTGGCAACATCGTTGTCTGGCTGTGGTTGGGTCTGATGGCGAGCTCTCGGGCGCCGCCGCAGCTATACAAGCCGCTTGCGCTCGTTGGACGGTGGGATGGTGAGGCTATCCCGATACTTTGCGATAGTCCGCCGGGCGACCTGAATACCCTGACCCTCCAGAAGTTCAGCCAGCTTGCTGTCGGACAGGGGTTTGCGGGGATTCTCCGCCGCGATGAGTTTGCGGATCAGGGCCCGAATCGCCGTGGATGAGCAGGCGCCGCCGCTGGTGGTCGCCACATGGCTGGAAAAAAAGTATTTGAGCTCAAAGATGCCCCGGGGCGTGTGCATGTATTTGCGCGTTGTCACTCGGGAAATGGTCGATTCATGCATTTCAACGGCCTCCGCGATGTCGTGTAATACCAGCGGCTTCATGGCTTCTTCCCCATACTCCAGGAAGTTGCGCTGGCGCCTCACTATCTCTGTAGACACCTTCATCATGGTTTCGTTGCGACTCTGGAGACTTTTCAGGAACCATTTGGCCTCCTGAAGATTGTCCCGGAGGTAGCTGTTATCGGCGCTGTTGTCTGCGCGCTTGATCATCCCCGCGTAGTGGTCGTTGATACGCAGCCGGGGCGCGGTGTCGGGATTGAGCTCAACAACCCAGCGGCCCTCCTTGCGGCTGACATACACATCGGGAACGATGTATTCCGTGTCATCGTCCCCAAACTGCTTGCCCGGCAAAGGATCCAGTGACTGCACCAGCCTGAGGGCGCCGCGCAGATCATCTTCCGAGAGCTTCATGCGGCGCATGATCTGTGCGTAGTCGCCGCTGCTCAGTTGATTAATGTGACGATTGATCAAAATCTTGGCCTGATCCAGCCAGGGGGTCAGGGGGTCGAGTTGCTTGAGCTGTAGCTGCAGGCACTCCTGAAGGTCCCGGGCGAAAATGCCGACGGGCTCAAACTGCTGCAGGCCGTGGAGTACCGCTGTGACCTCCTCTTTTTCTATTTCCAGTTCCGGCGGGAACAGTTCAAGGAGATCCTCAACGCTGCTGTTAAAACGGCCGTTGGCATCAGTGGCGTCGATGATGGCCAGGGCTACGATACGGTCGCTGTCGGACAGGCGGGTGAGATTGAGCTGCCAGCGGAGGTGATCCTGAAGGCTTTCACTGCCCCGGTTGCGACTGTCAAAATCAAAGTCTTCGCCGGCGCCTTCGGAGGGAGGGGGGGCGCTGGAGGGAAGAATATCCTCCCACTGCGTATCTACCGGAAGGTCCTCGGGCATGCTCGCCTCATACTCCCCCTCGGCAGAGGCTTCATCAACGTTGGCACTGCGTTCGGGGTTGTCCATGGGGCCTTCGTGATTGCCCGAGTCCTCACGGGAGGACTGTTCCGGCGTATCGGCCTGCTCTTCCTCAACCTCGAGCATGGGGTTTTCCTGCAGCGCCTGTTCGATTTCCTGCTGCAGATCAAGGGTGCTCAGCTGTAGCAGGCGTATGGCCTGCTGCAGCTGCGGTGTCATCGTTAGCTGGTGACCGAGCTTGAGATGTAGTCCCTGCTTCATAGCGCGTCAGTCCTGCCAAATTGCGCTTCGCACCGATGGTCTTGTGCCATCTAGGTGCGCTCTTACGCGCGCTCTGCCCTGAATCGAGCCGGCGCGCATCCCCACGGTGGGACAGTACATTGCCGCCCCTTGGGAGTAAGTGTAGGCCTGCACCGGGAGTGGCGCAACGCCTTGGCGCGCTTATTGCATTGTGTTAGTGCCATAGTTAATGCCGGAAAAGCCGATGTCCGTCACAGATTGGGGTTTACAGGCGGAAGTTTTCCCCAAGGTAGGTCTTGCGGACCTTGGCGTTATCCAGAACATCCTGGGGGCTGCCTTGCGCGATGATGTGGCCTTCGCCCACGATGAAAGCGGTCTCGCAGATATCCAGCGTTTCCCGCACATTGTGGTCGGTAATGAGAACACCGATGCCCCGGGTCTGGAGATGGCGGATGATGTTCTTGATGTCGCCGACAGAGATGGGGTCCACGCCGGCAAAGGGTTCGTCCAGAAGGATGAACTTGGGCTCCATGGCCAGGGCGCGGGCAATTTCTACGCGGCGGCGCTCGCCGCCGGAGAGTGCCTGCCCGAGGCTGTCTTTGAGATGGCCCACATGGAACTCCTCGAGCAGTTCGTCGCGGCGTTTCCTGCGCTCCGCGCGGTTCAGGTCTTTGCGGGTCTCCAGTATTGACAGGATATTGTCGCCAACGGTCATGCGGCGGAAGATAGAAGCTTCCTGGGGTAGGTAACCGATACCGCGGCGCGCCCGTTCATGCATGGGCAGGGCGGTAATACTCTCATCGTCGATCAATATGTCGCCGGCGTCCGAGGCGACGATGCCCACGATCATGTAGAAGCAGGTGGTTTTCCCCGCGCCATTGGGGCCCAAAAGTCCCACCACCTGGGCGCTCTGCACCTCGATGCTCACGTCCTTGACTACCGCGCGGCCGCGGTAGGCTTTTGCGAGGCTACGCGCCCTGAGGGTCGCCATCGACGCCTCCCTGGGGGGCTGTGTTGCTTCGGGGGGGCTCGGGCTCGGTCGTGCCTGTCTCGCCGCCCGAATCCTTGCTGTCCCTTTGGTCGCTTTGGTCGCTTTCCTCGCCGGTTTCGGCTTCGATAACCGCGGCGGGAATAATCACCTGCACCCGTCCATCGGCGTCCTCTGCCGCGGCGTCGGCGCGGACGCGCTGCTCAGCCATAAAATAGTCGATGGACTCACCGCTGACGACCGCGCCGTCCTGCTCGATGACCGCGGCTTCCCGCAGTTGCACCCACTCGCGGGACTTTTCATAAACAATGCGACCGGCACTTGCGGTGACAAAATCCTTGTCGATTTCCGGCTGCTGGCGAAGTGTCGCGGGCGCACCGACGGCGATGATGCGATCGGCGGCTTCGCTGTCATGAAAAATCGTGATTTTGTCGGCACGGATATGCAAACTGCCCTGCTTCATAACCACATCGCCCCTATACACGGTGAATCCCGCGCGCTCATCCCGCACGGCACGGGCGGCGGTTATCTCTATGGACTGCAGGCGGTCCTCGGGCAGCGCCTGCGCAGAGTGGGGTAACAGCAGTATTGCGACGATCATGGCGCAGCCAGCCAGAACGGCGTAGGTGGCAGCGTCCCGCGGGACCTGCCTGCGTCCGGCGATGGATGTCTCGACGCTGAGGTTAGCTTTCCGGAACATACACTGTCCTGACAGAGCCGCTGAGGGATGCGACCTGACGGCTGAGATTGATATAGATCTGGTCTGCCACGGTTTCGTTATCGCCCTGCCAGATGCGCACGCTGGTCGTGCTCCGTGCGGCCTGTTTAGGCATATTGATAATCATCCGTTCCGTGAGAAATTGCAGGTTCTCGCTGTCGTATTGGAGTCGCACTTCGCCATTGAGCACGAGCACCTCGGTTTTCTCGCGAAGTTGCCCGCTCATAGCGTTTGCCACCCACTCGCCATCGGTCGTGTAGTTGTGCCGTTTAGGCTCGTCGAGTTCCACGATGCCTTCCCCGGGGAAGCGTCTCAGCGTCACCGCCTCGGTGCTCCCCTCAAGAACGCCGTTGGCGTCGAAGTCATTTACCGAGACCTGTTTCGCATAACTCTCCGGTACGCGTGTCGGGCCGGCGGGCGCAGCCCTTTCCTTGATCAGTGTCGGCGGAGGAGAAAGCATGGTGTACAGCAGCAGCGCTGCACAGAGCAGCAGGGGGATGGACAGCCGTTTTCGGACCCGGCGACGGCCTTTGGCGGCGGTCATTGAAACGCGGCGACCGCGGCATCGAGCTGGCCGCGGGCGCTTAAGAGTGTTTCGCAGGCTTCGCGAACAGCGCCATGGCCTCCCGGTTGCTTTGAATGCCAGTCGGCCGCGCTGAGCAGGGCGCTGCTGGCATCGGCTACCGTCAGGCCCAGGCCTGCTGCGCGCACCGCCCCGAGGTCCGGGAGATCGTCGCCCATGTAGGCACACTCACGGAGCTCGAATCCCCGGATGTTGCACAACTCTTGTAGAGCGATGAGCTTGTCTTCGCGTCCCTGGATGATAGTTCCTATGCCCAACTCCCCGGCGCGGCGGTCAACGATATTGGATTGCCGTCCGGTAATGATGGCGACTTCGACGCCCGCGCCCTGGAGGAGTTTGATTCCCAGTCCATCTTTGATGTTAAAGGATTTGAACTCTTCACCGTCATTGCCATAGGTAATGCGACCATCGGTGAGTACGCCGTCGACGTCCAGCGCAAGCAGCTTGATGTTCCGGGCAGTCGCTGGATTCATGCGATACCGGCCTCCAGCAAGGCGAGGAGGTTCACCACGCCCGCAAGGTTCTGTTCTTCGTCGAGCACAACGAGGGCGCTGATATGGCGCTCTTCCATAATGCGCAGCGCCTCCGCCGCGAGCATACCCGTGTGCACGGTGGCGGGGGAGCGTGTCATGAGGTCACCGATGCGCGTGCCCTTGATGTCGACCTGTTCATCCAGCGCCCGGCGAAGGTCTCCGTCCGTGAAGACACCGAGAAGCTGATCACTGTCGGCAGCGACCACCGTCGTCATGCCGAGCCCTTTGGCACTGATTTCCAGCAGCGCATCGGACAGGGGGGTGGCTTCGGTAACCCGGGGAATCGCTTTACCGTGACGCATCACATCGTCAATTTTCAGCAGCAGCTTGCGCCCCAGCGCGCCGCCGGGATGGGAGAAAGCAAAATCGTCTGCGGTAAAACCCCGGGCTTCCAGCAGTGCTATGGCCAGGGCATCGCCCATGACCAGGGCAGTGGTGGTGCTGGAGGTCGGGGCCAGATCGAGAGGGCAGGCCTCCACAGCAACACCGGTGTTGATGTGGGCGTCGGACGCCTGGGCCAGAGCCGATTCCGGCGCGCCCGTCATGCTGACCAGGGGGATTCCCAGGCGTTTGAGCAGGGGAACGAGCATGAGTACTTCGGGCGTTGTTCCACTGTTGGACAAGGCAATCACGCAGTCATCGGCGGTGATCATGCCCATGTCCCCGTGGCTGGCCTCGCCCGGGTGTACAAAAAACGCCGGCGTGCCGGTGCTGGCAAGCGTGGCGGCTATTTTTCCGCCCACGTGACCGGACTTGCCCATGCCCGTGACCACCGTGCGACCTGGCACTTGCAGGATAAGTTCGCAGGCGCGCTCAAACTCTTCACCAACGCGGGCTTCCAGGGCCGCAACGGCTTCCACTTCCATGCGGATGGTGCGCTGCGCTGAGAGCAGGTGGCGGGCAGGTTGTGTCATAGCAGTCTACAAACTGGTGTACAGCCCGTAATAGTACAGCGCATACCCCAGGCAGAACAGCGTCCCCACCGATCGCCCGAGATAGGAATATCCGGGTTGGGCGCGGCTTGATCGGAGACCGTTGTAGGCGGCAGCCGCCATGAGGATCGTGGCGATACACATGGCGCCGTAATCACGAAAGAGAAAGTTGTCGGGGAGCTGTTCCGGGGCCAGCAGACCTGGCATGGCCATCACTGCAAGAAGGTTGAACAGGTTGGAACCGACGATGTTGCCCATGGCGATTTCGGCGTGACCGCGAAGGGCACTGGCCAGGGTCGCTGCCAACTCCGGCAGGCTTGTGCCCACGGCCACGATGGTCAGTCCGATAAGCAGTTCGGGAACGCCAAACTGCATGGCAATAGCGCTTGCGCCCCACACCAGCGCCTTGGAACTGCCCACGAGCAACACCAGGCCTATGGCAAAGGAAATCCAGGCTTTGGCGGGGCCGTGATGGGGGAGATCCTCGTCCTCAGCTTTCGCATCTTCAGCGACCTCCGGATCCCTAATCTGGGAGCGGATCATTTGCGCAAGAATGAGTACCAGCGCGGTGATCATGAGTATCCCGTCGCTCCTCTCCAGCTCCACGTCCAGCAGCAGCAAGCCCGTGCCGGCCGTTACCACCAGGAGTGTAGGGAGCTCCGAGCGCATACAGCCGGGATGTACCTGAATGGGCGCCACCAGCACAGTGATACCCAGAACAAGGCCGATGTTGGCAATGTTGGAACCCACAGCGTTTCCGATTGCCAGCCCCCCGGATCCGGCGAGTGCCGCGGTCACAGATACCAGGATCTCCGGGGCAGAGGTGCCCAGAGAAACAATGGTCAGGCCTATGATCACCGGGGACATTCCGAGGTTACTGGCGATGGAGGCAGCCCCGGCTACAAAAAGATCCGCGCTCCACATCAATACGGCAAAGGCGACGAGAATTGTCAGCAGAGGTATCAGCATGGGATAGAAGACATCAGCTTACGCGCCATGGGCCCCGGGCTTCAAGGGTGATCGCCGGGGGAAAAAGCTCTGAAAGTTGAACCTGCAGGGTGTCGATGCTGTCATACGAGTCAGAGAGAATAGGGAGAAAAGCGTGTACACTTTTCGCCTCATTTCGCCCAATTATGGCCCGGTCCAAGGTGAGGGGCGGCGAGTATAACCGCTCTGATCATTCAGGCCAGCAATCCTAAGGAAGGAAACATGGTTTTGCGCAGCAAATGGACACATTCGATCACGCCCGCTGTCGCGCTATTGGCGGGACTTTTTATGCTGTATCTGACGCCGGCACTGCATGCCCAGAGCGAGGGAGAAGTCCGGGGGAAAACCGCCGAGGAAACACTGCGGGAAACCACGGACAAAGTGCTGGAGGTGATCGAAGAGGCAAGATCCTATGTGGATGAGGATACTGACCGCTATTACCAGGCCGTGCATGAGGTGCTGGATCCCATTGTCGATTTTCGGGGGTTTGCCCGGGGCGTTATGGGTGAATACGCAACGGGAGCGCGATACCGCAGTCTTGACGAGGCGGGCCGGGAGAAGCTCAGAGATCAGCTGGAGCGCTTTACGCAAACCATGCGCGTGGGTTTGGTAAGAACCTACAGCAAGGGCCTTCTTGCCTTTGGTGGTTCCCGGGTCGAGCTTGGCGACAGCGCGGACGCCGAAGATTCCCCAAACCGGGCCATGCTCAAGCAGCTCATTTACAGCGATGAGGCGCAGCCCTACGTCGTGGTGTATCTCATGGCGCGGGACAAGTCCGGCGATTGGAAAATGCGCAATCTGGTGGTGGAGAACGTGAATCTCGGGCAAATCTACCGCAGCCAGTTCGAGTCTGCCGCCCGTCGTTATGACGGCGACCTTGATCAGGTGATCGAAAATTGGACAGTGGAAGCCGCAACGGACTAGCGGCGGCGCGCAGGCCCTTTTTGGGCCGCAATTTCCAAACCCGGCCCTCGGGCTTTTTTCGGCGCTTTCCCCTACAATCGCCAGCCTTTTTTATCAGTCACCCGGTTGCCGGGAACAGGAGTACAGCAGTGGATGCCAAAACTGTTGAAGCGATGGTCAGCGAGGCCCTCGCTGATGCGACGGTCAGCGTTGATGGCGCCGGCGCAAATTACGACATTACGGTGGTCAGCGATGTCTTTGCAGATATGCGGGCCGTGCGCAGACAGCAAACGGTCTACGCCACGATCAATCAGGCTATTGCATCGGGCAGTATTCATGCCGTGAACATTCGCGCGTTTACGCCGGCGGAATGGGAGTCAGAAGGCGCCTGACAGCGCCCCTTACCCATGGACAAGCTTCTTATCAAGGGCGGCGCCCGTCTCGAGGGCGAACTGCGCATATCCGGCGCTAAAAACGCGGCGTTACCGATTCTTGCCGCCACCTTGTTATCCGACGAGCTCGTCACCATTGGCAATCTCCCGCATCTCCACGACATCACCACGATGATTGAGCTTCTCGGATGCATGGGTGTCGGTTTAACCATCGATGAGAAGATGAGCATTGAGGTCGACGCCAGCAGTCTCAGTGACTGCTCTGCGCCCTATGAGCTGGTTAAGACCATGCGAGCGTCGATTCTGGTGCTGGGCCCTATGGTGGCGCGTTTTGGACAGGCCCGCGTGTCCTTCCCGGGTGGCTGCGCTATTGGCAGCCGCCCCGTGGACCTCCATCTGCGGGGTCTTGAGGCCATGGGCGCGACCATCGAAGTGGAGGGCGGATACATCAACGCCACCGTGGAGGGACGACTCAGCGGCGCGCACATTGTTATGGAGACCGTCACCGTTGGTGGCACGGAAAACCTTATGATGGCGGCGGCCCTCGCGGACGGACAGACCGTCCTTGAAAACGCGGCCCGAGAGCCCGAGGTCGTTGATCTGGCGAAATGCCTTATTGCCATGGGCGCCCGGATTACCGGACACGGTACAGATCGCATGGTCATTGACGGTGTCGACAAACTTCACGGCTGTCATTTTGACGTAATGCCGGACCGCATCGAGGCCGGCACCTACCTGGTGGCTGCGGCGGCGACCGGGGGCAAGCTGCATCTTCGGGAGGCTCGCGCCGAGCATCTGGAGGTGGTACTGCAGAAGCTCGAAGAAGCGGGTGCGGACATCAGTTGCGGTGAGGACTGGATCACCCTGGATATGCACGGGCGACGCCCGAAAGCGGTGAGTATCCGCACGGCGCCCTATCCGGGTTTTCCCACTGATATGCAGGCGCAATTCACCGCGATGAACGCCATTGCCGAGGGTACCGCGACGGTTACCGAGACGGTGTTTGAAAACCGTCTCATCCAAACCCATGAAATGAACCGTATGGGTGCCAGGATCACTATCGAAGGGAACACGGCAATCATTGTCGGGCAGGCGTCTCTTGCCGGCGCTCCGGTGATGGCTACGGATCTCCGTGCCTCTGCCAGCCTTGTGATCGCGGGCATGGTGGCCACCGGCGAGACCCTCATCGATCGCATTTATCACATTGATCGTGGTTATGAGTGTATTGAAGAAAAGCTTCAGGCTCTGGGCGCCGACATCCGGCGGGTTGTGGATTAACGGAAAGATTGGGCTGACTGCATGGAGACGGGCAAACTCACGCTGGCGCTGACCAAGGGGCGTATTCTGAAAGAAACGCTGCCGCTGTTGGCGCGGGCGGGCGTGGAACCGCTGGAAGATATGGGGAAGAGTCGCAAACTGGTCTTCCCGACCACGCGGGACGATGTGCAACTGGTGGTCATGCGCGGCGTGGACGTGCCCGTGTATGTGCGTCACGGCGCCGCGGATCTTGGCGTGGTGGGCAAGGACACTTTGCTTGAGCAGGGCAGTGAAGGTGTTTACGAGCCCCTTGATTTGGGCATTGCTCCTTGTCGACTTATGACCGCCGCCCCAGTGGATTTCGCCTGGCCACCTCGCCGCGTACGGGTGGCCACCAAATTCGTCAATGTTGCCCGGGATTACTTTGCCCGTCGCGGCGTACAGGTGGAACTCATAAAACTGTACGGTGCGATGGAGCTCGCACCCGCCATGGACCTGGCAGACATGATTGTCGATATCGTTGATACCGGGAACACGCTCCGGGCCAACGGCATGGAACCCCTGGATGAAATCGCCCAGGTCACCTCGCGGCTTATCGTGAACAAGGCGTCCATGCGCTCCCGTCACGGCGCTCTTAACGAACTCCTTGATGCCATCGGCGCTGCTGTCGCCGACCTGGCCCCCGCCGCCTGATGCGCCGTCTCGACAGCAGTGCGGCGGACTTTGAGTCGGCCCTGGCGCAACTCGAAGTGCCCATGGAAAGCGGTGACAGCGATGTGACGTCAACGGTGTCGCAGATTATTGCCGATGTGCGCCGGCGCGGAGATGAAGCACTCCTCGAATATACCCGCCGCTTTGACCAATTAGCAGCGGAAGAGCTCGTGGCGCTGGAAGTCTCCCGGGAGGAGCTCCAGGAGGCTCTGCGGGAACTGCCGGAGCAGCAGCGGTCCGCCCTTGGCGAGGCCGCTAATCGCATAGAAACCTTTCATCGCAAGCAGCTCGGCGAGGACTGGAGCTATGACGATGGTCTGGGTAACCGTCTGGGGCAGCGGGTTACGCCGCTACAGCGCGTCGGTGTCTACGTCCCCGGTGGTAAGGCCAGTTATCCGTCCTCGGTATTGATGAACGCCATTCCTGCTCGCGTTGCCGGCGTGTCTGAGATCGTGATGGTCGCACCGACCCCGGGGGGCGAACGCAACGCCCTGGTGCTGGCCGCCGCAGCGCTTGCGGGCGTGGATCGCGTTTTTTGCGTGGGTGGCGCCCAGGCGGTTGCAGCTCTTGCTTATGGCACGGTTGCTGTGCCTCGCGTGGACAAGATCGTGGGCCCCGGCAACCGTTTCGTCGCTGAAGCCAAGCGCCAGGTGTTTGGTCAGGTGGGTATCGACATGATTGCCGGCCCCTCGGAGATTCTGGTTATTGCCGACGGCAGTGCCGATCCCGAGTGGATGGCCATGGATCTGTTTTCCCAGGCGGAGCATGATGAGAGCGCCCAGGCGCTGCTGCTCTGCCCGGACGCCGCCTACATCGACGCGGTAGATGCGGCTGTCGATCGATTGCTGCCGCAGATGGAGCGTTCAACGATCATCGAGGCCTCCCTGGCCCGGCGCGGCGCGTTGATCAAAACAAAGGACATCGCTGACGCCGCCGCTATCAGTAACCGCCTGGCGCCGGAGCATCTGGAGTTGGCGGTGGCTCACCCCGAGGCTTTGCTGCCGCAGATTGATGCGGCGGGCGCTATCTTCATGGGCATTCACAGCTGTGAGGCCCTGGGTGATTACTGCGCCGGCCCTAATCACGTGCTCCCGACTTCGGGCTCAGCACGGTTTTTCTCACCCCTGGGTGTGTACGACTTTCAGAAGCGCAGCTCCATTATTCATTGCAGTGCCGAGGGCGCCGAGCCTCTCGCGCGCATCGCGACGGTGCTGGCGGAGGGGGAGTCACTGACGGCTCATGCGCGTAGCGCGGCGATGCGCTCAGGCAAGTAACGCGCACTTCGATCGGTGAAAGACATTACTCGGTGGTTTCGGGCTGTGCGCCGATGATCGCGCTCAGCTCTACGGTAGATCCGTCCCGCGACGCGCTCATCATCAGCTTGTCGCCCGGTCGCAAAAGGGACACTTCGTACATCGCCAGGCGAACATCGTCGATCGCTTCATCGTTAAAATGAGTAATAACGTCTCCTGCTTGCAGGCCAGCCCTGGCTGCGGGCCCATCGGGCGCCACACCGCGAACCAGTAAGCGCTGATCGCCCAGAACGGTGCCGGGTATTTGTTCTACCTGTACACCCAGCCAACCTCTGATGACGCGTCCGAAGCTGATCAAGTCATCCATAACGAACTCTGCAAAGCTCGATGGAATTGCCAGAGAAATGCCGATGCCTACGGAACCACCGCTGTTGCCTTCGCTGGATGCGTATATCAAGCTGTTGATACCTACCAAAGCGCCATTGACGTCCACCAGCGCTCCACCGGAGTTGCCCGCATGGATGACGGCGTCGGTTTGAATAAAGCCCTCGTAGGTGCCCGGACTCAGCCCGAAGCGCCCCAGTCCCGACACGATGCCCTGGGTTACCGAATGTCCGAACCCCAGGGGATTGCCGATGGCAAGGACCACGTCGCCCACCGACAGTTGGTCCGAATCGGCAACGTTAATGGCGCTGAGGCCCTCAAGATCTACTTTCAGCGCCGCCAGGTCCGTAGCCCGGTCCAGACCGACGACCTGCGCCGCGGCGGAGCGGCCGTCACTCAGGAGCACCTGAATCGCGTCGGCCCCGTCAATGACGTGATTGTTGGTCAGGATGTAGCCGTTCTCACGCATGATGACGCCAGAACCGAGGGAGCGCTCCACCTGTTGCCGCGGTGCCCCCCGGGGGATAGGCATAAACGGATTGTTGAGCATGCGACTGTTTGCCGACGCCACGCGTTTCTCCGTGTAGATATTGACCACTGAAGGCGTGGCGCTGGCCACCGCCTGCCGGAAGCTGTCCCGCACGACCGCGCTGCGCTCGGGACTGGCCGTCGGCAGTACCCACTGCTGGAGGATAAGAAGGGCACCCAGTAAGCCGGCGATGGCGGGCCAGGTGAAAAATTTAAGGAAAGCGCTCATGCGCCCTCTCTAGCCAGAAAGAAAAGCGATTGTATATGATGCCCCCGCTCCAGACACCGATCCCGGACCATCAAATGCCCGTTGCTCTTAAAGATTTAGTCAAACATTGCGATATAACGCTGGAGTCCTCACGTTTTAGCGACTATTGCCCCAATGGTCTTCAGGTGGAAGGTCGTACCACGGTCTCCCGGCTTGCGGCGGCGGTGACCGCCAATCAGTCAGTATTGGAAGCGGCCGTCGCCTGGGGCGCCGATGCCCTGATCGTTCATCACGGCTATTTCTGGCGCGGCGAGGCGCCGGAGGTTGTGGGCATGAAACGACAGCGGCTGGGAACGCTGTTGGCGTCTGATATGAGCCTGCTGGCCTATCATCTGCCTTTGGATGCCCATCCGGTGTTGGGGAACAATGCCCGCTGGGGCCAACTTCTGGGTTTCCGGGACGTCGAGCCCCTTGATCGGGACGATGCCCAGGGCGTGGGTAGTATCGGAAAGCTGGCGACCCCCATGTCTCTGGATTCGGTCGCTGCGCAGGTGCAGTCTCTGACTGACCGACAACCACTGGTGATCGGTGATGGCCAGGCGTCCATTGAACGCGTGGGATGGTGTACCGGCGCCGCTCAGGGCTATATTGACAAGGCCGCGGCAGCCGGCGCCCAGCTCTATATCTCTGGTGAGATCTCAGAGCCTACGGTACACACGGCGCGGGAATTGGGGATTGCCTACATGGCTGCCGGGCATCACGCCACGGAGCGCTACGGTGTGCAGGCGCTCGCCGGGTCGCTGGCTGATAGCCTCGACCTGGAGTGGACCTTTCTCGACTGCGATAACCCGGTCTGACAAGCCCCGGTTGGAGCGGCGGCCAGAAACGACCGCCAGACATCAGGGCTATGCGTTGCGTGTGGTGGAGTCTTCTGGCGGCTTCTCCTCGCCATCCAGCCCAAAACGCTCGTCCAGGACGCCAGGATCGTCGGGGGATGTTTTTGCCGCGTAGTCCCGGGGAGGCTCTACCACTACGCTGTCTGCCTCGATGGTGTCATGCCCGGAATCCTTTGGGGCCTCCAGGGACTGAAAACGCGCGGCCTCTTCCTCGGAGCATAGTTCTGACGCGCCGCCGGCGATGTGCGCATAGATATCCCGATAATTTGCCGTGAGGGTGTTGAGCTTGTCGGCGCTGTCTGCAAAGTGCGCGTTGACCCGCTGCTCATAGCGTGCCCGGGCGGACTCTGCCTGCTCAAGTTTTTCGGTGAGTTCCCTCGCTTCTTCACTGCCGGGCGCTGTGCGTCTGCCCGCAAAGTAACCTATCAACAGGCCTAGAATCGCGGCTGCGATCGCTATTACGACGGGGTCAACAGTACCGGTGTTCACAAGCAAGTCCTCTACATCTCGAGTGGTTGGGAAGTATAACGTTGCTACGCAGCAGCTTGGTAGCAAGATTGCCAAAACCGGAGCTCCGCGAGTAAGGTAGCGCGCCTTAACTCCCCCACCGGAGGATCGGGAACCCCGACCCGCAACGACACTGTGCTGACACCCTGGCAGCGATACCAAGAAGACCTGAAGCGGGACGACTTCAGCCACGA
Source organism: Congregibacter sp. (assembly GCF_965660375.1). Classification (GTDB taxonomy): domain Bacteria; phylum Pseudomonadota; class Gammaproteobacteria; order Pseudomonadales; family Halieaceae; genus Congregibacter. The sequence continues at coordinate 47,866 of NZ_CBFHZO010000091.1, read as the reverse complement.
CGTGGCGCAGGAGGCTGCGGTGCGTCGCCTGCAGGATCTCTTCGACCGCGTCGTGGCGCGTCATGCCCGTAGCGAGACCCTCGCGGGCCGCCTGGGCCGCCGTTTCCGCCGTAGCGCCGAGCCTGAAAAAGGCTTGTATTTCTGGGGCGGGGTAGGGCGGGGTAAAACCTATCTCATGGACGCGTTCTACGAGAGCCTGCCCTTTGATAAGAAGATCCGGGTGCACTTTCATCGTTTTATGCAGCGCGTGCATCGCGAGCTTGCCGAATTCGAAGGGGAAAAAAACCCCATTGAGCTTCTGGGGGACCGGTTGGCCGCCGAGGCGGACATCATTTGCTTTGACGAGTTTTTTGTCAGCGATATCGCTGACGCCATGATTCTGGCTAATTTTCTCGACGCTATCTTCCAAAGGGGGATTGCCCTGGTGGCAACCTCCAATATTGCCCCGGATGGACTGTATAAAGACGGACTTCAGCGTGCGCGATTCCTGCCGGCCATTGAGCTTGTAAAGCAGCACACCGAGGTGCTGACGGTCGATGCAGGCATTGACTATCGGCTGCGGACCCTGGAACAGGCCAGGCTCTATCATTATCCTCTGGGTGCGGAGGCCGATGCCAGTTTGAAGGACAGCTTTCAGCGTCTGGCCCCCGATGCGATCCAGCACTGGCAGCGCATCGAGATCAATGGGCGCTATCTGACCTGTCGCTGTCTTGCGGACGACGTGGCCTGGTTTGAATTTCCGGAGCTGTGTGACGGACCGCGCTCGCAAAATGATTACATCGAGCTGGCCAGGGAGTTTCACGCGGTGATCCTCTCGGGAGTTCCCCGGATGGGTGCCGGGCAGGATGATCTGTGCCGACGCTTTATTAATCTGGTAGATGAATTCTACGACCGGTGCGTAAAACTCGTGATCGCCGCCGAAGTACCGGCATCGGAGCTTTACCACGGCACCCGCCTGACCTTCGAATTCACACGAACAGAGTCCCGGTTGTTCGAAATGCAGTCCCACGAGTATCTGGCACAGGAGCACAGGCCCTGAGAGGACCTTGCCTAGGGGCCGGCGGGGCCCCCAGTCGCTCTATTCGCGGCAATGCGAAATCTTATTGGAATTCCGGCTTGCCAACGCCCCGGGGTTTAAGTAGTATTCGCGCTCTTTTTTTGGCCCTTTTGAGGCGAAACCCATGAAAACATATAGCGCCAAAGTTGGCGAAGTCAGCCACGATTGGTATGTCGTTGACGCCACCGACAAAACGCTTGGCCGTCTGGCCAGTGAAATTGCTCACCGCCTGCGCGGCAAGCACAAGGCAGAGTACACCCCTCACGTGGATACCGGCGATTACATCGTTGTGATCAACGCGGAGAAAGTACATGTCACCGGAGCCAAGCGCACCGATAAAATGTATCACCGGCACACGGGATATCCCGGCGGACTTAAGTCCATGTCGTTCGAAAAGCTGATCGACAAAGCACCTGAGCGTGTCATTCAGGGCGCGGTGAAGGGCATGCTGCCCCGTAACCCTCTGGGTCGTGCAATGTTCAGCAAACTCAAGGTATACGCCGGCGAAGCGCACCCGCACGCCGCGCAGCAGCCTCAGCCGCTGCAGGTTTAGGAGAAACAATGAGCGCAACTCAGTATTACGGAACCGGACGCCGCAAGACTTCCACAGCGCGCGTATTTTTGCGCAGTGGCGGCGGCGATATCACTGTCAACCAGCGTCCCCTGGACCAGTACTTCGGACGGGAAGTGGCACGTATGATCGTGCGTCAGCCGCTGGAGCTCGTGGACCTGGTGGAGAAGTTCGATATCAAAGTCACCGTGGAAGGCGGTGGTAGCTTTGGGCAGGCCGGCGCTATCCGTCACGGCATTACCCGTGCGCTCATGGAATATGATGAGGCGCTTCGCGGTACTCTGCGCGGGGCTGGGTTTGTCACCCGTGACGCCCGTGAAGTTGAGCGCAAGAAAGTGGGTCTGCGCAAAGCGCGTAAGCGGCCACAGTTCTCCAAGCGCTAAGTTTAGCGTCAGGACGATCACCAGGCGCTCCTTGCAGGGGCGCAAGGTGCAGCAGGAAAACCCGACGGTCATCACCGGTCGGGTTTTTTTATGCGAGAGATTTGTCCAAGTTTTGAGACAAATCAAGGGTTTGGCTTGTAAAAAGACGGCACTTTCCTTGTTTGGAGCAGCTAAAGTCTTTACCATTCGTGCGCCCGGATTCCAGCTGTCCCTGACGCTGCTATTTTCCATGATTCTGGCGCGCGGGTAATTTCAGGCCGCAGGTGAAACGTTTATCAATCATCCGCAGTCCAGTGTGTTGGCATCGAAGAAACAGGAGACCAATCGATATGTCCAGTGTCACAACGGCCAGCGAGAGCGCTGAGTCAGAAGTCGACAACAACCGTCGTCGTTTTCTGACGGTTGCCACGAGTGCTGTAGGCGCGGCGGGTGCCGTCGCTGTTGCAGTACCTTTTCTTGGTTCTTGGAATCCTTCTGCCAAAGCAAAGGCGGCGGGAGCTCCGGTAAAAGCTGATATTGGCAAGCTGGAGCCGGGTCAGATGGTGGTTGTGGAGTGGCGAGGCAAACCTGTCTATGTCGTTCACCGCACCGAAGAGATGATCACAAATCTGGACAAGGTCGACGGGGATCTCAAGGATCCAGACTCGGCTATTTCCAAGCAGCCGGCCTACATCTCGTCCAAAGAGCGCAGTATTCGCCCTGAGCTGTTGGTTGTGGAGGGCTTGTGCACCCATCTGGGCTGCGCGCCGAAGTTTCGCCCCGAAGTGGGTGCTGCGGACCTGGGCGGCGACGAGTGGGTAGGCGGGTTTTTCTGCCCGTGTCATGGCTCTAAGTTTGATCTGGCGGGACGTGTTTACTCAGGTGTGCCGGCATCATCCAACCTGGTTGTTCCCCCTTACTCTTTTGAATCACAAAGCGTCCTTGTTATTGGCGTTGATGCGGAGGCAGTGTAATGGCCAACATGCTCATCGGATTGCGCGATTGGGTTGACGAGCGTCTACCTATCACGCGTGCGTGGAACACTCACATGGGTGAGTACTATGCGCCGAAAAACTTCAATTTCTGGTACTACTTCGGTGTGTTTTCCCTGCTGGTGCTCGTTAACCAGCTGCTCACCGGTGTGTGGTTGACTATGAACTACACGCCCAGCGCAGAGGAGGCTTTTGCGTCGGTCGAGTACATCATGCGCGACGTGGATTACGGTTGGGTACTCCGGTACATGCACTCTACCGGTGCTTCTGCATTTTTTATTGTTGTCTATCTGCACATGTTCCGCGCGATGATTTACGGCTCTTACAAGAAGCCCCGGGAGCTGCTGTGGGTCTTCGGGATGTTGATCTTCGTACTGTTGATGGCTGAGGCTTTCGTGGGCTATGTGCTGCCCTGGGGCCAGATGTCCTACTGGGGTGCCCAGGTGATTATCTCGCTGTTCGGTGCGATCCCGGTTGTGGGTGAAAGCATCGTTACCTGGATCCGCGGTGACTACCTGATCTCCGGCATTACCCTGAACCGCTTCTTTGCCCTGCACGTGGTTGCGCTGCCGATTGTACTTCTCGCCCTGGTCGTGCTGCACATCCTGGCGCTGCACGAAGTGGGTTCGAATAACCCCGATGGTGTTGAGATCAAGAAAAACAAAGGGTCGGATGGCGTACCTCTTGACGGGATTCGCTTCCACCCCTACTACAGCGTGCACGACGTGCAGGCCATTGCCGTATTCCTGTTCGTGTTCTGCGCAATTATGTTCTTTGCACCGGAGATGGGAGGCTTCTTCCTGGAGTATGCCAACTTCGAGGAAGCCAATGCGCTCAAGACGCCGGACCATATTGCGCCTGTCTGGTACTTCACGCCGTTTTACTCCGTACTGCGTGCAGTGCCCGACAAGTTCTGGGGCTTTGTCGCCTTCGCAGCGAGTGTGGCGATTCCCTTCGTACTGCCGTGGCTGGATCGCTCGCCAGTTAAGTCCTGGCGCTATCGCGGTAACCTGAATAAGGTGATGCTGGTGCTGTTTGTCGCGTCCTTCCTGATTCTGGGTGTGCTGGGGGTGAAGTCTCCGACGCCCGCGCGTACAGTTCTGGCGCAAATCTGTTCCATATTCTACTTTTCCTTCTTCCTGTTCATGCCTATCTGGTCGAGTATGGATAAGGCCAAGCCGGTGCCCGAGCGGGTGACCATGGACGGTGGTGTGGGGGCAATAGGGTCTCTTGCGGGGCTGGTGCTGATACTCGCACTGACGATTATTCCGCTGAAGGTCGTCGGCGCCGAGTCAGCCTACAACTGCGGGACCATGCCCTGCGACGAGGTGGAGTTGGATATCCATAACAAAAGCTCGTTGCAGAATGGTGCCAAGGTGTACATGAACTACTGCATGGGTTGTCACTCCCTTCAGTACGCCCGTTACAACCGGGTTGCTACGGACCTGGGTATTCCCGACGATCTGATGCGGGGAAACATCATCGCGGATCCTGAGGTCAAAGTGGGTGCGTTAATGGAGAACGCCATGGATTCTGACCGCGCCAAGGTCTGGTTTGGCGCAGCGCCGCCGGATCTCACACTGGTCGCCCGGGCGCGAAATCCTGACTGGTTGTACACTTACCTGCGAACATTTTATGCTGATCCCACGCGCCCCTACGGCGTCAACAACCGGGTCTTCCCCAATGTTGGTATGCCCCACGCGCTTATCGAGCTTCAGGGCCTGATGGCCTGCACGCCCACGGCGGTTCATGGTGATATGGAACCCCTGTCCGGCACTCAGATGGCAGATCACAGTGACCCCTGCGGGACCATGGATGTGGTTGAGGCGGGGTTGATGTCTCCGGAAGAGTTCGATGAGGCCACCTATGACCTCGTGAATTTTCTGGCGTACGTGGCGGAGCCCATTAAGGCCGATCGCCAGCGCATAGGCATTTATTCGCTACTGTTCCTTGCAGTATTCTTTGTCTTTGCGACCCTGCTTAACCGCGAGTACTGGAAAGACGTACACTGATCAAGATTCAGAATTCTTTGAATCCTGCCGGTGAAAACGGTGGCGAATAGAGTGAAAACTCTACGCCGCCGTTTGTCCGTTTAGGCTCAGGTACAATTAGGCTTGAGTACACGACACGGAATGAACAATGGAACAGCGTGTTTGAATCGCTGACTGTTAAACCTCACCAGAGCGGGCGGGCCGGGAATCTTCAAAACCTGGAGCTCACAAAGGCAAGCGGGTGGTTTTCAGCTCTCCATTCCAAGTAACCAGTTTTACCTAAACTACAGGCGCATCGACCTCCATGATTTTTTATTCAGATCCGACCTCACACTTTAGCCATCGTGTACGCATCGTACTGGCTGAAAAAGGCGTTACTGCCGATATTATTGATGTGGATCCAGCGCATCCGCCGCGGGAAATGTCCGAGCACAACCCTTACAACTCCCTTCCGACACTGGTCGACCGGGAACTGTCACTCTACGAGACGCGCGTGATGATGGAGTATCTGGACGAGCGCTTCCCTCACCCCCCATTGTTACCCGTCTACCCCGTGGCCCGCGCCGAGAGTCGTCTCTTCATGCACCGCATCGAGCAGGACTGGTGTGCGCTGATTGACTCAATTCAGAACTCCCGCAGCGACAATGTCGTCAAGCGTTCGGTGAAAGAGCTGCGCGAGGGTATTTTGGCCATTGCGCCCATTTTTGCGGAAAAGCCATTTTTCATGAACGATGAATTCACCCTGGTGGACTGCTGTATTGCGCCTATCTTGTGGCGTCTGCCTACACTGGGTATCGATATTCGCCCCAGCAAACAGTCGAAGCCGCTGTTTGCCTACATGGAACAGCTGTTCAAGCGGGAGTCTTTCCAGCAGAGCCTGACGGAGCAAGAACGCGAGATGCGCCTCTAGGCGCAGCCGCAGGATTCAATAGTGAACTCCAGTCGTCCCTATCTGTTGAGAGCACTCTACGAGTGGATTGTTGATAACGACTGCACGCCCCATGTGATCGTTGATGCGACGGCGCCCGGTGTCGACGTGCCCGAGGAGTACGTTAAGGACGGACAAATCGTCCTCAACCTGTCTCCCTCCGCAGTGATCGAGCTGCAGCTGGCCGATGATTGTGTGAGCTTCAACGGCCGTTTTGGAGGTAAGCCTACCGATGTCTTTATGCCCATGGCGGCAATTCTGGGTATTTATGCCCGGGAGAACGGCCAGGGCATGGCTTTTGAACCGGAAGAGGGCGATGACGACCCCTCTCCCGAAGGCGGTAACGAACCCACGCCGTTCCGGCGCAGCGGAAAACCCAGTCTCACCGTTGTAAAGTAGGGGGCGACCGCCGCAGGGAATCAAAACCCTAATCGATGTACTCGAAAAGCCGCACTACTCTCTGGACTCCTGAGGTGTCAGCAGCTTCCTCCGCGATACGATCTCCTTCCTCCCGGGTCACCATGCCCAGGAGATACACCACCCCATCTTCCGCGACAACTTTCACGCGCAGTCCCGGGGTTTTGCTACCGGTGAGAAGAAATGTTTTAACCTTGTTGGCGATCCAGGTGTCTGAAGCCCGTGTCATCGCCGAGCTGGCTGCAGCGACCTCCAGTTCGTTGTATATGCGCCGGACGTCACGAATCTTCCGCACGACGTCGTTGGCCTTTTGACGAAGCTCTTCCTGAGGTACCTGGCCGGCGATCAGTACATAGCCGTTGTAGCTCTGGACGACCAGGTGTCCCTGGTCAAAACGATCGTCGGCTGCATGGAGATTGACGATGGCTTTTGTCTCGATGGACTCATCGGCAATGCGCTGGGCAAAGGTGCGCTCGCCGGGATCATCCTCAATGGCATCGGATTCTAAGGTGGCGAGCAGAGAGCCACAGCCCTGAAGTAAGAGCAGGCTTAGCACCGTCAATGTGCCGGCAAGGCGCGTTGAAAAAACGGCAGAAAACAGGGTCGCTGAAGATTCGCGGCACGCCATGGTCAGTTTATTCTCCCAACAAAAATTGTTTGATGTGTTCCCTGAGGCAGTGGATGGCCATGAGGGCAAGCTCGCTGCGCTGGTCCTCATCGGCAGCGCGAAGCGCAATACAGCTGCCACCGGGTACCTCCGTGTTGTCTGACAGCGCAATGGTCACGAGGTTTCGGGTCTCGGCAAATTGAATAAATTTTTGTGCAATGGCAGCGCCCGCACCGCGATCGATACACAGCAAAACATCTCCGTCCCGGGAGAGCGTGCGAAGGTCCCGCCACAGCTGGGTGTCTCCCCCTGCGCTGTCACTGCAAAATGCCAGGGCAGGTAACGCGGGCCCGGGTTCTATGGGAGTTCTCAGGGTCGCGGCGACGTGAGCGGCGAGTGCAGCATCTTTGCCACAGGCGCAGACCAGTACTTTTCTGTCGTCCAACATCGCCTGGGCCAGGAGACTGGTAGCCGCTGTAAGTCCGGGAGCCATGCTGTCCACGGCGTTGGCAATGGTTTCGATGCGCCGGTGGAAGCTCGCGGCTGTGCGCTCGTAGTTTTCGTCGATCATGGCTTCGGGCTCATAAACGCGGGACGACCGACTTGGGGGAAAGCGGTTTTCTCAGGTGATGAAAGCGGCCTGAATCCAACGCGCCTCGAAATGCTGTCCGACGCCGCCCGGTTCCCAGGCAATCACATCGAAGCGACAGGGCAGGTGACCCCACTGGGGGTGACGGTTGAGAAAATAAGCTGCGCACAGCGCGATTCTACACTGCTTTGCCCGGTTCACCGAAGCGGCGGCACCGCCATGGCTGCGATGGCGTCGGGCGCGGACCTCCACAAACAACAAGCGGTGCTCATCGCAGGCGATGATATCAATTTCGCCGGCTTTGCATCGGTATTGCGTGTTCAAGATACGCAGGCCATAGGACCGAAGTAGGGCTGCGCTTCGCGCCTCAAACTCATCACCACTTGCGGTGCTCGTCATTGCTGCTGTCTCCCCGTCCCCAAAAAAGGTGCTTTGCTGCCGCCTCTTCTTGCCGCAGATGAGAAAGAGGCTCAGGGGAAGTCTAGATCAGCGGGGGCGTAGTTCGCCTCGGTTGAATTCAGCCATATTCAATCGGCGTTCGAGGAATCCGTCATCGTTTGATTGTAATTCGGCGGTGAGACCAAAATATAGCGGCGAGGCTGCGCTGCGCATGCGCCACCACCGCTTCGCGAGGGCATAGGCATCCATGCCCAGAGCGTGGAGCGCGGCTGAACTGCCGTCAGCGTCCAATGGGCGTGGGGCCAGGCGCCAGGGCATCGCCAGCACCCTGAGGCCTCCCAGATCTCGATTGAGTCCGGTGTTGCCAGTGCCGCTGTCTGCTGTAGACAGCGCATACACCGGGAGATCCCCGGCGTAGTGGTAGTTGACGAGGGGTTTGAGCGCCCGGGTCTCGTCGCTGCTTTTGCTCAGCAAAAACACCGTATCCAGATCTTCCCGGCGGCGCCCCGCGGTTTCTAACGGTTCATTGAACAGTGACCGTACCGCCCGGCTGCGGGCGCCACTCTCGCCCAGGCCGAGGGCGTCGCGTAGCTTGGGCGAATGAGTGTCGGGCTTGCCATAAATTGCTGTGGTCGGGATGTGGCCGCCAAGGGCCCGCCAGCGTCGTGCAAGCGCCAACTCCATGCGTTCGCCCCATTCACCTTCCGGCCGAATCACCAGCGCTCGTCGCGCGCCATCGGCGAAGGCATCTTCCGCCAGTTGCCGGGCTTCATCCTCCGGCGCGAGGGACAGGAGAAGGGCGCCAGGACTGTTGTCCCCACCCGGCAGCGGACGATTGAGTGCAAGCACGGGGACGCTCAGCTCAGGCTGGGCCAGGAGCTCTCCTACCTGCCGCTTGCCCAGGGGGCCCACAATCACACTTGCCCCTTTTGCCTGGGCCTCCGCATAAGCAGCGCCAATGGTGTCGAAGCGCCGGCTGTCTAAAACGTCGACGGTGAGCCCCCCTTGCTGCTCGGCAAAAAAGCCCGCAATAAAGCCTTCGCTTACAGCTGCGCCTGCTTTCTCCAGAGGGCCCGACAGGGGCAGCACCAGCGTGAGTTTGGCGCTTTTTGCGTCCTCCAGCGCGGCTTCCCTTAGCGCATCAGCATGCGCCCGGCCCTGATGCTGCGGGTACTGTGTGCTCCAGGCCGAGAGCGCTGCGGCTGTCGCCAGAGGGCTGTCGGCGGTGTTTGCAGCGGCAAGATCCAGCCACCCCTGAGTAATCGTGTCATAGGAGGGGGAGGAGCTTCCCTCTTCCTCGAGTCGCTGCGCTGCACTCCAGACGACTTCGAGGAGCCACGGGTCGGGCGGGGCATCCTGTTTCCCCTGGGACAGCAGACGGAGTCCCAGTTGCAATTGCGCGGCGTTGTTTTCCTGTCGTCGGGCAACAGCTAACTGGTGGCTCAGGACGGCGCGGCGCAGCGCATCCGGAAGCGGCCGGGCCTCAAGGGCGGCCATGATGGCCCTGTGGTCCCCGGTGTCGCCCCGAAGGTAGGCAATCCGCGCCCGGTAATAGTCAATCCACAGCGCGGTGATGATGACGTCTTCGGGGGCTGGGGTATCGGACGCTTCAGCCTTTTCATCGTCGGATGATTCAAGCTTCGGAAGGGCCAGGGTTGCGGCCATCCAGTCGCCGTCGGCCAGAGCAGCGCGCGTTGCTGCAAACAGTTCATCATCCAGGGGTTCCCCTGTAACCGCTGGCAGATAGGCTTCCACCGCGGCGGGGGGCACGGTGGCCGCAGGAGCATCAGATCCCCCCGGAAACCCGGCGCGGCTGGGAAGGTTTCCCGGGGTGGTTCCGCAGGCAACCAGAACGCCGGCGGCCATAGCCCCGGTAAGACCGGTACGCCAGCAGTGAGGCGAGCTCAGCATGTTATCCTCGCTATTGGACCGCGATAATTGCTGCGGTGATATCCCCATTATAAGGAAGCCAGTCGCTCTTGGAACCGGCGCTCTACATCGTGGCCACGCCTATCGGTAATCTCGGTGACATTTCCCGGCGGGCGGTGGAGGTACTTTCCCAGGTGTCATGCATCGCGGCGGAGGACACCCGTCGCACGGGGCAACTCCTCAGCGGCGAGGGTATCAAGACGCGCATGCTCGCATACCATGAGCACAGCGCACCCCAGGTGGCGGAGCAGCTGGCAGCGCGTGTGGCCGCCGGAGAGTCCGTGGCGCTGGTGTCCGATGCCGGCACGCCCACAATATCGGATCCCGGTTACCGTCTCGTGCGGGTCGTGCAGGATGCGGGCTTGAAAGTTGTTCCCCTGCCCGGACCCTGTGCTGCCGTGGTGGGACTGTCTGGCTCAGGACTGCCCAGTGATCGCTTCGCTTTTGAGGGCTTCTTGCCCAATCGCGCTGAGGCCCGCCGGCGGCGCCTGGGGGCTCTCGCTTCGTCGGATGCCACTTTGATTTTCTATGAGGCGCCTCATCGCATCCTGGCGACCCTGGAGGACCTCAAGTCGGTGATGGGTGGATCGCGCGAGGGCGCTTTGGCGCGGGAGCTGACCAAGAGCTTCGAAACGATCCGTCGGGCGTCCCTTGAGGAGCTCTGTGACTGGGTACGCGATGATGCAAATCAGTCCCGGGGAGAGATTGTCCTGCTGTTGGCTCCCGCGCCGGATCAGGAGGGTGGGGAGGTGGATCCTGCCCTGGGGGAATTGCTGCGGGGGATGGCGGAGCATATGCCGGCACGTCAGGCGGCAAAATTGGTTGCTGCCTATGCAGGCATGCGCAGTCGTCAGCTCTACGATTATCTATTGCAGCACAAAGAGGATTGACGGGCAGTTGGGCTCACCGCTCATTGCTCCTCCATTCATCGTCTCCTATGTTTCTTGCGCCCCGGCCCCGGTGCAGCTACTCTGCGCTCGAAGTTGGCCAGACGATCGCGGTATTCCCTGTCTTGCACAGAGGATACGGAGGAAAGTCCGGGCTCCATAGGGCAGGGTGCCAGGTAACGCCTGGGGGGTGTGAGCCCACGGAAAGTGCAGCAGAAAGGAAACCGCTTCTCTTTAATACAACCGCTCAGGGCTGTGGGTGTGACCGCTGAAGGCTGTTCTCAGCTGGAGGCTGTTCCTGCGGCTTAGGGCTATTGTTAGGGTAGTAAGGGTGAAAAGGTGCGGTAAGAGCGCACCGCGCGGCTGGTAACAGGCGTGGCGATGGTAAACCCCACCTGGAGCAAGACCAAATAGGAATCCATCAGCTGCGGCCCGCAGTGGATTCGGGTAGGTCGCTAGAGGCGGGCGGTGACGCTCGTCCCAGATGAATGATCGTTCTCGACAGAACCCGGCTTATCGGCCAACTTCTTCAAATTTTCCAGCGGCTGTCCCTTTAGGGCAGCCGTTTTTCTTTTCGACGCCGCTCTACTGCCCCTGCAACCCCGTTCTAGGTCAAGCCTGGCGAGTTCCCAGCGACAATCCTGGCTCTGATGCGACGGAAAAGGCCGCGCTGGGCTTCTCGTGCGGTGACCTCAGCTCTTTTTAGACGGAATTTGCCTAAAACCTGGCTGTAAAATAAGTAAACGAGCTTTAACTTAAAGTAAAAACTTAGGTTAAGGCCTTAGGCCGCTGTTTTTGTGATTTTTTACCGCGGCGAAAAATGTCTGGAAACGCCTCCTGATCCTCCCTAAACTGCGCCCAAACCCCTGAAATAACAGGCTTTTTTACTGTTTGTTCCTTGACTTGTCCTTTCCCGCGCACCTATAGTGTCGAGAAGTGGAGAGAAGTGGATAATTCTGGCGATTTGTGGAATTCGCTGGAAAAAAGGGGTTTATAAAAAGTGTTCCGTGGTGTGCAGCACATCAATATGGATGCGAAGGGTCGCCTGGCGATCCCCGCGCGTCAGCGTGAGCCATTGCTTGAGCAGTGTGCTGGCGAGATTGTTGTGACTATCGACACCCAGACCTCCTGTTTGTGTATCTATCCGCTGCCCGCCTGGGAGCAGATTGAACAAGACCTGCAAAAGCTACCCTCTCTGAACCCGGCGGTAAAACGCTTCCAGCGTCTCATGCTGGGCTATGCCACCGATATACAGCTCGACAGTAATGGCCGTATGTTGCTGCCGCCGTCTCTGCGCGAGTACGCCCGCCTGGAAAAAAAGCTGGTGCTGGTGGGGCAGGGCAACAAGATGGAACTCTGGAGCGAAGAGCTCTGGATTGTCGAGCGCGACAAGGCGCTGGAAGATGTCGGGGCGGATGAGCCATGGCCCGACGAGCTGATGAATCTGCCCCTCTAGATGGCGGCCTCCCATGAAACGGTATTGTTGCACGAAGCGGTGGATGCGCTGGTAGGCAGCCCCGCCGGCCTTTACGTTGATGGCACCTTCGGACGCGGTGGGCATAGCCGGGAGATCCTCAGTCGACTGGATAACCGGGGTCGTCTCTTCGCCTGTGACAAGGATGAAGAAGCGGAGCGGGATGCGCAGGAGCTTCTTGCCGAGGATGATCGTTTCAGTTTTGCCCGGGGTTCTTTTGCTGCATTGCCGGCCTTTTTAAAGGAGCGGGGTCACGGCGCCGTTGATGGCATCCTCCTGGACCTCGGGGTTTCGAGTCCGCAGCTGGATCAGGCGGAACGCGGCTTCAGTTTTCAGCAGGACGGGCCCCTGGATATGCGCATGGATCGCAGTCGCGGGGAATCCGCTGCGGACTGGATTGCCACCGCACCGGAGCAGGAAATCATCGATGTGCTTCGGGAATACGGCGAGGAACGCTACGCCCGACGCATTGCTGGGGCCATCGTCAAGGCACGCTCAGAAAAACCTCTTACGCGAACCGCGCAGCTTGCCTCCATTGTCAGCGAGGCGCATCCGCGCTGGGAAAAACACAAACACCCCGCAACTCGTTCCTTTCAGGCTATCCGTATCCACGTCAACCGTGAGCTTGATGATCTCGCCGAGCTTTTGTCGCTCGCGCTGTCGGTGCTCGCCGTCGGTGGTCGTTTGGTGGTGATCAGTTTCCACTCCCTCGAAGACCGGTTGGTCAAGCGTCATCTTCGTGACATGAGTCGCGGTCCACAGCTACCCCGGGACCTGCCGGTGAGAGATGTGGATGTGGGCGTGCCCATGCGCCTGCTGGGTAGAGCCGTGCGTGCCAGTGACAGTGAGGTCGCAGCCAACCCGCGATCGCGCAGTGCCATCATGCGCTGTGCGGAGAAGCTCGCATGAGCGCCGGGGTCATCAGGCCCTGGTGGACAGTGGTGTTACTGGTGCTGGTGCTTGGCAGCGCCTTCTCGATCATCGCCAGCACCCACGCCAGTCGTGGCTTTTATGCCCAGCTCCAGGACCTGGAAGCACGACGGTGGTACCTCGAGGAAGAGTTCAGCCGTCTGCTCCTCGAGCAGAGCACTCTGGCATCCCATTATCGCATTGAGAGTGAAGCAGGAGAGACCCTCGGTCTCGTCGCCCCTGGCCATGAGCAAACCCGTTTGGTGGCTCAATGACTAAGGCGGCTAAAGTGCAGGTGCAGCACTGGCGGGCGAATGTCGTCATTGCGTTGCTGGTGTTGATGTTTATTGCGCTGATCGGGCGGGTGCTGTCTCTCCAGGTTCTGGATATGGGTCGGGGCGTTGAGTTCCTCAAGCGCCAGGGAGACATGCGTATGCTGCGCACGGCCGAACTCCCCGCCTATCGTGGGCTCATCACTGATCGCCGGGGCGAGCCCCTTGCAGTGAGCACGCCGGTGATTTCCCTTTGGGCGAACCCCAAGGTGCTTGGGAGCAGCGAGCGTCTGCCCGAGTTGGCCTCGGCGCTTGATCTGACTACGGCTGAGTTGGAAGACCGGCTGGCACGCTACAGCGGCAAGCAGTTCATGTACCTGCGCCGGCACCTGATTCCCGACAGCGCCCGTGAAGTGCTGGCCTTGAATATTTCCGGGGTGCGCGCTGAGCGGGAGTACCGTCGTTTTTATCCTGCGGGAGAGGTTGCGGCGCAACTGGTGGGCATGACGAATGTGGATGGCGCTGGCGTGGCGGGGCTGGAGCTTGCCTATGACGACTGGCTTCGCGGGTATCCGGGTAAAAAACGCTACATCAAGGATCTCCATGGCGATGCGGTGCGCGATATCGGTGTGATCGATCCCGTGCGCCCCGGACGCAATCTGCAACTCTCCATTGATTTGCGTCTTCAGTACCTCCTTCACCGGGAGTTGAATCGCGCCGCTACTGTGACCGGCGCCGAGGCTGGCGTCATCGTCACCATCGATAGCCACACGGGTGAGGTGCTGGCAAGCGCCAGCTACCCCGATTTCAATCCCAACAATCGCAGTACCGTGACCATGAGTCAGACGCGCAATCGCGCGCTCACCGATATCTTCGAGCCCGGCTCCACCATGAAGCCGCTCACTCTGGTAGCAGCCTTGGAGTCCGGGCGTTACGACACGGATACGCTTATTGATACCAGCCCCGGGCGTATTCGCGTCGGCCGCAAGGTGCTCCCCGATCCGCGCAATTACGGTGAGATCACCCTGTCGCGCGTGGTGGAGAAATCCAGTCAGGTGGGCATAACCAAAATCGCCCTGGATATCGGCCATGAGCCTATCTGGGACGTGTTTAACCGTTTTGGCCTGGGGCAGGCGACTGCCACGGGTTTTCCCGGCGAGAGCGCGGGCCTCCTTCCCCAGCGTCCCCGCTGGCGTCCCATCGAGCAGGTCACTCTGGCTTTTGGCTACGGTCTGACGGCCACACCACTGCAAATCGCACGGGCCTACGCGGTCTTCGCCAATGGCGGCATGCTGCCGGAGCTTTCTCTTTTGCAGCGCGAAGCCGTTGATGTGCGACGCGAACGGGTTGTCGATGCGGATATTGCGGCAAAGGTCCGTGGTGTACTCCACGAGGTGACCGGCTCCCAGGGTACTGCCCGTAAAGCGCGAGTGCCGGGGTACGAGGTGGGCGGAAAGACCGGCACCGTGCACAAGGTGGGCGCCGGCGGTTACCTTGATGATCAATATGTGGCGCTCTTTGTGGGCATGGCCCCTATTGAGGACCCCCGGTTTGTCACGGTAGTGGTTCTGGATCGCCCCAAGGGTGATAACTACGGCGGCGGCTCCGCGGCTGCACCGGTGTTTGCCCGGGTCGCGGCAGAGACGCTGCGCCTCCTTGGCGTGGCCCCGACCCTGGAAGCGCCCGAGGCGATGCTGGCAGTCGCCACAGGAGGGGGGGCATGACGCCTGTAATCGTCAATACCTGCCGCGAGATGCCCGCGCTCCTTGAGGGTATGGCGGCTGACGTGCCTAACATTGATGTCGCCGGGTTGTGCCTGGATAGCCGCAAGCTTCAAAAAGGCGAGCTCTTTGTGGCGCTCCGTGGCGAGTCCCATGACGGCAGAGCGTATCTCCAGCAGGCGGCGGCCTCGGGGGCAGTGGCTGCGCTGGTGGAAGACCAGTTGCCCGGTGCATCGACGCCCCTTCCCTGCGTGGTCATCCCCCGGTTACGTCACCGGCTGTGCGAAATCGCCGGGCGTTACTATCGCGATCCCAGTCGTCAAATGCATGTGGCGGCAGTCACGGGCACCAATGGCAAGACTACTGTGAGTCAATTTTTTGCCCAGCTACTTCGAAGTGCGGGTTACGACTGTGGAGTGATTGGCACCCTGGGAGCATCGCTCTCTGTCGGCGTGCGGGACAGTATTCACACGACCCCCGATGCCATCGCCATGCAGGAAATTCTGGCAGCCTGGGCGGGACAGGCGGTGCCCTTTGTCAGTATGGAAGTGTCGTCCCACGCCCTGGATCAGGGTCGTGTTGCCGGGCTGGATGTGGACTCAGCCATCTTCACCAACCTCACGAGGGATCATCTTGATTACCACGGGGACATGGCGTCCTACGGGGCGGCAAAAGCCCGGCTGTTTGCCTTCGATTCACTGCGCACAGCGATTCTCAATGGGGATGATCCTTTCAGCGATGTCCTTGAAGAAAAGGTTCCCGCGGGGGTCGCGGTGCTCCGCTATGGCCTGAACAACGCGTCGGCAGACGTTCGCCTGAGCAATCTTCGCCTGAACAGCGTCGGAATGCAGCTGCGTTTGGAGAGCCCCTGGGGTAATGCATCCTTGAGCTGTCCTCTTCTGGGCAAGTTCAACGCTGTTAATCTTCTCGCTGCACTCACAGCAGCCTTGCAGGCGGGTGTGCCCTTTAATGCGGTGATGACGGCCGTGGAAAGTTTGCAGCCGGTGCCAGGGCGCATGGAGCCATTGCATAGTGCCGGAGGCCCCCTTGTGGTGGTGGACTACGCGCACACACCGGATGCTCTTCGTCAGGTGCTGCTGGCATTACGGGAGCAATGCGGGGGCAAGCTCATCGCCGTGTTTGGCTGCGGGGGTAATCGCGACAAAGGTAAACGCCCATTGATGGCTGAGGCGGTTGCTGCGCTAGCCGACAGCGCGGTGATTACCAGTGACAATCCCCGCAGCGAAGACCCGCTGGCGATTATTGCCGACATCGAAGCGGCGATGGAGGGTGAATATCGCGTCTGTGCCGATCGCGCTGATGCTATTGCCCTGGCTATAGAGTCCGCCGGTCCAGAGGATTGCGTACTCATCGCGGGTAAGGGCCACGAGGACTACCAGATCATTGGTGATCAGCGTCTCTCCTTCAGTGACAGCTCTGTTGCCCGGCAGGTCCTTGCGAGGTCAGCCGCATGATGTCAGCGCTGACATTGCCTGTAATCGCAGAGCGTCTCGGTGTGCCTTACGAGGGCGCGGCACTGGCAGTCTCTGGGGTCGCCATCGATTCCCGTGCAATAACGCCGGGCGGTCTCTTTGTGGCGCTCCCGGGTGAGCGTGTCGACGGTCATAGTTTCATTGACGCGGCGGTGGCCAACGGCGCTGTTGCAGCTCTGGTGGAACGTCCGGTGGATGCGAACATTCCCTGCCTGCTGGTCCCGAGCTGCCTGGCGGCGCTGTCGGAAATAGGCCGGGCGAGTCGCGACTTTTCCCAGAGCCTGGTAATAGCCATTACCGGCAGTTGTGGCAAAACCACGGTAAAAAATCTCTGTGAGAGCATCTTCAGCCAGGCGGGGCCCACGGTGGCAACCGCTGGCAACTACAACAATGAAATTGGCGTGCCGCTGACACTGTCACGGCTGGGTGATGAAACCCGCTACGCCATCGTTGAGATGGGCGCCACGCGACGCGGGGACATCGCCCACCTTTGCGCCCTCGCACGGCCATCGGTCACTACCGTGCTTAACGCCATGGAAGCCCATTTGGAAGGGTTTGGCAGCGTGGCCGATGTGGCAGACATCAAAGCGGAAATTTTTGACGGCCTTGGTAAGCAGGGCACGGCTATTTTGAATCTCGATCAGTCCTGGGTGCCCATGTGGCGAGAGCGTATCGCGAGTGCCGGCGCCGCCACTCTTAGCTATTCCCTCGGTCAGGGCGGCGATATCACCATTGCCGGTCTCAAGGACCTTGGGCTGCGCGGTAGTGAATTCACGCTGCGAATTAACGGTGAGCAGCAGGCCGTGCATTTTTCGCTTCCCGGTCGCCACAGCGTCGCCAATGCCCTCGCGGCTGCGGCGCTGGCAACCGCGGCTGATCTCAGTCTCGAGACGATCGTAACGGGTCTTGAGAGTGCCGAAGCGGAGCCTGGTCGTTTGCATGCCGAGAGCCTGGGCACGGATAAAACGCTTATCGATGACAGTTACAACGCCAACCCCGGTTCCGTGAGAGCGGCAATAGATCTCTTGTCGGCAACCGCCGGAAACAGCGTGCTGATTCTTGGCGAAATGTTGGAGCTGGGCGACGAGAGCGCCGAGGCGCATCGGGAAATGGGTGCACGGGCGAGGGAGAAGGGCGTGACCCGTTTTGTCGGTATCGGCGAAGCCCTGAAGCCGGCTGTAGAGGCCTTTGGATCGACGGCGCAGTGGTACCCGACGCGAGATGCGCTGACAGCGGCTCTCCCGGCATTGCTGTTGCAGAGTGACATCCTGCTGGTGAAAGGATCGCGGGGCGCGGCCATGGAGTCAGTGTTGGTGGCCATTCGTGAGACAGCCGGGGAGGGCGGCTTATGCTGATGATCCTGGCGGACTATCTGGCGCAGTTCGAATCGGCGTTCCGGGTGTTCCAGTATCTGACGCTGCGGGGCATTCTAGCGGCGGGAACAGCACTGCTGATTTCCCTCCTCGTGGGTCCCGTGATGATCCGCCGTCTCAGCTATTACCAGGTGGGGCAGTCGGTGCGCAGTGATGGCCCTGAGTCCCATCTGGAAAAATCCGGCACTCCCACCATGGGCGGTGCGCTGATCCTCGTTGCCATCGCTGTGAGCACCCTGCTCTGGGCGGACCTGTCCAATGCCTACGTATGGGTTGCTCTATTGGTAACCGCCGCCTTCGGGGCCGTGGGCTGGGTGGATGACTACCGCAAGGTCGTGGAACGCAATCACCGCGGGCTGCCGGCGCGATGGAAGTATCTGTGGCAGTCGGTGGCTGGCCTGTCTGCCGCGCTGTATCTGTTTTTGAACGCGGACAGTCCGGTGACAACCCAGCTGTTCATTCCCTTTTTTAAAGATATCGCGATACCCATGGGCGCGGCGTTTGTTGTGCTGGCTTACTTCGTCATCGTCGGCGCCAGCAACGCGGTGAACCTCACCGACGGTCTCGATGGTCTGGCGATTCTGCCGACGGTGCTCGTGGGAACGGCGCTGGGGCTCATCGCCTATCTGACGGGTAACGTGAACTTCGCGGAGTACCTGCAGATCCCTTACGTAGCGGGCAGCGGTGAGCTGTCGGTGTTCTGCGGCGGTATTGCCGGCGCTGGTCTGGGTTTTCTGTGGTTCAACACCTACCCCGCGCAGGTGTTTATGGGTGATGTGGGCGCTCTCGCCCTCGGCGCAGCTCTGGGAACCGTCGCCGTGATTACCCGTCACGAGATAGTGTTTTTCATTATGGGCGGCATCTTCGTCCTGGAGACTGTCTCCGTGATTCTGCAGGTGGCGTCTTTCAAACTCACCGGCAAGCGCCTTTTCCGCATGGCACCGATTCATCACCATTACGAATTAAAAGGCTGGCCCGAACCCCGCGTTATCGTCCGGTTCTGGATTATTACGGTAATGCTGGTGCTGTTCGGTCTTGCCACTTTGAAGCTGCGGTAATGGGGGAGATAGCGAAAAACATGTCGTCTCTTATCAGCAGTACGCGTCGCAAGGTGGTTGTGGGTCTTGGTGTTACGGGCCTGTCCGTAGCCCGTTACCTTGCCCGCAGCAAAGAGGAATTCACCATTGTTGATACCCGGGAGCAACCCCCGGGACTCAAGGAGCTTCGCGCTGAGCTGCCCCAGGTGCCCGTGATGGTCGGCAGCGACGCGCAGGATGTTCTGAACACCGCTGCAGAGTTAATTGTGAGCCCGGGGATATCGCCTGATGAGCCCTGGTTGCAGGAGGCGGTGAAAGCAGGCGCACATCTCTGCGGTGACATCGATCTCTTTGTTGCTGCGGCGAAAGCGCCGGTCATCGGTATTACGGGGTCCAACGCCAAGTCTACGGTCACCGAGATGCTGGGGGCGATGGTCAGGGCTGCCGGATACACGGCGGGCGTTGGCGGCAATCTGGGTGTGCCGGCGCTGGATCTCCTGGACGACGACAATGAATTCTACGTGCTGGAGTTGTCGAGCTTTCAGCTGGAGCGTGCTGGTGCGCTGAATCTTGAGGTGGCGACGGTGCTCAATGTGACACCGGATCATTTGGATCGTCACGGCAGCATGCCGCGCTATCACCAGGCCAAGCACCGAATTTTTAATGGCTGTCATACGGTGGTCTTTAACCTTGATGACCCGCTGACCATTCCTCCCCTCGCAGCGGGGCGGCAGCAGCTAAGCTGGCGTCTGGGCGAGCCCGACCTCCAAGGCTTTGGCCTCCGCGACATCGATGGTGAGCTGACCCTGGTAAAAGGTTTTGAGCCTCTGCTGAAAGCCTCACAGCTCGCTTTACCCGGTCGTCACAATCTCGCCAATGCCCTCGCTGCGCTGGCGTTGGGTTCGGCTATCGATCTTCCACGAGCCGCGATGCTCACCGTGCTTTGTGAGTTCCCGGGTTTGGAGCATCGCTGTGAGCTGGTACTGGAGCACGATGGTGTGCGCTGGATTAACGATTCCAAGGCGACCAACGTCGCGGCGGCGCTCGCGGCGATCGAGGGTCTGGGTGCATCCCATCGCCTCATTCTTATTGCCGGTGGCCGAGATAAAGGGGCGGATTTTCAGGTGCTTAAATCCGCTGTCGCGGCTCACTGTGGCAAGGTCCTGCTTATTGGCGAGGCGGCTGCGACCATGGCCGATGCGCTGGGTGATGCGAGCGATCTTGTGCACGCAGGAACGCTTGACGCCGCGGTGGATCTGGCGAGGAAGACAGCGGAGCCCGGCGATATCGTTCTGTTGTCTCCCGCCTGCGCGAGTTTCGATCAATTCGAAAGCTACGGGGCCCGCGGTGAGTTCTTCAAGGCGTTGGTCCTGGCGGAGGGCCCGGCATGACTAGCGCCGCTGCCACCTCCACTGTAAGCGTCTCCGTTGATACCGGGCGCCTCCCGGACCTGATGCTTATGGCTATTGCTGCGGCTCTGCTGCTCATCGGTTTGATTGCGATTAGCTCCGCCTCCGTGGGCTATGCCGAAGCCAGCTACGGCGATATGTGGCATCACAGTATCCGCCATCTTATTTACCTCGCGCTGGCCCTCATCAGCGGTTTCGTGTGCTACCAGGTGCCGGTGGAGTTTTGGTACCGCAGCGGTTGGCTGCTATTGCTCCTCTCCAGTCTGCTGCTGATTCTGGTACTGATTCCCGGCGTAGGTCGCAACGTCAACGGCAGCCAGCGTTGGCTGGCCCTGGGTTCCATGACCCTCCAGCCCTCGGAGCTCGCCAAAGCGGCGATGATCGTTTATCTGTCTGGATACCTGCTTCGCCAGGGCAAAACCCTGCAGGAAAGTTGGCAGGGCATTTTGCGCCCGCTCATGATTCTCGGTCTGGTTGCGGTACTGCTGTTGGCTGAGCCGGATTTTGGCGCGGTGGTCATTATGTTTGCTACGGCCTTCGGGATGCTGTTCCTGGCGGGTATGCGATTGACCCATCTCAGCCTGATCATTGCGGCCACCGGTGTTCTGGGCGCCTTACTTATTCAGGCAGCGCCTTACCGGCTGCAACGTCTCATTGCCTACACCGACCCCTGGGCAGACCCCTTCGGCTCGGGCTTTCAGCTGATCCAGTCGCTCATTGCGTTTGGTCGCGGCGAGTGGTTCGGCGTAGGACTGGGCAACAGTGTGCAGAAATTGTTTTACCTGCCTGAAGCCCATACAGATTTTGTATTTTCTATCTGGGCGGAAGAGACGGGGTTTGTGGGCGCCTTCCTTCTGATCAGTCTGTTTCTGGCGCTGGTGCTGCGGATCTTTTATCTCGGTCGTCAGGCGCAAAAGGACGGGCAGCTGTTTTCTGCCTATCTGTGTTTCGGCGTGGCGCTGATGTTCTCTGGGCAGGGCTTTGTCAACATGGGGGTGAGTGCCGGGCTTTTGCCGACCAAAGGTTTGACCTTGCCTTTGATCAGTTATGGCGGAACCAGCCTCATCACCGCCTGTGTGCTTCTGAGCATGGTGCTCCGCGTTGCTCACGAGCGCCAGCAGCCAAAGCGGGGACGCAAGCGATGAGCGCTCCTCTGGCTTTGATGCTCGCTGGCGGCACGGGAGGACACGTTTATCCCGCGCTGGCCGTGGCGCTGGATTTGCGCGAGCGCGGTTTTCGGCTGGCCTGGGTGGGTACCCGCCGTGGCCTGGAGGCGCGGGTGGTACCTGGCGCTGAAATACAGTTTGTGCCGTTGCCCATGCGAGGATTGCGAGGCAAGGGCCTCCTTCAGCAACTGCTGGCCATCGTGCTGTTGGGGATATCTTTGCTGCAGTCGCTGTGGTTAATGCTGCGCTTCAGGCCGGCGTTGGTGGTGGGTATGGGAGGCTATGCGTCCTTTCCTGCTGCCTGCGCCGCATGGTTGACCCGGCGACCCTTACTTCTTCAGGAGCAGAACGCGGTGCCCGGGAGCGCGAATCGCGCACTGGCGCGGATGGCCTCGGCGATCGTGACGGGTTTTCCCGAGGTGCTCACGGAGTATCCCAAGGCGCAATATCTGGGTAACCCGGTGCGCAAGGATTTACTGCCTGTGGCGAAGGAATTTCCGTGGATGCCCAATTCCGCGACGCCGCTAAGGGTATTGGTGCTTGGGGGAAGTCTCGGCGCGCGCCCCCTCAATGATGCGATTCCCGCCGTGGCAGCGGCCCTGGGCGACAAGTGCGAATGGCGTCACCAGTGTGGCCCCACGCATACCGATGCAACGCAGAACAACTACGCAGCGGTCACGAACACCCGGTGGAAGGTGGAGCCTTATCTGGAAGACATGCCCGAGGCCTACGCCTGGGCGCAGCTGGTGATTTGCCGTGCCGGCGCCTTAACCGTTGCCGAACTTGCGGTAACGGCGCGGCCATCCATTCTTGTTCCCTTGCCCTATGCCATTGATGATCACCAGAGTGCCAATGCCCGGTTTCTGGCTGATGCAGGTGCAGCGGTATTGCTGCCACAGGCGGACCTGGCGGGAGAGCTGGAGTCAACGCTGCAAAAACTTCTTGATGACCCTCAGGGGCTGGCAGCCATGTCCCGTGCTGCGGCCGCCTGCGCTCGACCGGATGCCACGGCGGCCATTGCCGATCGTGCGGAGGCCCTGACGCGATGACGGCAGCCGTTGTTCCAGGATCCTCTGAAATGCGCCGGGTACGCCGTATCCATATGGTGGGTGTGGGCGGTAGTGGAATGAGTGGCATTGCCGAGGTGCTGGTCAATCTGGGTTTCTCTGTGAGTGGCTCTGATCTTATGGAGGGTGCGGTTACCCGCCATCTCGCAACCATGGGCGTTTCCGTGACCATTGGCCATCGTGCGGAAGCTGTGAGCGACGCCGATGTGGTGGTGATTTCCAGCGCCGTGGGCGAGAACAACGACGAGCTGGTCGCCGCCCGGGAGCAGCGCATCCCCGTTGTCCGGCGTGCGGAAATGCTCGCGGAATTGATGCGCCATCGCTACGGTATTGCGGTAGCGGGTACGCACGGTAAAACCACAACAACCAGTCTGATCGCCGCGGTCTTTGCCGCCGCGGATCTGGATCCCACCTTTGTAATTGGCGGGCGTGTTAACAGCACCGGCACCCACGCGCAGCTGGGCACGGGGCGCTTTCTCATCGCTGAGGCTGATGAGAGTGATGCATCGTTTTTGCATCTGCAGCCCATGGTGACCGTGGTGACCAATATTGAAGCGGACCACATGGAAACCTACGGTGGTGACTTTGCAGAGCTCCGTCGCACCTTCGTTGAGTTTCTTCATAACCTGCCCTTCTACGGTCTCGCTGTGCTTTGTGTGGACGACCCTGTGCTGGCCGGACTGGATGCGGATCTCGGTCGCCCCATTCTTGGCTATGGCTTCAGTGAACACGCGGATTACCGCATTAGCGACCTGGAGCCGGACGGGCTGTCGACGCGCTTTGTGGTCGAGCGCCCTGACTCCCATCCGCCGCTCGCAATAAGCCTGAATATGCCGGGCCCTCATAACGTGCTCAATGCCACAGCGGCGGTGGTTGTGGCGACGGATCAGGGTATTGACGATGCGGTAATTCAGGATGCTCTTGCGAACTTCGGCGGTGTGGGGCGGCGCTTCAGTGTGTTTGACAACATACAGATCGGCGAGCATGAAGTGACGCTGGTAGACGATTACGGCCACCACCCCACCGAGGTCGCGGCCACCCTGGCGTCGGCACGGCAGGCCTGGCCGGACCGCCGGGTAGTCATGGTGTACCAGCCCCATCGCTTTACCCGCACGCGAGATCTCTACGACGACTTTGTGAGCGTGCTGTCCGAGACGGATTTTCTTTTGCTACTGGAGGTGTATCCGGCGGGGGAAGAGGCCATCGCGGGTGCCGACAGTCGCTCCCTGGCGCGCTCCATTCGCCAGCGTGGGCAGCTGGATCCGCTGTACGCACCCACCGCCCTGGAAGTCCCCACCCTGCTGGCCGACGTGCTGGAGCCGGGCGACATCCTGGTTACCCAGGGTGCCGGTGACATTGCGAGACTGGCGAACAAGCTTCGCGACGCGCAGGTGTTGTTGTGAGTGCCCTCGCTCGTCTCCGTGAACTTCGGATTGCTGTGCTTTTCGGCGGAGCCTCCGGCGAGCGGGTGGTTTCCCTCGCCAGTGCCGATACTGTGCTGAATGCCCTTCGGGACGGTGGCTACGAGCCCCTTGCCCTGGATACCGGTGAGCCCCGCTGGTGGGCGCGTCTCGAGGACATGGATATTGCCTTCAATATCCAACACGGCGTGGGCGGTGAAGACGGTGCGACGCAGGGCCTCCTTGCAAGCATGGGTGTCGTGGGAACAGGCAGCGATGTGCTCGGGTCCGCGTTGGCCATGGACAAGCTGCGCAGCAAGCAGTTGTGGCGATCCCTGGGGCTGCCCACGGCGAATTTTGTTTCGGTGGATGGGCACACTGATGCAGCCGCTCTGCTGTCGGAGTGGGGTGCCGCATTCATCAAGCCGAGCGCTGAAGGCTCCAGTCTCGGAATGACGCGGGTTGCTACGCCAGATGCCTTTGCAGCAGCTCGTGATTCTGCCGCAGTTTACGGTGAACGGATTCTTGCCGAACAGTTTATTGACGGGCCGGAGTACACCGTTGCCGTTCTCGGCGAGCGAGCCTTGCCTCCTATTCGCATTGAGGCCACCCGGGAGTTCTACGACTACGAAGCCAAATACAAAGGCAGCAGTACGCGGTACCACATTCCCTGCGGCCTCACCGACGCCGAAGAAAAGAAGCTTTGCAACCTTGCCCGGTCGGCCTTCGCGGCTCTCGGTTGCTCCATCTGGGGGCGGGTCGATCTTATGCGTGACAGCAGGGGCGACTTTCAGCTTCTCGAGGTCAATACCATCCCGGGCATGACGGACCATAGCCTGGTGCCCATGGCAGCCACCGCTGCGGGTCTGTCACTACTGGAGCTTGTTGAAGAGATTTTACTGCTGTCCTGGCAAGCCGGGACATCGCTCAAGGGGAGGGAAGGCTGATGGCGGCATCGCGCAGAAACACCCGTCGTCGGCAGAAGAAGATAACTGTGTCCTCGCGACTCAGGGTGCTTCTTACGCGCTTGCAAAGCGGGGTGAGCGTTTTGCTGCCCTTCAGTGCGCTTATGGTCCTTGCGGTGGTTTTCTATCTGGGTATGGAGGCGCTGCGCGGTGTTCCCGTAGAGCGCATTGTTGTCACTGGAAAAATTGAGAATTTGCGCCAGGAGGCCCTCCGTGACGCGCTTTCCGGCCATCTGGATGGCGGACTTCTGTTTCTCAGTCTCAGTGACCTCCAGGGAACGCTTGAAGCCCTGCCCTGGGTTTACACCGCCGAGCTTCGCCGCCGGTTTCCCGACACTCTGGAGGTGAGCGTCGTAGAGCAACTTCCCATAGCGCGTTGGGGTGATGAGGCCTTTTTGAATCACGAGGCGCGCATTATTGGCGTAACCGATGGGGAGCGCTGGCAGGATCTGCCGGAGATCCGCGGCCCAGAAGGTAGTGAAGGACGACTCATGAATCACTATCAGCGTCTCCTTGAGCGCTTGCGGCCTCTGCAGCTGACGCCCACGGCTCTTAGTGAAGATGCTTATGGGCAGCTTTATGCGCGTTTGGATAACGGGCTTGAGCTGCAACTTGGGGACCATGACTTTTCTCTCAGGTTGCAGCGCTTTCTGCTGTTGTGGAAAAACGATCTCAAGGATGCCGACCGCCTGGTGCGGCGCGTCGATATGCGCTACGACGGCGGCGCTGCCGTAGCGTTTGACCAGACCCCGCAGTTGGCGGGGCTGACGGAAAACCCCCAGGTAGGTAGACAGTAATGGCGGCGGCAAAAGACAGACGAATGATTGTCGGACTGGATATCGGCACCTCTAAGGTGGTTGCGATCGTGGGCGAAGTGCTGGCCGATGGCAGCATCGAAGTGATCGGTATCGGGTCTCATCCTTCAAAGGGCATGAAGAAGGGTGTCGTAGTCAATATTGACTCCACGGTGCAGTCCATCCAGCGGGCGGTTGATGAAGCGGAGCTCATGGCGGGTTGCCAGATTCATTCCGTGTATGTGGGTATCGCGGGATCTCATATCCGAAGCCTCAACTCTCACGGCATCGTGGCTATCAAGGAACAGGAGGTGGTGAGTCAGGATCTCGAGCGTGTGATCGATGCGGCTCGCGCTGTTGCGATTCCCGCGGATCAGAAGGTGCTCCATGTGCTGCCCCAGGAGTACGTCATTGATAGCCAGGAGGGCATTAAAGAGCCCCAGGGTATGTCCGGTGTGCGGCTGGAGGCCAAGGTTCACCTGGTGACCTGTGCCGTGAACGCTGCGCAGAACATCGAAAAATGCATCCGTAAATGCGGTTTGGAGGTCGAGGACATTATTCTCGAGCAGCTCGCATCTTCTTATTCCGTGCTCACTGACGACGAGCGGGAGCTGGGGGCGTGTCTGGTAGATATTGGCGGCGGCACAACAGATATTGCCATTTTCACCGAGGGCTCAATCCGGCACACGGGGGTCATTCCCATCGCGGGGGATCAGGTGACCAATGACATCGCCATGGCCCTGCGTACGCCATCGCAGTACGCTGAGGAAATAAAAATTCGCTACGCCTGCGCACTGACCCAGCTCGCGGGTGCGGACCAAACGATCAAGGTACCCAGCGTGGGCGACCGTCCGCCCCGGGACCTGTCACGGCAGTCCCTCGCCGAGGTAGTGGAGCCCCGCTACGACGAACTGTTCACGCTCATCCAGGCCGAACTCCGGCGCTCTGGTTTCGAAGATCTCATTCCCTCGGGCATCGTGTTAACCGGTGGTACTTCCAAGATGGAGGGAGCGTCGGAGCTTGCCGAGGAGATTTTTCACATGCCCGTGCGCGTGGGTTATCCGCAGAGCATTGATGGGCTGGCTGACATTGTTCGCAATCCGATTTATTCCACCTCGGTGGGCTTACTCCTCTATGGCAGTCGCCATGCAGGAGAAGGGCACGGTGGTGCGCCGCGGGCCACAGGAGAGCCGTGGTGGACACGACTGTCACGATGGTTTCGCGACAGTTTTTAAGACACAGGTTTTTTGGGGAAGAGAGGTCACCGTGAGGTGACGTTAATAAAGGGGAAGAAAGCTATGTTTGAACTCGTAGACAACGTACCGCAGAGCGCTGTCATCAAAGTGATCGGCGTTGGAGGCGGCGGTGGTAACGCCGTCAAGCACATGATCAGCAACAACGTGGAAGGCGTCGATTTTATCTGCGCCAATACGGATGCCCAGGCTTTGTCTGATGTGGATTCACCCACGATTCTGCAACTCGGTGGCGAAATCACCAAGGGGCTGGGCGCGGGTGCCAATCCGGAGATCGGCAGGGCCGCTGCCGTTGAGGACCGAGAGCGTATCGCGGAGTCCCTGAGGGGCGCCGATATGGTTTTTATCACCGCAGGTATGGGTGGTGGAACCGGTACCGGCGGCGCGCCGGTGGTTGCAGAAATCGCCCGGGAGATGGGGATTCTCACCGTGGCGGTGGTTACCAGACCCTTCACCTTTGAGGGTCGAAAAAGACTTTCTCTCGCGGAAGCAGGTCTTGGGGAACTTCAGCAGCATGTTGACTCTCTAATCACCATTCCTAACGAAAAACTGCTGGAGGTTTTGGGAAAAAATACCAGTCTCTTGGATGCCTTCAAAGAAGCCAATGATGTACTGTTGGGCGCGGTTCAGGGTATTGCTGACCTGATAATTCGTCCCGGTATGATCAATGTCGATTTTGCGGACGTAAGAACAGTGATGTCCGAAATGGGTATGGCCATGATGGGCACTGGAAGCTCTCGCGGCGAGAACCGGGCGCGTGAGGCAGCCGAACGCGCTATCAATAGCCCGCTTCTGGACGACATCGATCTGGAGGGTGCACGCGGGATTCTGGTCAACATTACTGCCGGGCTTGATTTGTCGCTCGGTGAGTTCTCCGAAGTGGGCGACACCATTGAGGAGTTCGCCTCGGAAGAGGCCACCGTTGTAGTCGGGACGGTCATTGATCCCGAACTTAACGACGAATTGAGAGTGACGGTAGTCGCCACGGGGCTCGGCAACGCTGCGTCCCGGGCAAAGTTGCAGGTAGTGGAAACACCGCGAGCGGTGGTTGCTCAAGAGCCCCAGAGCGTAGCGGACCCCCTTTCTGCGCCCGACTATCGGGATTACGAAAAGCCGCCGGCTCGACGTGCCTCTGCACGAGGGGGCTCGGCAGCCGCCGCTACCGCGGAAAAACTGGGAGACGATTATTTCGATATCCCGGCGTTTTTGCGAAGACAGGCCGACTGATCGATACGACTGTCATCCTGTCGACCGTGTGACAGGCGCTCCGGCGCCTGG
This sequence comes from Congregibacter sp., assembly GCF_965660375.1. Lineage (GTDB taxonomy): Bacteria > Pseudomonadota > Gammaproteobacteria > Pseudomonadales > Halieaceae > Congregibacter. The sequence continues at coordinate 19,526 of NZ_CBFHZO010000091.1, read as the reverse complement.
CAGGGGTCTTCGCGCCCTTTGCGTGAATGGCTATTGACAAGGAGGTTGTATGATTCGACAGCGGACGTTGCGTAATGCCATCAAGGCAACAGGCGTTGGTTTGCATACAGGTGAAAAGGTATACCTGACGCTGGCGCCTGCGCCGGTAGACAGCGGTATCGTGTTTCGCCGTGTCGATCTTGACCCCGTTGTTGAGATTCACGCCAAGGCGTCCAATGTGGGTGATACAACGCTGTCGACCACACTGGTGCATGATGGCCACCGGGTATCCACGGTAGAGCACCTGCTGTCGGCCATGGCGGGTCTCGGTATTGATAACGCCTATGTCGATGTCAGTGCCAGTGAGGTGCCGATTATGGATGGTAGCGCCGGTCCTTTTGTTTTCCTCATTCAGTCTGCGGGAATTGAGGAGCAGCCAGCGGCTAAGAAATTCATCCGCATCAAGCGTCCGGTGACGGTAGAGGACGGAGACAAGGTAGCCAGCTTTCTTCCCTTTGATGGCTTCAAGGTCTCCTTCACTATCGATTTTGATCATCCTGTGTTTCGTGATCGCAAGGCCCATGCCGAGATAGATTTCTCGTCCACCTCCTTTGTACGTGAGATCAGTCGTGCAAGAACCTTTGGCTTCATGCACGAAATCGAATACCTCCGTTCCAAGGGCCTTGCCCGTGGCGGTAGTGTGGATAATGCTATCGTTGTAGACGAGTACCGAATTCTGAATCAGGACGGCCTTCGCTACGAGGACGAATTCGTCAAGCACAAGGTGCTTGATGCCATTGGCGATGTCTATCTCCTGGGCTATAGCCTCATCGGGGAGTTTCGTGCTCACAAGTCGGGTCACGCCCTTAACAACGCGTCTCTGCGGGCGTTGATCGCCCAAACCGATGCCTGGGAGATGGTGACCTTCGATGACCCCGATACAGCGCCTATTTCTTACGTGACTGCCCCCGCAGCACCTGCCGCCATGTAGTTCACCCGTTGCGGTGGCCGATGGAAAAAACACCGTGTCTATGAGACACTTTCGCGCCGGTTTTTGTATCACTTATTCCCGGTAAGGCTTGTTTTATGGGCCGTAAGCCCCATGACTAGCCAACGTACTTTTTATTTTTCCGGACGCGTTACGAAGCGTGACTTCACGCGCTGCCAGGGCACTTTCGGGTCCCGGCATCACTGCCGTCCCGAGGGACTCGCCGGGAACCACACACTGATGGACTGCGAAGACTCAAAGTCTGCCGCGGCGCAATGGTTGAATGATTAATTCTGCTCTGAAGAAAGTTTTTGGCACGCGCAACGATCGTGAGCTCAAGCGCATGCGCAAAGTCGTGCGTCAAATCAACGCCCTGGAAGAAGGTATGGAGGCGCTGGATGACGAGGCGCTTGCCGCGAAGACCGGCGAGTTTCGCGAGCGCCTGAACGCCGGGGAGGCGCTGGACAAGATTCTGCCGGAAGCTTTTGCCGTTGCCCGGGAAGCGGGCAAGCGTGTCATGGGCATGCGGCACTTTGACGTGCAACTTGTGGGCGGTATGACGCTTCACGAGGGGCGCATCGCGGAGCAGCGCACCGGTGAAGGTAAAACCCTGGTGGCTACGCTTGCAGCCTACCTCAATGCTCTGGGCGGCAGCGCGGTGCATCTCATCACCGTGAACGATTATCTCGCAGGACGGGATGCCCAGTGGATGTCTCCGCTGTACAACTTCCTGGGGCTTAGTGTCGGTGTGGTGCGCTCCGGCCAGACGCAGGAGGAGAAGCGCGCGGCCTATCAGTCAGATGTAATCTACGGCACCAATAACGAGTTCGGCTTTGATTACTTGCGCGACAACATGGTCTTTTCCCTGGAAGACAAAATGCAGGGGGATCTCAGCTTTGCCATTGTGGATGAGGTGGACTCGATTCTCATCGATGAGGCGCGCACGCCACTGATTATCTCCGGTGCGGCGCAGGACAGCTCCGAGCTCTATAAGCGTATTAATAAGCTCGTGCCTCGACTGGAACGCGAGGACGAAGGACAGGAAGGGCATTACACCGTTGACGAGAAGCAGCGTCAGGTAGAACTCACCGAAGCGGGTCATGAGTTTGTGGAAGAAATGCTGGTGAAGGAGGGAATGCTGGAAGAGGGCGACAGCCTTTACGGGTCTACCAATCTGTCGCTTCTGCATCATGTACACACAGGCCTTCGTGCCCATGTCATGTTTCATCGCGACGTGGAGTACATCGTGCAGGGCGGGCAGGTGGTGCTTATCGATGAGCACACTGGGCGTACCATGCCCGGGCGCCGACTCTCTGAGGGTCTTCATCAGGCCATCGAAGCTAAAGAGGGCGTTGAAATTCAAAGTGAGAGCCAGACCCTGGCGTCGACCACTTTTCAGAATTACTTCCGGCTCTACGACAAGCTCGCCGGCATGACCGGTACCGCGGATACCGAGGCCTTTGAGTTCCGGCAGATCTACGGTCTGGAAGTGGTGGTCATTCCCACCAATAAAGATATGGTCCGTAAGGATACGAACGATCTGGTGTATCTCACCAGCGAAGAGAAGTTCGACGCCATCGTCGAAGACGTCAAACATTGCATGGAGATCGGTGCGCCGGCATTGGTAGGCACCGCTTCGGTGGAAACCTCTGAAGAGCTGTCTGCCCGCTTCAAGAAATCAGGCGTCACGCACAAAGTGCTCAACGCCAAGTACCACGAGCAGGAAGCGGAAATTATCGCTCAGGCGGGTCGTCCCGGGGTCGTTACCATTGCTACCAATATGGCGGGACGCGGTACGGACATCGTGCTCGGGGGTAACCTCGAAGCCGAGCTTCGTCAGGCAGGGGAGATCAGCGAGGAGCAGCGCGCCGCTCTGCAGGCGGACTGGGAGCAGCGCCATGCGGCAGTGCTCGAAGCCGGTGGTTTGCATATTCTCGGCACCGAGCGTCACGAGTCCCGACGTATTGATAACCAGCTTCGCGGTCGTGCCGGGCGACAGGGAGATCCGGGGGTGTCGCGTTTTTATCTCTCCCTCGAAGACAATCTCATGCGCATTTTTGCCTCGGACCGCGTGAAGAACTTCATGCAGGCTCTGGGCATGGAAAAGGGCGAGCCCATTGAGCATCGCATGGTCACCAACGCGATCGAAAAAGCCCAGCGTAAGGTCGAAGGTCGGAACTTTGATATTCGTAAACAATTGCTCGAGTACGACGACGTCGCCAACGATCAGCGACAGATCATCTATCAGCAGCGCAATGACCTGCTGACGGAATTGGACATCTCCGACACCATTACGGCCATTCGTCACGACGTGGTTTATCAGGCCATTGATAGTTTTATTCCGCCCATGAGTGTGGAAGAGCAGTGGGATGTGCCGGGGCTTGAGCGGCAGCTGGAGGCGGAGTTTGCGATAACCCTGCCCATACAGCAGTGGCTCGACGAGGACGACAAGCTCCATGAGGAAGCGATTCGTGAGCGCGTCTTGGCGGAAATTCAGACGGCCTACGATGAGAAAGCAGAAGACGTTGGGCCGGACATGCGGCGCATCGAAAAGCAGATCATGCTGCAGGTGCTGGACACGCTCTGGAAAGAGCACCTGGCGACCATGGATCATTTGCGCCAGGGCATTCATCTTCGCGCCTATGCCCAGAAAAACCCGAAGCAGGAATACAAGCGTGAGTCCTTTGAGCTTTTTCAGGAGCTTCTTGCCAGTCTGAAGTACGAAGTGGTGAAGTTTCTCAGCCACGTGCAGATTCAAAAGAAGAACGAGGCCGAGCTTATCGAACAACAGCGCCGCAACGAGGCTGAACAAGCCAAGCTGGCCTTCCAGCATGCCCAGGCATCGGGCATGGCACCGGAGCAGGCAGCTGAGGCGCCTGCTCCCGAGCAGGGAGAGGCGGCCCCTGCCCAGCCCATTACGCGCAGCGAGCCCAAGGTGGGGCGCAACGACCCCTGTCCCTGCGGAAGCGGTAAAAAGTACAAGCAGTGCCACGGTGCGCTCTGACAGCGTTTTTCTCGCGCCATGAGCGCTTCTTCGGCTGAGGGTGCGAGCGAAGCCTTCCCCGTGCCTGGGGTGACCGTCGGCGCGGTAGAGGCGGGCATCCGCTACGCCAACCGCCTCGACCTGGTGGCTTTACGCTTTGATGAAGGCACTACGGCTGCTGGGGTGTTTACGCGCAACGCCTTCTGCGCGGCGCCGGTTATCGTTGCCCGGGAGCATCTTGCTGCCTGTAGCTCCATGCCGCGTCTGCTGCTCATTAATACGGGAAATGCAAATGCAGGTACCGGAGAATCGGGCGTCGTGGCGGCGCGACGCAGCTGTGAGGAAGCGGCGACGCTGCTCGGTCTGAGTGCTCATGAGGTGCTGCCTTTTTCTACCGGTGTCATCGGCGAAGACCTTCCTCTTGATCCCTTACTGGCGGCGTTGCCGGCATTGTTTTCTGGACTCTCGCCCGAACGCTGGCAGCGAGCCGCACAGGGCATCATGACCACCGATACCCGACCTAAAGCTGCGTCCCAACGGTTTTCAGCGAACGGGAGGGACTATGTTCTTAGCGGCATGGCTAAAGGTGCTGGGATGCTCCGTCCGGATATGGCGACCATGCTGGCTTTCCTGGCTACTGATGCGCCTGTCCTTCCAGCGGTTTTGGATAATTTACTCCGTCGCGCCGTAGAAATGTCTTTCCATCGAATCACTGTAGATGGTGACACCTCTACCAATGATGCGGTACTCCTTGCGGCCACGGGAGCCAGTGGCGGTCCGACCTGTGACGACCCTGAGACCGATCTGGGGCGAGCCCTTGGCGAGGCGCTGGAAGCACTGTGCCTGGAGCTTGCCCAGGGTCTGGTCCGTGATGGTGAGGGCGCCAGCAAGTTTGTGGAGATTGATGTGCGCGGCGGGGGCGATGAGACTGAGTGTCTGGATGTCGCATTTACCGTTGCTCATTCACCGCTGGTAAAAACTGCGCTTTTTGCGGGGGACCCCAATTGGGGGCGTCTCCTGGCTGCCATCGGCAGGGCGGGGCTGAGTGATCTCGACGTCAACGGCGTGCGCATTCTCATTAACGATGCCCTCATTGCGGAGCATGGATCCAGGGCTGCAAGTTACGACGAGTCCGAAGTCGCCCGTCTGATGAGTGGGTCGGATTTACGCGTGACCATTGAACTGGGGCGGGGGGCGGCAGACACCAAGGTGTGGACCTCTGATTTTTCCTACGATTACGTAAAGATCAATGCCGAGTACCGCAGTTAAGCACCCATGACTGACCATTCAGAATCGGGATCAGAGGTACCATCTGCGGTACACGTAGCGGTTGCCGTGATTCGCAACGACAAGGATCAGGTATTGCTGACTCAGCGCCACCCGGACAGTCATCAGGGCGGCCTTTGGGAATTTCCCGGCGGCAAGCTCGAAGCTGGCGAGGGCCTGGTTGAGGGACTTGCACGGGAGCTGCAGGAGGAGCTGGGGATCAAGGTCCTCCGCCACGAGCCGTTGCTGCGAATCGACCACGATTACGGAGACAAGCAGGTCCTGTTGGACGTGCACTGTGTGACGGAGTTTGCCGGGCATCCAGCACCCTGTGAGGGGCAGCCTATGCGCTGGGTGAGTCTCGCTGAGCTGGGCGACTACGCATTCCCCGAGGCCAATGGACCGATCGTGCGAGCCATTGTCGGAGGCCACTCCTAAGTTCGAAGCCCGAGCGCGACGGCTCGAGCAGAATTCAGCGGGTGTTTGCCAGTGTCAATAGCTTTCCGTGAAGAGACTCGACCTGCGGAGCCAGGTCTACCAAGGCTCCGCTATTGTCGATCACGCTGTCTGCCGCGGCCAGACGATCGTCTCGCGCCATCTGCGCCGCCATAATGGAGCGCACCAGTTCCTCACTGTTGCGGTCTCGCGCGGTGGTGCGGGCGATCTGTACTGACTCAGGAACGTCAACCACAACGATATGCTCAACAAACTCACGCTGGGAGCCTTCCAGAAGGAGTGGGGAGCTCAGCACAGCATAAGGAGAGGTGGCGTCAGCGAGCTGCAGCGCGATGCTCTCCCCGATCAGTGGGTGAGTCAGCGCTTCAAGCCACTCGCGCTCCTCCGGTTTGGAAAAAACGATTTCTCGCAGCGCTGCACGATCCAGAGTGCCGTCTTCCTGAAGAATGTTATCGCCATAGTGTTCCGCTATCTTCTCCAGTGCCGGACTGCCTGCCTGAACGACTTCTCGGGCGACGATGTCGGCGTCCACAACGTTCACGCCAAGATTGATCAGCCGCTCGGTGACGGCACTCTTGCCGCTGCCTATACCTCCCGTGATTCCCACTCGTAGAGGCTCGTTCATGGGCTGCCGTTTAAGAACATTGTGGATAATGTGCTCCCCCAGAGGAGGCTGATCCAGCCAGCGGTGGCCAGGTAGGGGCCGAAGGGCAAGGGCTGGGAGCGGTCTTTCCCCTGCACAACGATAATCAGAATGCCGAGTACGGCGCCCACGGCTGATGACAGCAAAATGATGATGGGCAGGCTCTGCCAGCCAAGCCAGGCGCCCAGGGCTGCCAGAAGTTTAAAATCGCCATAGCCCATGCCCTCTTTGCCCGTGGCCAGTTTGAACAGCCAATAGATTGACCACAAAAGCAGGTAGCCGCCGGCGGCACCGAGGATGGCATCGACGGGGGAGACCGGGCCTGTGAAAACGTTAAACAAAAGTCCCGCCCAAAGGAGTGGCAGTGTCAGGTCATCGGGGAGCAGCTGTGTATCCATGTCGATGACGGCAAGAGCAATAAGCGTCCAGGTCAGCAGCAGATAAGCTATGAGAGATAACTCGACACCAATGGAGAACGCCACGGTGACTGAGGCTGCCGCCGTTGCCAGCTCTACGAGAGGGTAACGCCAGCTGATGGCCGTGGCACAGTTTGAGCAGCGTCCACGCAGCGCCAAAAAGCTGATGACGGGGATGTTCTCCCAGGGCTTGATGGCGTGCTGACAATGAGGGCAATGGGAGCCGGGAAATGCCAGGGAGAATTTTTCGTCGGTTTCGCTATTTTCGAGCTCAAGGAGCGCTTGGCAGTCGTTCCGCCACTCCCTTTGCATCATTTCCGGGAGGCGGAGTATCAGCACGTTGAGAAAGCTGCCAACGATCAATCCCAGCGCGCCGACGGAAAAATAGAAATACAGCGGATATTCGCGAAGGAATTCACTCAGGAGAGGGGACTCAGTCATCGTGCTTTATCGGGGATGTCTTGGGGTTACGGGGCATTAACTAGATTACAGATCCCAGCATAAAGATTGGTAGGTACATGGCAATCATCAAACCGCCCACAAGCACGCCCAGAATCGACATGATCATGGGTTCCATAAGGGAGCTCAGACTGTCGACAGCATTGTCGACTTGCTCTTCATAGTGCGTGGCGACTTTGTCCAGCATCTCATCCAACTGTCCGGACTCTTCACCGATGGAGATCATCTGCAGCAGCATATTTGGAAAAAGCCCGGTGCTCTTAACCGAGTTGTACAAAGTGGAACCCGTGGTGACGTCATCACGAATCTGCAGAATGGCCGCACTGTATACGGCGTTACCTGCAGCGCCGGCGGTGGACTCCAGAGCATCGACCAGAGGTACCCCCGCGTTGAAGGTGGTCGCCAGGGTTCGTGAGAACCGTGCCACCACAGAGTCGTTAACAATACCGCCAAAAACAGGCAGTTTAAGCATGAGTCGATCAATAGCGTCACTGAAGCTTTGCGACCGAATGCGGGCTTCTTTAAAGGCATAGATGCTTGCAACAATCCCAACAACAATGATGAACCACCACGCCTGCATAAAGTCCGACAGGCCCAATACCATCAGCGTAAATGCCGGGAGGTCGGCGCCAAAACTTGAGAAAGTCTCCGCAAACTGGGGCACAACCTTTACCAGCAGAATCCCCGACACGACCAGCGCGACAACGATTACCGCGGTGGGGTAAGTGAGGGCCTTCTTGATTTTGGCTTTCAGTTGTTCGGTTTTTTCCTTGTAGGTGGCCACGCGGTCCAGCATGGTTTCCAGGGTGCCCGCCGACTCACCGGCACCTACCAATGAGCAGAAGAGCTCGTCAAAATGTCGGGGGTGCTTGGATAGTGACAGGGCCAGCCCGCCTCCTGAAGAGACATCGTTTTTGATGCCCCCTACCAGTTCTTTCATAGAGGGGTTTTCGAGGCCGTCACCAACAATGTCAAAACTCTGCACCAGGGGAACGCCCGCTTTCATCATAGTCGCCATCTGGCGGGTAAATATGGCGATATCCGCCGCTTTAATCGGCTTTTTTCTAGCGCTGAAAAGAGGTTTTGACTTGCGGCGCACCGAGCGGGGGTTGATGCCTTTCTGTCGAAGCTGGGCACGCGCCATAGCCTGCGACGGAGCGTTGATCTCCCCCTTGGTCTGGCGTCCGTTTTTGTCCGTGCCGCTCCAAGTAAACAGTTCGCTGGTAGCCGTCGTCGCCATGATCTTTGACCTATCTCCTGTCGCTCTAGAACGGTCTGGACAAGCCAGGCCGTGTATCAGTCAATCGTAACGCGGTTTACTTCCTCAAGACTAATCAGTCCTTGGGCACATTTTCGCAGAGCGGAGGTGCGCAGGTCTGCAAAGCCGTGGGCCCGGGCCTGGCGGGAGATCTCCAGGGAGTTGCCGTCTTCCATAATCATATTGGCGATCTCGGGAGTGATTCGCACCACCTCATAGATACCCACACGACCCTTGTAACCGTCCTTGCAGGCATCACAGCCCACCGCTTTCATAACTGTCGCGGTGGCGAGCATCTCATCGGTGAATCCCTCCTCTACCAGGGTGTCGCGGGGGATCTCTGCCGGCACTGAGCACTCCTTGCAAAGTCGGCGACCCAGGCGCTGGGCAATAATAAGGCTGACCGAGGTGGCCACGTTGAACGCAGGGACACCCATGTTGAGAAGGCGGCTGATGGTTTCGGCGGCGCTGTTGGTATGGAGGGTGGAAAGCACCAGGTGTCCTGTCTGGGCGGCTTTGATAGCGATCTCTGCCGTCTCGAGATCTCGTACCTCCCCCACCATGATGATGTCGGGGTCCTGGCGCAAAAAGGAGCGCAGCGCCTCCGCAAAGTTCAGCCCCACCTTTGCATTTACATGCACCTGGTTGATACCCGAAAGGTTGATCTCAACGGGGTCCTCTGCCGTGGAGATATTACGCTCGGGCTCATTCAGGATGTTCAGGCCCGTATACAGAGACACGGTTTTACCGGAGCCGGTGGGTCCCGTTACCAGGATCATGCCCTGAGGCTGCTTGAGAGCTTTCATGAACATGTCTTTCTGGTCCGGATCGTAGCCCAGCGCGTCGATGCCCATTTGAGCGCTGGTGGGATCCAGGATTCGCAGCACGATTTTTTCCCCAAAGAGCGTCGGGAGTGTATTGACGCGAAAATCGATGGAGCGGTTGCGCGAAAGTTTCATCTGGATGCGACCATCCTGAGGGAGCCGGCGTTCCGAAATATCCATCTGCGACATAACCTTCAAACGCGCCGAAAGGCGCGGAGCAAGATTACGGGGCGGCCGCACGACTTCTCTCAACACGCCGTCTGTTCGGAAGCGCACGCGATAGTCTTTTTCATAGGGCTCGAAGTGGATGTCCGATGCACCCTGTTTGATGGCGTCCACGAGCACTTTGTTAACGAAGCGCACGATGGGGGTTTCATCAACGCTGCTGTTTTCGTCACCGTCATCGGTTGCCGGGTCTTCGACAGCACCGATGTCGATGTCATCAAATTCGTCGGACTCGAGATCTTCCAGGCCCCCACCGATGTCGTCTTGGGCTTCGCTCCATTCGGCAATGGCCTTTTGCAGACTTTTCTCATCGACGAGAATCGCCTCGGTGTTAAGACCCGTGTGGAATTTGATTTCATCAAGGGCAGCAAGATTCGTGGGGTCGGAAACCGCGATGAACAGACGCTTTCCGCGGCTGTAGAGAGGAAGCGCGTGGTGCTTGGTGACTAGTTCCGGCTCGACAACGCCCTGGGGGAGAAACTGTGCATCAAAAGCGGTGATATCAAAACGTGCAGCACCAAATTCTTGGGACGCAAGTTCCGCGAGCTTATGGCTATCGATCTTAACCTCATCAACCAGGTAGCGAACGAAGGGGATTCGCTCATTGGCCGCCTCCGCTTGGGCCTTGGATGCCTGCTCGGCGTCGAGAAGGCCTTCTATTACAAGACGCCCCGCAAGACCGGAGGGTTTACCGCTGGCTCGTTCGTTCATGCTTTGCTGCCCTATGATAACCCGATGAGTATAGCGGTAGGGTGGCGATGGCTGAAGTCCCCCAGCATTATCCATAATGGGGGTTTGTCGATAGTCAGGGATGCCAAAACCAACACAATTGATTTGTGAGCGTCGTATTTGACGCACTAACTGACAAAAAATGTCAGTTAGTGATGGAAATTGAGTATTTTTTTGTAGAAAAAAACGCGTTATCTGCGAGTTTAAGATGCAGGTTTTTCTTCAAAATACTGATTTTATTGAATTATTTTTAATTATTGTGCTGTTGGCCTGCAACCTGCTTATTCAGTTGGGAGTTACCGTTACTTTAGGTCGCCCGGGGCGGCCAACAATCTGGAGAACCACCATGAAAAAAGTAAACATGGCCCGACAGCAGGGCTTCACGCTAATCGAGCTTATGATCGTTATTGCGATTGTCGGTATTTTGGCTGCCATCGCACTGCCCGCTTATCAGGATTACACGGTGAGAGCACGTATGGCTGAGCCTTTGGCTCGGCTGGCTGAAGCCAAAACCACAATTGCTGAGTTTTACGCGACCAACGGAGTAATGCCTACTGTCGCTCAGTCCGGAGTTCAGACTGTAGAAACGCAAATAATCCAGTCGATAATTTACGAGGATCAGGACACGATTCGCGCATTGGTAAAACAGAGTGTTATGCCGGGCGCAGCTGGTGACCTTAGTTTCGAGCTGATCGCAGTTACAGACCCCGATACGCGCACCATTACCTGGACTTGCCAGCCAGCCGCTAGTGGACCTGTGTTGACCAACCATCTGCCGGCCAACTGCCGCGGATAATCCGTCTTCATACGAAAGCGGTAAAACTGAACCGGGCCGATCTTATCGGCTCGGTTTTTTTTGCTTTCTTACCTCACGTCGTCTTTCGCTTAAGAAGGTTTAAATGCTGACAAATGGTCAGGATGCCAGAGGGCTCCTCCTGCTCAGTGTTCTGATTCTCGTGGTCGTCAGTGCGGCTTACCTGCCGGCTCTGTCCGGTCCGTGGTTATTCGACGACACCCCCAATCTCCTCGAAAACAGAGCGTTGAAAGAGTTTCATTGGACTCAGTTTGACGATCTTCGCGACGTGGCTGTCAGTGGCCGCGCCGGCCCCCTGGGGCGCCCCGTTTCGCTGTTGAGTTTTCTCGGACAACGTCAGGAAAACCAAATCCTGGATCCCTACGTTGTTAAAGTCGTAAATTTAGGAATTCATTTCCTTGTCGCCACTATTCTTGGGTATCTGGCGCTGAAAATATTCGCGGCATGGGGGTTTTCCGAAAGGCAATCGAAGGCTGCTGCGTTAATAACGGCTGCACTGTGGTGCGCTGCGCCGCTGCATGTTTCGACGGTTATGTATGCGGTGCAGCGGATGAGTCAACTCAGTGCGCTGTGGGTCTTGCTGGGGCTGGGAGCGTATGCCCACTATCGCGAGCGCTGGGTCGAACAGGTCCCGACTGTTGAGCATGTTATTGCAATGCTCCTGTGGCTGATGCTCTGCCTCGTAATGGGGCTCTACAGTAAAGAGAATGCTGTGGTCCTTTTGCCTCTGCTCGTTCTCCTTGAGGTGGGTGTCTTTGCCTGCGTTGTCGCGGGGAGTCAAAGGCTGTTTTTGCAGCGTTTCGGCGCGGGTGTTTTGTGCTTATGCCTGCTCGCTCCATGGCTTCTGTATCTCCTGGCACCAACGTGGCTGACGGATTCCTATGCCCAAAGAAATTTTACCCTCGAGGATCGCGTAGCTGTGCAGGTGCCATTGCTCTGGAAATACCTCCAGTGGATTCTTCTGCCCGATCTTCGTTCACTGGTGTTTCTGCAGGATGGTCAGTGGGCTCTTCGTGAAAACTCCTGGGGACTCCTGACAGCGACGGTCGCCTGGCTGCTTGCGTTCGCCCTGGCTATCGCGCTCAAGAGCCGCGAGCTTGTTTTTGCAATCAGCTTTTATTTGTTGGCACACAGCATTGAATCAACGGTGCTGGCCCTCGAGGTGTCCTATGAGCATAGAAACTATTTACCCTCGGCTGGTTTGCTTCTCGGCATCGTTGCAGCAGCGTTCAAATTAGCTCAGCGCTTTGAGAAAGAGCGACTAACATTTGTGGTTATGTTGCTCCTGCTGGGTTTGTCACTGGTGACACTGACCTTGCGCTCCCAGATTTGGTCGTCGCGGGAAAGCATCTACGAACACGCCTATCGCCATTCGCCAGAATCGCCACGCTCAAAGTTTTTATACGCTGCGGCTCTCCTTGACACTAGCAGTGTTGACGATTCCGGCACTGACGCCGTTTTGCTGAAGCAGGCGCGACTGGTGGAAGCCCGGGAGCGGCTCAAGGAGCTTGCTCGGGCTGATGTGCCGGACATTGCCGCACTCGCCCTTTTGTTGAGAATTGATAGTTCCATCTTTCCGCAATTAGCTGGTCGCGAGCCATGGGCTGAGTTATTGATCCAGGCGCTTGCTAAGGGGCAGCTTCAGGCCGAAGACTATGCGGCCCTCAGCTTTCTTGCCGACTGTCTGCTGGACGCTACCTGCACTATGAATGCAGAAGAGCGGGCGAGTCTGCTGGACTCTTTTAGTGAAGACATGGGGAACCCTTCCTTTATGGCAGGCCTCCGGGCTCGATTGACCGGTGGCGGTCCCAAGCATGTGCAACAAATTTACGAAAAGCTGGCTGAGGAGGAGCCTCCCATAGCGGCTGTTTACGCAAGATTGATTGAGGTTTACAGCGAGGTGGGAGAGCACGGAAAAGCAATCGACGCCATACTGCAGCTATTGAGCTTTGACGAGCGACGTACTTTCCTTAAGCCCATGATTCGGGCTATCGAATAATGGCTTTATTTAGGTTTGGCGGGGGCAGTGTTTTGGCTAAGCCTTTTTCGTTTCTGTTAGTTAGCCTCATCGCCGTCTTGGTGATTTGGGCCTATGGTCCGGGAATCGAGGGCCCCGCTCTTCTTGATGACCGGTCCAACATCCCGGTGATCAATTCCGACATTCTGGACACTGCCGAAACGTTATCCATAATCCTTGGGAATACGTCGGGCCCCCTGGGGCGCCCGGTGGCGATGGCGTCTTTCGTTGCGGAGGCCTCGGTTCTTGGTGCAGGTCCAGCCACGGGGAAGGCAGTTAACCTTGGAATTCATGTCGTAAACACGGTCCTGGTTTACCTTCTTGCGCTAGCTGTGTTCTCAAGGTTTGAGCTGGCCTCGCCTCGGGTCTGCGCGCTCCTTGTTGCGATGGTCTGGTGCTGGACACCATTGCAGCTGTCCACGGTGCTTTACCATGTTCAACGCATGACCCTCTTAGCCGGCTCCTTCATGCTTCTAACTCTTTTGCTGAGCTTGCGGTGGCGTAGGTGCTTTGGTGCGGCCTCGAAGACGCACTTTTTCTGGGCTTGTGCCGCCTTGGTCACCGCGACCCTCGCAATTTTTACAAAAGAGAACGCAGCCACGCTGATGCTGATCGTCCCGAGTCTGCTTGCACTCTGCCCGGTGACTTCGGGTTCGGCCCGGGCGTACGCGGTGCGTGTGGCAGCCGCCAGGACATTTGCTGTTTTCTTGATAGCCGCGATCTGTGTTTTGGCTGTTAACTGGTCCTGGATTGTGGCGGGCTATGAGGTTCGTAGCTTCACCGTTGCAGAGCGGGTGCTTAGCCAGCCCAGAATACTGCTTGACTACTCTTCTCAATTCTATGCTCCAGATACCGGACGTATGGGACTGGTCCATGATGACTTTATGCTGTCGAGTGGATTGTTCAGTCCGACTTCCACCGCAATGAGTATTTTGTGTTTTTCCGCTTTGCTGGTCATGGGCTTTTGGTGGAGACACAAGCCACTGGGAGCGCAGGTACTGTTGTGCGCGGCAGTTTTCTTGCTTGGGCATTCAGTAGAGTCATCGGTGCTAGCCCTTGAGCCGTACTTTGAGCACCGGAATTATTTCCCGAGCGTGGGTCTCGCCCTCGCGCTGGGGTTTGGGGTCGGCGCATGTATAAAGAAAGCTCCCGCAGTAAAAGTGCCTTTAGTAATCTGGCTATTGATTTACGGCGCGTGGCTGCTGGTACAGACGGGGGCGCTGGCGCACGTGTGGTCCAAGCCCGAGATGATTGCGTTATTGGAGGTGAACGGGCATCCAGAATCGCCGCGAGCGAATCGAGCCATGGCCCTTTTGCAGGCTAAATACGGGGATCTTGAGCTTGCAATGAAATACGCTGACAGGGCGTACCCCGAGGCCCACCCGGGTTATCATTTAAATAGAACCGTTTACGTACTGGCTCTTTCCTGCGTTTCGGGCCAGCTCCTTGACGGGTATGATTTTGGCAGCCTGGAGGATTTTGCGGGTCTGCAAGATAGAGCTGCACGCGAGGCAATGCAGTTAGTTATAACGGGGATTTACGACGATACCTGCGATCGTGGCACCGTGCTTAAACTTGCCGACCAGCTTTATGCGTTGGCTGCCAGCGCAGCGTTGGCTGTTGAGCTTGAACCCCTGCTATCGACCTTGGCCGTTTTGGAAAATGCACTGGAACGCTATGAGAATGCGTCTTGGTACACAAAGAAGGCTTTATTGTTAGCTCCGGAAAACATTCAGCTTATGTTAATGAATTTACATTTCTGCAGGGCGACACAGATAGGAGGCATGTGTGAGGAAACGAGGCGAAAACTGTTGAAACTTGACGACGACGGGCAGCTCAGCGTTGAGCAGAGTAAGACGTTGATGCTTTACGGCACAGGAGAATAGTTTTTGTTAAGCGTATCCATTGTCATACCGGCGCGAAATGAAGTCAGTACGATTGCTTCCGTAGTGGGGAAGCTTCGCTTATTGCAGCCCGACTACGAGTTCGTTGTAGTCGACGACGGCTCCACCGACGGCACAGGCAAAGCCGCCGCTGACGCCGGCGCTATTGTGGTAGCCCAGCCCTATAGCAAGGGTAACGGTGCTGCCATCAAGCGCGGTGCGCGCGCAGCAAATGGCGACGTCTTGGTGTTTATGGATGCCGATGGGCAGCATGATCCCGCGGACGTGGAGCGTTTGCTTTACAAGTACGAAGAAGGCTTTGATCTGGTGGTCGGGGCACGATCAGGATTGGGGTCTCAGGCCAGCGTTGCGCGCTGGGGCGCGAATAACTTTTACAATAAGTTTGCGAGTTGGATGGTCGGGCAGCCTATTGATGATCTTACGTCAGGCTTCCGCGCGGTAAATCGTCGGAAGTTTTTAAGTTTTCTTTACCTGCTGCCTAACGGATTCAGCTATCCCACCACATCCACCATGGCGTTCTATCGCGCGGGCTATTCCGTAGGCTTTTTGCCGATTAAAGTTGCCAAAAGACAGGGCAAGGGACACATCAATTTACTCCGCGATGGCCTGCGTTTTCTGCTGATTATTTTTAAGGTGGGAACCCTTTACTCACCGCTGAAAGTGTATTTCCCGTTTTCAGTTTTGACGGCAGGCCTGGGCTTGTTTAACTACGTTGCGACCGCGATCGTGAGTGATTCTTGGCGGTTTACCAATATGACTGCTCTGTTGGTTTCTTCTGGTGTCATCATATTTCTCCTTGGCCTGCTATCGGAGCAATTAACAAATCTCCAGTATAAAGACGTGGGCTTGGACGAGGATTAGGGAGTCACCCTAAAGAGGTAGGGCGCGATTTCCACGCTGCGACTACCATACGCGCCGTTTTCGTTCTTTTTCGGAGAGAGTCAACATGCTCATTGGCGTTCCTAAAGAAATCAAAAATCACGAGTATCGGATCGGCCTTACGCCCGCGGGAGCCAGCGAGTTGGTGCATGCCGGACATGAAGTCCTTATAGAGACCAGCGGTGGTGCTTCTATCGGATTCGATGATTCCCAGTACGAGGCGACAGGCGCCTTCATCGGAAAAGACGCGCAGTCCGTGTTTGCCGAGGCAGAAATGATCGTCAAGGTTAAAGAACCGCAGCCTGACGAGTGTCGAATGCTGCGCCCCGGCCAGCTGCTGTTTACCTATCTGCATCTGGCGCCGGACCCGGAGCAGACGCGCTTGCTGGTGGCGTCGGGAGCTAGCGCGATTGCCTATGAAACGGTGACCAGTGCTCAAGGTGGCTTGCCGCTTTTGGCTCCCATGAGTGAAGTCGCCGGGCGCATGGCGATACAGGCGGGTTGTCACAGTCTTGAAAAAGCGCAGGGCGGCAGCGGTACGTTGCTGGGTGGAGTCCCAGGAGTCGAGCCTGCGCGCGTTCTCGTAATCGGCGGCGGTGTGGTGGGCGTCAACGCAGCACGCATGGCCATGGGGCTGGGAGCTGACGTCACCATCGTCGATCGCTCCATCACCCGTCTGAAGGAGCTCGATACGCTATTTGGGGGCCGCATGAAAACACTCTACTCGACCCGCGATGCCCTGGAACGACATGCTCTGGAGGCGGATCTCGTTGTGGGTGCTGTGCTGATTCCCGGTGCCGCAGCGCCCAAATTGATTTCTGCGGACCTGGTTTCCCGTATGAAGCCCGGCTCTGTGCTGGTTGACGTTGCCATTGATCAGGGCGGCTGCTTTGAGACAAGCCGTCCCACAACCCATCAGGATCCCTGCTATATCGTCGACGATGTCGTGCATTACTGCGTTGCCAACATGCCGGGAGGCGTTGCGAGAACATCCACCTTGGCGCTTACGAACGCAACGCTCCCTTACATTATGGCTCTCGCGAACAAGGGCCTGAAAAAAGCACTCGAGGATGATCGCTATCTTCGAGACGGATTGAACGTGCATGGCGGGCAGGTGACCTACCAGGCGGTGTCTGAAGCCCTGGGCTACGAATATCTGCCGCCGATGCAGGCGCTGGCGAACCTTTAAAGTTCCCCTTCATTGAGCAACTGAGCGGTAGGCTGGATCACCCCTCAGATAGCACGCCACGGCAGCGCTACGCTGCCGCCTTAGCCTCCCGCCGCCGCGCATGAAGCACCGGCTCGGTATAACCGCTGGGCTGCTTAGTGCCGAGAAAAACCAGATCGCAGGCTGCTTGAAAGGCCACGCTATGGTCGAAGTCCGGCGCCATGGGCTTGTACACTGGATCGCTGGCATTCTGTTTGTCGACCACCGTCGCCATCCTCTCAAGGGTTTCGCGGACCTGGTTTTCACTGCACACCCCGTGAGTGAGCCAGTTGGCGATGTGCTGGGATGAAATCCGCAGGGTCGCGCGGTCTTCCATCAAGCCCACGTTGTGAATGTCAGGCACCTTGGAGCAGCCGACGCCCTGGTCAACCCAGCGAACCACATAACCCAAAATGCCCTGGGCGTTATTGTCCAGTTCTCGCTGGATGTCTTCGGCGTTCATATCCGCCGCGCCGCGTAGGGGAATAGCGAGGATATCGTCAACGGAAGCGGGCTCCCGTTCTTTGAGCTGTGACTGCACAGCAGCGACGTCCACATCGTGATAGTGGGTGACATGGAGCGTTGCGGCGGTGGGAGAGGGCACCCAGGCCGTGCTGGCGCCGGCTTTGGGGTGAGCTATTTTTGCCTCCAGCATGGCGGCCATCAGGTCGGGCATGGCCCACATTCCCTTGCCGATCTGGGCGCGTCCCAGAAGTCCACAGGCAAGACCGGCATCGACGTTGTGATCCTCGTAGGCGCTGATCCAGGGTTCGGACTTCATGTCCCCTTTGGGTGTCATGGCCGCGGCGGCCATGCTGGTGTGAATCTCGTCGCCCGTGCGGTCCAGAAACCCCGTATTGATAAACACCACGCGTTCCTTCGCGCGATAAATACATTCCTCAAGATTGATTGTCGTGCGCCGTTCCTCGTCCATGATGCCCAGTTTGATCGTGTTGCGGGGCATGCCCAATGCGTCCTCGACGCGGGCAAACAGGTCCACGGTACAGCTCACTTCGTCGGGGCCGTGCTTTTTGGGTTTGACGATGTACACGCTGCCGCAACGGGAGTTATGGATATCTCCGTCACCCTTAAGGTCATGGAGAGCAATCGCCGCGGTAAACATGGCATCCATGATGCCTTCCGCAATCTCATTGCCGTCATTGTCAAGAATCGCTTCGTTGGTCATAAGATGACCGACGTTGCGTACGAACATCAGGCTGCGGCCCGGTAGCACGAGCTCACTGCCATCAATGGCTGTGTAACGACGGTCTGGATTGAGTTTACGGGTTTGGTTCTGTCCCCCCTTGGTAAACTGCTCACTCAGATCGCCACGCATCAGGCCCAGCCAGTTGCCGTAGACGATGGCTTTGTCCTGGGCGTCCACCGCGGCCACGGAATCCTCACAGTCCTGAATCGTGCTGATTGCTGACTCCAGTAGCAGATCTTTCACACCCGCTTTATCTTCGGCGCCAATGGGGCTGGACGGATCAATCTGTATCTCCACGTGCAGGCCGTTGTGCTTAAGCAGTATGGCGTGAGGAGCTTCCGCTGCTCCACGGTAGCCGCGAAGCTGCGCATCATCAGCGAGACTGGTTCTTTCGCGATCGTTATCCATCTCTACTACCAGAGCGCCGTCACTAATTGCATACCGTGAAGCGTCATGATGACTGCCTGTTTCCAGGGGGAAGTGCTTGTCGAGAAAATCACGGGCCCAGGCGATCACCTTTGCACCGCGCACGGGGTTGTAACCGCCCGCTCGCTCGGCCCCGTCCTCCTCAGAAATCACGTCCGTACCGTAAAGGGCATCGTAGAGGCTGCCCCACCGCGCATTGGCGGCATTGAGTGCGTAGCGGGCGTTCATAACAGGCACGACCAGTTGCGGCCCGGCGATGGTAGCGACCTCCGGGTCAACGTTCTCGGTGGCTATGGAAAACGGCGCGGGCGCGGGGAGGAGATAGCCGATATCCTGCAAAAACGCTTTGTAGGCGGCCCGGTCGTAGTCGGCACCCGGATGCTCGCGGTGCCACTCATCAATTTGTTCCTGCATGCGTTCACGGATGGCCAGCAACTCAATATTGCGTGGACGAAGGTCCTCTATAATGCGCGCAAGCGCCGCCCAAAAACCATCGGCATTTACATTGATACCCGGACAAATTTCATCTTCCAACAGTGTTGCGATGACCGGTGCAACTTGTAACCCTGCGCGTGAAACGCGATTTGTCATGGCGGAAACTCCTTGCTCTTTGTTTGCGAACTCAGGCTCGCACTAAAAAAAGAGCGATGTTAATCGCTGCGTAATAATTCCCAAAGCCGATAGTTTTTATCACCGTCATTCACTGCCTGAATGAGTGCCGTCGTCAGCTTTGTCGGTGGCAACGATGTGTCTTGCCGTTTCCACAATCAGTTTGCGCAGCCAGCGGTTACCGGGGTTATGCTGAAGTAAGGGGCTCCAGGCCATTTTGAGCTCCAGGGGCGGGAT
>NZ_CBFHZO010000090.1:0-12232 GCF_965660375.1 Congregibacter sp. | reverse complement strand
GCTTTTCGTTGGATGGCGTATGCCCCGGGATGTTTTGCGCAAAGAGCTGGCTCGGGAGCCCGACATCCTGTTTTCTCTGTGGTATTTTCTCATCCGCTTTGTGGCCGTGCCCGTGATTGCCTTCGCGTGGCTCTGGTTATCATTAGTGCCCTGACGGCAAATAGCGACCTACCTTAGGTCTGTGATCTCTACATTGTGACCCCATTATTATGACCTCTATTCATCGAAGTGCGTTGTTACCCTTCTCGGACAAGCAGTTGTTCGCTCTGGTTAATGACGTGGAGGCCTATCCACAGTATATGGATGGTTGCGTGGGGGCATCGATCCTGCGCACTGATGCTGAACACATGGAGGCACGCCTTGATTTGGCGCGCGGCGGCATTTCTCACAGCTTCACTACGCTTAACGAACTGGTGCCCTACAAAGAAATTCGGCTGACGCTCAAGGACGGTCCTTTCGAGCAGTTTGCGGGGGCCTGGCGATTTCAGGCGCTGGCCGAGCAGGCCTGTAAGGTCTCCCTCGACCTGGAATTCAGTTTTCGCGGGGGGCTGCTGAGTGCGGCCGCTGCGAAACTGTTTGATCGGGTAACCGGCAATCTAGTGGATGCGGTGGTGCGTCGGGCCCAGGATGTCTACGGCCTATGAATGACAGCTCGGATGTTGCCGTTGAGGTGGTCTATGCGCTGCCGGATCGTCAGTCTATTCTCAAGCTCTCGGTGCCCGAGGGTACGACGGCTATAGAGGCTGCGCGGCAGTCGGGCATCGAAGAGCAGTTTGATGCGCTGACGCTTGGGGAAGATACGCGCCTGGGCATTTTTGGTCATCTGGTCGCTCAAACGCAGGTTCTTCGCGCGGGGGATCGGGTGGAGATTTACCGGCCGTTGCTGGCTGATCCCAAAGAAGTGCGAAAAGAGCGGGCGGCGCGTGCCAAGGCACGACGGGAGACTCAGTCGGCTGACTGATCGCTCTCAGCTTCTCCCAATCCTTGCTCTGCTTCGCCGTCGGTTTCAGCATTATTATTGGGGTTGGAGTCAGGGTTGGCCCAGTCCGGCAGGTAGTCACCGGTGATGTTTACCAGCCGGTCCCCTTCAAAGAAAATTCGCACCTGGGCCTCACGAATGATTTCTGTGCCGTTACGAATAACGTAGGGGTAATCCCAGCGGTCGGGCTGGAAGGTATCCTCGACCAGGGGTGACCCCATGATGAAGCGTACCTGGCGCCGGCTCATACCGGGCTGGAGTTGTTCGATCATGTCCTGGGTGACCAGGTTGCCCTGTTCGATATCGATTTTATACACGCCGGGGAAACCCACGAATCCGCAGGCACCAAGCCCTAGCAGGACGGCTGTGAGCAGCGTGACTCGTAAAATGTATCGAGGTCGGATCAAGGACTAACTTCCACTGGTGGGGTAGGGGTGGCATCATACCGATGAGTGTCCATTCAGAGAAGTGCATCCCGTATGCCAATTAGTAATCAAGACCTTCGTAGCGTTGGCCTTAAAGTCACGCTTCCGCGCATCAAAATCCTGCAGATTCTGGCGGACTCGGAGCAACATGAGCGGCACATGAGTGCTGAGGACGTGTATCAGGCCCTTCGCGATGCCGGAGAGGACGTCGGGCTGGCCACGGTTTACCGGGTCCTTACGCAGTTTGAAGGGGCGGGACTGGTAACGAGGCACAATTTTGAAGGGGGCCACTCGGTCTTCGAGCTGGATCATGGCGAGCATCACGATCACATGGTTTGTGAAGATACGGGTCAGGTGATCGAATTCACCGACCCCGTGATCGAAGAGCGGCAGAAGAAAATCGCTGAAGAGCACGGTTTTGAGCTCGTTGATCACTCTCTCGTATTGAAAGTGCGCAAGCGCCCGGACAGTAAATAAAAAGTTAGTTAAGAGTAAACCGCCAGACGCAAGCTCTCAGTCTCGACTCTCCAGCATCTCCCGCGCGTGAGCCAGCGTGTTCTCGGTCATTTTCAGACCGCCCAGCATGCGAGCGATCTCTCTGACTCGCTCATTGTCGTCCAGCTCCTGAAGCGTTGACGCCAATTGCTTGCCTTTGCCCGATTTCTCGACCTGTAAATGCTGCTGCCCCTGGGCCGCGACCTGCGGCAGGTGAGTCACGCACAGGACCTGCGCATTCCTGCCCATGTCAGCCAGAAGGCGACCCACTACCTCGGCCACAGCGCCGCCAATACCCACATCGACTTCGTCAAAAACCATGCTGGGCACGGTGGTGTTCCCGGCAGTCGCCACTTGAATAGCCAGGCTGATCCGCGATAGCTCGCCACCGGACGCGATACGTCCCAGGGGCTGCGGGTCTGCCCCCGGGTTGGTGCTGATGAGCAGCTCGACGTCCTCCGCCCCCAGGGGGTGGGGGTCCTTGCTTTCCCGTTTGCTGAGCGCAATTTTGAACTCGCAGTTGCTCATCGACAATTTTTTCAGGAGCTTGGATACTTCTTTTTCGAGTTTTGTCGCGGTTTTTTTTCGCGCGGCGCTGAGCTTGCCGGCCAGCGCTGTGTAGTCGTCAAGCTGCTGAGCGAGGGCCGCTTCCATACCCTCAACGCGTTCATCGCTGGAATCCAGCGTGGCCAGCTCTTCACTTAAAGACTGGTGATGAGCGCTGAGTTGTTCGGGCATGATGCGATGCTTTCTTGCCAGGGCGTAAATTGCCTCCAGACGGGCTTCGACTTCCGAGAGACGCTGGGGATTGTTCTCGGTGCTCGCCAGGTATTGCTGCAGCTCGCTCCGCGCTTCGCCTAGTTGAATAGCCGCAGAGTCCAGCATTTCGCGCACGTTCGCGATGGTTTTGCCTTGGTGCAGACCTTCCGAAAGAGCGGCGAGCGCGGCACGCACGCCGCTCTCATTGCTGTCGCAATGTTCGATGGCGGCCGCCGCCTGGCGCTGAATGGCATCGGCGTTTTCCAGAACGCGCTGCTCATCCTCGAGGCTCTGTAATTCCGCATCACCGAGGGCAAGCTCGTCGAGCTCACCTACCTGATAGCGCAGGAGCTGTTCGCGATCTGCCTGTTCCTGCTGATTGCTGCGCAGTGTTTCCAGTTCGTCGCGAAGCCGCAGCCATTCGTTGGCAGCGCCGCATACCCGCTGTGCCGCAGATATCTGCCCTGCGTAGCTATCCAGGAGTAGTCGCTGATATGGCCGGCGGAGCAGTGATTGATGGGCGTGTTGGCCATGAATATCCACCAGCAGTTCACCGAGGGCGGCGCAATCCTGCAGGGTGCTGGGGCGGCCGTTGATATAGGCACGGGATCGCCCTTCCCGGGTGATTACCCGCCGGAAGAGACAGTCGCCGTCCCCTTGCAGATCATGAGTCTCCAGCCATTTCTTGGCAGCGGGCATGCTGTCGATGTCAAAGCGTGCGCTGATATCTGCCCGATCCGCACCGGGACGGATGGCGCCGGGGTCCGCGCGGTCGCCAAGGCAAAGACCCAGTGCGTCGAGCATGATGGACTTTCCCGCGCCGGTTTCTCCGGTAACCACGGTAAGGCCGTCGCGAAAATCCACCTCGAGGTGCTCTACGACAGTAAATTGGCTGATAGTGATTTGGCTGAGCATAGCGGTCCGATCCCGAGTGTCTGAGGGTTATAACCCATCCGTCACAGCGCATAAACAGCAAATTTGGCGGATCTTGCCTGACGCTTTGTGTTCCCGCGGGTCTGTGCTAAAACCTTGCATGATTGATAATGGGGAGAGTTCATTTGGGTCGTGAGCTGACAGAGCGGTCAGAGACCTTGTTGAAAACCTTGGTGGCGATGCACATCCGCGATGGCAGTCCTGTGGGGTCGCAGACCCTGCGAGAGGAGGCCGGGCTGTCGGTGAGTCCCGCAACAGTCCGCAATGTGATGTCGGATCTCGAGGAGCGCGGGTTTCTCCAGTCGCCTCACACCTCCGCCGGACGTGTGCCCACAGCCCAGGGCTACCGGTTTTTTGTGGACAGCCTGCTGCAGGTCACCGACGACCCGGATCCCAGCG
This sequence comes from Congregibacter sp., assembly GCF_965660375.1. Taxonomy (GTDB): domain Bacteria; phylum Pseudomonadota; class Gammaproteobacteria; order Pseudomonadales; family Halieaceae; genus Congregibacter. The sequence goes on along the minus strand of NZ_CBFHZO010000090.1, from coordinate 8,242 downwards.
CCTTCGACTCCCTCCGCAAGGAGCTCAATCCCGATCGGAACACCGCCGACCTGGTGCAGACTGCATCCAATATGCTGTCCTCTATTACCTCGCAGGCGGGCGTAGTCACCGTGCCCAAGCCCACGCAGCAGCCGCTCAGGCAGGTGGAGTTTTTACCGCTGTCGGGAGATCGCGTGCTGGTGATCCTGGTAATCAACCAACGTGAGGTGCAGAACCGCATTATTCACACGCAGCGTGTGTTTTCGGATGAAGAACTGCGGGCCGCTGCGGCGCAAATCAATCAGCGCTTTGCCGGCCAGGCCCTTGCCGATGTTCAGGAGAGGGTGGAGCAGGAGCTTCAGGCGGCTCGAAGCTCCCTGGACGACTATCTATCAGCGATGCTGGACTTGGCGCAGCAGGCGCTCGCCGAAGAGACGCGCTTGTCAGATTATCTGATCGTCGGTGAATCCCGATTGCTTGAGGGAGCCAGTCCCGAGGAGCTCACGCGTCTTCGGGAGCTGTTTTCGACGCTGGAAAGCAAGCGGGATCTTTCGCACCTGCTGGAGCGCTGCTCGGAGGCCGATGGCGTCAAGATTTTTATCGGCGAGGAGGCTGGCTCCCAGATTTTCGGTGATTATTCCCTGGTCACCTCCCCCTACGGCGATGGGGCGCGCTCCCTGGGTGTGCTGGGTGTGATTGGACCCACGCGCATGGCTTATGACCGGGTGATTCCCATCGTTGATGTAACCTCCAGGATGTTGAGCGCCGCGCTGGGCCATTAGTCGTTGCTTAAGGCGGTCTCCCCTCAAGCGCCTGGCCCTCGGGTCTGAGAGTTTTTCGTCCGCTCGTCTTGTAATTTTGGGCTCTGCCCCCATTTCCGCTGAAACACAGTTATCGCCGCCGAGTTTGCGGGGATGCTCGCCTTTCTAATCAAAACACCAGGAGATCACGGTGGCGGAAGATAAACGCGATGAGGAGCCGCTGGCGGACGCGGCGGAAGAGTCAGTGACAGACGAGCAGGTATCAGAGGGCACAGAGGACGCCGGCGATGCCCCAGAGGGTAGCGCGGCTGACAGCGAGCTCTCCGCGGAAGATCAGCTCGAAAAGCTTCAGGAGGAGCTGGGATTGGCCCGCGATCAGGCTCTGAGAGCGCAGGCGGAGGCGCAGAACGCCCAGCGTCGCGCTGATCAGGACGTGGAGAAGGCACGCAAATATGCCCTTGAGCGTTTCTGCAGCGAGTTGCTCCCAGTGGTCGATAATCTTGAGCGGGCACTGGATGCCATTAACGGTGATGATCCGGCGCTTAGCTCCATTGCCGAAGGGGTGGATCTTACCCTCAAGAGTTTTGTGGGAGCCCTCGGCAAGTTCCAGATCGAGCAGGTAGATCCCGCAGGAGAGCCCTTTGATCCACAGCTCCATCAGGCCATGAGCATGATTGAAAACCCGGACGCCGAGCCCAACACGGTGCTTTCGGTGATGCAGAAGGGATACACCCTCAACGGGCGCCTCGTGCGTCCCGCCATGGTGATGGTCAGCAAGGCCCCTGCGGCGGATTAGGCTCTACCGAGGCTGGCGTCAGCAGGAAAATCAGCGAAAGGGGGAGCGGGCCGGGAAATATCATCCAACGCTCTTGAAATACACCGCTGCGGACCCACATCTAAGACAGAATTTATTGCAACGGCGGCATCTATACGTGCAGAACGTGCAGATGCCTGCAAGCCAGGAGAAACGACATGGGCAAGATAATCGGAATTGACCTGGGAACCACGAACTCGTGCGTTTCCGTACTTGAAGGCGGCAAGCCTCGCGTGATCGAAAACGCCGAGGGCGACCGCACGACGCCATCTATCGTGGGTTACACCGACGATGGTGAAATTCTCGTGGGCCAGAGCGCAAAGCGCCAGGCGGTCACGAATCCGCACAACACACTTTACGCAGTGAAGCGTCTCATCGGGCGCAAGTTCACCGATGACGTTGTGCAGAAAGATATTTCCATGGTCCCCTACAAGATTGTGGCCGCTGATAACGGCGACGCATGGGTAGAGGCCAAGGGCGAGAAAATGGCGCCACCTCAGGTGTCGGCAGAAGTGCTGCGCAAAATGAAGAAGACCGCCGAAGAGTTTCTTGGCGAGACTGTCACCGAGGCGGTGATCACTGTACCGGCGTACTTCAACGACTCCCAGCGTCAGGCGACCAAGGATGCAGGCAAGATCGCGGGCCTGGAGGTTAAGCGCATCATCAACGAGCCTACCGCTGCGGCTCTTGCTTACGGTATGGACAAAGCCAAAGGCGATCACACCATCGCGGTCTATGACCTCGGCGGCGGTACCTTCGATATTTCCATTATCGAGATCGCTGAAGTTGACGGCGAGCATCAGTTTGAAGTGCTGTCCACCAACGGTGATACCTTCCTCGGTGGTGAAGACTTCGACATGCGTCTCATCGAGTATCTCGCCGACCAGTTCAAGACCGAAAGCGGCATCGATCTGCACAACGACCCTCTGGCCCTCCAGCGTCTGAAGGAAGCGGCAGAGAAAGCCAAAATCGAGCTGTCACACTCAGAGCAGACCGAAGTTAACCTGCCGTACATCACGGCGGATTCAACCGGTCCCAAGCACCTGGTGGTGAAGTTGAGTCGCTCCAAGCTGGAGTCTCTGGTGGAAGAACTGGTGACGCGCTCCATGCAGCCGCTGAAGATGGCGCTCAAGGATGCGGATCTGTCTCCCAGCGAGATTGATGACGTTATTCTGGTCGGTGGTCAGACGCGTATGCCTCTGGTTCAGCGCAAAGTGGCCGAGTTCTTTGGCAAGGATCCCCGTCGGGATGTGAACCCGGACGAGGCGGTTGCTATGGGTGCTTCGATTCAGGGTGCCGTGCTGGCTGGCGATGTCAAAGACGTGCTGCTGCTGGATGTGACGCCGCTGACCCTGGGTATCGAGACCATGGGGGGAGTGGCTACTCCGTTGATCGAGAAGAACACGACTATCCCCACCAAGAAGTCGCAAATTTTCTCCACGGCTGATGACAATCAGACGGCGGTAACGATTCACGTGGTTCAGGGTGAGCGCAAGCAGGCGACCCAGAACAAGTCTCTTGGACGTTTTGATCTGGCGGACATTCCTCCGGCTCAGCGCGGCATGCCGCAAATCGAAGTCACCTTTGACCTGGATGCCAACGGTATTCTTAATGTGTCGGCGAAAGACAAGGCGACGGGTAAGGAGCAGTCGATTCGCATTACCGCTTCCGGTGGTCTGTCTGACGACGAAATCGAGGCCATGGTGGCCGATGCGGAGGTGAACGCCGAAGCCGATAAGCAGTTTGAAGAGCTGATTTCCGCACGCAACACCTGCGAGGGTCTGGTCAACGCTGCCAAGAAAACGTTGGAAGAAGCCGGAGAGCACGCCAGCGATGATGAAAAATCAGCCATCGAAGCGGCGATTTCTGAAGCGGAAGAGGTGGTCAAGGGCGATGACAAGGATGCCATTGATGCAGCGGCTACCAAGCTGACTGAAGCAACGGGCCCCGTGGCACAGAAGATGTACGCAGCCCAGGCTGAGGCAGCACAGGCCGAGGGCGGTGCTGAAGGCGCTGCGGAGGCCGGTGACGACTCGGGTGCCGATGATGCGGTAGACGCTGAATTCGAAGAAGTCAGCGACGACAAGAAGTAAACTTGCCGGTCCGGCGCTGCAGAAGAGTTATCTTTTGTAGTGCCGGTTCATGGGTGTTATGGGACGCGGGACTTATGGGCCCGCGTTGTCGATTTAGGAAGGGGTGCGGCCTGACCGCAAAGTGATATGTCAAAACGCGACTACTATGAGGTCCTGGGCGTCAGCCGCAGTGACGACGAAAAGGACATCAAGAAAGCCTATCGCCGGGTCGCGATGAAATACCATCCGGACCGTAATCCGGATGATCCCAAGGCGGACGAGAAGTTCAAGGAAGCCTCCGAGGCTTACGAGGTGCTTAGCGACAGCCAGAAGCGAGCGGCTTACGATCAGTACGGCCATGCGGGCGTCGAAGGGCAAATGGGCGGCGGTTTTGGCGGCGGCAGCGGCAATTTCTCGGACATTTTTGGCGACGTATTTGGGGACATCTTCGGTGGAGGTGGTGGCCGCGGGCGGGGCGGCGCACAGCGTGGTTCCGACCTGCGCTATACCCTGGATATTTCTCTGGAAGACGCAGTGCGTGGCACTACCGTCGAGATCAGAGTCCCGACACTGGCGTCTTGCTCCACCTGTGATGGCAGTGGCGCCCGCAAGGGCAGCAGTCCTACGACCTGTGGCACCTGCGGCGGTGCGGGTCAGGTACGTATGCAGCAGGGCTTTTTCCAGGTACAGCAAACCTGCCCTACCTGTCGCGGTCGCGGCAGCACGATTTCTGACCCCTGCACGTCCTGTCGCGGACAGGGCCGTGTCGAGAAGACCAAAAAGCTCTCAGTGAAAGTTCCTCCGGGCGTGGACACGGGTGACCGCATTCGTCTCGGCGGCGAGGGCGAAGCGGGTCCTGAAGGCGGCCCTCCCGGTGACCTGTTTGTGCAGATGTCGGTGAAGCAGCATCCCATCTTCGAGCGCGACGGCAAACATCTTTACTGCGAGGTTCCCATTACCTTTGCGGATGCAGCCCTCGGTGGGGAACTGGAAGTGCCCACGCTGGATGGCCGGGTGAAACTGAAGATCCCTGCAGAGACGCAAACGGGCAAGCTGTTCAGGTTGCGTGGCAAAGGCGTACAACCGGTTCGCGGCGGCGGCGTTGGCGATCTTCTTTGTCGGGCGGTGATCGAAACGCCGGTCAATTTGAACAAGCGCCAGAAGGAATTGCTCGAAGAGTTGCAGACAAGCATGGGAGAGGGTGGCCACGCCCACAGTCCTCGGCAAAAGAGCTGGTTTGATGGAGTGAAACACTTTTTCGATGAGCTCAAGCCGTGAGCGTACGCGTCGCCATCGCGGGCGGAAATGGTCGCATGGGCCGTACCTTGATCGAGCTTGTCGAGTCCAGTAACGACCTCTTTTTGAGCGCCGTAACCCTGGCTCTCGACGAGAGCGTTCCACAGCCTTCACCGGCAGCCGCCGCGCTGTATACCCACGATATAGATGAAGCCCTGGCTCGTGCTGACGTGCTCATAGACTTCACCACACCGGCTACCAGCGCTCAGCACGGGGTGGCTTGCGCACAAGCCGGCGTCAGCTGGGTTGTTGGTACCACCGGGCTCGATGAATCCCAGCAGGCCGCGGTGAATGCCGCGGCGCAGAAGGTTGCGATCTGTCAGTCGGCCAATTTCAGCACTGGCGTCAATTTGATGTTGCGCCTGGTGGAACTCGCCAGTCGAGCCAGCGACAGTGATACTGATCTGGAGGTAGTTGAGGCTCACCATCGTCATAAGGTGGACGCGCCCTCCGGCACGGCTCTGGCCATCGGTAAGGCTATGGCGGCGGGCCGCGGTGTAGCGCTGGATGATCACGCGGTGATGACCCGCGAAGGAATTACCGGAGAACGCGTTGACGGCACCATCGGTTTCGCCACGATTCGAGGTGGCGATATTGTGGGCGATCATACGGCGCTTTTTGCCAGTGAAGGCGAGCGCCTTGAGATCACCCATCGCGCCGGGACCCGCGAGGCCTTCGCGCGCGGTGCCTGTCGTGCGGCCGCCTGGCTCGCCGGCAAACCTGCCGGACTTTACGATATGCAGGATGTTCTGCAGCTGAGGGAATAGGGAAAGCTAATGATTGACGGAATGCCTGAGACGCCAGAGACCATTGTCAATATTGATGAAAGCAACGCGGCCCGCTATCTCATTGAGGAGTCTTCCCAGCGCCCGGTTGTGATCGATTTTTGGGCCGACTGGTGCGAACCCTGCAAGGTTCTGATGCCCCTGCTGGAAAAGCTGGCAACTGAGTACGCGGGCGCTTTTTTGCTCGCCAAGGTCAACGCCGATGACCAGCAGATGATCGCCCAGCAGTTCGGTGTGCGTAGCCTGCCCACGGTGATGGTGATGCGCGATGGGCAGCCGGTGGATGGCTTTGCGGGCGCCCAATCCGAGCAGGCGGTGCGGGAAATGCTCGAGAAGCATTTGCCCTCGCCCTATGACGCGGCGCTTCAGGAGGCGAATGCACTGCTTCAGGCGGGTGATGCCCCCGGTGCTGTCGCACTGTTGCGCGGCGTTTATGAGGACAGTGGACGGCGCCATGATATTGCCATGAGTCTGGTGCACGCCTTGATCGAGGCCCGGCGCCTTGACGATGCCCAGGAGCTGCTTGATGCCGTTCCCATGGTTGATCAGGATCCGCTTTATGATCAATTGCTGGCACAGCTGAATCTGGCCCGGGAGGCGTCCCGCTCCCCGGAGCTAGTGGCCCTGGAGGAGCAGCTCAAGGCTGATCCTCAAAATCTGGATTTGCTGGAGCAGATTGCCGTGCAGTACAGCGCAGCGGGACAGTTTCGCGACGCGCTGGAGAGCCTGCTGTTCATCCTGCGTAGCGACGTCAATCACAAGGACGGCGCGACGAAGAAAGCACTCCTCGATACCATTGCATCGCTGGGGAAGGGCGACCCCTTGGCGGCGGAGTATCAGCGCAAGTTGTTCAGCCTGCTGTACTGAGCGGCTATTCTTAGTCGGCACTCGCAGGCACCGACTTTGCAGCTGTAAAAGTCTGTACTCCACCACTTTCTCTCTTCTTTGGGGGCCCTCCGTCACGTAGTTTTTGGGCCATGCAACTCTCGTTGTTGCAAGCTTGTACGTAGTGACAAAGGGCGCTAGAGTACTGCCGCTAGGAAAAACATACTCCAAATTCAAAACCACGGAAATCTGCGATTGTTTTATCCTTCCGTGTGTCAATTCCGGCCCGCAAGGCCAAGCAACAGGAGAACCAAACTGTGGATACCAGTTTTTCAGCCGAGGAACTCGCCTTCCGCGACGAAGTCCGGGCATTTTTTGATGAGGCTTACACCGACGATCTCCGTGCCCGCATGGGTGACAGTAAGCAGTATCGTGAAGCGATTGTTGAGTGGCAGAAGAAGCTAAATGAAAAAGGTTGGGTCGCACCTGGCTGGCCTGTTGAATACGGCGGCACCGGATGGACACCCACGCAGAAGTTTATCTACGAGTCCGAGCGCTCGGCGCGGGGCATTCGCGACGTGGTGCCCTTCGGTTTAAATATGGTGGCCCCGGTCATCTATACCTTTGGTAATGAAGAGCAAAAAGCACGCTTTCTGCCGCGCATCCTCAGCAGCGATGACTGGTGGTGTCAGGGGTACTCCGAGCCGGGTGCCGGCTCCGATCTGGCGTCCCTAAAAACCAAAGCTGAGCTCGATGGTGATCATTACGTGGTCAATGGCGCAAAAATCTGGACCACTTACGCGCAGCATGCGGACTGGATTTTCTGCCTCGTGAGAACAAGCAGCGAGGGCAAGAAGCAGCACGGCATCAGCTTTCTGCTCATTGACATGAAGTCCGAGGGCATCAAGGTTAACCCCATTGAGTCCATCGATAATCACCACAGCCTGAATGAAGTTGAATTCAATAATGTTCGCGTTCCCGTGGAAAATCTTATCGGTGAACAGGACAAGGGCTGGACCTACGCCAAGGCACTGTTGGCCCACGAGCGGACAGGTATTGCCGGCGTGGCAGACTCCAAGCGTGCGCTCCGTGAGGTGCGTCAACTTGCGGAGGCTGAGGTGAATGGCGGCAAGGCATTGATCGATGATCCCCTGTTCCAGAAGCGTTTGTCAGATATCGAGATTGAGCTTATGGCTCTTGAGTTCACGGATCTTCGCGTTCTTGCATCGGTGGCCGCGGGCGGTGCACCGGGTGCTGAGTCTTCACTGCTCAAAATTAAGGGCACGGAGATCCAGCAGCAGGTACAGGAGCTGCGTATGGATGTTGCAGCGCACTACCAGGGTGTGCTGCCGACAGAGCTCGACAGCAATGTGATCGGCCACGATTTCGGTAGCGCTGCGCGTCAAAGCTACATGTATGGTCGCGCGGCTACGGTTTATGGCGGCTCAAACGAGATCCAGAAAAACATTATTGCCAAGGCTGTGCTGGGCCTCTAAGGCGCCGGACTAACGCAGGAAAAGGGCAGGAGATAAGTTATGAATTTTGATTTTTCCGAAGAACAGACCATGTTGCGTGACAGCGTCGCGCGTTTTGTTCAGGACGATTACGACTTCGACACCCGGCGTGGCATCGTTGCCAGCGACGAGGGGATGAGCCGTGAAGTTTGGCAAACCTTTGCAGAGCTCGGCTGGCTGAGCGTGCCCTTCGCAG
>NZ_CBFHZO010000089.1:0-15413 GCF_965660375.1 Congregibacter sp. | reverse complement strand
GTTACGATCAACGCGTTCGACCTCCAGCTCTGGAAGGCCTAATATATTTCCTGCGTGGGACATCGGTGTTCTCTCCATTAAACGAACTTCGCAAATTCAGTTTAATGAATGCCGGTGTCCCCCTTTTATGATGAAGAGCCGGATCTTTTGATCACTTTCAAGTCGTCCCGAGACCTGCAGAAGTTGCGCCGTCTGGCGCTCTCGGCGCAGGGACTTATCCAGAGCAACGCTTTCGGTTCTGGAATTGACGGCGCCAGCGGCGATTCGTCACATTGCCTATGTGCAGATCGATACGATCTCAGTCGTTGAGCGCGCCCATCACCATGTACTTCAGGCAAGGGGGCCAGGTTTTAAGCCGGCCATGACACAGCAAATGCTCGTCGACCGCGACACCTTCGAGTACTGGGCCCATGCCGCAGCGTTTATTCCCATGGACGACTACCGCTTTTCCTTGCCCTATAAAAACGATTTGAAGAACGGCCAGACCCATTGGATAAAGTCTCCCGATAGAAACCTCATGGGGATTCTCTCCCCTTTTGACAATGCGGTGATTCAGCGAGATCGACTCAAGGCGCTGTTTGATTTCGACTACCAGATTGAATGCTATGTACCCTCTACCAAACGAAAGTACGGTTATTTTTCTCTGCCACTATGGTCGACGTGTATCCCGTCCGGTGGGCTCGATTGCTCAGGTCGGTACTAAAACGCTGATTTCGCTTTTGCAGTTGGTTAATTTCGAGCGCGGGCTTAGAGCGATCTCCGGAGCACCTTGCCGGGAAAAACCTGCGTTGATGCGCCGTCCTTAAGCACCTGTTGCCCATTGACCCACACACTGTCTACGCCGGTAGACAGTACCTGCCCATCGCGTATTCCCGCGTGATCCTGAATTCGCTCAGGATTAAAGAGCACCAGATCCGCCTTCATGCCAGCGACGATACGCCCTCGGTCGGTGATGCCCATATGATCGGCCGCTCGCGAGGTCATAGCAGCCACCGCGGTTTCCAGACTCAGGGTGCCCTTGTCACGCACGTAACGGGCCAGCACCCTTGGAAAGGTACCGTATCCACGAGGGTGGCCATAAAAACCGCCGTCGCTGCAGACATTGCTGTGTTCCCATTGTAAAAACGTCTCGATATCCGCCTCGGTCATGGAGCGCCCCATGATCATTTCAGCTTGGGCACCGCCGTTTGCCCTGGACCAGGCTTCGGACTCCTTGAGGAGGTCTGAAAACGTTTGCACTTCGGAGGTACCGCGAGTTTTGGCGATTTCGGCGACCGATTGATTGACATAGTCGGGATTGGGCTCGTACTTGGTGAAAATCACGCCAGACGCCGGGGTTAGCTGATCCAGCACAAAGGCAATCTCCTCTAGGTTGTTCGCGTCTCTGTCGGGCAACAGCACCCACATGGTGGACGCCCAGTACTCGTAGGGATAAACGTCCGCAGTGATGTCGATGCCCTCGGCGCGCGCAGCGTCGAGTTTTTCGATCAGCGTCGGAGCCTGGTTCCAGAGGTTTTTGGCTGCAAGTTTGATGTGCGATATCTGTACGGGAATACCCGTCTGCCGGCCGATGTCGATGATTTCGTCCATGGCTTCCCATAGAAACCGGTCTTCAGATCGCACATGGGAAATGTAACGGCCGCCTTGGGCGGCGGTGGCTGCTGCCAGCGTAAGCACTTCCTCGCGTTGGGAGTAAATACCCGGCTCATATTCGAGGCCCGTGGATAGTCCCAGTGCGCCTGCCTGCAGCTCGCTGAGAAGCAAGGTGCGCATGGCTTTTACCTCCTCCGGATCAGCCGGACGTTTGGTATCGTCGCCCATGATCCGCGCTCGGATTGTGTTGTGGCCCACGTAGGACGCGATGTTCACCGCAGCGGGGTGCTTGTCAAAATCGGATAGAAAGTCCGCGAGGGGGAGCTGATGACCGCCATCCTGCCCAAACACTGAGGTGGTCACCCCCTGGGTCAGTATCGGCAGGGCATCGAGATTGTTACGCAGTCCGTCCTCGTCATCATGGTGACTGTGGGTGTCGATGAAGCCCGGTGTCAGTACCATGCCCTGGGCGTCGATAGTGTGCTCGTCATCCATGGGGGTCAGGTCACCGACGCTTACAATCAGGTCATCGACGATGCGGACAGAGCCTTTCCAAGCTGGCGCGCCGCTTCCGTCAACAACCTGCGCGTTGCTAATGAGTGTAGAGCGGTGGTCGGTGAGATGAGGTCCTGTCTGGGATAAAGCGCTGCCCGTCGAGAACAGGCTTAAGAGCACTATCATGGCTGATAACGTCTGGGGCATTTGCCTGCGCTGAGTAGGGTTTTTTCTTTGATTCACAGACACTTTAGGCTCCTTATTATGGGTATACGAAGGGCATGACCGCGGGCTCTGCGACTGCGAAGCAGCGGTGAAGTGCGTAGACTAAGACTACAGCATTTTAGGTTTTGATTAAGAGTAGAGGGAGAGCAGTAAAATGGTTTTGACAAATGTTCTGGTGGAAAAAGCCAGGGCCGTTTCCGCAGCGTTCATGCTGGGAAGCTTAGCTCTTAACTTGGGCTCCGCTGCGATAGCTGCGGACGCAGAGAGTCCGCAGTCCGGCTGGCAAATGATTTCCGAGGATCAGAAGCGTGAGGTCTTTGCCTTTGCCGAAGACTACAAGGACTTTATGGGCCGGGCGAAGACTGAGTTGAGTTTTGTCACTGAGGCGGTGCGTCTCGCTGAGAAATCCGGTTTCAAGGCAATGCCTGCCACCGGATCACTTAATCCCGGAGACCGCTACTACGACGTAAACCGTGACCGTACAGTGACCCTGTTTGTGGTGGGAACCGAGCCCATGGTAGAGGGCTTTCGGGTGGTCGGTGCCCACATCGATTCACCGCGGCTTGAGCTCAAGGGCCGGCCTCTCTACGAGTCCCACGGCTTTGCGCTCTTCCAGACTTACCGTCACGGCGGCATCAAGAATTACCAGTGGGTGAATCTGCCGCTTGCCCTGGTGGGGCATGTCGACAAAAAAGATGGCACCCGGGTGCCCGTGTCTGTGGGTCTTGATGAGGACGATCCCATTTTTATTATTCCGGATCTTTCCCCCCACGTTGATAGGGACTACCGCGATCGTAAAAACCGCGAAGTGATCATGGGCGAGGAGCTGGACCCGATTATTGCCTCCATGGACCCGGCCGAGGATTCCGTTAAGGATTCGGTACTGGCGTACCTCAAATCTGAGTACGGCATCAGCGAAGAGGATCTGGTTTCAGCAGAGCTTGCGATCGTTCCGGCGGTCGCGCCCCGGGATGTGGGTTTTGATCGCGCCCTGATGGCGATCTATGGTCAGGACGATAAGTTGTCCTCCTACACCGCGCTGCGGGCGATTCTTGAGCAAAGGAACCCTGCACGCACAGCCGTCGCATTTCTCGTGGACAACGAGGAGGTGGGCAATATCAACAATACCGGCTCCAACTCTGACTACTTTGTCGATCTGCTGGCGGAGCTGGTTTATCGGGAGCGGGGCGATGCCTATTCAGATATCGATATTCGGCGTGCATTGCGGAAAACCAAGGTGGTCTCATCAGATGTGAACCCCGGCATCCATCCCACCTATCCCGGTGTTTGGGAGGCGGGTAACGCGCCGCGCCTGGGTTACGGTGTCAATCTCAAGCTCTATGGTGGCGGCTTTAATGCCAATTCCGAATTCATGGCCTGGAATCGCGCTTATCTGGATGACGCGAACGTTGCCTGGCAGACCGCAACGTACAAGGGGCGAGCCTCGGGCGGCACTATCGGCAGTTCCCTGTCCCGCCGCAACATGGAAGTCATCGACTACGGCGTGCCGCTATTGTCGATTCACTCCACTTACGCGGTGAGCTCCAAGGTCGATGTGCACATGCTCTATCGCGCCATGGATGCTTTTTTTCGCTACGCAGACTGAGCAGGAGGATACTAATTACCGCGTCGCTCGGGGTCGCAAGGCTCCTCTCGACGCGTATCGTCAATTTGCAGAATCTTCCATTGGCCGCCGACTTTTCGGAATGAGAACAAATCGATGCCGCAGTGGTGAAAATCGCCGTTCACAAACAGATTGTAGGGCGTCCATGCCATCGCCAGCGCATCATCGATAAGGATGGTTTCGTCAAAGGTCACCTCATCCAGATAGGCCTCCGACGTAGATACCGAGCTAATCCATCCCTCGGTTGTTTCGGTGCCCAGGCGTCCCTCCGGTAAAAACGCGGATCGCAGCGCCTCGGCGTCTTTGGCACGCATGGCATCAAACAATGCCGTGACGGCCTCCAGTACCTCCTGTTCTGCGGTCTGAGCGGATGCGCCGGGAGCCAGGCTCGTTGCAAGGAAAAAGGGCAGCACAGACGCAATGATTCCTGCATGCAGGCTCCGAAGCTTTCGCGCTACACTCGTTGTTATGGATTCTGAGACATCGGGGTTTGATGGCATTTTGCCTGGATTGCTTGTGTTCATGCTCCGGTAGTTCAAAACGCTTTTTCTCCATGGACTCGGCGTGATGCGTTCAACAATGAGCGCCCCGATGCGCGAGGTCAATGCCAGCGTTAATGGGTGGGATATCCACGCACCAGGTTATCGTGTCGGCGCGGAAATATCGGCAATGTTTGATTAAAGAGGTTTTCCATGAAAGTACACATAAGAAAAAACACACCGCTGGCGCTACTGACCGCTGCCGCTTTGCTGGGCAGTTCCCTGTTTTCGCTGTCCGCAGCTGCCGGTACGGCGTTAGTGGGCGGGCGCTTGATTGACGGCTTTGGTCATGCCCCCATCGCGAATAGCGTGATTCTGGTGGAGGATGGTGTCATACAGGAAGTGGGCACCGTCGGCACCCTGAAAGTGCCTGAGGATTACGAGGTTGTGTCTACCGAAGGGATGGATGTACTGCCGGGTCTTTGGGAGAACCACGCGCACCTCATGCTCAACGGTCACGCCGACTACAGCCATTGGCATCCGACCTATAAGGACCGCCTTGCCAGCGAAATTATGCCTTCCAGTGCCGTGCAGTTGCTGCTAGCGGGCATTACCTCGGCCCGGGATCTGGGTGCTCCCCTTGAAGCATCGATCTCTGTGAAGACGCGAATTGAATCCGGTGAGATCCCCGGTCCCCGCCTGTTTGTATCCGGGCCCTTTATTCAGCACGAGGCCTATCCGAACACCGAGTTTTATCGTTGGGGCGTCGATAGCGTGGCCGATGGACGGCGGAAGGTAAAAAAACTGGCTGATGCCGGCGTGGATATCATCAAGCTCATAGACCAGGACAATATGACCCTCGAAGAGGCGCAAGCGGTAGTGGACGAAGCGCACAAGCACGGCCTGAAAGTTGTGGCTCACTCCCATCGCCCGAACGAAGTGCGCCGGGGACTCGAGATCGGTGTGGATAATTTTGAGCACACGGGACTGACTACCGCGCCGGAATATCCTGCGGATGTCATCGAGATGCTCCGTGAGCGCACTGCCACGGGTCGCATCGCCGGCGGTCCCCTGTTCTGGACACCCACGGTTGAGGGTCTCTGGAACTACGACCAGACGGTCGCCAATCCCGAGAAGCTGGATAACGAATGCTGGCACCGGGGACTGGAGCCTTCCACCGTCGCGGATATCAAGGCGTCCATCCAGGAGCCGGGGCAGTTGGCCTATACCCAGCTCACGCCCCTGCGTAAGCCCACGCTCAAGCGAAAATTCCAGCAGCTTCGGGATGCGGGAGTGGTGATGCTGGTGGGCACCGATAGCGGGATTCCCATGAAGTTTCATTGCCAGAGTACCTGGAACGAGATGGACGTCTGGGTCAACGTGATGGGCGTTGATCCCATGTCGACCATTCGTGCAGCGACCTATTGGGGCGCCGTCATGATGGGTGTTTCTGACAAGGTCGGCACCGTATCCGCCGGCAAGTACGCCGATATTATTGCGGTCAAAGGTGACGTGCTCCGCCACATCAACCTCCTTTCCCGCGTGGACTTCGTGATGAAGAATGGTGTGGTCTACAAGGAAAATGGCGTCGCGGTGGAATCGGCACTGTAAGGTTTCCGTTTATGAGCACGTTTAAGGCCTTTGCCGTAGAGCAGTATCTGTCTGAACTGGAACACGGGGTGCAGTACAACTTCTCCGAGAGCGGTGTGCACCCCATGAGCTACGCCGAGCTCTGTGACCTGGCAGACATCGACCGGGATGCGCTTTTTGCCACCCTCGTGGATTATCCGCAGGTTAACGGCAACCAGCTGCTGCGTGAGCGCATCGCGGCTTTGTACCCGCAGGCTAACGCCGACAATGTACTGGTCACCGTGGGAGCTACTGAAGCCAATACATTGGTTGCCGCCACGCTTCTTGAGCCTGGTGATAACGTTATCCGCTTCCGCCCGACCTACGAACAGCTCGCCGGGAACGCCCACAACCTGGGGTTTGAGGTGCGCACGGTGGACATGCAGGCTTCCCACGATTGGTCCATCGACGAAGCAGGCCTGGCCGCTGCGGTGGATGAGCGCACCCGGGTTATCCACGTGGTCAATCCCAATAATCCTACGGGGCAGGTGCTCAGTGATGAGGATCGTGAATTAATTGTTTCCGCTGCCCGCAGTGTGGGTGCATGGATCGTCGCTGACGAGGTTTACAGCGGCACGGAGCGCAATACCGATGAACCCACAGCATCCTTCTGGGGGGACTACGAGCGGGTGATTGCCATCAATTCCATGAGCAAAGCCTATGGCCTCCCCGGTTTGCGTTTGGGGTGGCTGGTTGCGACCGAGTCATTGATCCCGGATTTTTGGCGCCGTCACGAGTACGCATCGATTACGGCAACCATGATGTCCATGCATCTGGCCGCTGCCGCGCTGGAACCCGCGGCCAGGGACGCGATTACCGCAAGGGCACGACGATTGATTCGCAGGGGCTTCGAAACCCTGCAGGAACAACTGGCGACTCATCCCGGGGTGTTTTCGGTGGTGCCGCCTCAGGCCTCGGCGATGTCCTTTGTGAAATTTGACCTACCCGTGGATTCGGATACCTTCGCTTCGCGCTTGTTGGCGGAGGAGGATGTACTGCTCATACCCGGTTCACGCTTCGGGGTTGAGGGGCATTTTCGCTTTAGCTCCGCCTTACCCGACGAGCATCTGCGCGCCGGTCTTGAGCGCATGAATGGGCTCACCGGTCGAATTCTTAACGGCGGCTGAAGCCGCGCTCTATCTAATTCGCTCGCCGTTTCAGCAGAATGCGTAATCCCCGGGCTGGATTAAAGTTGGTCACCAGCATGGTGCCACTAAGCACGAGTCCTGCGCCCAAAAGCGTGTGCAGTCCCACCGCCTCATCCAGAAACAGCCAGCCCCAGAGTACGCCCCACAGCGGGATGAGGTAGCCCACGGTGAGCGCCGAGGGTGCGCCTACCGTGGCAATGAGATGAAAATACAAAAGGTAGGCGACCCCGGTACACAGCACACCGAGCACCAGCGCGGCGGCTACCGCCCCCGGCGCCCAGACTTCGGGTGCCGGTGCGAAGGGCATGAAAGGCAGTACCAGCAGCGTGGCTGCCCAAAGGCTACCGTGGGCGTTGGCGTAGGTTTCTACCTTCTCTGCGTACTCCGCGTAGCTACTGGCAATGCCGTAGCAAATCGCGGCGGATGCGGTAAGCACAACTGCCCATAGTGCTTCGGGTTGCACCGCCAGGCCGCCCAGGCCCACCAGGCTCGCAACGCCCGCCATGCCCAATAACAGACCGACAACCGCGCGTGCAGTGATAGGTTTACCCCGCCATAAAAAGCCAATGAGGATTCCCCATAGGGGGGCGGTGGAATTGAGAATAGCGAGCATAGAGGCGGGAAGCGTCTGCGCCGCGTAGGCAAAAGCCCAGAAGGGTAGGGTGGTGTTGAGGGCTCCCAGCGTTAAGAAATGCCGCCAGTGCTTTTTGATGTTCAGCGGTCGTCGCAATGCCTTGCTGATGAGCAGCAGAATTAATGAAGCGGCAACCAGTCGCAGTTCCAGGAGCCAGGTGGGCCCCAGTTGGGGCACCGCCAGGCGCATAAACATAAACGACGAGCCCCAGATCGCTGCAAGTGCGATGAGCTGTAAAAGCTGTGCTGCGTTCAAGCGCTCTGTTCCCAGACATGCAGAGCCAGCTTGCGCTCGAGCCCCCAGCGGTAGTTACCCCAGTCGCCACCCTGGCGTATCACGCGATGGCAGGGGATGAGATAGGCAATACGATTACGGGCCATGGCGGAGCCCACGGCGCGATGAGCCTGCCCGGTGTCTGCAAGCGCACCTAATTGCTTGTAGCTTACGAGTTTTCCCGGCGCTACCTGCATCAGCGCTTCCCAGACCTTGACCTGAAAATTCGTGCCGCGCAGCAACAGGTGCAACTTTCCCCGCTTCAGAGGATTCGCAAAAATCTGTTGAAGAAGCGCCGCGGCGGCACGGGCATTCTCGATACGGGTCGCGCCTCGCCAGTCATCCTTGAATGCGCGCAGGACCCCCGGGTCATGCACCGCATTAAAGCTGAGCTGACAAACGCCCCGGGGACTCCAGGCCACGAACGCGGGGCCAAAGGGGCTGTCCCCCCAACCGTATTCCAGTGCGATGCCCTTTCCGTGATTGGCAATTTCTCCGGGAGTCATGGCATCACAGCTAAGCGTGAGATCATGGAGACGGCCGGGTCCGGAAAGGCCCGCGTGGAAGCTGGCGTCCAATACCGAGGCCTCATCGCGCAGTGCCTCGACGGCGTACTGCCGCGTGATGATCTGTAAAAACCGCTTGGGGGATACGCCGGCCCAGCTGCTGAACACCCGTTGGAGGTGTGATTCGCTGGTGTCCATGGCTCGCGCCAGACTCCGCAAATCGGGCTGTTCGCGCTGGTGCTCTCGCAGGTAGCCGATGGCATCAGCCACCAGTCGATAGTGGTCGTTTTCGGGGGGATTGGTCTTGGTGGCAGGCATGCTGCGGATTGTCTCACTGGAGGACCTAGGAGTGGGGCGCATGGGGCGACTCTTTTGCTGATCGGAGTATTAAGTATTTACTCCGGTTTTTCAGTGAGCCACCCGATTCTTGCTCGACCTGCCCGAATCAGCCAGTTCTCCCGGACACTAGGCCTTCGGGGTAAGCGCCAATTGCCGTGATTGCGCGACCAGCCGGCCACTGCTATCCCAGACTTCGCCATCCTCTTCCATCATGCCGCCGCTGATAAAACGCGTGCTGAATCGGCAGCGCAGCCAGCCGGGTTCCGGTATGGCGCGGATATGTGCGGTCAGCTCGACCGTGGGGGTCCAGGCTACCGGCAGATTGGCGTTGAAGATTGTTGGTGGAAAACAATCCGTTGCCAGTAACAGACCAAAAGGATCCATGGGTTCGTCATCGGGGAATCGGAGCCAGCCGCGTATCAGGGGATCCCCGGAGGGTTTACCGCTTAAAAAGTTGGCGTCATCAGGATGGAGGCGCAGATCGACACGACCCATCATTGCTGGCGGGAATCCGAGCTCCAGGTCTGGCACGGTGCGGGGACATTCATCCGGGGGTGGCATGTCCGGCGGACTCGCATCCACCCTTGCCGGTCCTTCAAAACCACTGAGGTCCGCAAAACTTCCCAGAAGTTCGATCAGCGGTTTTTCGGTGCTTGCCAGGGTCGCTCTCACGGTGGACAGGCGTTTTCCCGCTTTGACAATTTGCGGATCAACGGTGATGGGTCCCGGGCGTCCGGGGGACAGATAGTGTGCCGTGACGCTGATAGGGTGGGGGCGCGCCGCGGCGTTAGCCATGGCGCGGGCGCCAATAGCCAGTAGGTAGCCGCCGTTGGCATTACCAACAACGTCCCAGCCCTCGGCGATTTCAGCGGTATAGGGGTGCTGTTCACTGTTAATGGCAGTTGCGGTTTTGAAGCTCATGACGACTCAGCCTATGCAATACAGTGGGTGTGAGGTCTGTAACATCGAGGGCAAAAAGGTACCCCCTCTTCGCTGGTGATACCAGTCCCCGCACTTCTTTTTTTGGGGTCGTAGTTGGACGACTTTCCACTGCTCTGGTCTGCGCTTCGATTGGCTTGACCCGCAGTGAGTTTCCTATCAATCTTTATGGGTTATCAATTGCCGATGCGCGTTAGAAAAGGGTGTTCCATGCCAGGAAAGGAAAGTAAGCGGCTCTTGCTTGAGCTGGAGAAGATACGCCGCGACGTGAACCGCGAAATCATGAATCCTGCGATACCGGAACTCAGCGTGGAAGATATACGCCCCGTGATCACCATGGCCTCGCGAGCGCGACTGTCGTATCTGCAGGAACTCATCGACATTTCCAAGATTTCTCGCGAAATACCCTCCCATGAGCAGATTTCCATGCTTGCCCGTCGGCGCGAGGCCTATGAGGAGCTGCGCGCCGCGGTCAATGCCCTGGAAACCGCCATCGACAGGGGGTATCTCGATGTCATTGGCGCAGAGTAGCACCGCGGAGACGCACCCGGAGTTTCCCCATTTGTTCGCTCCGCTGGAGCTCGGTTCAACACGGCTAAAAAACCGGATTCTGATGGGGTCCATGCATACGGGGCTGGAAGAACTGGGCCCTACAGGCTTTGAGCGCATGGCAGCCTATTACGCCGAGCGTGCCGCAGGTGGTGTGGGCATGATCATTACCGGTGGTAACGCACCGAATGATTCTGCGGCGCTGGCGCCCGGGGAATACGGGGCGTTTAACAGCGATGCTCATGTGCCCATGCATCGCGTGGTCACCGACGCAGTGCATGCAGCGGCAGCCGATTGCAAGATCTGTCTGCAAATTCTCCACGCCGGGAACCTGGCTTACAGTGCCGATCCCGTGGCGCCGTCACCCGTTGCCTCACCTATTAACCCCCGCGAGCCCCGGGCCATGACGCCGGATGATATCGAGGCGACCATCCAGGATTTTGTGCAGTGTGCTCAGCGCGCAAAAAGCGCGGGCTACGACGGCGTTGAGATCATCGGTTCCGCAGGCTACTTGCTGAGCACGTTTTTGCTCGACAAGACCAATCATCGTCAGGATGAGTGGGGAGGGGATTACGCCAATCGCATGCGCCTGCCGGTAGAAATTGTGCGGCGTACGCGCGAAGCGGTAGGTGATGACTTTATTGTGATCTATCGTATCGCGGCCATGGAGCTTATGGCCGACGGCAGTAGCTGGGATGAGGTCGTTACCCTGGGCAAGGCCATTGAGGCCGCTGGCGCATCCATCATGAGTACACACTTTGTCTGGCACCAGGCGCAGGTGCCGACGATCAGTACGCGAGTTCCCAGAGCGGCCTTCGCAGGGGTTACCGGGCGGCTGCGCAAAGAGCTCTCTATTCCGATGATCACCAGTAACCGCATCAACATGCCAGAAGTAGCCGAGCAGGTGCTTGCCGATGGCCTGGCGGATATCACGTCCATGGGGCGGCCCATGCTTGCAGACTCCCAGTTCGCCAAAAAAGCCTTTGAAGGCCGGGTGGACGAAATCAACACCTGCATCGCCTGTAACCAGGCCTGCCTGGATCACGCCTTCCGGGGCAAGACCGTATCCTGTTTGGTAAACCCCCGGGCCTGTCACGAAACCGAGCTGGAGTATCGGCCAACTGATTCTCCCAAACGCATTGCGGTTGTAGGCGCAGGTCCTGCTGGATTGGCCTTTGCCACTACTGCGGCGTCCCGTGGGCACGCAGTGACCTTGTTCGAGGCAAGTAATGAGCTGGGTGGGCATTTCAATCTGGCTATGCGCATACCGGGAAAGGAGGAATTTGCCGAAACCATCCGCTACTTCGAGCGCCAGATTGAGCTCACAGGCGTTACCGTCAGGATGGAGCATCGTGTCTCCCCCGAGGAGCTTTCCTTGCAAGATTGGGATGAAGTGATTGTGGCGACGGGGCTCAATCCCCGGGACCCGGAGATTCCGGGTATCGATCACCCCATGGTTATGAGTTATGACGAGGCGATTCGCGGAACCCGGCCTCTGGGCAAGGCCGTGGCGATTATCGGTGCCGGTGGCATCGGCTTTGATGTGGCGGAGCTTGCATCCCATGCGGGTGTATCGGCAGCGCTGGATAAAGATGTTTTTGCCCGGGAGTGGGGTATCGATTTTGAGAATCATCCGCGGGGCGGCGTGGCCGGTGTAGAGCCGAAGGTAGAGATTGCTGATCGTCAGATCTTTTTACTGCAGCGCAAACCTACGTCCCCCGGACGCGGTCTGGGCCCCACCACAGGCTGGACCCACAAGCTTGCTCTGAAAAGACGCGGTGTGCACATGCTCAAGGGCGTGCGCTACGACGGCATCGACGATCGCGGACTCCATGTCACGGTCGATGAGGAGCCCCGGGTGCTGCCGGTAGATACCATCGTAATCTGCGCGGGACAGGAGTCGGAACGCAGCTTGTTCGATGCGCTTACGGAAACGCGGGATGGCGTATATTTGATCGGCGGCGCTGATCTTGCCGTAGAGATAGATGCCAAACGCGCCATTGACCAGGCCTGCCGTCTGGCTGCGGAGTTGTAGTCCACCGCCGGCGTTTTTGAAACCCGGCTAAGGGGTTGCTCACGGACTTGGCTGGCTCACCAACAGAACTATTTGTCGAGTGTTATCGAACGTGCACGTTCCTGCTCATCTGTTAGCTCCCTGGATTCTTGTGGGGGCCTCAATCGCCGCGATCGTGAGCGTACTGGTCGCGCTGCGCTATGCCCAGTGGCGCTCCATCGCCCGGGAGCCCGGTCGCATGCATTTGGTGGCGGGTGGCGCCGTCGCCTGCTTGCTATTGTGGCTGCTGAACATCCATCTTGTGGATGGTCTGGTGCTGCATTTTTTGGGGATCACCACGCTGACGCTACTTGTGGGATGGTCCTTTACCGTCCTCGGGGCGTCCCTGGCAATGACCGCGCTCTACCTTCTGCAGGGGCTCGATTGGGCGGCTTATCCCTTATCGGTGATGCTCTGCGTGGTGCTGCCCGCGAGCAGCACCTGGCTGCTGGGTAAGGCTCTGCACCGACCCGCCCTTCGGCATCCTTTTGTGTACACGCTGGGGGCCGGGTTTGCCGGTGGAGGCCTGGTGATTTTGTTACTGGCAGTTGTAAGCGTGCTGCTATTTTGGGTGAGCGGTCTCGCAACCTATCTGGACAATGCAAAAGAGTTTTGGCCCCTGATTTTTTTGCTGATGTTTTCTGAGGCCTTTATCAACGGTATGTGCGTCTCGGCGCTCGCCGTCTTCTATCCGGACTGGATGAAAACCTTTGACGACAAGTTCTACCTTGATGATCAACGCTAGTAATCCGGCATCCTTATGACCGCGTTGCTGCCCTGGGAGTACGGGGTTATTGCATTGCTGTTTATCTGGGGCGGGTTTGTGCGCTCTGGCCTGGGATTTGGTGGCGCCGTACTCACGTTGCCGTTTTTGCTTCTCATCCGTGATGAGCCTTTGCTCTTTCTCCCGATAATCTCTGTGCATCTGCTGTTTTTTTCCGGTCTCACGGTGTGGCAGGCACACCGCGCAGACGCCAGGCAGGGGAGGGCGGTGAGTACCATCAACTGGGAGTTTCTTCGCTATGCGCTGCCCCTGATGATTGTGCCCAAGCTCATCGGCGTGGCAGGAGTAATCACTCTGCCCGGGTCATTGGTCACCGGTTTTATCTTTTGCACGGTGACTTTGTATGCATTGAGTTACATATGGGGCAGGCCGTTCAAAAGCAACAGCGCACGCATCGATGCGATCTTTTTGATGATAGGTGGCTACGTGAGCGGGGTCTCTCTCATAGCCGCGCCATTGGTGGTGCCCGTGGCGGCCAGTCGCGTGTCTAAAGAGCAGCTGCGGGATACGCTGTTCGTGCTGTGGTTTGTGCTGGTCGGCCTGAAACTGCTGGCATTTATTGCGACGGGCGTTGATCTGCAGTGGGCGCAGCACTTCTGGTTATTGCCCTGTGCAGCCATTGGTCATGTGCTGGGTTTGAAGTTTCACGCCTACAGTCTGCGTGCCGATACGCAGTTGTTTTTCCGCTATCTCGGCTTTGCACTACTGATGGTTAGTATCGCGGGGTTGGCGAGGTTCTGGATGAGCTGGAGCGCTGCCTAAAATCGTCGTAGCGGATCGAGGCTGACGCCGTCTCTAAATCCCGCTACTCTTACCATTTGGCAAGTAGGGACCATTCCAATGATTTTTCGAAGCTTGGTGGCGATAGCGGCGTTTATTCCCGCGCTGGGGTTTGCACAATCCCTCGGTATGGAGAGCGACTGGCTGGAGCTGGTAAAGGGCCACCGAGACGTGAAGTCCGGTGCTCAGGTGATGGAAGTCAAAAAGGACCCCGCGACGGGACATCAAACCGCCATGATCAAGGTGCCGAAAGCGGTGCTTTTAAGTGAAACCGACATGGAAGAGGTCAAGGTCGTTGCCCGGGCGCCGGAGAAAAGAGAGATGCCTGACATCCTGCCGGAACTCGAGTCCGAGTGGGTCGACGACTATGACAACGATCACTACGGCCTCCTGGTGAAACTCCGGAGTGATCAGAAGATACCGTTCAGACTGTTTTTCTCTGCCGACGGCCAGGGCGGCAGTATTGACGGCGGCGTTCAGCCTTGACAGAAATCCTTTAGATACCTATAGTTCCGCCCCCTCGCGCCCGTAGCTCAGCTGGATAGAGTACCTGGCTACGAACCAGGCGGTCGCACGTTCGAATCGTGCCGGGCGCGCCATATACAAAAAGAGCCTCACCCATCGGGTGGGGCTTTTTTGTATCCGGGGTGTTCCTGCCGAAGAACGTGCTCGTTCGATAAAACGCGACGAATAGGAGCGTTTTAGACGGGGTCGCTTGCGACACCGCCCGCAGGGTGATTACGCCCCATAGGGCGTAATCATCAATCGTGCCGGGCTCCCGTATCGACGCTAAGCGCCTTCCCGAGCCACTCCCTCAGCACGCTTCTTGATCTCCGCCGCAATAAGCCACAGACGGTCCTGACCCCACACTGCAAGATCCTCGAAGCCATCGGGCCCCGAGAGTCTGAAGCTCGGCACTCCCCACAAGCCGAGGCCTTCCACCATCTCATCCTGATTTGCTTCAATCATCGGTTTCCAGTCTTCACTATCGATGACGGTTTGCGCTTCGGTCCAGTTCAGGCCCGCGGCTTCTACGGCCCGGCGCATCCCCGCCTCTTTGTGCAGGCCTACGCCCAGGGCAAAGGCGTGCCGAAGGAGAGAGCTCATCAGCGCTTCGTCTTTGTTCTGAGCCTTCGCCCACGGCAGCAGCGAATAGGCGCGTCGCGTCGGCGTGCCAATGGGCATTATTAGATTGCCAAATGCTATACCGCGCCGCTGCGCTTCCCGCTTGGTGTCAAACAGGATGTAGCGGCCCTTATCGGGCGGCGCGGGAACGCCCCGCATCACCATGGGGAGCACAGGTTTGTGATTAAACCCAATGCCACAGGCGTCTTTTAGTCGGATCGTGTCGTCGTAGATGATC
>NZ_CBFHZO010000088.1:0-8002 GCF_965660375.1 Congregibacter sp. | reverse complement strand
TGCTGATGTTCGGTGCTCACCTGCTCTCGTTGCTCCTTTCCGGGCAAAGCGCCATGAGTACACCCATCAGCCAATTGAGCAGAGCGTCGGGCAGTGGTGTGCATACCGCTGGTTTAATTCTGCTGGCGTTTGTGCACCTGGCCCTGGCAGCGCTTCTGTCGCGTACCGAGTTCAGGTCCCGTCCTTGGATGGCAGCAGTTTGGTTAACGGTTTTTAACGGTGCCGGCCTGGTGTTTATTGCGATTTACTTTTTGAGTGCCCCTGACGCAGTGCTTTTTGGTCCCGATGCCAATGATCCCCTGGCCGTTCTTGCGAGCAGCGTGGGAGTGGTGATGGGCTTACTGCATAAGGACCTGCGTCAAATGGCACCGCGTTGTGCACGCTTTAACGCTGTGTTTTTCATTCTGTGGCTGGCATTGATACCCGTCATACCGTTTATCGATGCCGGCTGGCTGGGCGCTTATGAGCGCACGGTGGGCGCTACCCTGCTGGCATGGTTGGCAATGCTTGCGCTTCTAATTCCCGACGGCGCGGGCCCTAGTAGAGCTTGATGCAGGGCTGAATGTCGTGGCGCTAGGAGACCGCCCAGCCCATCAATGCCACAGCAATAAAGCCGCTCACAAGAGGCCCGACAATCCGGCCGCGCCGGATACCTCTCGCGGCGCCGATTAACAAGGCAATAGCGATTACCAGCGCTATCCAGTCAAACATGCCGTTGACGCCTGCCCCTTTGCCCACGCCTGCAAAGAAGTCTCTGAGCGCTGCCGGGATCCCGGAAAGAAACCCGCCTACCGCTTCGCCGCTTGATTGGGCAAGACCGCCGTCCTGTGTACCTTCGTCCATGGTGCTCACATCGTTGGAAGTTATCGAACTATGGTAGCGTTGTTTGCATTTTTATAGAGATGTGTTCGGTATGAAAACTCAGGCTTTAAAGCTTTTTCATTTTCCCGAAAAGCAGCTTGCACCTCAGCCGGTGCCGTCACGAGCTGTTTTAATCAGGCTGCGATTTGCGCCTGGATCAGTAGGCGCAACTGCTCGTTAAACGCGCCTTCGATGGCGCGGGTTTCTTTGGCGCCGTACATCCCCTTTAGTGTTGTCTCTGAAATTGCGAAGTAGCTCACCGCGCCGATGAGCTGATAGAGCGCTGCAAAAATCTCCGTATCGGATTTTTCGGACCAGGCGTCCAGAGATCGGCCAAGCTGCACAAGCTGATCGAGGAATCCTTTTAAATGCCACGTTTTTGCTGGCGTATGACGATTCCCTATATCCATCAATTCTCTGACAAGCAGCTTTGTCCGTAGCCTTGAGTTGGAGGAGGGTTGGTGCAGCGCGTCAAAGATATTTACCAGCTGCACTTCCGGCGAATCTTCAGTCTCTCGCGTTTGAGTGACCATCGTTTCAAGTTCAGTCGCTATGGAGGCAAGGACTTCACCGTAAAGCTTTTCCTTGGACGCGAAATGATGGAGAACGGCCTGCTTGGTGAGGCCTATTTCCCGGGCGACCTCCGCCAGACTGACGCCGTGCAAACCTCGTTCGGCGAACAATGCTGTCGCTACCGCAAGTGTCTTATCCCGCGTTGATAAAGTGTGTTTTGCTCTCATGTGAACTTACTGATCTCACTAAACCTGCCGTTTATATCTTCGCTTCAGCGAGTTTGATACTTACCAACCGGTAAGTACAATGCTTACCGATCGGTAGGTATATTGCAATCCAAAAATTGACAGTAAATATACGGGGTGCCTGATAATGAAACGGCAAGACGAGCTGGGTCTTAGCGAAGAGTTGCTCCAGCTAAAAAACGCCAACTCTGCATTCCTCGGTGATGGCGTAGCGCTACAGAGTTACGATCACTACCGCAGTGACAAGCGGTTTGCGGATGAAAATAACAAGATATTCCGACGCCTCCCCCATGCCGTTGCCCATAGTGGCGCCCTCGCTGGTTCCAACGCCTTCTTGAGAGCCGAATACGCAGGCGTTCCCTTACTGCTTAGCAGGGACGACCAAGGACGGGCGCATGCCTTTGTTAACGCCTGTCGTCATCGGGGGATGCAGTTGGTGGAAAAGCAAGCCGGTTGCGTCAAGCGCTTTACCTGTCCCTATCACGCCTGGTCCTATGGGACCGACGGTGGTTTTATGGCAGCCCCGCATTTTGATCAGGGCTTTGCAGAACTCGACAAAGCCGAACTGGGTCTTCGGCGACTCGAGTGTGCAGAACGCTTTGGTTTTGTCTGGGTCACCATCGACTCCTCAGATGACCTTCAATTCGACGAGCATTTTGCACCTATTGCGGACGACTTCGAGGCACTGAAGATTGCCGGGCTTGTGGTTGTCGAGGAGACGGTGCTCGATATCAAAGCAAACTGGAAATTGTTGGTAGAGGGTGGGCTGGAGGCCTATCACTTTAAGGTGGCTCACAGGAACACCATCGGCCCTTTCTTTGAGAACAATCTGTCGACCTTTCAGGTCCTGGGAGAACATCTTCGATCAGTGCTACCCCGCACATCCCTGGCAGAGACAGACAGGACGGATGCAGCGTTCAGGCTTTTGGATCATGCAAATATTCTGTATCTCATGTTTCCCAATACGCAGTTCTTGGTGCAGCAGGACCATGTCGTTTGGATCCAGGCCAACCCCCGTGCTGCCGGTCGCACGGAGCTACGCGTAAGGACGCTTGCGCCAGCGGAAGCTACGGAACGCGAAGATGCGGGGGCGTATTGGGAGAAAAATCATCGCATCACCTGCGCCACCCTGGCGGAGGACTTTGCCATTGCCGAAGGGATTCAGCGTTCGGTAAACGCCGGACTCGACCAGTCCATGATATTCGGCCGTTTTGAGAGCGCCCTTGGCGTATTTAATGATACCGTCAAGCGGTGTCTTGCTGGTTGAGTACTTTAGCGACACCTTTAGCCTTGGGGACGCTGTCTGCCTAGCGTTCTTGTCCTGGGGCCAGTATCAAAACTCCGTTTGACTTACGGGTGTTTAACTCAGCCTTTCAAGCTCCCGCTTAAGCAGAAAGGCAATCGCCTTCATCCCCGACTTGCCCGCTTTGTGCTCGGCTCTCGGGTTGTAGTTGGTATTGGTGTTGATGTCGTAGGTGTAGCGCTGTCCGTCGGCCGAGATAATGTTTTCGATACCCGCAACGTGAATGTCGTTGGCGATGAGCATGCGCCGGTAGTCTTCGATGATTGCGTCGTCGAAGTCTTCAATAATTTCGAACTTCGCAGCCGATGTCGCCGGGCAAACGGTGGCGTCCTCATCCTGGCATTCGTCCGCCGGGCATAACAGAAAGCCCTCGGAGGTATCTACGCGGACGGCATAGACAAACTCCTGCCCCACGAATTCGCAGCGGGTGATAAAAGGCTCGGGGGCGGCGATGTATTGCTGAATCAGGGTGATGCCATCAATGGGCTCCTCAAAGGCGTCGCTGGCAACGTAGCTTTCCAATTCTTCCACGGACTGAAAGAGCCGCACCCCCAGACCCTTGCCCGCCCGATTGTGCTTGGTGATGAAAGGTGCCCCCATTTCCTCGGCAGCCTTTGCGAGTCCTGCTTTACCTACTACGGCAATAGTGCGGGGGGTGAGGATGCCCTCGGCTTCCAGGGCGGCATACTGCGCCACTTTGCTCAATTCAAGTTGCAGTGCCCGACCGGGATTCAGTATTCGTCGGTCATGACGCTCGAGCCAGGCGAGTACCGCGGCTGCGTATTCTGGTGCGAAGCGATGATCTCGTGTGTGGGATGAGGCACTCATTCTGTTGTAAAACACGCCCGCTGGCGGGACCTTGGACAAATCCAGCGATCCCTCGTCCAAAAACCAGTCCTCGTAAGGCACACCCAGCATATCAAGTGCTTCCATGAGCGGGGCGCTCCACTCGCGATTCTCGTGGATGATGTGGACCTTGTGCATGAGGCTGCCTTTGTTTGGGGTGCGAGTGACGGAGAGCTTACGACTCGCCGAGCTGACTGGATTGCCCTGCGCACCACTCGGTGAGCACGCGAAAATCGCTTAAGGCTCGCGGGGGCGTGTCGAATGCCGGAGGGCTCTCTCCGGCGGGATGATAAAGAACGGGGAGCATGCCCGCACGCTGCGCGGCCTCAATGTCATAGCGAAAGTCACCGATATAAGCGCAGTGCGCCGGATGAATACGCCATTCCTTCGCTATAGCCAAAAGCGCCTCCGGGTCAGGCTTGGGCGCTGCATCCTCCCTTGCTTTAAGCGGTATGGAAGGCATGCTGAGCCGGTCCATGGTCAACTTAGCGGCGTGACGGTTGTTGCGGGTGACGATAGCTATGGGGATGCCCTGCTCATGAAGCGAATGGAGGGCCTCTTCGGCTGTAGGTATCCAGGTCGCCGCCATGGCGCCCGCGACTTCATGTTTATGGATGACGTCCATGGCGGATTGTTGGGCGTCTTCGCACCTGAGGGTTTCGACATATTCGAGGAGCCCGATACCCGCAGGCGCCCCAATCTCACGGCGCATAGCCGCAAAATCCAGACGGGAGTCCACGAGTGTACCGTCGAGGTCAAAAATCAGGGCTTTCAGTCTGGGATTCAAAGGTCGTAGTCCATGGAGCTGGTGTGTATAGCGACCCTGTGTAGGGTTTTGCCGCGAGAGGGTTTATGGGTTGATTATAACTGGCTATGCCCCTTAGCTTGATTAAACTGGTGAGTCAGTACTCCATACCAATAAGGATAAAACCATGTATTCAGTGACTGAGTTTCTCAAGTCCAATGCCCGAGCAACGCCCGGTGCTCCGGCAACACGGCATCTGGGCCGGAATCACAGCTGGGCAGAGATGCAGGATCGCGTGGCGCGCCTCGCATCAGCGATCCGTGCCATGGACATCGACCCAGGCGACCGGGTGGCGATTCTGGCGCTCAATAGCGACCGCTATCTTGAGTATTACTTTGCGGTCTGGTGGGCCGGTGCAGCGGTGGTGCCCATGAACACGCGTTGGTCTGCTGCAGAAAACGCCTACGCGCTCGGCGATGCCGGCGCGAAGGTTTTGTTTATCGACGATGCGTTTGCGCCCATGCTGGGAGAGATGACCGCAGAACTGTCATTAACGCAGATCGTATTCACCGGTGAGGGTGATACGCCTGATGGCTGTCTTGATTATGAGTCCCTGATCACCGGTAACGAGCCCTGCGAGGATGCGGAGCGAGGCGGAGACGATCTAGCGGGCCTTTATTACACCGGCGGCACTACTGGCTTCCCGAAAGGCGTCATGCTGTCTCAGCAGGCACTGTGGTTTAACAATCTAAGCGTCAGCAGTGGTTCCGTCTACCAGACGAGCGATGTGTATCTCCACGCCGGTCCCATGTTTCATCTCGCCGATGGTGCCTTCTCCGGAGCTGCCTGCACCAATGGACTGTGCCATACCTTTTTACCCGGTTTCGATCCGTCAAAGGTAATGGATTTGCTGGAGGCAGAAAAAGTCACTCACACTCTCATGGTGCCCACCATGCTCGGCATGCTGGTGAATCACCCGGACTTTGATCCAAAGCGGCTGACTGCACTACGTGCTGTTGCTTATGGCGCTTCACCCATGCCCGAGGGGCTCATGCACACCCTGTTGGAGCGTCTGCCGGGTATTGACTGGATGCAGGGCTATGGGCAGACGGAGATGGCGCCCATCATCACCTTGTTACCTGCAGAGAATCATACGCTGGAGGGACCAAACGCCGGGAAGATGCGCTCCGCCGGCCGCGCGGCACCGGGCGTTGAGGTGCGAATCTGTGATGAGGATGGCAACGATTTGCCCAACGGCGAAGTGGGTGAGATTGTCGCCCGGGCACCGGGCTCCATGTCCGGTTACTGGAACCGTCCTGAGCAGACTGAAGAGACACTGAAAGACGGCTGGGTGAATACCGGTGATGGCGCTTATCGCGATGATGACGGATTTATCTTTATCGTTGATAGACTCAAGGACATGATTGTCACCGGCGGTGAGAACGTGTTTTCTGCGGAGGTGGAGAATGCTGTGTCCACGCACCCGGCGGTGGCGGCGGTGTCCGTAATCGGCATTCCTGACGAGCGCTGGGGCGAGACCGTACACGCCATTGTGATACTGCAGGAGGGCAAAAGCGTGACCGTCGAGGAGCTAATCGAACACACGCAAACTATTGCCAACTACAAGCGCCCCCGAAGCATCAGTTTTCGTGAAGAGGCCTTTCCGCTGTCGGGTGCGGGAAAGGTATTGAAAACCGAATTGCGCAAGCCTTTCTGGGAAAACCAGGGTCGGGGTGTCAGCTGAAGCAAAGAATCGCATAAGCCCGCCGAGAAATTCGGCGGCGGATTATAAATCCGCGTAGGGCCGGATCCACGGATCAAGCCTGCTGAGCGACTTTTTTGCACTTTCTGCGTCGGCGCGTGATGGGTAGCTGCCGTAGGCCACAAGGTACTGACCTTTGGTGTCTTGGCTGCTTTTGCTGCGCCGCCTGACCTTGGCAGCACCACCGAGGGCCTGTTGTTCGATAAACGTCCGCGCGGCCTCGGCGGTGCTGAACGCCCCCAGCTGCAGGGTAAAACCGCTTGATGACAATCTCGTTGCATCAGAGCTAGCCCCTTTGCTTGCAGCTTGCGTGATGGCAGGCCCACTCAGGTTTACACCATGGCAGGCAGAGACAGCGAGCTCGTTGCCCGCCGCGACTTTTTGATATTTCTCCCAAAATGCGGCGTCTACTTTTTTACCGTAGGCTGAGGCGGTGCTGCTGCGGTAACGCGCTACTTTGCTGGGTCCGCCGTTGTAGGTGGAATAAGCAGATCGGGCGAGATTTGAAAGCCCCCCGGCCTGCTTGTGCTCGCCCTTGCGAATGGCGTATTTGGTGAGGTAGTCGATAAGCACCTCAGCGCCGGCGTCACTGTTGTAGGCAATGTCCCAGCGCAGACGCTGCTGATCGTAAAAGCCTCGCCAGACCCGCTCGTTGATTTGCATCAGACCTACATCGCCGGTCCCCGATCGTACGGGTACCAGCTTTCTGTCTTTGCTCACCGTGTAGTGTTTCCAGCAGCTCTCCTGCCAGGCCGTTGTGAGCACAAGTTTACGAAAAAGGTCGCGGAAGTCTGGGTTGAGCTTGCGGCTGGCGATGACGTCGTTAATGGAGTTCTCCATAAGCCGGGCAACGAGGGGGAGATACTCGGGCATGTCCTGCCGTTTAGGCGCCCAGCTGTTGAGACGATTATCGTTTGCGGCGATAGCCTTGGAGAAAAAAGAAAAGTCCCAATGCCAGGTCACGGGTGGCGACGCCGTGTTAAAACCCTCTTCAAACAGCTGGCGCAGCTGTGGATCCAGCGCTTCGGAATAAATCAGCAGCTCGTCGCCCGCACTGCCATTGATCATCCGGGCAAGGCGGCGCAGCCCGTTGGCAGAGATGTCGAGTCCCACGCTAGGTCCCAGTTGATCCAGCGCCTCAAGGGCATCGCTGGCGGCGATAACGCTGATAAGCAGCAGATGCTCCTGATCCGGTTGCTCCATGGCAACGCGTTGAATGACCGGCACAAGGGTCTGCCAGCTTTGGAGAAACCATTCCCGGATGAGGTCCATGTCCTCTCCGGTGCTGGGTGCTTCACTCAGTGCGTCGCGCAGGCGATAGCGACTTTCGATGAGAGCCTCCAGCAGTGCGCCCCGTAATTCCTGTAGCTGCGTCGCGGCCGCGTAGTGCTTGACCGCGAGCACCAGCAGCGAATCCATTAATTGCCAACGCTCTTCCCAGCGCTGAAGTTCGTCTTCGTTAAGTGCCCGTTCCGGTTTTAATGGCTCGCTGAGCGGCTGTACAGAAAAGGTGACCTCGGCGTTCATCATTTCTTCGGTGACCTGGAGACCCGTCACGCGGAGCGTTGAAAGCAATGCCTCGATCTGCGTTTTGGAATGCTGTGGCAGCACATCCGGTAAAAACTGCTCCATGGACTGGATTTGCGGCAGTAGATCGACGTTGAAGCGCCGGAGAACGCTGCGCACGCTCGTCTCAGCGAGGGACTGTATTTGTGGGTTGTTCACCG
>NZ_CBFHZO010000087.1:0-76490 GCF_965660375.1 Congregibacter sp. | reverse complement strand
GGCAAGAACTCAGCGCGATCCGGCGAGTCAGAGAAAATCAGCATGACGGCGCCCGTGACCATGCAGGCGGTACCGGAGAAGATTGCGATGACAACGCCGGTGACAAGCACCAGGGAGGGCGAAGAATGGCGAGTACAGTTTATTATGCCCAAGGAATACACCCTGGACACGCTGCCTTTTCCCGATGACCCTGCGGTGACCTTGCGGGAGGTACCGCGCAGCTATTACGCCGTGCTGCGTTTCTCGGGTCTTGTCAGCGAGAAAAAACGTGCGCTGAAAACCGGGGAGCTTCTCCAATGGGCTGCACACCGGGGTATCACGACTATCGGAAACCCATCACTGGCGCGCTACGATCCGCCCTGGACGCTGCCGTTTCTGAGAAGGAATGAGGTCAGGATCCAGTACGATCCAAACACCGAATAGCGATACCCGGTAGAGGCCGTTTAGCGCCCGCCCTCGTCCACTTTCTGCGGGCCCTCCTCGTACTCTTCGTAAGTGAGACCCTTTATCAATAATCAGCTAATTCGGTTTAAGCATCAACCGCCCGCTGTGCTGGTGCGACCAAGATCTTGGTATCGCAATTGAGAAATGACAGGCAAAAAAAAGGTTCATCGCATATTTCCGGGGAAAGCGGCGCGGATCTTTAAAAAGAAGTAATCAATGTCGCGGTAGCCATAGGCCATGCGCTTTATGACTTTGATCCGGTTGTTCACTCCCTCCAATACGCTGGTATTCAGCGGATAGCTGGCACTGGCGATGATGCCGTCGGCGTACGGTTTCAGGTTCCTCGCGAACCACTGTAATGAAGGGATACCGCTCGCCAGCGCTTGGTTGAGCCAATGTGTGAGGCGCCAACGCGCGGCGCGCTCAGACTTGGCGTACCAAAGCCGTTTGAGCTGATCTTTCATCAAATACACCAGCATGAGCGGTTGGTTGGCTACGAGTAGCTCATCCAAGCTGGCGGCCTGTCCCGGCTCCAGGTTCTCAGGGTTGCGCAGTAATAACCATCGAGACTGTTTCACCAGGCGGCGCGCCGCCCTATCGCCTCGTAGTTGATTGGCTTGGTCGACGCGTACCCGATCAATGACCTGCCGCCCGTATTTCGCTACTACGTGGAATAGGTCATAAACAACACGTGCATTGGGGCAGTGCTCTTGGACCTCCAAATCCATAGCCGTATTTTGGTCCATCGCCACTGCCTCAATATGCTGGCAATGCTCACCGAGCCAGAGGAAGAAGGGCCTTACAGACTCGCGTGAGCGTCCTTGGCCCACCCAGAGGACCTGCTTGCGTTCGACATCCATAACCACTGTCGCGTAGCGATGGCCTTTATGCAGGGCAAACTCGTCCATCGCCAGATAACGCACACGGCTCAGGTCTGGAGTGGGGATGTCACGAGATAATCGCGCCTTATCGATGGTTTTGAGCGTATGCCAGTGCAGGCCTGTGAGCTGCGCGACATGTTTAATAGGCAGCAATCTCAATAACTGTTCAGCGTGGTTCCGAAGGCGTGTGGTGATGCGCGCATGGGGCGGGAGCCAGGGTAAATACTCTCGTGATATCCCGCAGCGAGAGCAGACAACTCGTCGCACGGGTACCTCCAGGCAGACACGATACTCGAACAGGTTAGCGTCTCTGACGCGGCGATGCTGGGTGTCATGAACTTGCCGACACGAGCAGCGACAATGAGAGCACTTTGGGCTGCGAGACGGGTCAGGCTGAAGCCGAATCAACTGCGTCTGATCGCCCAGTGGTTCAGATGACAGAAAGAGAAATCCTTCCCAGGAGAACCCTGGGAACGTAGCATGGGACATGGCGGCGGTCCTTTGGCTGGCTGTTTGGTCGTACTTACAACCTAAACCGATTGACCGTTCGCCTCTACTCCAATCCCGCTAATGCGCGATGAACCAAAAAAAAGCGCCGTTCCCAAAGGGTTCGGCGCATCAGGGAGGGTTGCTCGTTAGCGGTGCCGCTTGAAGGGCGGACGGCCGCGAAAGATGGTGGTCTTGGGTGCTTCGTCAACGATCTCCATGGCGGCGGCGTCGACCACCGGGAGTTCCACCTGGCGCCGGTTGAAGGGAGGACGCCCCGTAAACTCACGTACCCACACTGTTTCTGTAGCTACGTTGCTATCGCTGATTTCCATGGAGGCGATATCCACCGTTTCGACCGCTACGCGCTCACGCTTGAAGGGCGGCTTGCCGCGCATATCTACTTCCCAGCGGTACTCCGTGGCTGAGTTAATGCCCTCGGATAGTGCAGCTCCGGAAACAGACATTGCGGTGGTTACGATCGCTGCTGTAATCGCTGCGTTCAAAAATTTTGCAGGCCGTGGCTTGTCTATCGCGTTCATATCTTTGCTACCTCTTTAGCGTTCTAGCGGCAAATGTCCGTAGTGCATTTTTCAGGCTGACGATAATAAATGAAAACTATCCTGCTCCCGACCAAAGTGCTGAGAATTCACGATAGATTTTTTCTATCAATTTTCATCCAAAGAACGTTAATCTCCGCTATTTACCGATAAAAGACGCTTTTGGCGGTGGTGCGCACCTAATTGAACCGATAAATGCGCCATCGCAGAGCGTATGGCAAAAGGACGGGGGGCGCGAAATACGCTGCACCTTTGTAAGCCCTCGTTTTTCCAGGCTATGGCTCGACTATTGCAATCGGTAACTCATGTCTGCGCGCCACCTACCTTTAGTAATCCTGTTTTGTCAGCTTCTGGCTGGCGCGACCTGGGCGCAACAGACTGTTGAGCTTCCATTAATGACGGGATCTGGCGGTGCTCTGGAAGTTTCCATGAGTATCGACGGTCAGCCTGTGACCTTTTTGTTGGATACTGGTGCCGCTATGGCGACGATCAACAGCGCGGTATTTTCGGCTATTAGCGATCGCCGGAGCGTTCGTAAAACCCGTGAGGTTGCCGCCAGGATGGCGGATGGTCGAACGCGAAAATTAGACGTTTACGAAATTGAAGCACTTCACCTGGTAGGAGGGTGTGACATCGGCCCCACCGAGGTAATTGTGGTTCCCGGATCGGGTCGTAACCTTCTGGGTCTTAACGTGCTTTCACATTTTGCACCGCTGACGCTATCCATGAATCCACCGGCTCTGGGCCTTAGCAACTGCGTACGGAGCCTTCCTCATGATGAGCCTTTGCAGGAAGCTATTGCGGCGGTTGCTCCCTGAGCAATCCCCGGTAGCGAAATCACCCCCTCGTCTACTGGCCTTGCATAACATCCACGGCATGCCCCAACCTGGTGGCGATGATTGACCGTAAATCTCTGGCGAGAACCTTGTAAAAGTTTCTGGCCGGACTGCTGGGTCGCCAGGCCAGGACATGCAGTCTGGCGATGTTTTCGTCCGCTAACTCGCCCACTCTGAGTCCGCTATCGGCATTGATTTCCGATTCGACGTAAAGCGCTGGGAGGAATGTGAGCCCCATACCCATGACAACCATAAGTCTGAGAGCATCCAGGCTGCTCCCCTCATAGTCTCGGCGGACCTGTGCCCCCAGTCGTTGACACACGGCTTCAATCTGTCGGGAGAACTGATGGCCGTGCTCTGTAGTAAGTACTTGCTCACCATCAAGATACTGACCGCGCCAGGTTTTAACTTGCGATAAAGGATGATCGGCAGGAGCCGCAAGGAGTATTTTTTCCCGTAGCAAAGGCTCCTGCACGAGATCTTTGGCGTTGATGGGCAGGGTCGTAATGATCAGGTCGTACTCGCCCCTTGCGATGCCCTCCTCGAGCCCCCGGGGAGAGTCCTCCCGTACGTAGAATCGAAGGTTCGGGTGAGCGTCTTTGAGCGCAGGCAGAATCTGTGGCAACAGGTAGGGTCCCAGCGTACCTTTGACCCCCAATCGATAGGTCGCTTTTTCGTTGATCGCGGTGTCACCCATGACCTGTCCCAGTTCCTCCATGGCCTCCAAAACGCGCCGTGCCTGGGGCTCAAAGAGCCGCCCTGCGGGGGTCAGATAAGCGCCACTTCGCGAGCGTTCAAGGAGTTTCTCGCCGAGGGCCTCTTCGGCTCGAGAAATCTGTGCAGTCAGTGTGGGTTGGCTGATACCCAGTTCATCCGCCGCGCCACGGAAGCTGCCGTTTTTGGCAACGGCCAGGACGTATTCCAGTTGTTTCAGCGATGGTCGATTCACGGGCGCCGCAGGTAAGTCGCGCGTTTAAGACTGAGGAAGTTTTTTATCATCGCTGGCAGCTGTTGATTCTGACTGACTGGTGGGATCGTCCGACTTGAGTATGCCAAGACGATCGTGTTCGATGGTCGGGTGCTGGGTTACCGCCGGCGGCAATTCTCCTTTCGCATTGGCAGCGGTGCTCTTGAAGCGCTCTACTTTTCCGTAGAGGCCTTGTTTGCCCACGAGCGCCGTGACTGTTTTGTTGTACTTGTCGGTGGCAGTGCTGAGGGTTTTGCCCATGTCTTCCAGACGGTTTCCCACCAGGCACACCTTGTTATAGATGTCCCCCGCCATCTCGCTGATTTCCCGTGCTTCTTCGTTGCTGCGATAGGCAATCCACAGGCTGGCCACGGTACGGAGCATGGGGAGTAAGGTCGTGTGCGACACCATGATCACGTTCTTGCGATAACCATCATTGAAAAGTTCGCGATTGAACTTGAGCGCCTCTATGTATGCCGCCTCAATAGGCATAAACATAAAAACAAGCTCCGGGCTGTTCATCCCGCCGAGCGCTGAATAATCCTTTGCAGAGAGATCGTCGATGTGGCGTTTCAGGGCTGCGCCATGGGCTTTTAATGCTTCGATGCGTTCTTCATCGCTTTCGGCGGCGACGGCCCGGTCGTAGTCCACCAGCGAGACTTTGCTGTCGATGATGAGATGCTTCCCGTCCGGGAGTTTGATTACAAAATCGGGAATGCGCAGCTTGCCTTCACTGTCGCGAAAACTGCTTTGCGCCTCGTAGTGGCTTCCCGGTTCCAGCCCCGCTAATTGCAGAGTGCGCTCGAGCTGTACCTCACCCCAGTTGCCCGTAGTTTTTTTGTCACCCTTCAGCGCCTTGGCAAGATTCTCCGCCTGGTCGCTCATTTTTAAACCTACACCCATCATCGTGCGAAGCTCACCGGCGAGGCTTTCGTTGCCACGAATCGACTGTGCGTGGACTTCGTTGATGCGCGATTGAAACCGGTGAATCTGTTCGCCAAAGGGTTTCAGCAGGGACTCCATGGACTGCTGGTTTTCCTGGCTGAACTTTTTACCGCGCTCTTCAAAGATGCGGTTAGCGAGATTTTCAAACTCCACAGCGAGCTGTTGCTTGCTGCGCTCCAGCAGCGCCAACTGTTCCTTGTGCTTTTCCTGATCCGCCGTTTGACGGGCGCTTAATCCGGCATTGGTGGTGGCCAGGGAGTTGCGCTCAAGCTGTAACTCGGCAACCCGTTCGCTCATGTTCCGAAATTGCTCAGCGAGAACTTCGCGCTCGCTCAAAACGCTTGCATGAGCGATCTCCAGCTCCTGCAATCGATCCCGCTGCGCATCTAGATCGCCCCGGGTCTTCGAAAGCTCCGCGCCCCGCCAGAACCAGGCGATTATAGCGCCACCGATTAAACCGGCCGCGGCGTAAAGGAGAGACGGATCGTTAAGCGCGGTTTCGATCACTGACCAGAATGCATCGCAGTAATGAGTTCAAGCCTCACTCGCTTTTACTGCCCGCCAGCTGCGAGATATCAGCAATCGCCATGAACTGGTCGCGAAGGCTTGCCAGCAGGGCAAGACGGTTTGCCTTCAGAGCAGGGTCTTCAGCATTCACCATGACCTTGTCGAAAAAGGCATCCACGGGAGCCCGTAGCGCTGCAAGGCGGCCCAGTGCGGTGGCGTAATCCGCCGTTGCCAGGGCATCGATGTTATCTTTTTCGGCGGCCGATATTGCCTCGTAAAGCGCAATTTCATTAGCTTCTTTGAGTAAGTCAGCGCTTACTTTAGCTTCAATGTCGCGATCCTGCGCTTTCGCAAGAATGTTGCTTACGCGCTTATTGGCTGCTGCCAGTGCCTCAGCTTCGGCGCGCTCCCCAAAGGCTTTAACGGCGCGTACGCGACGATCAAAGTCGGCGGGTTTTGAGCTACCGCTGGCGCGCACTGCACGAAACACCTCGATGGCAATGGCGTCATTTTCGTAGAGCGCCGGTAATCGGTCGAGCATGTATTCAAACACCGTATCGCCCGTGCCCTCGGCGATGATATCCGCGGGAAAACCGCCACTGGCGAGCTCCAGGCATTCGCGCAAATCCAGCGCAAGTTTCTTCTCAATGATGATTCGCAGCACGGCAATGGACGCCCGTCGCAGCGCAAAGGGGTCCTTCGATCCTGTCGGCGGTTGGCCAATGCCGAAAATACCCACGAGCGTATCCAGGCGATCAGCAAGAGCCACCGCCACGGCCACATCGCCTGCGGGTAGATCGCTACCCGCCTGGGTGGGCCAGTAGTGTTGTTCGATGGCGTCGGCGACTTCGTCACTCTCACCGTCGTTACGAGCGTAGTAGGCACCGGCGATGCCCTGCATATCGCCAAACTCCAGCACCATCTCCGAGACGAGGTCTGCCTTGCACAGTTCCGCGGCACGCTCGGCAAAAGCCTGGTCCGCACCGATGAGCGCCGCCAACTTTCCCGCGAGTCTCTGCACGCGCTGGGTTTTCTCCAGCAGTGAGCCCAGTTTCTTCTGGAACACCACGGCACCCAACCGCGGAACCCGCGAAGCCAGCGTACTCTGCCGGTCCTGCTCAAAAAAGAAGGCTGCATCAGCCAGTCTGGGACGAATGACTCGCTCATTCCCTGCGATTACCTGGCCAGGATCCCGACTTTCGATATTGCTGACGGTGACGAAGTTCGGCATCAGTTGGCTGTCTGCGTCCACCACCGGAAAATACTTCTGGTGGCTCTGCATGGAAGAGATCAGCGCCTCGGCGGGAACCTCGAGAAATGCCGTATCAAAACTGCCTGCCAGGGCCACGGGCCACTCGACGAGGCTGGCGACTTCACCCAGGAGATCGCTATCGATGAGTGCCTGACCTCCCAGTGCCGCGGCGGCTTTCTCTACCTGTTGTTGAATCAGCTCACAACGTTCCTGAAAATCAGCGATAACCCAGGCATCGCGCATGGTTGTCCGGTAATCTGCCGCGGATGAAAAACTCACGCTCTGTGGTGCATGAAAGCGGTGTCCTTTTGACGAGTTGCCGCTGGTGATCCCCAGTACTTCCCCAAATCCGCTCTTATCGCCGTACATCAGCACGACCCAGTGTATGGGGCGGACAAATTCTTTTCGTGACGCTCCCCAGCGCATGCGCTTGGGCATGGGTAAATCTGCGACGGCTCCATTGATGACCTCACAAAGGCAATCGCTGGTTTTCGCGCCGGTGACGACCTGTGTCAGGCCCAATCGCTGACCCTTCGGGGTATCAATGACTTCCAGTTCATCGGCCGTGCAACCCTGTTTGGCGGCAAAGCCCTGGGCGGCGCGGGACCAGTTGCCCTCCTCATCCCGTGCCTGAGCCAGAGGTGGCCCCAAAGCCTCCCGGGTCTCGTCAGCGGCCTGTTCGACAAGATCCTCAACCAAAACCGCGAGACGTCGCGGCGCGGCAAACCAGTGACTGTCACCGTGGGACAGTCCTTTTTCCGTCAGTCGGTTTACCAGTTGTTCGCGAAGGGCAATGCCCAGCTGCTCCAGACTGCTTGAGGGCAGTTCTTCACAGCCAATTTCCAGAAGTAGGGGCTGACTCATGCTGCCGCCTCCTTAAGCTGGGCAAGGACTTCGTCGCGGATAGCGGGCTCAGCCATGGGAAAGCCCAAGGCCGCGCGAGCGTTAAAATAGGCCTGGGCAACGTTTCGCGCCAGGGTACGCACTCGCAGAATATAGCGTTGTCGTTCTGTGACTGATATCGCGTGGCGCGCATCCAGCAGGTTAAATGTGTGGGAAGCTTTCATGACCATTTCATAGGCCGGAAGGGGAAGGGCCTTTTCGGTGAGACGTGATGCCTCTTTCTCACAGTGATCGAACTGCGAAAACAGAAAATCGACATCTGCTTCCTCGTAGTTATAGCGGGACATCTCGACTTCGTTCTGGTGGAACACATCGCCATAGAGCACGGGGCCCTGGGGGCTGCGGGTCCACAGCAGGTCATAGACACTGTCAACGCCCTGCAGGTACATGGCGATCCGTTCAAGACCATAGGTGATCTCCCCGGTTACGGGATAACACTCGATCCCCCCGGCCTGCTGGAAGTAGGTGAATTGCGAGACTTCCATGCCGTTGAGCCACACTTCCCAACCCAGGCCCCAGGCCCCCAGTGTCGGTGATTCCCAGTTGTCCTCCACGAAACGGACATCGTGGATAAGCGTGTCGATGCCCAAGGCTTCCAGAGACTGAATGTAAAGCTCCTGAAACGCCGGTGGTGAAGGCTTCATGGCTACCTGAAACTGGTAGTAATGCTGCAATCGGTTGGGATTTTCACCGTAGCGACCGTCAGTCGGGCGCCGGCTGGGCTGAACATAGGCCGCGTTCCAGTTCTCCGGCCCCAGAGACCGGAGAAAGGTGGCGGGGTGAAAGGTGCCCGCGCCTACTTCCATATCCAGGGGCTGGAGAATAAGACAGCCCTGCTCTCCCCAAAACTGCTGCAATATGAGGATGAGTTCCTGAAAACTGATGGGATCTGCGACTGGATTGGAATACTGGCTCACGCGAAGTCCTGTACGAGATGCAAAAGGCCCGTAGTATACCGTCAGTAAGAGCGGCACAATATGCAGTCCTTACATTGAGAGCGCATTCCAAGCGGTTATCAGCTTTATTACTGGCCTGCAGATGAGGATACTGACTGTCAGGCCAGGCAGGTCTGCCAGGAAGCCCTCAACGATGGCGTCGAAAAATGTGTGCGAATAGCCTCTATGCAGTATCAGTGGGAGTACAAACGCTTTAGGGTAGGACCCCGGGGTCCCGTGGACTATTACGCGCTGGACGGACGGTCCGAGTCCCTTTGACCCCGGTATCCTCTATCCCCCTCTAATCGGAGTTAACAATGTTTTTGGGCAAGTTGCTTGCGGGCGTTCTCGGTGTACTCGTTGCGGGTTTTCCAGGACTCATCTTTGGCGTGGTTATCGGACACCTCTTTGACCGGGGGTTGGCCGGGGTCCTCCGTATGGGGTCCGGCGATCTTGAGAAGGTTCGCCAACAGTTTTTTCGCACCACTTTTTTGCTCATGGGGCATGTCGCCAAAGCGGATGGCCGCATCTCAGAAGACGAAGTGGCACACACAGAGGCCATTTTTCGTCAGCTGGGTCTGTCTGATGATCAGCGCCACGAAGCCATTCTGTTGTTCAAAGAGGGTGGCGACGACGCTTTTTCCGTAGAGTCCACCGTTCAAAGTTACCTGATGGCGGGGGGCGTGCATCCCGCGCTTAAGCAAACCCTGATGATGTTTCTGGTGACCCTGGCGCTGGCGGACCATGAACTTCACAGCGGCGAACGGTCGGCGCTGCTGCAGATCGGCAAGCTCCTGGGGTACCGCGCAGAAGTGGTTGAAGAGTTTTTGCGCATGGCCACGGCGCAGGAACAGTTCCATCAGCAGGGGGGCGACTCGTCTGCCCCTACAATCGCCGATGCCTACGCCGCCCTGGGTGTGAGCGAGGAGGCCCCCGACAAAGAGGTCAAGCGGGCTTATCGCAAGCTTATGAGTCAGCATCACCCGGACAAACTTTCAGCGCGGGGTGTGCCCGAAGATATGCTCAAGATTGCGACGGAGAAGTCCCAGGAAATTCAGGCGGCCTATGAGTTGATCAGAAAGTCCCGGGGGACGGGAAAGAGCGGGTAGCGGATGTCCAGGCGCCGACCGATGATTATCGGAGACTGGCGCAGCAAGGTTAATTCCGCCAGAACATCGGCGTAAACAGCACCAGCAGTGTAAAGACCTCGAGACGTCCCAGCAGCATGGCAAAACACAGCACCGACTTCGCAAAGTCACTGACTTCGCCATAGTTGGCTGCCACCGAGCCGAGGCCCGGCCCCAGATTGTTGAGCGCGGCGGCCACTGCAGAAAACGCCGTTATAAAATCGAGGCCCGTGGCCATCAGCACCAGCATGATCACAATAAATGCGAAGGTGTAGACCGCAAAAAAGCTCCACACCGCACTGACGACCGTTGCTTCTACGCGACGATTGCCGACTTTTAAGGGGATAATCGCATGGGGGTGCACGAGCTGCTTAAGCTCCCGAATTCCCTGCTTATAGATCAACATAAGACGCATGGCCTTGATGCCGCCGCCGGTAGACCCCACACAGCCGCCCATAAAAGAAAACATTAGCAGCATCATGGGGAGAAAGCCCGGCCACAGCGCAAAGTTCTGCGTAGCAAAGCCCGTGGTAGTGGTAATGGAAACCGCCTGAAAAAGCCCGTGAACAACGCTCTCCTGAAGGTTCAGGGTTTGGGAGAAAACCAGGTAAGCGCAGGTGATGGATACGCACACCGCCATGGCACTGAGGAAAAACCGCGCCTCGGAATCCTCCCAATAGCCCAGCACACTGCGCCGACGGAAGGCGGTGAAGTGAAGACCGATGTTGAGAGCCGAAATCAGCATAAACAGCGTGCTAACCAAATAAATGGCATCACTTTCAAAGTAGCCCATGCTGGCGTCGTGGGTGCTGAAACCACCAATGGCAACGGTGGCAAAAGCGTGGCATACCGCGTCAAAACCCGACATTCCAGCGAGGCCGTAAGCCGCTGCGCACACTACGGTAAGTGCCAGATACACGGTAAACAATGCCTTGGCGGTCTCGGTGATGCGCGGAGTCAGCTTACTGTCTTTGCTGGGGCCCGGCGTCTCTGCGCGATACAACTGCATACCACCGATCCCGAGCATGGGAAGCACGGCAACCGCCACGACGATGATCCCGATTCCGCCCAGCCATTGGAGCATTTGCCGGTAAAGAAGAATCGATGGGGGCATATCATCGAGTCCGGTTAACACCGTAGCCCCGGTGGTGGTAAGGCCCGATACGGATTCAAAAATCGCGTCGGTGACACTCATATTCAAAGACTCGGTGAGCCCAAAGGGTAGCGCACCGAACAGGCCCAGAACTGTCCAGAACAATGCCGTCACCAGGAATCCATCACGGATTTGCAGGTCCCGTTTAACGCCGCGCAGAGGCAGCCACAGCGTTGCGCCCGAAAGCAGAGTAATGGAAAAGGCCGAAATAAAGCCTGTCACCGTATCGTCGTCATTGAGCA
Source organism: Congregibacter sp. (assembly GCF_965660375.1). Taxonomy (GTDB): domain Bacteria; phylum Pseudomonadota; class Gammaproteobacteria; order Pseudomonadales; family Halieaceae; genus Congregibacter. The sequence continues at coordinate 65,252 of NZ_CBFHZO010000087.1, read as the reverse complement.
CCGCGATGAGCAGCGGTGGCAGCATCGTCACACTAAACAGCGTGAGTAAAAGCCCGAGGATGCGCAGACTGACAGAAAAGTGCATGCGCCAGCCTAGGAAAAGAAGCCAAAGCCCACGGCGAAAAGTTTCTCCACCGCATTGATTTTGTTCTTGTCCACGAGGAAAAGAATGACGTGGTCATCGGTCTCGACCAAAAGGTCATGGTGGGCAATAAGTACCTGTTCACCGCGGACAATGGCACCGATAGTCACGCTATCGGGCAGGGGGATTTCCTCAATGCGGCGACCCACCACCTTGGAAGAGTAAGCGTCTCCCCGTGCTACCAGCTCAATGGCCTCTGCCGCACCGCGGCGCAGGGCGTGCACGGCGCTGATGTCGCCCTTACGGACATAGGTGAGGAGGCTGCCAATGGTGATCTCCTGCGGGGATATCGCGATATCAATCTCGTCGCCCACAAGCTCTGCATAGGCAGGGTTCGTGATCAGCGTGATCACTTTTTTGGCACCCATGCGTTTTGCCAGCATCGACATCATGATGTTGGACTCGTCGTTGTTGGTCAGTGCGCAGAAAACATCCGTACGCTCAATGTTTTCTTCGGCAAGAAGAGCCGGTTCTGCCGCACTGCCGGCAATGACCAGGGTGTGCTTGAGCTGTTCCGACAACATACGGCAGCGGTCGCGGCTGAATTCGATAACTCTGACAGAAAAGTCTGTTTCCAGAGACTGTGCAAGGCGAGCGCCAATGTTCCCTCCTCCGGCAATCATGATGCGCTTGTAGGGCTTGTCGACGCGACGGAGCTCTGACGTCACCTGGCGTATGTGCTGGCTCGCTGCAATAAAAAACACTTCATCGTCAGCCTCCACCACCGTATCGCCCTTGGGAATAATCGCGCGATTCTGTCTGAAGATTGCCGCGACGCGCGTGTCGACCTTTGGCATGTGCTCACGAATGGTACTGAGCTCCTTGCCGACGATGGGCCCGCCGTGCACCGCCCGCACCGCTACCAGCTGCACCCGCCCCTCGGCAAAATCCAGCACCTGCAGGGCGCCGGGATTGACGATGAGCCGCTTGATGGATGATGTGATTAGCTGCTCCGGGCCAATGATGACGTCCACCGGAATGTTTTCCGGCGCAAACAGCCGTTCCTGATGATCGAGATAGGCCTGGGAGCGCACCCGGGAGATTTTTTGCGGCGTGCGGAAAAAGGTATGCGCTACCTGGCAGGCCATCATATTGATTTCGTCACTGTTGGTGACGGCAATGAGCATTTCTGCGTCTTTCGCACCCGCTTCCATCAGGGTGTCGGGGTGGGAAGCGCTGCCCGTAACGGTGCCGATATCCAGACTATCTTTTAAGGCCCGTAGGCGATCACTGTCGGTATCGACAATGGTAATGTCGTTTTTTTCGTTGGCCAGATGTTCTGCGAGCGTTCCGCCCACCTGTCCGGCACCGAGAATGATGATTTTCATGCCGCAAAGACCCTGCCACTGCAGTGGCTGCACAGTACTGCAATCAAAGGTCGCAATACAGGCCTCATAGTGGAAATCTTGCGCTCACTATTCCCGCTTCCTGACATCAGTCTGCCTTGTAGAGCATCGCAAAGTAGAGCCCGTCGCTGCCCTCTGCCTGAGGCAAAAGCTGCCGTCCATGGGCACAGGGTTGGGAAGCTTCCATCGCCAGAGGCTCTTCCCGGGCATCCCCTTGTCGGGCGAGGAATGCGGATAGGACCTCGCTATTCTCTTCGGGCAGGACTGAGCAGGTCACGTAAAGAAGGCGCCCTCCTGGCGCAAGCAGCGGCCAAAGTCCATCGAGGATGGCATTTTGCTGGAGCGCAAATCCTGAGGAGTCTTCGGGACGACGGAGAATTTTTACGTCGGGATGCCGACGGATAACACCGGTGGCAGAGCAGGGAACATCCAGAAGCATTGCGTCGAAGGGTGCCTGGGCACACAGTGTGGCTGAGGGGTGGGCGCCGTCTCCGGCCACAAGCGTTGCCTCAAAATTCAGCCGATCGAGGTTTTCCTGCACGCGTTCCAGGCGTCCTGCGCTGATGTCCATAGCGGTCAGCCGCGCATCATTTGGCTGCAGCTCGAGAATATGGCCGCTTTTTCCGCCGGGGGCGGCGCAGGCATCAAGAATGCGCTCTCCCGGTTGCGGCGCCAGCAACTGCGCTGCCATCTGTGCGGCCTCGTCCTGCACGCTGCACAGGCCCTCTGCAAAACCCGGCAGGGATGTGACATCTGCCGGCTGATCGAGCGTCAGTGCCGCAGCGCTGAGCTGCCCCGGCTGGGCCCCTATACCCCCTTTGTCGAGCATGTCGCGGTAGTCATCACGGCTCACCCGGGACAAATTCACGCGCAGCGTCATGGGTGGGTGACTGTTGTTGGCAAGAGCAATCTGCTCACGATACTCCGGCCAGTGCTCGCCCAGAGCGCCCCAGAGCCAGTCGGGGTGTGCGGCGTTTTGAGCCGCGGTTAGTTTCTCTATGAGCGCTGATTCCTCGCGCTGGAACCGGCGCAGCACGGCATTGAGTAAGCCCGATAGCTGACGCTTCTTCAGAACCATGGCGGCATCTACGGTAGCACTCACGGCAGCGTGCGCAGGTATTCGCATTTCTGTGAGCTGGTACAGACCCGCCAGGGCCAGGGCCTGAACATCACGATCCTTTGAGCGCAGCGGTTTTTGCAGCAGCTGTCTGAGCAAACCATCCAGGCGAGGGAGCTGACGCAGGGTTCCGTAGCTAATCTCACGGCACAGCGCCTGATCGCGCTCGGGGAGCTTGTCTAGCCGGGAATCAAAGGCGCGATCAAGGGATTCTCCCCGCATAACTTCAGCAATGATTCGCGCAGCGCAGGCACGTACCGCCGCGCCCGGTTTCATGCCTGGACGTCGGCACTGAAGTGATTGCCCGCCGCGAAAAGCGCACCGTGTCCCCGGAGTAAATCCCGGACTTTCATGGCTTTTGATCCCGCCATTTGCAGGCTTTCGAGAATGACGTTGCCATCGTCACAGCGCACGGCAATGCCATGTTCTGTGGCGTTCACGATGGTACCGGGAGTCGCGGTAGACAGGGGCGTTGCGGGTTTTGTGGTGGCGTGTGCTGCCCAGACCTTCACACGCTGGCCATTGAGAAAGGTGTGGCAACCCGGTGCGGGATTAAACGCGCGAATCCGTCGCGCGACTGCAGCGGCGGGTTGCGTCCAGTCGATGAGCGCTTCATCTTTACTGATTTTTGCTGCGTAGCAGGCATCATCATCATTCTGCCTTGTGGCCGCAGACAGCTGCGCTGGCAGGTCGTCCAATACCTTGAGCAATAGGGGAGGACCGATAGTCGCCAGCTCCTCGTAAAGATCTGCGCTGCTGGTTGTGTTGGTGATGGGGCAACGGCCTTTGGTCAGCATGGGACCCGTATCCAGTCCTGCGTCCATCAGCATGATTGTGACGCCACTTTCGGCGTCTCCCGCCTCGATGGCGCGTTGAATCGGCGCCGCGCCGCGCCATCGGGGGAGCAGCGAGCCGTGCACATTCAGACAACCATAGCGCGGCAGATCAAGGACGTCCTGGGGGAGGATCAGGCCGTAGGCCACCACAACAAGTGCGTCGAGTCTCAGCGCTCTTATCTCGGCCACGGCTTCCGGGTTACGAAGACTCGCAGGCTGCAGCAGCGGTACGCCATGGGCTTCGGCCAGCACTTTGACAGGACTCGGTCGGTCTTTCTTACCCCGCCCGGCGGGGCGGTCCGGCTGCGTCAATACCGCGACCAGCTCATGAGACGATTGAATCAGCGCGTCGAGATGCCGCGCCGCAAAGTCAGGGGTGCCAGCGAACGCCAGGCGCAAGGTGGACACCGGGGCTCAGGCTCGCAGCCGGTGAGCTTTTTCGAGCTTGCTGCGGATGCGGTTGCGCTTTAGCGGAGAGATGTAGTCGACAAACAGTTTGCCGTCCAGATGATCAATTTCGTGCTGGAGGCAAATGGCTGCAAGGCCGTCGAGCTCCTGACTAAAAGATTCGCCATCGCGGCCCAGGGCCTCGACGCGGATTTTCTGCGGCCGGTTGACCTCTTCATAAAAGCCGGGCACCGACAGACAGCCTTCGTCGTAGCTCCCAAGGGTGTCGTCGAGAACAGTGACTTCGGGGTTGATGAATACCATGGGCTGGTCGCGGTTCTGGGAGATATCGAGAACCAGCAGGCGTTTGTGCACATTCACCTGCGTCGCCGCCAGGCCAATGCCCGAGGCTTCGTACATGGTCTCAGTCATGTTATCGATAAGTGCCCGGAGGTCGTCATCAACCGCTTCCACGGGTTTTGCCACCGTGCGAAGACGCGGATCCGGAAATTCTAAAATGTCGAGGACTGCCATGAATCAAACTTCTACCGTAGACTGCGATAGTATAACGTGGACATTTGTGCGGGAACACTGCGCAAGCTCCGTGCCCGGGAGAGCGACCGATGACAGAACGGCTGATTGACACCCCCTCAGCGCTTTTTAAGAGCAGCCCCGCCCTTCGTGGTTGGTGGCAAAGTGCGCTTCTTGTATTTGCATTGCTTCTGCCGGGACTAAGCCCCGCACAGGACGCGTCTGTGCGTGCCGACGCGCCCCAGAGTTACCTCGTTAAAAAAGGCGATACCCTGTGGAGCATTGCCGATATGTTTCTGGAACAACCCTGGCTCTGGCCGGAAGTCTGGGATGTGAACCCGCAGATTGATAACCCGCACCTGATTTTTCCCGGTGACACCCTTTATCTGAGCTATGTCGATGGTCGTCCTCGCCTCTCCCTGTCCCGTGGTCGAGATGTGAAGCTGACGCCAAATATGCGCGTGACTCCCCTGGATCTGGCAATACCGGTCATCCCCCTGGATGACATTGATGCTTTTCTTATGCGTCACCGCATCATTGGCCCCGAAGAGCTGGAAAACTCATCGTATGTGGTTGCGGGTGGACAGGAGCATTTGATTACTGCCAACGGCGACACCATCTATGGCCGCGGTTACTTCCCCGAAGACGAGCGCGCCTATGGCATCTATCGTGCCGGCGATGTGTATCGCGATCCCCTTACCCTCGAGGTATTGGGGTATCAGGCACAGGACATTGGCAATGCACAGGCCAAGAGCAGCCTTTCTGACCCCGTTGTAGAACTGGAAGTGACGCGGGTGACCGAGGAAGTCCGGATTAGCGATCGCCTCCTACCCCTTGATGAGCGAATTCTGGACGCCACTTTCCAACCCCGTGCACCGGATTCGGATATCGAAGACGCTTTCATGATTGCTGTGGATGGGGGAGTCACCCAAATCGGCACCTGGGACATCGTGGTCCTGAACAAAGGAGCACGGGAAGGACTCGAAATAGGTCATGTGTTGGCGATTTACCAGACCGGTGAAGTCGTCTTTGATGAAGTCGCACAAAACAACGTGAGCCTCCCCGACGTGCGTGCAGGCCTTGCCATGGTTTTCGAGGTAGCGGACAAGGCCAGTTACGCGCTGGTCCTCAAATCCAACCGCCCGCTGAAAGTGATGGACAAAGTTAAAAACCCCTGACGTAAGCTTCCGGGTCATGGATGACATGACCCGAAAACAATTTCAGACACTCCTCGGTTGGTCGGGGGCCCAAACTCAGGGTCTGGGCGGCCTGCTTCTTGAGTACCGTTCGCCTGATTTACTTTTTTCCGCCGACTGGCAGAGTGAGGCCGTTAAAGACCAGTTAGTCACGCTCCCGAATGCCACTCAGAATATGCTGCTACGGGCCCGGAAAAACTGGCCCCGACCTAATCCCCGTGCGTCTTCTTCTTTCAGTCACCGCGCGGAATCGCATGCATTCATTCCCTTGGGTGATCATCGGTATCCCCGGGCTCTCAAAGCTATTCCTGATCCGCCGCCATGGCTTTTCTGTCACGGTGACCCCGCCTGTTTGGCACAGCCTGCGGTAGCTATCGTAGGGAGTCGCCGGGCCAGTCATGGCGGCTTACGTGCGGCCCATGGAATTGCCGAGCGTCTCGCGGCTGCGGGTTACACCGTGTGTTCCGGTCTTGCATTGGGTATTGATGCCGCTGCTCACCGGGGGGCGCTGGAGAGCGGCTATACCGCCGCAGTGCTCGCGTCGGGTCTGGATCAGGCTTCGCCGCTGCGCCATCGCAGATTGGCAGAAGACATAGCGACGTCGGGCTGCGTGGTTACAGAGCTCCCCGCCGGAATGCCTCCATCGAAGCATCAGTTTCCCCGACGAAATCGCATCATCAGCGGATTGGCGCAGGGGACCATCATCGTTGAGGCAGCACTGCCCAGTGGCTCCCTGCACACCGCGGCGGCGGCTCTGGAACAGGGGCGGGAGGTCTATACACTGCCGTGGTCGATTTTTCATGACCAGGGCGCCGGTTGCCGGCGTTTGCTCAGGGATGGCGCAACACCCATAACCTCCATGGACGAACTTGCCAGTTTGTTTCCCGGGGTAGCCCAAGAGGCCGTACAGGGCATGCCTTCCCCCGGAGGGGTTGCCTCTAAAATTCTTCAGATGCTGGGTGACGATGGTTTGTCCATGCACCGTTTGCAGGCCGCTATGGATATGCCCGCCCCTGAACTTCTTGCTCTTCTGAGCGATCTGGAGGTGCAGGGTTGGCTTCGCAATATCGATGGACGCTATTGTCGCAATGACTGCAAGCCTTGTCAGCGCCAGATCAGTTGCTAGAATCGGCGCCCGTCCCCGAGCCTCGTCAAGATACATGTCTCAAGCTCCGTCTTTTCGTATGCGATTGTGTGCCAACGCTCTGGCGGCGGGGGGCGTGATTGCCTGCCCGACAGAGGCAGTTTGGGGTCTGAGCTGCGACCCTTTTAGCGATCAGGCGGTGCAGCGCCTGCTGGATTTAAAACAGCGACCGGCGCACAAAGGACTGATTTTGGTGGCGGCTGACGAAGCGCAGCTGAATTTTTTACTCGAAGGTTTGCCCGAGTCTCTGCGCCAGAAAGTGCGTGTGTCCTGGCCGGGGCCAAACACCTGGCTGGTTCCCCATCGTGGGCGGGTCTCGCCCCTGGTGCACGGCCGCTTTGAGAGTGTGGCGGTGCGGGTGAGCGGGCACCCCGAAGTGCGGGCCCTGTGCCGCACGCACGGAAGCCCGTTAGTATCCAGCTCTGCAAACGTGGCGGGCAGTCCGGCACCCAAGACCTTGCTGGCGGTGCGGAATTATTTTGGTGGGCGCCTTGATGCTGTTCTGCCAGGGCAGGTGGGCAGCGCCCATCGCCCTTCGGTGATTCGCGATGTTTTTACCGACGAGGTTTTTCGTGCCTAGGCGTACTTCAAAATTCCCAGAGAGCGGCGGACACCCCACAATAAAAGGATCTGCGCTATGAGCGAGATGATCGAACCGATAAAAGAATACCTCCTGGGCCTCCAGGACAGCATTTGCGAAAGTCTTGCGCAGGTGGATGGTGGCGCTGAGTTCACCATAGAGGAGTGGGATCGTCCCGAAGGTGGTGGTGGGCGAAGCCGCGTCCTGAGCGACGGCGCAGTATTGGAAAAGGCCGGTGTTAATTTTTCCCACGTCATGGGCGCTCAGCTCCCTGGTTCTGCCACGGCTGCGCGTCCGGAACTTGCCGGCCGCAGTTACCAGGCCATGGGTGTCTCCCTGGTGATTCATCCGCGTAATCCCTATGCACCCACCTCCCATGCGAATGTGCGGTTGTTCATTGCAGAAAAGCCGGGTGAAGAACCCGTATGGTGGTTTGGTGGTGGCTATGACCTCACGCCCTATTACGGCTTCGAAGAAGACTGCGTGCATTGGCATAAAACCGCCGCAGACGCTTGCGCCCCCTTTGGTGACGACGTATACCCGAAGTATAAAAAGTGGTGCGACGAATACTTTTATCTCAAACACCGGGATGAGCCCCGGGGTGTCGGTGGTCTGTTTTACGACGACCTGAACAGTTGGGACTTTGACACCTGTTTTGCATTCATGCGTGCCGTAGGAGATTCCTATCTGGCCGCTTACCGTCCCATCCTCGAGCGTCGTAAAGACACACCTTATGAGGACCGCGAGCGACAGTTCCAACTGTACCGCCGGGGCCGCTACGTGGAGTTCAATCTTGTTTTTGATCGCGGCACGCTGTTTGGCCTGCAATCCAATGGGCGCACCGAAGCGATACTGATGTCGCTGCCACCCTTGGTGCGCTGGGAGTATGCCTTCAAGCCTGAGCCCGGCACCGAGGAGGCCCGGCTCACGGACTATTTTCTCACGGGACGGGACTGGCTCAGCAGCGGCAAAATCGGTGCCGGCTCATGAGTGACAATATGCGATTTGCGGTGTTTGGCAATCCTATCAAACACAGTCGTTCGCCGATGATTCACGCGGCGTTTGCCCGCCAGTGCGATGTGAAGCTGGAGTATCGCGCCTTGCGTGTTGAACTGAATGATTTCCAGCGAGCCGTTTCTGCGTTCTTTGATGCCGGAGGCAGTGGTCTCAATATCACGGTGCCTTTTAAAGAGCAGGCAGCCGCCATGGCGACGGAGCTCACAGCCCGCGCAGCGCGGGCAACCGCAGTGAATACCTTGTGGCGGGATGATGAGGGCGTGTTGCACGGTGATACCACGGACGGCGTAGGTCTGGTGCGGGATATGGTGGCCAATTTAGGCTGGCGCATGCAGGGTCAGCGGGTTCTTATTGTTGGCGCCGGAGGCGCGGTTCGCGGGGTCCTTGAGCCCCTTATGCGTGAACTACCCGCCTCAGTGCATATTGTTAATCGTACGGTGGAGCGTGCAGAAACCCTGGCGTCGGAGTTTGGCGTTTTGGGGAACATCTCTGCCGGTGGCTACGATGATTTGGCTGCGCAGCAGTATGATCTGGTTATCAACGCGAACAGCGCCGGGCTCAGCGGCGAGTTCCCGGCGCTGCCGTCGGGTATCCTCGGGGAGCGTTCCTGCTGCTACGACTTGCTATACGGTGCTGAGCCCACCGCATTTATGCGCTGGGCTGCGCAAAATGCCGCCTGGGCGGTGAGTGATGGACTGGGCATGCTGGTAGAGCAGGCAGCCGAGGCTTTTTATGTGTGGCACCGCTGCCGTCCGGAAACCCAGCCGGTGATTCAACAGCTCCGGGGCGTGTTGGCCGCCGCGGCCTGAAGTAATCTGGCTCAACAGTGGCGAGAATCAACAGCGGCTTTAACTAGTCGCTATCGCCAAATAACAGATCGAGTTCATCGATGTGCTGATCTTTCAGGCGCACGTAGTTACCTGCGCTGTAGCTGAAGAATGCCACTTCACTGTCAGTGAGTTTGCGCACCTGTTTGGCCGGTGATCCGGCGTAGAGGTAACCACTCTCGAGGCGCTTTTTGGGCGTGACGAGGGCGCCGGCAGCGATGACCACGTTGTCTTCAACGACCGCGCCATCCATTACCACCGCGCCCATGCCTACTAGGATTCGGTTGCCGAGAGTGCAGCCATGAAGCGTCGCGTTATGTCCGATAGTCACTTCCTCGCCAATGGTGAGGGGCCAACCCGCGGGGTTGAAATCGCTGGCGTGGGTAATATGCAGCACGCTGCCGTCCTGGACACTGGTTCGTGCGCCGACACGTATGGAGTGCATATCGCCGCGAATGATGGTTCCGGGCCAAACTGACACATCATCTCCGAGGAGAACATCCCCTGACACCACGGCGCTGGGATCAATAAGAACCCGATTGCCCAGCTTCGGCGTATGACCTCCAAAGCTGCGCAGACTTGTCTTGGTGTAATGCTTGAGCATCGTCGCCGGTGCCTCCTTTTTTGTTGGTCAAAAGCGGTGGTGCGAGAGGGTGATAAAAGATGCCCATTATTGGGGTGTCAAAATTGTCGCGTCAAACGGGGCGACAGGCCCACCGCTTTGTAAGCGGGTCTGCTTTTTAACGCTAGGGAAAATAGATGAGTGGTTTTCAAACGCAAAGACGCTTTATAGCGGGCGCTGTCTGCCCCCGCTGTGCTGAAATGGACAAGATTGTCGTTGATCTTGAGAGTGATGAAAGGGAATGCGTCGCCTGCGGTTTTCGCGAGGGGCGTCCCGCGGAAGCCGCGCCGGAAGAAGTTAAAACCCGCGTCAATCGGCCATCGGCAAGACGGGTAGAGACAGCCGCAGAGGTCGTCAGACTGCTGGACCCGGCCGCCCCTCCAGCCAGCGATGATGATGGGTAAAGTACCAGAAGCTCAGTGCCAGCGTGGCGCCACGGCTGGCATTGAATGCCGCAAAGGATAACCAAAGGCCGTGATTTTCAAGACCTGCTGTTGCGTACCAGCAGGGTAAATAGATCAGAAATGCGCTGAAGAGCATGCCTAACATCATAGCTCGCGTCGCGCCGGCACCAATAAACAAGCCATCGAGCAGGTAACTGGGTGCTGCCAACAGGGGAAGGGCCACCAGCCAGAGTCCGTGGGCATTCATAATGGCCAGCACCTTGGGCAGGCTTGTGAGCATGGGAAATAACCAGGGCTTCCCAATCAGGATTAGGGCGCTGATAAGCAGCGCTGAGACCATCGTCCACCAGGCGCAGCGCCTGCTTACCCGGAAGAATCTCGCCAGATCGCCACCACCTAAGGCCTCCCCTGCCAACCCCTCCGCGGCGTAGGCAAAGCCGTCCATGGCAAAAGCAGCAAAAAGGAGAAACTGCATCATCACGGCATTGGCAGCAACCACCTGTGGGCCCAGGTTCTCCCCCGCCGCAGTGAAGAAGGCAAAGGCAAAAAGCAGGCTCAGGGTCCGAAAGAAAAGATTGAGATTACTGCGCAACAGCCGCCGGTAGGGGCCGGGAACACGGAGTTGGGTCCACAGAGCGCGGGTCAACAGCAACGCCAGCTGCTTTCTCAGCCCCACCACCACAATCAGAAGCCCCAGGTATTCTGCGATCACTGTCGCGATTGCCGCACCGGTACTGGCCAGTCCCAGCCCCAGAATGAAAAACGCATCGAGAGCGATGTTGCTCAGGTTGGTGATGATCAGGATTCGCATGGGCCACCGGGTATCCTGATGGCCGATAAACCAGCCGAATGCCGTGTAAGTCAGCAAAACCGCTGGAGCGCTGAGAAGCCGCAGGGAAGCGTAGTGATGGGCGGTTTCCCGAATCTCCCTTCCGGTACCCATGATGGTGAAGCCCAGCTCTAACAGGGGGACCTGCAATAGCAGTAGTAAGCCTGCGATAGCCAGGGCGATGAGGCTCGAGCGAGCCAATACCAATAGCGCCCGCTGGGGGTCTTTTGCACCGTTTGCCCGCGCTACCTCACCGGTGGTTCCCATACGCAGGAAACTGAACCCCCAGTAAAGAAAGGATAAAACGGCGCTTCCGACCGCAACCGCGGCCAGGTGTAGAGGGCTGTCCAGGTGTCCAAGGAGACTCGCATCGACAAGGCCCAGCAAGGGAATGGAAACGTTTGCAATGATCGCAGGCCAGGCTATGGCCCATATCTTGGCATCCAGGCCAGTATCAATCGCTACATCTTGGGGTTTTTCCCGTTGCAGAACTGTGTCCCTCGGCCTTTGATTAAATTGCTTGTAAATCAGCGCGTTAGTAGGTTTATGGATTGGCTTTCGCTATAATCGCCTCGCCTCAGGGGGAAGCGGCGTTCGTGTCGCAACTATTACAACATTAAAAAGCCTGTCGCCGTCAGTGATGTAAGCCCGGGGGAAACACGGTTTACAGCTGGCGAAAAAAAACACACCGAAGTTGTCTCTGCGCGATATTTCGCGTGGGACCTGTGCCTAGGCGCGCCTCCTTTACAAACTTTGGATGGGCTTCTGGGTTTTGAAGGTGTGCCAGCGAAGTGAACCCGGATTCGCTGGAAACAAGTTTTGGAGTCCCAGGAGCAGTGGCAAACTGCTGTCGGGGCGCGACGATAAAAGATAGTTCGATGGAGACCCGGTAATGCAGGGAACAATCAACCGAGCACTGGCACCGTTAGTCAAAAACCAGGGTACAGCTGCTCTTCACAAGCTAACCGCTGCGATTTTCACGGCAATGGCACTGTTTGCAGGCGCTGCACAGGGCGCAGGTAATGACACCAGCTCAGTAAACATGAGTCCGGGAGTCACTGCGGTAGGTCAGTCAATCTTTGACCTTCACATGATCATCCTATGGATTTGCGTCATCATCGGCGTTGCCGTTTTTGCCGTGATGTTCTACTCCATTATTTACCATCGGAAATCCCGGGGTGTGGTACCCGCGCAGTTTCATGAGAGCACCAAGGTTGAGATCGCCTGGACAGTGGTTCCCTTCCTCATCCTTATAGGCATGGCAGTGCCTGCAACATCCACACTCCTCGACATCTACGATTTCGAAGACGCGGAGATGGATATCCTTGTTACCGGATATCAGTGGAAGTGGAAATACGAGTACCTGAATGAAGATGGCGAAAACGTCACCTTCTTTAGTAATCTGCAGACACCCCAGTCGGAGATTTACAACTCAGCGGAGAAAAACGAGAACTACCTGTTGGAAGTGGATGAGCCCGTCGTCATCCCCGTGAATACCAAAGTGCGCTTCCTGGTCACTGCCAACGACGTTATCCATGCCTGGTGGGTTCCCGAACTGGCCGTGAAAAAAGACGCGGTACCCGGATTTATCAACGAAACCTGGACGATGGCTGAGGAAGAAGGCATTTATCGAGGCCAGTGTGCCGAGCTCTGCGGCAAGGACCACGGTTTTATGCCCATTGTTGTCAAAGTGGTCAGTCAGGAAGAGTACGCCGACTGGCTGGGCGGCAAGCAGGAAGAAGCGGCACAGGTCCGTGAGCTCATGGCCCAGACTTTCACCATGGACGAGTTGATGGCCCGAGGTAAGGAAGTCTATGACCGCGCCTGTCTCGCTTGCCACGGTGCCAATGGTGAAGGTGGCGTCGGTAATGCCATTGCCGGGTCTGCGGTAGCGACCGGCGAGCTTGGCCAGCACCTGAATATTGGTATCAACGGTGTGGCCGGATCGGCTATGCAGGCTTTTGGTGGGCAGATCAATGATGTCGAGATGGCGGCAGTGATTACCTACCAGCGCAACGCATTCGGCAACAACATGGGCGACATGGTTCAGCCCATCGATGTATTTAATTACAAGAAGGGTTGAGGGGAGTATTAACGATGGCACACGGACCCGCTAAAGGCATCAGCCGCTGGCTGTTTACTACCAACCACAAGGACATCGGCACGATGTACCTGTGGTTTTCCTTCGCAATGTTCATTCTGGGTGGCGCTTTCGCGATGATTATTCGCGCCGAGCTTTTCCAGCCCGGTATGCAGCTTGTGGAGCCCGCGTTTTTTAATCAGATGACCACACTTCACGGACTCGTTATGGTGTTCGGGGCGATCATGCCTTCCTTTGTGGGTCTGGCCAACTGGTTGATTCCCATGATGATCGGCGCGCCGGATATGGCGTTGCCGCGTATGAACAACTGGAGCTTCTGGATTCTTCCTCCAGCGTTCCTGATGCTCGCCTCTACGCTGTTCATGGAAGGCGGAGCCCCTGCCTTCGGCTGGACTTTTTACGCACCCCTCTCAACGACCTACGCTGCTCCTTCGGTCACCTTCTTTATCTTTGCGATTCACATCCTTGGTCTGTCCTCCATCATGGGCTCGATCAACATCATCGCGACCGTAATGAACATGCGCGCACCGGGCATGAGCTACATGAAGATGCCGCTGTTCGTATGGACCTGGTTGATTACTGCTTTCCTGCTGGTAGCGGTTATGCCGGTACTCGCCGGAGCGGTGACCATGATGCTCATGGATATCCACTTTGGTACCAGCTTCTTCTCAGCGGCCGGTGGTGGTGACCCCGTCCTGTTCCAGCACATCTTCTGGTTCTTTGGTCACCCTGAGGTGTACATCATCATTCTGCCGGCCTTTGGTGTGGTGTCTCAGATCATCCCCGCCTTCAGCCGCAAGCCGCTGTTCGGTTACGACTCCATGGTCTATGCCACCGCAGCCATTGCATTCCTGTCGTTCATCGTCTGGGCCCACCACATGTATACCGTGGGTATGCCGGTAGCCGGTGAGCTGTTCTTCATGTATGCAACGATGCTGATTGCGGTGCCCACCGGGGTGAAGGTGTTCAACTGGGTCAGCACCATGTGGCGCGGCGCCCTGTCCTTTGAGACACCCATGCTGTTCTGCCTGGGCTTCCTCGTGCTTTTCACCATTGGTGGTTTCACCGGTCTTATGCTGTCCATCGCGCCCGCCGACTTCCAGTATCACGATAGCTACTTCGTGGTTGCCCACTTTCACTACGTGATGGTTGCCGGTGCGGTGTTCTCCATGTCGGCAGCTGTGTACTACTGGCTCCCCAAGTGGTGCGGCAAGATGTACAACGAAGCCATGGGTAAAACCCACTTCTGGATTTCGTTTATTGGCTTCAACATCACCTTCTTCCCCCAGCACTTTGTGGGACTGGCAGGAATGCCCCGCCGTATTCCGGATTACGCCTTGCAGTTTGCGGACTTCAACATGATGTCCTCGATCGGCGCGTTCATTTACGGCGGCTCGCAGATTCTCTTCCTCTACAACGTGGTTGCGACCATCGTAGCGGGCAAGCCTGTGAGCGACGAGAAGGTCTGGGACGGTGCAGAAGGACTGGAATGGACGGTGGCTACGCCAGCGCCCTACCACACCTTTGAGGTGCCGCCGACGATCAACCCTGAGCACGCGCACTCGTAATCGTTTGGCACCCGGGAAGAGATTTGAGCAGCCATAGAGCACTATGATCCGCGTGAGCAACAATCCGTCTATCGATACCGTCATCAAGCTGGTGGCGGTCGCGGTAGCGATGTTTGCCTTCGTGTTTGTGGTGATGGTGCCCCTGTACAACGTGCTTTGTGATGCTCTTGGCATCAACGGCAAGACCTCGGGTGAGGTGTATACCGCTGTGCAGGCGGGTGTGGACGAGAGCCGGGAGATTACCATTCAGTTCGTAGCTACGAACAATGATGGCATGCCCTGGGAGTTTCGACCCTCCGACACCATGATGCGCGTTAATCCCGGTGCATCCAATGACACGGTGTTTCTTGCGCGCAATCCATTGCCCCAGGCGATGGTTGCCCAGGCAATCCCAAGTGTTTCACCTTCGCGCGCTGCCGAATATTTTCACAAGACCGAATGCTTTTGCTTTAACCAGCAGCCGCTGGACGGACGCAGCTCGGCAGAGATGCCGCTGCAGTTTATTATCGATCGCGAGCTGCCGCGGGATATCAAGACAATCACATTGTCCTATACCTTGTTTGATGTGACAGATATGGCGCAGGGCGCCGTCGCTGCACGCTAACGGCTGTCGGTCAGGGGGACCGGCGGTTTAACTGGAGAAAAAATTCAATGACAAGCCAGACCTCCACAGAATACGAGAAGTATTACGTACCAGAGAAAAGCTCGCTCGCTGTCATGGCGACTATCGGCCTTGTGCTCAGTGTTTTTGGTGCTGCCAACTTCATCAATCAATTGACCTTTGGTGAGGCTGGCGAGGCTTCCCCTGCCATTCTTTACAGTGGTCTTTTTGTCTTCGCGGCGACCTTGTTTGTGTGGTTTCGCACCACGATCCGCGAAAATATTGCGGGCATGGCCAGTGGCCAGCTCAAGAAGTCCTACGTGCTGGGCATGTACTGGTTCATCTTTTCAGAAGTGATGTTCTTTGCTGCGTTCTTTGGCGTGCTGTTTTATGTTCGCAATCTCGCAGGTCCCTGGCTGGCCGCAGAGGGTGAAGGTGGACGCATGAACTATCTGCTCTGGGAAGGCTTTCAGTTCAGCTGGCCCATGATGCAGACGCCGCAGGAAGCGGTCGGTGGCGCGGCGGATCAGCTCATCGCAAACAATGGATCTTTTGCCAGCGCGAAGCAGAGCATGTCCTTTGCTGAAGCTCATCACTGGTATGCCTGGTTGCCGCTGTGGAACACCCTCATCCTGCTCTCTTCTTCGGTCACCGTGCATATCGCCCACACCGGCCTGCTGAACAATGACAAGAAGAAATTCAATCTGTGGTTAGGCGCCACCGTAGCGCTGGGTGTGTTGTTCGTGATTCTGCAAATTGCAGAATACTACGAAGCTTATGCGCACTTCGGCCTGACTCTGAACTCAGGTATCTACGGATCCACCTTCTTCATGCTCACCGGGTTCCACGGGTTTCATGTGTTCATGGGTATGACCATGCTGGCAATTCAGCTAATCCGATCATTGCGTGGCGGGCACTTTACTGCGGCGGATCATTTTGGTTTTGAGGCGTCGAGCTGGTATTGGCACTTCGTAGACGTGGTCTGGGTCTTCCTGTTCCTCTTCGTCTACATCCTGTAAGTGAGCTACTGATCCGTAGCCGGAACTGATGAAGCGGCTCCTTGGGGGCCGCTGTCCCAGGGATTGCGATGACCGAGCTGCCCCGTCGCAACACCAAAGATAATCAAGCTCATTAAACCTATCGCCAGCCCGAGCCGTACACCCAGTGAATTGAGTGTGCGGCGTTTTGTTTTGTCCCCCTGATCAATCATCAGGAAGTACGCACCACTGACGAGGCTGCCCACCAGCATCACCATGAAAAGCACGATCAGAAATTTCAGCACAGCGGGCACCTTGTTAAAACCAAACTCACAGTATAGCGAAGCGTCGCCGTTAACGGTTTTACCCGGGGGTTTATCTTGTCCGCGTTGAAGCTCGATCTGGAATGGCGCACAACGCTAATGACCCTGCTGTTGTTTCCCGGGCTTATTGCTCTCGGATTCTGGCAGTTGGATCGGGCGCAGGAAAAATCTGACATTGCGCTGCGCGAGAGAGATCGGGCCCAGGCGGCCGCGGTGACTGTGGCAGAGCTAAGATCCATGCCTACTGCGGAGCGGGCCTATCGCAAGGTGCGCCTGGAGGGACATTATCTGGCGGACGCGGTGGTACTGCTGGACAATCAGATTCGTGATGGTCGCTATGGGCATGATGCCTTCGGTCTGTTTTTTGACCGGTCCAGTGGCCAGTATGTTTTATTAAACCGTGGTTGGGTGCCGGGAGATTCTTCCCGTCGCAGCGTTCCTGAGGTAGCGGTGCCTGCGGGTGATATTGTCCTGACCGCCTCTGCCTACGTACCGCCGGGGGATCCCTACCTTCTTGCGGCAGAGCAGTTTCCATCGCTGGAATGGCCTTTGCTCGTGCAGACCGTTTCATCACCTGCATTGCGAGAATTGCTGCGCAAGGAGATTGGCGAAAATCTCCTTGCGACGGAGTTGCGCCTTGAGCCCCGGGAGCCCACGGGCTTTCGCCGCGATTGGCCGGTGGTAAACGTATCCCCGGAAAAACACCAGGGTTATGCACTTCAATGGTTTACCATGGCGGCCGCTTTGGCGGTGTTCTTCCTACTTCGCAGCAGTAATATTCTGAGTCTCGGGCGGTCCAGCGGCCAGACAGACCGCCCGGCTGACCCACCGAAAGAAAAAGAGGAGTAATAAGTTCGTGGACCGCCCAAACAATCAAAATGCGGTATCGGCTGTACCTGAGCCGGGCAGCGGCCGTATGACCTTGCTGCTCATCGCGGGTATCCCCGTGATCGTTATCCTTGCGGCAAGCTGGATGTGGTACTTCGTGGCCAACGGTCAGCTCGATCTGGTGGGGGCCCTGGGTACCGCTAATCGAGGTCAGCTCGTGCAACCACCCCGCCAGGCAACGGAAGCGGGTTGGTATGACGCCGATGGTGAACCCTTCGCTACCGGTACCTCGGCTAAGTGGTCGTTGGTGATACCCCAGCGCGGAGGGATTTGTAACTCGGCCTGCGAGCAGCGCCTGTATGAGGTGCGACAGATTCACATGGCACTGGGAAAAGAGATGGGCCGTGCACAACGCCTCATGGTTACCGATGCTGCCCTGGACGACGTGACACTTAACGTCGAGGCCTTGAGTGACCAGCGCCCGCTCCCCGATAATTTTGCGACCTATGTCGACAGAGAGCAGCGCGGTATGAGTCTTTGGCATGCCGGAACCGATGGGTTCTCGACAATGTTCCCGGAATACGCCGAGTACCCGGACAGCTGGTACGTCATGGACCCTGCAGGCTGGGTGATGATGCGTTACGACCAGTCCGTGAGCTACAAGGATGTTATTTCCGATCTCAAATTCCTGATGAAGAATTCCAATGGCTGAGTCCATGAGTGTTTCCAGCGATGCTTCCGACTCCCGCGCCACCTGGCGGGACTACAAGGAGCTAACCAAGCCCGGAGTGGTGGCATTATTGATTCTCACATCGGTGATCGGCATGTGTATGGCCGTGCCGGGGTGGGTTCCACTGGACGTACTCATACTGGGCAATCTGGGTATCGCTCTGTGCGCGGCAGCTGCGGCTGCGGTTAATCATGTGGTTGACCAGAGGATTGATCAGCGCATGGCGCGCACCCGAAACAGGCCTCTTGCCAAGGGGCGTGTGAGCAACCGCAACGCCATTATTTTTGCTCTGGCTCTTGGCGTTGCCGGTATGGCTATTCTCCTCATCTGGATTAATGCCCTCACGGCCTGGCTGACCTTTGCGTCCCTGGTGGGATATGCATTTATCTACACGCTGTTTTTGAAGCGGGCGACACCGCAGAATATTGTGATTGGCGGTCTCGCGGGCGCTGCGCCGCCACTCCTTGGATGGACTGCGGTCACCGGTGAGGTGCATGGCCACGCACTATTACTGGTGCTGATTATTTTTGCCTGGACGCCACCCCACTTCTGGGCCCTGGCGATTCACCGCCGTGAAGAGTATGCGCTGGTGGACATACCCATGCTTCCGGTTACCCACGGTGTGCGGTTTACGCAGCTGCACATCATGCTCTATACCATTCTGATGTTTCTGATCACGCTTATGCCTTTCGTTACGCGTTTGAGTAGTTGGCTGTATCTGGCCGGTGCGGTGGTTCTTGGGCTGCGGTTTTTTTACTGGTCCATAGAAATCTGGCGGGAAAAAAACCCAAAGGCCCCGATCTATGCCTTTAAATATTCCATCACCTATCTCATGTTGCTGTTTCTGATTATGCTGCTTGATCATTATCTTGTTCCACTGCCGGCCTACCCCGTATGACGACTACCCGGGAACAGAGTCAGCGTCGGGGGGTTGTGATGACCATCGCGGCGGTACTCGTGTTTATGCTCATTGTTGTTGCGGGCTTTATTCACCGCATCGGCCAGCCGCGCCTAATGTCTGACGGCGAGCTCCAGGCCAACGGGCTTTATCTCATGGACCCGCCGCGGGATTTCGGTGACTTTGCCCTGACAGACCACCGAGGGCAGCCTTTTACTCCCGCTGCTCTGGAGGATCAGTGGACCCTGGTGTTTTTTGGTTTTACCAACTGTCCGGATGTCTGTCCCACCACCATGGCGTTTCTTGACCAGTTTGTGGGTCAGCTTGAAGGTACGGAAGCCAAAGATACCAAGGTGGTCATGATCAGTGTGGACCCGGGTCGCGATACCGTCGAGAAGCTGGCGAGTTATGTGCCCTATTTCAACGAGGACTTCAGGGGTGTCACCGGCGAGTTCCTGGATCTGTTCCGTTTTGCTACCGCACTTAACACGCCTTTCCGAAAAGTGCCCGGCCAGGGTGAGGACTATCAGGTTGACCACAGCGCAAACGTAGTCCTGATAAACCCCCGCGGGCATTATCATGGCTTTTTTAAAGCCCCGCTGGATCTTGCAAAAATGAAAGTCACCTATCGCGCGGCGCGCTACATCTGGGACCGTTGACAGAGCGGTAGGCTGACAGGAGCCTGAAAACGATATGAGCGACAAGAAGCCTTTGATCCTGGTTGACGGGTCCTCTTACCTCTATCGTGCCTATCACGCCCTCCCGCCCCTTACGAACTCCAAAGGCGCGGCTACCGGCGCGGTCAAAGGCGTTATCAATATGATTCGCCGCCTGCAAAAAGACTACCCGCAGAGCACCATTGCTGTGGTCTTTGACGCAAAGGGCAAAACCTTCCGCGATGATATCTATCCTCAGTACAAGGCTAATCGGCCGCCCATGCCCGATGACCTTCGGGAGCAGATTGAACCCATCCACGCCATTGTGCGGGGCATGGGTTTGCCCCTTCTCTGTGAGCCGGGTGTCGAGGCGGATGACGTTATCGGGACTCTCGCCAGGGAAGCGAGTGAGGCTGGCTGTCCGGTGATTGTCTCCACCGGCGACAAGGACATGGCCCAGCTGGTCAACGACCGGGTCACGCTGGTGAACACCATGAATGACACGCTTATGGATCCCCAGGGCGTGGTGGACAAATTCGGCATTCCCCCGGAGCTGATTATCGATCTTCTCGCGCTCATGGGTGACAAGGTGGACAACATTCCCGGTGTGCCCGGTGTGGGAGAAAAAACTGCCCTCGGTCTGCTCCAGGGTCTCGGCGGTCTGGACCAGATTTACGACGCTCTCGATGAAGTGCAAACCCTGGCTTTTCGTGGCGCCAAAACCATGGCAGCCAAGCTGGAGAAAGAGCGGGACAACGCCTATCTGTCTTACAAGCTCGCGACGATTGCTACTGATTTGGAGCTCCCGCTGGTTTATGCAGATCTTGAAAATGGTGCGCCGGACAACACTGCGCTGCTGGAGTTGTATCGCGAACTTGAATTTAAAGGCTGGATCGATGAGCTTGAGACCGCCGCGTCTGGTGACAGTGACGTAGCGCTGGAGACCGATACCCGCGAACAAAACTATGTAACCGTATTGGACCAGGCAACGTTTGATGATTGGCTGGCGCGCTTGTCAAAGGCTCCGCTCTTTGCCTTCGATACTGAAACAACCAGCCTCAACTACATGGAAGCAGATATCGTCGGACTCTCCTTTGCCGTGGAGCGCGGAGAGGCGGCCTATGTGCCCCTCGCTCACAGCTATCCCGGTGCGCCGGCGCAACTTGATCGTGCTGCGATTCTGGCGGCATTAAAACCCCTGCTGGAAGACCCTGCAAAACCCAAGCTCGGCCAGAACCTGAAGTACGACGCCAGTGTGTTGGCGCGCTACGATATCAACATGCAGGGCATTGCCTTTGACACCATGCTCGAGTCCTACGTGCTGGACTCCACGGGTACGCGTCACGATATGGACAGCCTTGCGCTAAAGTACCTCGGTCGCAGTACCACCCATTTTGAAGAGGTGGCGGGCAAGGGAGCGAAGCAGATCACCTTCGATCAGGTGGGCATCGACCAGGCGGCGCCCTATGCTGCGGAAGATGCCGAGGTCACTCTCGCGCTTCACGAAACCCTCTGGCCCAAACTGCAGGAATCTGCGGGCCTGGTGAGCGTTTTCTCTGACATTGAACTGCCCCTGGTGCCAGTGCTCTCGCGCATGGAGCGAACCGGCGCGCTGCTGGATGAGGAGCGTTTGTGGGAGCAGAGCCGTGAGTTGGGAGGGCGCCTTCAGGCACTGGAAGAAGAGGCCCACAATCTGGCTGGCCAGGTATTTAATCTCGGGTCGCCCAAGCAGTTGGGTCAGATACTTTTTGAGAAGCTGGAGCTTCCCGTCATCAAAAAGACACCCAAGGGGGCGCCTTCCACCGCCGAGGAGGTGCTGCAGGAATTGGCGCTGGACTACCCCCTGCCCAAGTTGCTTATCGAGCACCGGGGTCTGTCCAAGCTCAAGTCCACCTACACGGACAAGCTGCCGGGCATGATAAATCCACGCACCGGGCGGATTCACACCTCCTATCATCAGGCTGTGACAGCCACGGGACGTCTGTCGTCTTCAGATCCCAACTTACAAAACATACCCATTCGCACTGAAGAAGGCCGGCGTATTCGTCAGGCGTTTATTGCCGCTGAGGGTTACCGTGTGGTGGCGGCAGATTATTCGCAGATTGAGCTGCGTATCATGGCTCATCTGTCCAAAGACGCAGGTCTCCTTGAGGCATTCAGGGAAAACCTGGACGTCCACAGTGCTACTGCCGCGGAGGTCTTTGGCGTGTCGCTGGACGCGGTGTCCAGTGAGCAGCGACGGAAAGCCAAGGCAATTAATTTTGGCTTGATTTACGGCATGTCAGCTTTCGGTCTTGCCCGGCAGTTACGCCTGGATCGCGGCGAGGCCCAGCGTTATATCGACGTGTATTTCGAGCGCTATCCAGGTGTGCGGGAGTATATGGATAATACCCGAGCGCTTGCCCACGAGCAGGGCTACGTAGAAACACTCTTCGGCCGACGTCTGTATCTGCCGGAAATCAACGTGCGCAACAAAAACCGCCAGCAGGCGGCGGAAAGAACCGCCATCAATGCGCCCATGCAGGGCACGGCGGCAGATATCATTAAAAGAGCCATGATCACCGTTGATCAGTGGATCGCCGACGATAGCGTCGATGCACGGATGATCATGCAAGTTCACGACGAATTGGTGCTAGAGGTTGCAGAGGGCCAGCTCGATCCGGTCTGTGATGAGTTGTGCAAGCAAATGTCAGCAGCCGCAGAACTCGCGGTCCCTCTACTCGTCGAAGTGGGCCGCGGTGCCAACTGGGATGAAGCCCATTAAATTTTTTTCACTCGCTTTGGAACTTCTTCCTCTGACCGCCCTCAAACTTATCGTGACAATGAAGTGAAGTGCATTGTTTCGGAACGCTGGTTAGCATGGTTTCCAGTGTTCAAACCCCTTGAGACCCTGACTGCCCGGTTGCTTTTCTCCTCGTTTTGCAACCGGGCCTTTTTTTGCCCGCAATTCCAGACAGCCCGTCATTTACAGGTCGTGAGCGATCACGTGGCCGCGTCGCTCGCTGCTTGCGCTTTTACGCTTCGCGCCACGGCCACGCGCTCGCTCACTGCGTGCGAGACAAACCGCGAGCAATCGCGGCAGTGCCCCGCTCGCTGCTGTCGCTTCTACGCTTCGCGAAACACTCCCGCGCTTGCTCGCTGGGCACAACGCCAGCGAATCAGCGTGTGGTGGCGTTCACGCACCGATCACCCAAGTCTTTTCGGGAAGTGAACGCCACCACACGATGGTTCGCGGAACGTTTACGTAGGAGAGCATTCGGGTCGGTCTAGGAAGCTTCGACTTCGTCGTCAGGATCGTCTTCATACACCGAGGTATCCGTGAGCCACTTATCGAGCGTAGCGATAAGCTCCCCGTGTCCCTGGTGTTTCAGCGCCGAAAACAGCTGGCAGGTGACCAGCTCACCGAGATGGGCGACGTTGTTCCTGACTTTGAGAAGGGTCTGCTTCCCTGCGCCTTTGGACAGCTTGTCACACTTGGTGAGGAGCATGTGGACGGGCATATCGGCTTCCGCGGCCCAGCTCAGCATTTGCTGGTCGAAGGGCTGCAGGGGGTGGCGGCAGTCAGATAGCAGGATAAGACCCCGCAGGCTCTGCCGCTCCTGAAGGTAGGCTTCCATCTGCCTGGTCCAGTCCTGCTTGAGTTTTTGCGGTACTTTGGCATATCCGTAGCCTGGCAGGTCGACAATGCGTTGCTGCTCGCCGACGGTAAAAAAGTTGATGAGCTGAGTCCGACCCGGTGTTTTGGAGGTGCGCGCGAGCTTATGGTTTTGCGTCAGGCTGTTTATGGCACTGCTTTTACCGGCGTTTGAGCGTCCCGCGAAGGCCACTTCCCAGCCAGCATCCTCAGGACACTGGCTTACTTTGGCGGCACTGGTGAGGAATGATGCCTTGCGATACGCCGGTTTACCGGGGGGGGCTTCGGCAAGAGGCTCTTCGTGATGATTTGTTGGGGTATCCATCTTGAGTATAATAGCGCGCCCTTTGTAAAGAGGGGCATGAATTATGGGGCGTCTCTCGCACTAATTTGATCCGGCTCTTGACCCGATGTTGAGGCCGCGCGAGGAACGCCAACTTTGACCACTGGGAGGTGTGTACCGTGAAGAAAGTCATCCTGGCCGCTGCGGTAGCGGTATTGTCTATGGCTGCTCAGGCAGAGCCGAATATGGAAAAGTACGGTAAAAGCTGCTCCGTCTGCCACGCTGCCGGTGTAGCCGGGGCCCCAAAAACAGGTGATGCATCGGCCTGGGAGCCTCGTCTGGCCAAAGGCATGGATGCACTGATGGCGTCCGTAAAGAACGGTCTCAATGCAATGCCTCCCATGGGTATGTGCTTTGACTGTTCTGACGACGAGTACATGGAACTGATCAAGTACATGTCTGCACCGGCTGAATAAGCAGTCGGTAATAGAGAGTAGGGATTCTGAAATTATGAAAAAGCTGCTTGTTCTTAGAGCGTTCATTTTTGGCGCAGCCGTAAGCACAGTGACTGTTCAGGCCGCTGAAATTCTCAAGGGTGACCCGGTCGCCGGCGAGCAAAAAGCCGTGGCCTGTGGTGCCTGTCATGGCGCTGACGGAAACAGTGCGGTCGCCATGTTTCCCAAGCTTGCCGGACTGGGCGAAAAGTACTTGCTGAAGCAAACGCAGTACATTCGCGATGGTGTACGTCCGGTAGCCCAGATGGCCGGCCAGGTCGACAACATGTCTGATCAGGATCTTGCGGACATTGCCGCATACTTTGACAGTCAGCCCCGTGGTGTCGAGAAAGCCGATCCGGAGCTCGTTGCTTTGGGTGAAAAGGTTTACCGAGCTGGCGTTGCAGAGCGTAACGTGGCGGCGTGTATTGCATGTCATGGCGCGCGAGGTGCCGGTAACGCACCCGCGGGCTTCCCGGCGCTGGGTGGGCAGCATGCCGATTATGTGGCTACTCAACTCAAGGCGTACCGTAAAGGTTACGAGGATCCCGCGGGACGGGTAACCGGCGGAGATACCAAGATCATGCGCAGCAACGCCTTTGGCCTTTCCGATATGGAAATTGAAGCGGTCGCGGCATACGTGTCCGGGCTTAACTAACGCAGGCGAGTCCGCGCAATAGACGTCTGGACGGCCCGCACTGCGGGCCGTTTTTCGTTGATAGTGGCGTTGCTGTGAACCAGAGGCAGGATCCCGGGCTGTGCCCAAAAGGCGAACTTTTCGTTAGGATGCCTGTCCCAATATTCAATCCCAAGACAATTCTGGAGAACATTATGTTCAAGCGTATTTGCTTTGCTGCCGTTGCGATGCTTGCCATGCAGCTGGCGACTCTGTCAGCCCAGGCACAAGACGACAACTATGTGGCGGGGGAACATTACGATGTCATTTCTCCGGCTATCCGCGGTAGTTCTGACAAGATCGAGGTTACGGAGTTTTTCTGGTACGGCTGTGGCCATTGCTACAACTTCGAGCCTCAGCTGTCTCAATGGAAAAAAGGATTGGCGGATGATGTTGTCGTAAAAGGCTCTCCGGCGATGTGGAATGGCCTCATGGAAATCCACGCAAAGGCGTTTTACGCAGCAGAAGCGCTGGGTGTGTTGGACAAGATGCACATGCCGCTGTTTCAGGCGATCAATGTCGATCGCAAGCGTTTGGCCGACGAAGATGAGCTCGCTGACCTGTTTGCCGCAAATGGTGTGTCCCGTGAAGACTTTTCAAAGGCCTATAACTCTTTCGGCGTGGGAAGCCAGGCCCGACAGGCAAACGCGCGGGCCCGCGCCGCGAAAATCACCGGTACGCCTGAATTGATGGTGGCGGGTAAGTATCGCATCAGCACGCGAAAGGCCGGCGGTCAGGCAAACATGCTCAAGATCGCTGATTTTCTCATCGAGAAAGAACGCGCCCTGCAGATGGCAAGTTCCGGGTCCTGATTACCTGAATGAGAGTACGCCCCGCCGCTTTCCGTGGCGGGGCGTTTTTGCGCTTGGCGCAACTTCCGCAGTCTCATCACATGCCGTTGGTGTACTGCTCCAGTGATGTCTTGCCGCTGGCCCTGATTTGCTGAAAGGCTTTTGTGTACTCGCCGAGCATCTCGAGACAGTAGTTGAGCCGCGCATCCAGGTAGTCATGTTGCTCGTCATCATTTTCAGCGCTGTCTTCGTTAAACACCTTGCCGGCATTACGCACGATGAGATGTTCGGGCAAATAGCAGATGCGGCTGTTTTTGTAGCTGCTCATACGCAGCTCGGCAACGGGATAAGCCCCACCTCCCGCGCCGCCGGAAACCGCAACGATCAGAGCGGGCTTATGAGCCAGCTCGCCGGAGCCGGGAAACATCAGAAAAAGGTTCTTCAGGCCTGAGGGCACCATGCCGTGCCACTCGGGCGTGACCACAATAAAGCCATCGCAGCTCTTGAGCTCGTCGCGGAGCTCTCCAATAGCCTCTTCCCATTTTGGATCGCCATTCCAAAGCCCCTCATCCCAGAATGGCAGGGGATTGTCTGCCAGGGAGAAGAGATAGGTCTCGTCGCAGAGGCCCTGCTTCTCAAGTTTGCCCATTGCATAGCGAGCGATCTTTTCACTCTGTGAGTCGTTGCGGTGACTGCCACTGATAATGCCAATTTTCATGGTGCGTCGGGCTCCGTGGATAAATGGTGAATGGGGTAATGCTTTTTGCTTTGCGCTCTGCCGTAAAGGATTAAAAGCAGCGCGAGCATCTGCGTCACTGCCATGGTGACAATCATTGGCAGTGGTGATGACACTAATACGCTGCCCACCGCTCCCGTGATCACTGCAGACAGACCCATTTGCAGAAAACCGAAGAGCGATGAATTGGTAGCAGCGATTTTAGGGAAGTGTTCCATGGCCATGGCCATGGCCTGAGGCAGCACCAGGCCCAGGGCCGCAGCGTAGAAGCTCATGGGAATGATGAGCGCCAGTATGGATGTTGTTGCCAGCAGATGCAGGGGGAGCATGCACAGCACGGAGACAGTGGCGAGCAAACCGCCGCCCAGCAATAACTCAGACGTCGCGTATCGGGCGGCAAGACGCGCGCTCACCGCACTGCCGCCCATGTAGCCGAATACCGAGCTCAGAAAGATTAAGCCGAAATACTCTACGGGCACACCCAACATGTCGATAAAGACAAAACCTGAACAGGCGAGATAGGCCATGAGACCTGCGTACACCAGTGCGCTGGCCGCAGCGATAGGCAAAAACACCGGGTCTCTCAATAGGATCAGGTAGTTGGCAGCAATATTCCCCGGGCGCAGGCTCTGGGGTTCTGGCAGAGTTTCAGGAATGCGAAGGCCGATGATGAGCAATACAACCGCGCCATAAACACCCAGGAAAACAAACACTGCAGGCCAATCCACATATCGCAGCATAAGCCCCCCAAGCCCCGGGGCTATTGCAGGGGCAAGGGCCATGAGCATGGCGATCAGTGACAATGCCCTGGCAGCACCTTTTGGCCCAAAAACATCTCGTGTAATCGTGCGGGCCAGGGTAGGACCCACACAGGCGCCGATTCCCTGTACAAAGCGATAGGTGGTGAGTTCCTCCACGCTGTCTGCCAGCGCGCAGCCAGCGGAAGCCAAAACAAATAGTCCTGTGCCCGCAATAAGCACCGGCTTGCGTCCAAAGCGATCTGCCAGGGGGCCGCAGGCGAGGTGAAACAGCGCAAATCCCCAGAGGTAGGCGCTGAGGGTAAAGTGCATGTGCACGATGTCGGTATCGAATGCCTTTTGCATGGCAGGCATCGCTGGAAGATACATATCAACGCTGAGCGGGCCCAGGGCGACAAGCGCTGCGAGAAACATCAGCGTTGCCTTGGAGTCAGGAGCAAGGCTAAGACTGTGAGAGGTGTTGGCCATGGGCGCGCAATGGTACACCACCGCGGCCGGTCTCTTCTCCACTGCGCGTGCCGCATTTGCTGTGCAACTGTTCTACGCCGGGCCCGCTAGCGGTAAAGTAGCGAAAAGGGGGGCCAGCACATGCGTTGGTTAGTACTGATTACAGGTTTGCTGCTTATAGTGGCCGGGCTGTTTATGGGCCGGCAGGAAAGGGGAGATGGCCCGCTTACCGTAGTAGCAGATGACAGCACGCTCAGGGATACAGGATCCGGGCCGGTACTGGGCGGAATCAGCGAGCCGGGAGCGCAGGTGTGGCTGGGTATACCCTATGCCGCGGCACCGGTCGGTGAGCGTCGCTGGCGCGCTCCGGCGCCCGTACAGTCCTGGGCACGCCCTCGCGAGACCCTTGCCTTTGGCGATGTATGTCCGCAGTTTGCCAGTCGTTTGTCAGCATCCACCGCAGACCCGGGCACCCTCATCGGCAGCGAGGACTGCCTTTCACTCAACGTATTTGTCCCGGGAGGTATTGGCGAGAATGCCGCCTTACCGGTGATGGTCTTTATTCACGGCGGTGGCAACACCATCGGTTCAGCGGTTCCCTACGAGTCCTCTGGATTTGTTCAGGAGCAGGGGGTGGTGATGGTTACCCTGAATTACCGCCTGGGGCCTCTCGGTTGGTTCAGTCACGCGGCGCTGCGCGAAGGTGCTACGGCTGAGGACGCGTCGGGGAACTTCGCGTTGCTGGATATGATTGCGGCGCTTACCTGGGTAAAAAACAATATCGAAAACTTCGGTGGCGACCCATCGCGAGTCACAGTCTTTGGCGAATCCGCCGGCGGTCGCAATATCTTTGGCCTGCTGGCCTCCCCCATGGCCAAGGATCTCTTTCAGGGGGCCATTATTCAAAGTGGATTCCCCGGGACTTTCACCCGCACCCGCGCCGAAAATCCCCCGGATGATCCTCAGCCCGGTCACCCCAATGGTTCCCACGCTTTAGCTCGTGCCTGGCTGCAGGACGAGGATGAATCGAATGAGACGGTACTTCTGGATCAAATGTCTGCGGCTGAGCTGGCCACGTATTTCCGGCGCCTCAGGATCGATCAAGTCCTGGCACCGCTCTATACATCCGCGGGTATGTACCGCGCACCGGCACTGTTTCGTGACGGCGTCGTTTTGCCTGAGGATCCCCTCACAGAGGTACTCAGCAATCCCCAGCGCTGGAACCGGATGCCACTGATGATCGGTGGAAACCGGGATGAGATGAAGCTGTTCCTTGCCCTTTCCGGTAACCATACTTCCAATTTATTGGGCGTTATTCCCACCGTAGACGACCCCGCTCGTTATGAGTTGCTTAACCGATATCACAGCGATGCCTGGAAGGCGACGGGCGTGGACCTGCCGCTGTCGCTCATTAGCGAAAGCAGTCCGGATGCTCCTATTTATGCCTATCGTTTTGACTGGGACAGTATGCAAAAAAACTGGCTTGTGAATCTGCCGGAGCTTCTTGGGGCGACCCATGCCCTGGAGCTGGATTTTTTGTTTGGCCCGCTAATCAGTCGCGTGGTGCCTGGAATTTTTTATGCAGGCAATCTTGCGCAGCGCGAAGACCTGGGACTCGCCATGCGTGATTACTGGGCGGGTTTTGCCTACAACGGCCGGCCGGGCAGCGGTCGCAGCTCGGCGCAGCCTGCCTGGCCGTCCTGGAGTAGTGAGCAGCCCAACCTGATGCTGTTGGATGCCGCGGAAGATGGGGGCGTGCGCTCCCAGACCATTACCGTGACGGTAGAGGAAGTAAAGCAGCGCCTTGCGAAAGAGGGCGCTCTTTCGGACCGCTTGCGCTGTGCGCTCTACGTGGATCTGTTTTTAGATAACAATGGCCTAAGTGAACAGTTTGTCACCCGGGAGTATCAGGATCTGGGTTGCGGCGAAATTCCATCATGGCCTTTAGCCGGCTCGTCACGCTGACTTAAGCACCGTTTCTTCGGCCCCTTGACCCATCGCATGAGCAAGCAGCTCGAAGGAACGCACCCGAGCCTTGTGATCCCACACTGCCGCCGAGACCATGAGTTCGTCAGCGCTCGTGTCGTCGATCAACGGTTGGATTTTTTTGCGAATCGTCTCGTGGGACCCATAAAAGGAGCAGGCGAGCATTGACGATACCTGTGCTTTTTCCGCAGCCGACCAGTAGGTCTCTATATCGTCGATAGGCGGTGGCAGCTTGCCTCGACCGCCGCGAACCATGCGAGTGAAGGTCTGCTGTGATGAGGTGAACAGTCGTTTCGCTTCTGCCTCGGTGTCAGCAACAATGGCGTTGCAGCTGACCATCACGTGGGGCTTGGTAAGCTGTGCTGACGGCTCGAAGCGCTCGCGGTAGATCTTTATCGCCTGGTGCAGCGCCTGCGGTGCGAAATGCGATGCAAAGGCATAGGGCAGTCCCAGCATGGCGGCAAGCTGCGCGCCAAAGAGGCTGGACCCGAGGATCCACAGCGGAACGTTGGTGTTTTCGCCGGGAATGGCATGCAGGGTCTGGCCTTCCTGCGGTGGGCCTAGTAAGGCCTGTAACTCCATCACGTCCTGAGGAAACTGATCCGATATGTCCGCACTGCGACGCATTGCGCGCATGGTGTGCTGGTCGGTACCCGGCGCGCGGCCCAGTCCGAGGTCGATGCGGTCGGGATACAGTGTCGCCAGGGTGCCGAACTGTTCAGCAATTACCAGCGGTGAGTGATTGGGCAGCATCACGCCGCCTGCACCTACGCGGATAGTGCTGGTGCCGGCGGCGACGTGGCCAATGCACACCGCGGTGGCGGCGCTGGCAATGCCGTCAAAGTTGTGGTGCTCTGCAAGCCAAAAACGACGATAGCCCGCTGCCTCGGCGTGCTGTGCCAGGTCGAGGGCATTGGCAAGGGCGTCTGCGGGAGTAAAGCCCTCGCCGATGTTCGCAAGGTCGAGTACTGAGAGTTTAGTCATGGGGGCAGTCTAGGTTGGTGAAACCACATACACAAATTTGCGTCGCTAAGTTCAGACAGTAAAGCGACTGAGTTTGGTAGCTGACTTCAATGGGTACAATGGACCGTAATAGCAATCTCAGGAGACTAAAACCATGCGGCAATACGTGATGCTCGCGCTAGGATTTGTGGTCTCTTGCGTTAGTGCCAGTGCAGAGGACCTCCCTGATCCCCTCGCAGCGGGCTGGAACGGAGACCCTGTTTGCGAGAAGTTGCACGAAGATGCCAGTCTCCGGGTTTTACGCTGCAGCTTTCCTCCCGGTGTGGGCCATGAACGTCATTATCACCCTCCGCATGTCGGTTACGTCATTAGCGGTGGAACCATGGCGATAACGGACGCCGATGGCACGCGCACAATGGAAATTCCCGACGCTTATATGTTTTCGAATCCTGAGGGCATCCCCTGGCATGAGGCGCTGAATGTAGGGGATCGTGAATCGACTTACTTGATGATTGAGCCCAAGACTGCGGTCGCGCCTTAAGACCCCTTGGACGCATGTCATAATTAGACCATTGCAGGCGCTTGATTGTTTGTTAGTAGGGGCCGAGATCGCTCTCGACAGCGTTTATCAATTTAAAAAGGAGTGAATCAAGTGGGTATTGAAGTTAGCGGTTTTTTTGGATTGCCCGTCCTTGGTGTTGTGATTTGGTTTTTCGCGGGTCCCCGCGCGCGCTGAACTAGCGCTAAGCCTCCCGAGCCGTGTGCGCAAGGGGTAATGCCGTGCGCTGCACCACCCGGCGCAGAACAAAGCTTGAGTGTACGCCGGTCACACCGGGAATCCGCGTTAGCTTGCCCAGCAAAAAACGTTCGTAATAGATCATATCGGGCACCACTGCCTGCACCAGGTAGTCCGAGTTCTGGCCCGTCACCACATTACATTCCACCACCTCAGGATAGTCGCTGACGGCTTCTTCAAAGGCATCGAAGCGGTCCGGCGTATGGCGGTCCATGCTGATACTGATAAATGCGGTCAGGGTCAGGCCCAGCTGCTGCTGATCAAGAAGGGTGACATGGCCTCGTATGAGCCCCGATTCCTCCAGGCGTTTGACGCGTCGGGCACAGGGAGTTGGCGACAGGCCTATGGCTGCGGCCAGGTCCAGGTTGCTGATGCGTGCATCGGCCTGGAGGTGCTGGAGAATGCGTCGATCCAGGCGGTCGAGTTCGGGAGTAGGCAAGGCAAGGCCTCCAAATAAAAGCAAATAATAGAAGATATTACCTACATATTTATAAATAAAAAGAGATAATCCCTATAAAGGTGCCTTTTGGCGCTGTATTTTGCAGCAATTCTCTACGCGATCCCGCTTATACTTTGCGCTCTGGTACACGCGTTGCCCCGCCGCTTTCGAGCTATCTCTCTGTCAGCGTCGGCAACACTCACAAGGTACGCCTGCCGGGCAACGTCGCCAGCCTCCACCTCACTCATTACCCTGGGTTCCTGTGGTTGCAACACTTTTCAGGCCCTTGGCCCTTCGGTCGGCACAGCGTGGGCGGTTACCCGCCCGGCGCTGGTAAAATACCGGCCCCAGCTTCAAATCAGTTTGGAATTGAACATGAATCGCTTTGATCACCGCCGATACCCCGCCTTTGCCCCGGTCCCCATGACGTCCCGTCGCTGGCCCGATCGCCAGATTCGCCGCGCACCAGGCTGGTGTAGCGTCGATCTCCGCGATGGCAACCAGGCGCTTATAGAGCCCATGACGGCGGATCAGAAGCTGCGTATGTGGGAGCTTCTGGTAAAGCTGGGCTTCAAAGAGATTGAGGTTGGCTTCCCGTCGGCCTCGGGCCACGACTTCGCTTTTGTGCGCAATCTCATTGAGAACAACCGTATTCCTGACGATGTCACCATTCAGGTACTTACCCAGGCCCGTGAAGAATTGATTGCCCGGACCTTTGAGTCCCTTGAGGGCGTACCCCGGGCGATCGTTCACGTGTACAACTCCACCTCTACGGTGCAGCGTGAGCAGGTTTTTGGCCTGGATCGTGAGGGCATCAAAGCTATCGCCGAAAACGGTGCCCGCCTGGTAAAAGACTATGCGAGTCGCTATCCGGATACCGACTGGACCTTTGAATACTCCCCGGAGAGTTTCACCGGTACGGAGCTGGATTACGCGGTAGAGGTGTGCGACGCAGTCACCAGCGTCTGGCAGCCCACGCCGGAAAAGAAATGCATCATCAATCTGCCGGCGACGGTGGAGATGAGTACGCCCAACGTCTACGCGGATCAGATCGAATGGTTTGGTGATCACGTCGCACGGCGGGACAGCATTGTTCTGTCTTTGCATACTCACAACGACCGGGGCTGCGCGGTAGCCGCCGCCGAGTTGGGAGTTATGGCCGGCGCGGACCGCATTGAGGGCACGCTCATGGGTAACGGTGAGCGCACGGGCAACATGGACGTCATTACCATGGCCATGAACCTCTACAGCCAGGGAGTGGACCCGGAACTGAACCTGGCGGGTATGGATGAGATTATTGAGACGGTAAAAGCCTGCACACAGTTGCCGGTGCATCCCCGTCACCCCTACGCGGGAGAACTGGTGTTCACGGCCTTCTCCGGGAGCCATCAGGACGCCATCAAAAAATGTCTGGCGCAACGGGAAGGCGATGAAAGCCGACCCTGGGAAGTGGCCTATCTGCCCATCGACCCCGCTGACATCGGTCGCTCTTATCAGGAAGTCATCCGTATCAACAGTCAGTCCGGTAAGGGTGGTGTGGCTTATGTCATGCACGCGGATCACGGCTATGACATGCCACGGTGGTTGCAGATCGACTTCAGTGCCACGGTACAGGCCTACGCCGAAGACACCGAGGGAGAGGTGGGCTCCGGGGCAATCTACAGCTTGTTCCAGGAGACCTATCTTCCCGATGCACCACGCTGGCGTCTTAACGACTATCAGCTTCGTCGCGCCGACGGCGTTGATAATCTGGAACTCACCATTCAGGACGGCGCGCAATCGCGTCAGCTAACGGGCACTGGCAACGGCGTGGTGGCGGCCTTTGTGGATGCGCTGGAGCGTTTCGTAGGCAAGTCCATTGTGCTGGTGGAGTACAGCGAACACGCCCTGTCCCAGAGCGCCGATGCAGAAGCGGTGTGCTACATCCAGCTCAACATCGAAGGGGATCGCAGCTGCGGTGTGGGACGCAGCCACGACATCGTCCAGGCGTCTCTACTCGCTATCCTGGGTGCCTTGAGCCGTTCTCCCGCCCTGACAGATATGAGCAGCGCAGCCGCTTAATCTAAACCGCGGCCAGCTTTAGTAGCGAAGGGAGGTAAGTAAGCGCTCGCATCAGTAGGGATGACGAGCGAAGTACTCCCGGGCTGCGGCCATTACCCTCGGGGCAAGTACCAGCGTGCTCACCATGGTGGGTATGGCCATAAGCCCGTAGGCGCCGGAAATAATATTAAAAACCATGTCGATGCTGACACTGGCCCCGACGATCACCGTCCCTACGAATACCCAGCGAAAATGATGCTGAAGCTCTGCACCGAATAAAAACCCGAAGCATTTTGCGCCGTAGTACCAGCCGGTAAACATGGTGGTGGTGCTGAGAATCAGCGTGACAAATGCCAGGGGTATCAAACCAAAATGCCCCATCTCACCCACAAAGGCGTTAGCAGTCAGGGTAATACCGGAGAGCTCTCCCGGTACCTGCCACTGACCCGTGAGCAGAATGACCAGCGCCGTGCACGTGCACACCAGCAGCGTATCGATCACTGGCCCGAGCATTGCCACCAGGCCTTCGCGAATCGGTTCGTTGGTGCGGGCCGCACCGTGAGCCATGACCTCTGTGCCCACACCCGCTTCGTTAGAGAACGCGCCCCTGCTGATGCCGATCAAGAGGGTGCCGATAAATCCGCCCCCCGCCGCCTGCGGTGTAAACGCTTCGGTGACAATGCTGGCAAACACCGCGGGCACCTGGCCGGCGTTGCTGATGATCACGTAGAAGGTCATCAACATGTAGACCACCACCATGCTGGGAAGTACGGCGACCGCGACTTTCGCAACGCGGGGAAGCCCCCCAAAGATAACCCCGGCCACCAAACAGGCAATGCAGATACCAATGGTGGGACCACCCCAGCCAGGCATATTGCCGCTGAACACCGTGTCTCCCACCAGCGCCGTGAGCTGGTTGGCCTGGAAAAGTGGCAGCGTTCCCACGAGCCCTGCTACGGCAAACAAAATCGCCAGGGGATAAAACTGTTTGGGCAGTGCCTCCCGAATAATGTACATGGGACCGCCCTGGAGTTTGCCCATGCTGTCTTCGCCGCGGTACATCACGCCGAGTGAGCAGGTAAAGAACTTGGTGGCGACGCCGACCAGCGCCGAAATCCACATCCAGAAAACGGCGCCGGGGCCTCCTGCGACGATCGCCAGAGACACACCGGCTATGTTGCCAAGGCCCATGGTGCCGGACAGTGCGGCGGCCAGCGCCTGACCGTGGGAGAGCTCCCCTGCTTCGCCGGGGGTGTCATGGCGACCCAGCATGATGCCGATGGCGTGACCGAAATGCCGATAGGGCAGCGCCCGGGAGTAAAAAAGAAAGAAAATGCCGCCCCCAAGGAGCAGTGCGACGAGAGGGGTACCCCACACCGCATCGACGAATCGCTGGGAGATTTCTTCTAGAGCGGGCATGTTGTGGCCAATGTCAGCAAACGCAGCACATTAGCACAGGCCAAATGCAAGTTGCCGCTTCCCCTCGCCAAAAGGTCCGCTATGATTCTTTCTGCCATAAACTTTAGATAATCGTTCTTATTCTGGAGGTACTATGCCAAGCACAGCATTCCATCTGGCGCTTCCCGTGGACGACCTGGATGCCGCCGAAACCTTTTATGGTGGCGTTTTAAGTTGTCCTCGGGGCCGTTCCTCGCCCCGCTGGATCGACTATGACTTTTACGGTCATCAGCTCGTTGTTCATAAGGTAGCCAGCGAGGAGATGCCGCCGGTGGCGCGTAACCCTGTCGACGGCGAAGCCGTGCCGGCCAGTCATTTTGGCGTGGTGCTGGACTGGGATGACTGGGACGCCCTCCAAAGTCGCCTGAAGTCCGCCGGCGTGGACTACGCCATCGCACCCACTACCCGCTTTGCCGGTCGTCAGGGGGAGCAGCGCACCTGCTTTGTTCGCGATCCCGCGGGCAATCATCTGGAGTTCAAATGCTTTCGCAATCCTGAGATGCTTTTTGCGACCGAAGGCTTTGACTACGAGTAGGCAAAGCGTGGCACGTAAAGCACAGCGTTCTGCGTTGCGCCGGCTTCTGCTGGGAGCCTGCCTGTTGCTGGTCACAGCCTGTAGTAGCACCACCTTTGTGTACAACCGCCTCGACATCGCTTTGTCCTGGTATTTGGGACGCTACGTGGACCTCACGCGCAGCCAGTCCCGGGAGTTTGATGGTCAGCTTGAGGCGTTCCTGGACTGGCATCGGCGGGAGGAACTGCCGCGCTACGTGGAGTTTCTGGACACCGTTGACCGGGATTTGGACTCGACGGTCACGGTGGCAACCCTGGAGAGCTATTCGGATCGAGCTGAGGAAGCCTGGTTTCGACTCCGGGATCCGGCGCTGGAACAGCTGCTTGCACTGGGTGCGAGTCTCAGTGACGAGCAAATCGGCGAATTCATGGAGGCCATGGAGAAGAAGCAGGAAAAATACGAGCGTAAATACCTCGATCGTGATGATGAGGAAATGCGCGAGGATGCTTTTGAGAATCTGGAAGAGACCCTTGAAGATTACCTGGGGCGGTTAAATGATGCCCAATCAGACCGGCTCCGGTTCGCAGCCGATGAGCTGTTGCGCTCAGACGAGGTCTGGCTCGGTGAGCGTGAAGCCTGGATGGCTGCGCTGGCACGGGAGCTTGAACGGGAGCCCGGCTGGCAACAGCGCGTGACTACTATTGTTCGGACTTGGGAAGACAGCCTGGATCCCGATGTTCAGGCGCTCTATGACCACAACAGAAGCATTGTGCAGCTGGCGATTGTCGATGTGGTTAACAGTAGGAGCGACAAACAGGATGAGCGTTTGCGTAAGAAGATCGCTGACTTCATTGAAGACTTTGAACTGCTTGTCAGCCAGGCGAAAAGTCAGGACTGACAGTTCCGCTGGTGCCTGTTCCGCTTGAAGACTGCATGCTCTAGACGTGTGTTGAGAGCGTCTTGAAAAACACCTTGGAGTTGCGCTGCAGGTTATAGAGGGCCTTTCGCGTGGGGGGCAAACTGTCCAGAGAACCCTCTTCAAAGCCCTGCTCCAGAAACCAGTGCGCGGTCTGGGTCGTTAAAACAAACACTTCCTTCAGTCCCTGAGAAAGTGCTTCTTCTTTCAGTTCCTGTAAAAGCCTGCGTGCTCTCTGCTCACCGCGGTAGTCGGGATGGGCGACGATGCAGGCCAGCTCGGCACTCTGTTGTTCTGCAAAGGGATAAAGTGCTGCACAGGCGATGGTGCGACCGTCGCGCTCGAGTATGCGAAAGCGTCCGATCTCCGCTTCCAGGAGGTCCCGGGAGCGTTTCAGTAATACGCCCGAAGCCTCCAGCGGTGTGATGAGATCCAGTACGCCTCCTACATCCTGAATGCTTGCCCAGCGCGACTGCTCATAGGGGCGGCGGGCGACCAGGGTGCCGCTGCCGTCTGTCGTGAAAAGTTCACCCAGCAAGGCCTCCGGGTCCTGAAAACTCACAATATGGCTTCGGGGAACGCCGGCCCGACAGGCATCGCAGGCGATGCGCAGCAGCCGTGCCTCTTCTTCATTGTCGGGGTCGGCCACCGCCTGCTGATCCACGGCAATCTGTTTGATGAGTGCGCCGCCACTGTCATGCACGCCCGAGGTGCTCCCAAGAATGATGAGCTTGTCGGCGGCCAGATCCCGTGCGGTGCTGATCGCTACGTCACCCAGGGACAGGTTGAATGCCTCGCCCGTGGGCGAATAGCCCACAGATGAGAGCAGGACCAGACTGCCGTTTTGCAGCAGCGATTCCATGCCCTCGCTATCAATGCGCCGCACTCGCCCCGTCAGATGATGATCGACACCATCAACTACGCCCAGGGGCTGGGCCGTCACAAAGTTTCCCGATACGGCGCGAAGCTTCGCGTCCTGCATGGGGGAGTTGGGCAGGCTGAGTGACAGTAGGGCTTCCAGCTCAATGCGCTGTGCACCGACGACCTGAAGCACATGGGGCAAGGTCTCGGCATCGGTGATCCGCTGGCCGCGGTGCAGCCGGGTTTCTATGCCGCGTTCCTTGAGCCTGCGATTAATCTGCGGTCGGCTGCCAAACACCAGCACCAGGCGCACACCCAGGCTGTTTAGCAGCGCAAGGTCCTGGAGGATGCGGGGCAAGGCTCCTCTTTCCTGTACCGCTCCGGGAATAACAATGACGAAGGTCGAACCGCGGTGCCTGTTGATGTAAGGCGCGGTGTTGCGAAACCAGGCAATCGGTGAATTCAGTGAGTCAGTCATGACGGTAGCTTACAGCGCCTGAGCGCCAGAGGTGTAGGGGGGCCAGGTTTAGCGGAGACAGGTGTAGCAGAAAGAGGCTCAGCCAAAGATACCGCGCAGGGTAAAGAAAAAGATGATAGCCAATATTGCCCCGGCAGGGAGTGTGATGAGCCAGCTCAGGAAAATAGAACCGATAACCCGCAGGTCAATTGCTGCAATACCCCGTGCCAGACCCACTCCTAGCACTGCGCCCACAAGGGTATGGGTAGTGGAAATGGGCAGGCCCGTTGCCGAGGCAAAAACCACCGTGGACGCGGCGGCAAGCGTGGCCGCAAAGCCCCGCGAGGGCGTCAGCTCGGTGATTTTATTGCCGACGGTGGCGATGACCTTCCAGCCGTAGGTGGTCAGGCCGGCCACGATACCCAGGGCTCCAATGAGGAGGATCCACCCGGGCATCACCGAGGTGGCGTTTACCGCGCCCCCGGACTGGACGATGCTGGTGACCGCTGCCAACGGGCCGATGGCATTCGCCACGTCGTTGGAGCCATGGGCAAAGGCCATGGCGCAGGCCGTGAACATCATCAGGACACCAAAGACCCGCTCCACGCTGGCAAAGCGGTTGTCCTCATTGGCTTCAAACTTGATTCTTCGCATAAGCATGGCACCAAACATCGCCACAATCAGACCGATGCCGAAAGAAAGGGGCATGGCATTGGCAAATTTTGATCCCAGACCGAAGTCCAGCTCCAGACCGAGATGCTTCAGACCCTTTAACAGCGTCACCATGGTGATCATGAATCCCACGATCCACATGTAGAACGGGATAAGCCGCTTGGCGCGCAGGAAAGGATCGTCGTTATCGAGAATCAGGACTTTGACGCTCATAAACAGCGCGAAGGAAATGCTGCCGGCCAGTACCGGGGAAATCACCCAGCTCATGGCAATAGTGCCCACCTGGCTCCAGTTCACGGACTCTACGGAGATGCCCACCGCGGCAAAGCCCACAATGGCACCCACAATAGAGTGGGTGGTGGAGACCGGCCAGCCCCGGACGCTGGCAATGAGCAGCCAGGTGCCGGCGGCGAAAAGCGCCGACATCATGCCGTAGACCAAGAGTTCGGGAGATCCCTCAAGGAGACCGGGATCGATAATGCCCTTGCGAATGGTTTCTGTGACCTCCCCACCGGCGAGATAGGCGCCGAGGAACTCGAAGATAATAGCGATCATTATCGCCTGACGGATGGTAAGCGCCCCGGAGCCGACGGAGGTCCCCATGGCATTGGCTACATCATTGGCACCAATGCCCCAGGCCATGAAGAACCCGGCGATACAGGCAAGACCCAGGAACTGGGGGCCGTAGGCAGCAATAATTTCCAAGGTCGAATATCCGTTGCGTTAATTCAGGCTAGCGTGCCAAAAGCAGTTCAAGTTGCTCGCCTACTTCTCCACAGGCGTCTGCCAATTGCGCAAGCGCTGTGGCGATCTGGTAATAAAAAACCGCATCCAGGACCGGAAAGCTGTCTTCGCTTTTGCCCAGCTGGCGAACCAGGCGTTGTTGTTGCGCGTCGCAGCGCCGTACCTGCCGCTCCAGGGAGGCCAGCATTTTCTCCATGATCTTGCGCTCCCGCTTGCCAAAGCCTTCGGTAATCAGCTCATCAAGTTCCCGGATTGCGGTGAGCGCCTCGCCTACAGTTGCCGCAAGCAGGCTGCAGTGCTTATCCAGAATAGTCTGGAGCGGCTTGGGAAACTGCATACCCCGTAAAGCCACGGGTCGGGCGATTTCACGGACACAGACCGTAATGCGGTTCTGGATATCCAGGAGTTCAAGAAGGTCTGGACGGGGCATGGCCAGAAGCAGCCCCCGGGGGAGATGCTGGCGAATTTCCCGTCGGAGTTTGCGCGCGTCGGCGGTGGTACTGTCAATCACGCTGTGAATCTCCGCAACGCGCGTCCAGTCTTGGTCGCCGCTCGCCGCGAGGAGCTCACAAAGCAGCTGCACGGTCTCCTGCGCGAGTTGCATATGCTCCTGGATCGGCCGGATCGGAGACCTGCCAAATAGCTTGCCCAAAGGACTTGTCATGCAAGCGCCATCTCTAGTCTCGGGAAGTCGCGGAGTATAGAGCCTGTTTGCGCCATCTGTCTTGTCTCGAATTATGAAATATAACCCTATTATCTGTAGGGCTTTATGTGGGCCAGGTCGAGGGTGTCGTCCCCATGCTGTGATAACATGCGTCTGCGCTAATAGCCGTGAAAACAGGGGTTTTTCCCATGCTTAAGCCGCAAAACAGTGAGCCTGCAGAGGGCAAGCTGACGCTGAAGGCTTTACTCGAAGGGCTGCTTACGGACGGTCGTATTGCTGCGGGCGATCTGCGTCGTTTGCAGGGCCTCTCCCCCGGCGCGATTCATCCTCTGGTCTTTCTGGCCGAACAAAAAATGCAGGACCTGGAAAACCCGGGTCAAACCCTCGATATGACAGCTCTCCTTAACTGGCTGAGCAATCGTTGTGGCCAGGCGGTGGTCGACATTGACCCCCTGAAGGTGAACGTCGCTGAAGTCTCCGAGGTGATGTCGCGAGCTTTTGCGGA
This sequence comes from Congregibacter sp., assembly GCF_965660375.1. Lineage (GTDB taxonomy): Bacteria > Pseudomonadota > Gammaproteobacteria > Pseudomonadales > Halieaceae > Congregibacter. The sequence goes on along the minus strand of NZ_CBFHZO010000087.1, from coordinate 24,758 downwards.
ACGGCACCGGATCCTCGCGGTGGAGGTTACCGACGAGGAGGTGGTGATTGCCAGCGCTGAGCCTTTTGAGCGCGCCTGGCAGGGAAACCTCGAGCAGGTGGTGCGCAAACAGATTCGCCGTGTACTGGCCGATCCCCGGGATCTACTGCGTTACACCGCCGAGTTTTACACCATGGCCGGGTCTGTGCGCGGCGCCCGGGCCGCGGGAAAAGGCGGCACCTCAGGGAACATTGGTAACCTGGAGCAGATGCTGGAGCTGGGCTCCATGCGTGAGCCCGATGCCAACGACCAGCACATTGTCAGTATCGTGGACTGGTTGTTGCAATACGCGTTTGAGCAGCGCGCCAGTGACATTCACATCGAACCCCGCCGCAACGTGGGCAACGTGCGTTTCCGTATCGACGGTGTCCTTAATACGGTGTACGAGCTCCCCGAGCAGGTCTGCGCCGCGGTAACCAGCCGCATCAAAATTCTTGGCCGCATGGATGTCGCTGAAAAACGCCGCCCCCAGGATGGGCGACTCAAAACCCGCAGCCCCGGAGGTGCCGAGGTAGAGTTGCGCCTTTCGACCCTTCCTACAGCTTTCGGCGAAAAACTGGTCATGCGTATTTTCGACCCCGAAGTGCTGCATAAAAGCTTTGAGGCACTGGGCCTTGCTGATGAAGATCTCGCCCGATGGCATGCCATGACCGGCACGGGGAACGGTATTGTTCTTGTCACCGGGCCCACGGGGTCGGGTAAGACCACCACGCTCTACTCCACGCTGCGCCAGCTCGCCACATCCTCCGTGAACGTCTGCACCATTGAGGATCCCATCGAGATGGTGGAGGGCGCCTTCAACCAGATGCAGGTTAACCACGGCATTGATCTGGATTTTTCCACAGGGGTGCGAACGCTCATGCGTCAGGATCCCGATATCATCATGATTGGCGAGATACGGGACCTCGAAACCGCCAATATGGCCATTCAGGCAGCGCTAACCGGCCACCTCGTGCTCTCAACCCTGCACACCAACGATTCTCCAAGCTCCGTGTCCCGCATGCTGGAGCTTGGTGCTCCAGCCTACCTGGTCAAAGCTACCTTGCGCGGCATAATGTCCCAGCGTCTGGTGCGTATCCTCTGTGACGACTGCAAGCGCCCGAGACCTGCGGATAAGGATGGTTGGCGGCAACTGGTGCAACCTTTTGATATTCCCGCGCCGGAGCATATCTACGATGCCGTAGGCTGCAAAACCTGCCGCGATACCGGCTACCGCGGACGGCGGGGCATCTATGAGGTGCTGGTGAACAGCCCCGCGGTGCAGGAGGAGATTGTCACGGATATCAATACCGCGCGGCTTCGCAACATCGCCTTCAGTGAAGGGATGCAGTCTCTCCGTGTCAGCGGCGCTGCCCGTGTTGCCCGCGGTGAGACCACCGTGGAAGAGGTGCTGCGGGTCGCCCCCGCCATAAGTCAGTAAGCTCATGAGTTTGCAGGAAAACTTACCGGAGACTCTCCAGGGACCGGTCACCCGGGCATGGGCGGCCATTCTCGAGGCCTCGGGCCCCACCGAGGGCTCTGCCCTTGAGGGACTCCTTCAGCGCAGCGGTTTTGCGCAGCAGCTGGCCAGGGTACTTGCCGGCTCCCGATACGTCGGGGAGACCCTGAGGCGCAGACCCTGGCTCCTCGTGCAGTTGGCGACCACGGGCCAGCTGGAGACCCCATTAAGACAGGGGGCTCTTGAAGCTGAATTGGCGGAATTACTGGCCCGCAGTGATGACGATCCGGGGGTGGTGCTCAGACGTTTCAGGCAACGCCACATGCTTCGGATCATCTGGCGGGATCTCAATCGTCTGGCACCGACCCTGGAGACCACCCGGGACGTGTCCTGGCTGGCAGACGCCTGCATAACTCTGGGCCTTGAGCTTTGTTCGGCGGAGCTCGAAGCAAAGTACGGGCAACCCCGGGGCAAGCGAAGCGGTGAGCATCAGGAACTGGTTGTGCTGGCCATGGGTAAGCTCGGCGCACATGAACTCAATCTGTCCTCTGATATCGACCTGATATTCACCTACCCCGAAAGTGGCAATACCGAGGGGGCCCGTCGCTCGATGAGCAATGAGGAGTTTTTTACCCGTGTGGGGCGCGCCCTCATCGCGCTGCTAGACCCGGTTACTGCCGAGGGATTTGTGTTTCGCGTGGACATGCGCCTGCGGCCCTACGGCGAAAGCGGCTCTCTGGTCCAGAGCTTCGCGGCACTGGAGGCTTATTACCAGGAGCAGGGGCGGGACTGGGAGCGCTATGCGCTCATCAAAGCGCGGCCTGTTACTGGTAGCCAGCAACATCGCCGTGCGCTTATGGAGTGTCTCCAGCCCTTTGTTTATCGCCGCTACGTGGACTACAGCGCCATTGAGAGCCTGCGATCCATGAAGCAGCTGATTGTCGCAGAGGTGCGGCGTCGGGGCTTGCAGGAGAACGTGAAGCTGGGCAGCGGTGGTATTCGCGAAATTGAATTTATCGCCCAGTGTTTTCAGCTTATCCGTGGGGGAAGGGATGTCACGCTGCAGCGCCGGGAGCTCTGTGCGGTGCTGGCCGAGTGCGCAGGCCTGGGTTGCCTTCCGGAGTCGGTGGTCCAGGAGCTTCAGGGTGCTTATCTGTTTCTGCGCGATGTGGAGCACGGAATCCAGGCCTGGGAAGACCGCCAGACACAGGAGTTGCCCGCGGACCCCATCGCTCAGGCTGCCCTTGGCCATTGCATGGGTTTTGGAGACTACGACACTTTCTCCCAGGCGCTGGCAGGGCATCGCGACGCGGTAGCAACACACTTTGCCGCCCTCATCGCCGAGGACGAGGACTCGACCCCCGCGCCCGAAAGTGCAGACCTGTGGAGTGCTGATTGTGATCCACAGCAGCTGGCGGATCTTGGCTTTAGCGACGCCGAGGGACTTGCCCAGTCGCTCCGTGCCCTCTTCGACTCCCGGCGCATCCAAAGCCTGCAGGCCGAGGGCCGCGAACGTCTCGATCGCTTTATGCCATTGCTGGTGGAGGCCTGCGCCGAATCAGAGCACCCGGATCTGGCTCTGGAGCGGTCTCTGCCACTGGTTAGCGCTGTGGCGCGACGCAGCGCCTACCTCCTCCTGCTCATCGAGAATCCACCGGCCCTCGCGGACCTTGCAGCCCTGTGTGGCGCCAGCCCCTGGATAGCCGAGCAGCTGGCCACCCGCCCCGCATTGCTGGACGAGCTCCTGGATCGTGCCAGTCTGTACACCGCGCCGGAGCGGGAAGCTCTGCAGTCGGAGCTCCGTCAGCAAACGGCACGCCTCACCGTTGACGACCTCGAAGGGCACATGGATGCCCTGCGCTACTTCAAGGCGTCCCAGGTGCTGCGCGTGGCGGCGAGTGAGCTGTCTGGACGCCTGCCGCTGATGAAAGTCAGCGACAAGCTCAGTTTCATTGCCGAGGTGTGTTTGGAGCAGGTGCTGGCTCTGGCATGGGCACAGCTTGCGCTTCGCTACGGTGAACCCGCGAGGGAGGGCACGGGAACCGGGTTTGTTGTTCTTGCCTACGGCAAGCTGGGCGGCATCGAACTGAGCTATGCCTCGGACCTGGATCTGGTCTTTATCTACAACGCCAGGCGTGGAGGCTATACCGACGGCGATCGCTCCATCGACAACGCCACCTTTTACATGCGTCTGGGTCAGAAGATGATTCATATCCTCGAGACCCGTATGGGTCTCGGGCAGCTCTACGAGATTGATATGCGCCTGCGCCCTTCCGGAGACTCAGGAATGCTGGTTTCCACCCTGAGTGGCTTCGAACATTATCAGCGCAAAGAGGCCTGGACCTGGGAGCATCAGGCGCTCGTCCGTGCCCGAACCGTTGCGGGAGACGGGGGGCTTGCCCAACAGGTTGACGCGTTGCGCCGGGACATTCTCTGTAATCCCCGGGATGTCAGTGCCCTGGCCCGGGAAGTAGCCAGCATGCGCGAAAAGATGCGCGGTCACGCCAAAGTCAGGCTTGAAGACGCTGAAATGGACCTTAAGCAGGGCTTCGGCGGTATCGTGGATATCGAATTTGTGGTGCAATACGCCGTCCTCGCCTGGGCGTCGCAGGAGCCCATCCTTGCCGACTGGTCGGACAACGTCCGGATTCTCGAGGCTCTGGCAGTCAGCGGATATTTGCAGAGGGAACAGTGCCAGGCGTTGATCCAGGCCTATCTTCAGTTGCGCAGTGTGACGCACCAGCTGGCCCTCCAGCAGCAACCAGCGAAACTGCCGGTAGCGCAATTTGCGACCGAGAGGAGTACGGTGCAGCTCGTCTGGGATTCAATTTTTGTGGATGTTGCCCATTTTGGAACGGTCGAGACGCACGGGAAAGAAGCACCAGGGTCAGCCGAAAACACTTTCAGATCAGACCATCACAACAAAGAGTAGGCAGGAGAACATCATGAATTTTGCGGAACGCGAGGGCACCATCTGGCTCGATGGGGAAATGGTTCCCTGGGGTGAAGCCAAGGTGCACGTGCTGACGCATACGCTGCATTACGGGCTAGGCGTCTTTGAGGGGGTGCGCGCTTACAAAACACCGGATCGCGGCACCTGCATCTTCAAGCTTAAAGAACATACCGAGCGTCTTTTTAATTCCGCGAAGATTCTCACCATGGGTATGCCCTATGACCGTGAAACGCTTAATGAAGCACAGCGTGCCGTGGTGAAAGCCAATAACCTCGAAGAAGCCTACCTGCGACCCATGTGTTTCTATGGCTCCGAAGGCATGGGACTGCGTGCCGACGGCCTGAAAACCCATGTCATGGTCGCCGCCTGGGAATGGCCCTCCTACATGGATCCCGAGGCCGTTGCCCGCGGCATCAAGGTACGAACCTCTTCCTATACCCGGCATCATGTGAACATCACCATGTGTAAAGCCAAGGCTAACGGCAACTACATTAATTCCATGCTGGCGCTTCGCGAGGCTCTGGATTCCGGTGCCGAGGAAGCGCTCCTTCTGGACAACGAAGGTTACGTCGCGGAAGGCAGCGGTGAGAACGTCTTTATCGTACGCCGGGGCAAGATCCACACACCGGAGCTCACGTCCTGTCTGGACGGTATAACCCGGGCAACGATTTTTGCCTTTGCCGAAGAACTGGGACTGGAAATCATCGAGCGACGCATTACCCGCGATGAGGTGTATGTTGCGGATGAAGCCTTCTTCACGGGAACTGCGGCCGAGGTCGTGCCTATCCGGATGCTCGACGGACGGGAAATCGGCAGCGGCAGCCGGGGGCCCATCACCGAGCAGATGCAGTCCATGTATTTTGATGCGGTGCGTGGCAATCGGCCCCAGAATGCACAGTGGCTCACTCCCGTCGCATGATGCACTGACGCCAGGCGCGTGTTCGCGCGTCCTTTTGATTTCTCGGTTCCCGGCTCATTACTGACAAGAGAAAAAACCATGAGTGATAACGCAGCGCTGATCCCAAAGGAACTAACTCTTGAGAGCGGTGCCGCCGGTGGCGTGTTTTATCGTCGCTGGGATGTGGAGTCGCCCCGGGCGGTCGCTCTCATTGTGCATGGCCTCGGCGAACACAGCGGTCGTTATCAGCACGTGGCGGAGGCCCTGGCGGCGCGTAATATCGCAAGCTTTGCACCGGATCATCCGGGTCACGGGCACACGCCGGGTCATCGTTGCTTCATCAACAGCTTTGAGGACTTTTATTCTGCGCTGGATGCACTGCGAGAGCAGGTCGCCGCGGATTACGCCGGTATTCCCTGTTTCATCATTGGCCACAGCATGGGTGGCCTGATTATCGGTAACTATCTTCTGGATCGGCAGGGCCAGTTTGCCGGCGCGGCTTTTTCCGGCGCCGCCTTTGAGGTGCCGGAACCCCCCAGTGGCTTTGCGATTTTTACTAACAAGCTGCTGGCGTCCATTGTGCCGAAGCTGGGTGCGCTGCAGCTTGACGCCAGTGAGGTGAGCCGCGATGCGGAGGTCGTTCGTCGCTACGAGGAGGATCCCCTGGTGCACAGCGGCAAAATTACGGCGCGTCTGCTCGTGGAACTTTTCGCTGCGATGGACAATTTACAAAAACGCCGCGGTGACCTTAGCCTTCCGGTACTCGTCATGCATGGGGAGGGAGATGTAATGGCCGCCGTCAGCGGCTCTCAGCATTTCTTTGACGGTGTAGGCAGCACGGATAAAACCCTTCGCCTCTATCCAGGGCTCTACCACGAGATTTTCAACGAGCCTGAAAAGGATCAGGTCCTGGGTGAGCTGGGTGACTGGCTGGATGCCCATATTCGGGGCTAAGTTATGACGCTCCCTACCGTTGTTGGCGTGCGCCATGTCTGAGGGAACACCATGCAAGGTAGTGGTCACTGGTGCCGGAGGTCAGCTTGGCTCTGCACTGGCTGCGACCGTTCCGCCGGCTGTAAGTCTGCGGGCCCTGGGTCGCGCTGACTGCGATATTTCTAACCCCGCTGCCGTCGATGCGGCTCTGGATGCTGAGGAGCCTCAGCTCCTGCTCAATGCTGCTGCCTACACCGCCGTGGATCGTGCAGAAGAGGACGCCGATGCGGCCTTTGCGGCCAATGCCGAGGCCCCCCGGGTGCTTGCAGAGGCTTGCGCGACACGGGGCATCCGGCTTTTTCACGTATCCACAGATTTTGTTTTTGACGGAACACGTAGTTCCCCCTACCCGACAAATGCGGCCACCGCACCCCTCGGCGTCTACGGCCGCAGCAAGGAGGCGGGCGAACAATCGGTGTTGGATTCCGGCGCCGATGCCCTTGTTGTTCGCACGGGGTGGGTGTATTCCCACAGTGGGCAGAATTTCATGCGCACGATGCTGCGCCTCCACGACTCCCGTGAGGAAATCAGCGTTGTGTCCGACCAGGTAGGTACGCCCACTGATGCCTACTCCCTGGCCCAGGCTTTATGGGCCGCGGCGGCGCGGCCTGCCCTGAGCGGGACCTATCACTGGAGCGATGCGGGTGTTTGCAGCTGGTACGACTTTGCGCTGGCCATCGGTGAGGAGGCGCATGCTCTGGGCCTGCTGCAGCGGGTCGCGAACGTGAAGCCCATTCGCACTGAGGACTACCCCACACCGGCGCTGCGGCCCGCCTACAGCGTGCTGGATAAAAGCTTGAGTTGGCGGGATTTTGAGCTGCCACCCACGCACTGGCGCAGTCAACTCCGCGCTGTTCTTACAAGGCTCAAGGAGACAGCTTATGGCTAAGACCCTATTGGTGACCGGTGCCGCGGGGTTTATTGGCGCCAACTTTGTGCACTATTGGCTTGGCACCCATCCGGAAGATCGCGTGATCGCCTACGATGCCCTCACCTATGCGGGTAACCGGGCGAATCTTGCTTCGGTGGAGGGCAACGCCAACTTTGCGTTTGTGCACGCTGATATCTGCGATGAAGCCGGCGTAACAAAGCTCATGCGTGATGAAACGGTGGATACCGTGGTGCATTTCGCTGCGGAGAGTCACGTAGACCGCTCTATCAGCGGACCCGACGCGTTTATTGAGACCAATGTTATCGGAACTCACAGCCTGTTAAAGGCAGCCCGAACCGTCTGGTTAGACGGCGCCGGCAAGGCACACCGCTTCCATCATGTGTCTACCGATGAGGTCTATGGCTCCCTGGCACCCGATGCGCCCGGATTCTTTGAGGCGCAGCAATATCAGCCAAATTCACCCTATTCGGCCAGTAAAGCCGCGTCGGACCACCTCGTGCGCGCCTATCATCACACCTATGGTTTGCAGGTCAGCACCAGCAACTGTTCGAACAACTACGGGCCCTTTCATTTTCCCGAGAAGCTGATTCCCCTGTGTCTGACCAATATTCTGCGGGGAAGGGAGCTGCCGGTATACGGTGATGGCAGCAATATTCGTGACTGGCTTTACGTGGAGGATCACTGCCGTGGCATCGAACTGGTGCTCAATAAAGGGGAAGTAGGTGAGTGCTACAACATCGGCGGCAACAATGAGTGGAACAACCTCGCGATTGTGAAGCTGTTATGCGAACGCCTGGACGCGAGGTTCGCTGCAGATCCGAGCCTGCGGGAAAGCTACCCCGACGCGCCCCAAAGCCGCGGTGAGTCCGCGGACAGTCTGGTTCGTTTTGTTACGGACCGGGCGGGGCATGACTGGCGCTACGCCATCGATGCGAGCCGGATCATGAACGAGCTGGGTTATGCACCCGCAGAGACCTTTGAGACCGGTATTGAACGCACCATCGACTGGTATCTCGCTAACGAAGCCTGGTGGCGACCCCTGGTCCAGACCTGAGTGCTCGGTGTGACAGAGTCCCTTGGGTTCGGGGGCCTCTTCCAACTTAGGCCAGTCGCGGCGCGTCCCGAAAGGCCATTCCTGTCTGATCTTTACCCGATAGCGACGGCGCTTTGCCGTCCACCAGGGGCCAGTCAATGGCAAGGTCAGGGTCATCCCAGGCAATACTGACTTCACTGCCGGGATCGTACTTATCCGTACATTTATATTGAAAGTCCGCGTACTCCGAGGTCACATAAAAGCCATGGGCAAAGCCCGGCGGTACCCATAGCATCTGCTGGGTTTTTGCATCCAGAGTGACGCCATACCACTGGCCCAGCGAGGGTGAATCCCTGCGCAGATCCACTGCAACGTCGTAGACAGTGCCCGCGGTGACGCGCACCAGTTTTCCCTGGGTATGGGTGGTCTGATAGTGAAGCCCGCGGAGAATACCCTGGGCAGAGCGGCTGTGGTTGTCCTGTACAAAGTGGAGATCAAAGCCCGCTTCCTTAAAGACCTCGGCGTTCCAGCTTTCTACAAAGAATCCGCGCTCGTCACCGAAAACCTTGGGCGTGAGCAGGTAAACACCGGGCAGAGGGGTGGCTTCAAATTGCATTGCGCACGGCCCCTTCCTCGCGAAGCAGTCCCATGAGGTATTCCCCGTAGCCGCTCTTGATAAGCGGTGTTGCAAGTGCCTGCAGGTCCGCCGCGGCAATGTAACCCATGCGATAGGCCACTTCTTCGGGGCAGGCAATTTTGAGACCCTGACGCTCCTCTACGACGCGAATAAAGTTGGCGGCGTCGAGGAGGGAATTATGGGTCCCCGTATCCAGCCAGGCGGTGCCGCGACTCATGACTTCTACGTGAAGGTCACCGCGTTTGAGATAGGCAAGGTTTACATCGGTAATTTCCAGTTCACCGCGGGGAGATGGCTTGATGTTTTTAGCGATATCCACAACATCGTTGTCGTAAAAGTAGAGTCCGGTAACTGCATAGTGAGAGCGGGGATTGGCGGGTTTTTCCTCGATGTTGCTGGCAACACCCTTACCGTCAAAATCCACCACGCCGTAACGCTCCGGGTCGTTGACATAATAGGCAAAGACCGAGGCGCCCTTTTTGCGCTCGGCGGCGTGGCGCAGGCTTTTGGAAAAGCCGTCCCCGTAGAAAATATTGTCGCCGAGCACCAGGCTCACGGGGCTGTCGCCCACAAAGTCGGCGCCAAGGATAAAAGCCTGGGCCAGGCCGTCAGGGCTGGGCTGCACGGCATAGGTGATATTGACGCCCCACTGTTCACCACCCCCGAGAAGGTCAGCAAAGGCTCTCTGGTCCCGGGGCGTCGTGATAATCAGCACGTCACGGATACCCGCTTCCATGAGAGTCGCCAGGGGGTAATAGATCATTGGCTTGTCATAGACCGGCATTAGTTGCTTGCTCACAGTGCTCGTGAGGGGGTGCAGTCGTGTGCCCGAGCCCCCGGCAAGAATGATGCCCTTGTAGGCCTTGTCGCTCATTCCGTTATGTCCATGGAAGAAAGAGGCTTAGTATATCGGTCGTCTTTGGATCCTGTCCCGTCACTATGCCATGGGCGTCCCGGCTTTCCTGCAGCCTGGGACGGAGATCACAGCTTGTACCGCTGCCCCCGGTGTATACAATGCGCGGCTCTCTTTTAACATCACCCCCTCGGAGCACCATGTCGGGTCCTTTGCACATTGCCCTGCTCGGTTATCGCAGCCAGCCCCACGGCGGCGGCCAGGGCATCTATCTGCATTACCTGAGCAAAGCGCTGGTGGAAGCGGGTCATAAGGTGGATGTTATCTCCGGTCCTCCTTATCCGGAGCTCGACCCCCGGGTGCAGCTTATCCATATTCCGAGCCTGGATCTGTTCACCCACGGTCTGGGTTCTTTACGGCCGCGACACCTTTTGTCTCTCAGCGATATGATCGAGTGGTGCAGCAAGCTCACCGGGGGCTTTGCCGAGCCCTACACCTTTGGACGGCGGGTGAGAAAGTACCTACACCGTGAGGGGCGTCACTACGATCTTATCCACGATAACCAGAGTCTGAGCTACGGCGTGCTGAAACTGCAGAGCGAGGGCTTTTCTGTGGTCACCACGGTGCATCATCCCATCACTCACGATCTGCGAATTGCCCTGCGCGCGGCGCGGAGCTGGTACGAGCGCCTGCTCGTGCGGCGCTGGCACTCCTTTCTCACCATGCAGGGCAACGTCATTCGTAAGCTGCGTCACGTGATTACCGTGTCAGAGCAGTCCCGCCAGGATATCGCTACGGATTTTGGTCTGCCCGTCGACTGCATTGATCTTGTGTACAACGGCATCGACACCGCGGTGTTTCGCCCCCACAGCGAGATAGCCCGCCGCCCCAACCGTCTCATGGCCACCGCTTCAGCCGACGCGCCCCTCAAGGGCCTGCGCTATCTGCTCAAAGCCTATGCGTCCCTTCTTGATGATTATCCCGATCTGGAGCTTTTGGTGGTGGGCAGGCCTCAGCCCGGTGGTAAAACCGAACAGTTGCTGGATCGCCTGAAACTTCGCGATCGCGTGCGCTTTATTTCCGGCATCAGTACTGGCGAGATGGTGCGTCATTACGCCGAGGCGACCCTGGCGGTCATACCATCGATTTACGAGGGCTTTGGTTTGCCCGCCGGAGAGGCCATGGCCTGCGGAGTGCCCGTGGTGTCTACCGATGGCGGGGCTCTTCCGGAGATAGTGGCCGACGCGGGCGTCATTGTCCCCAGCGCGAACGCCGAGGCCCTGGCGGGGGCGATAGCGGCGCTTCTTGAGGATCCTGCTCAACGGGAACGCCTGGCTCACGCGGGCCGGGAGCGCATTCTGGATACCTTCAGCTGGAGCGTCTGCGGTGAGCAGATGGTGCGCTATTACCGGGGGGTGATTGCCGATGCAGACCGTTGATCGCAACTACCTTCCCCTGCGCCCCGGGCAGCGGGTGCTGGATCTGGGCTGTGGCGAGGGCCGTCATGTGATTGCGGCCTGCGCCCTCGATGGCGTGGATGCGGTGGGCGTGGATCTGTCCCTCGACGACCTGGCAACGGCACGGGGACGGATGCAGGAGTTTATTGGTGATGAGAGTGGCGGGGACTCAGAGGACTCAACCGAATTTCTGCTCCTCGCCGGCGACGCCCTGAAACTCCCCTTCGCCGATGCCAGCTTTGATACGGTGATTTGCAGCGAAGTGCTGGAGCATATTCCCGATTACCGCAGCGCACTGGCCGAGATTGCCCGCGTGCTGAAACCCGGGGGGCGCTTTTGCGCCAGCGTGCCCCGCGCCTGGTGCGAGCGAATCTGCTGGTCGTTGTCCCGGGACTACCATCAGGTATTGGGCGGGCATTTGCGCATTTTTGACAGTTTGCGATTGCGCGGCGAGATTGAGAAGCACGGCTTTACGGTGTACTACGAGCACGGCGCCCACGCGCTGCACAGTGTTTACTGGTGGTTGCAGTGCCTGTTCTGGAAATCGCGGGAGCACAACTGGCTGGTGCGGCAATATCATCGCCTGCTGGTCTGGGATATGATGAGTCAACCAGCATTCACACGCGTGCTTGAGCGCGCATTAAATCCCGTTCTCGGTAAAAGCGTCGTCATGTATTTTCGCAAGGGCAGCGAGTGAGCGGCCCCTATTTCACCACCGGGCTGTTTCCCCGGGATTTTCTCGCGCCGACCATCGCATCGATACGCGATGCCCAGCTGTCCAATGGCGAAATTCCCTGGTCACCCGGTAACTATGCCGACCCCTGGGATCACGTAGAAGCGGCCATGGGGCTCTCCATTGGCGGTGAGTGGGAGGCGGCAAAGCGGGCTTACCGCTGGCTGGCAGAGCAGCAGCTGAGCGATGGCAGCTGGTGGGCGGCCTACCGCAACGGCGTGCCGGACAATCGCGAGCGGCGGGAAACCAACTTTGTCGCCTACGTCGCCACCGGTGTCTGGCACCACTATCTCATCAGCAAAGATGGTGATTTTCTTGCCGAGCTTTGGCCGGTTGTTGATGCCGCCATGAGTTTTGTGATGTCGTTGCAGTCGGAGGATGGAGACATTGATTGGGCCGTGGATGAAGACGGTACTCCCCGGCCGGATGCCCTGATTACCGGCTGCAGCTCTATCTATAAAAGCCTTGAGTGCGCACACAATATAGCCGTAACTCTCGGTGAGGAGCGTCCTGGCTTTTTGCAAAGCCGGAATGCGCTCGGTGAAGCCCTGCGTCATCGGCCCCAGCGCTTTGATCGCACCTGGGAGAGCAAGTCCCGCTACTCCATGGACTGGTTCTATCCCGTGCTCACCGGTGTTGTTACCGGCGCTGCGGCCAGGGCCCGCCTGGCTTCCCGCTGGGATGAGTTTGTCGAGAAAGACATGGGCTGTCGCTGCGTTGTTGAAGAGCCCTGGGTAACCGTCGCCGAATCCTGTGAGCTGGTTATGGCACTGTTGGCGGCCGGAGATCGGGCACGAGCAGCGGAGCTCTACAGCTGGCTCCACCAGTGGCGCAGCGAGGAGGGTGATTACTGGACGGGCTATCAGTTTGCAGAGGACCTGCTGTGGCCGGACGAGCGGCCCACCTGGACCGCGGGCGCGGTATTACTTGCTGCCGATGCCCTGACTCAGCATACGGCCGCTGCCCAGATTTTCACCCGGGTTGAGCTTCTTGATACGGGTGCTGCACCCCTTTCCCGGCGCGCCAAAGCAACCTAAAGGCGCTCCAGCACTCTGAGACTGTCTACTGCCGTGATTTCCCGAAACAGCCCTGAAGCCAGGGCGAGGCGATAAATTGTTATCGGTGCCTGCCCTCCCGCTTCAGACCCGGGATAGACATCGTGAATAGCCAGACGACCCCGGGCAGCGATTAATCCCACCCAGTTTCGGTAATCCAGCAAAGCCGCATCCAGACTGTGCCCACCGTCAATAAACACCAGGTCCAGCGGGCCCTGCCAGACCCGGGCGAATTGGGTGGAACTGCTGAGAACGGGAATCACCGTGTCATCAAGTCCGGCCGACCGTAGCGTGTTTCTGAAGTAGGACAGGGTGCTGAAGGCGCCCGTCTCATCAACCAGTTCCGGGTCATGGAACAGTTCGCCGGGCTGATGTTCTTCGGATCCGCGATGGTGGTCGACGGCAAAAAGCGTGCTTTTCGCTGCTTTACAGCCAAGTCCCAAATAGACCGTCGATTTACCGCAGTAGCTGCCTATCTCCAGTGCCACGGACCCGGGGGGCGTCTCCCGGGCACACTGAAAAAGAGCATCTCCCTCTGCCGGGGAGAGGAAGCCTTTTACGTTGTTGATATCGATAGGCATCGATACTTTGGGTTGTTCAGGCACGGTTTTTAGCTCAAGTTTGCCGGGGCGCTGACACTACCGATGGCCGCTGCCACTGGCAAGCTGTGGTCGGCGCTGATTTTCACCGTTATGCTGCAAAACCTTCTCTGCGTTCGGGCGTTCGTTGTGGTTCGTATTGCTTTCAGCCTGCTGTTTATCGTGCTGCAGCCGTTTATCGTGCTGCGCATGCTTCTTCGCTCCCGCCGGGCACCGGCCTACCGGCAGCGCCTGGGCGAGCGTTTCGGTTTTTTTAAGCCGGCAGAGGATGATGACCGGCCCTGCATCTGGGTCCACGCTGTCTCCCTGGGAGAGACGCTCGCAGCTGGGCCCCTGGTGGAGCGGATACTGAAGGAGCACCCGGGTCACCGGGTAATGGTGACTACCACGACGCCCACGGGGTCTGACCAGGTAAAGCGTTTGTTCGGGGATCGGGTGTTCCATGTGTATGCGCCCTGGGATACGCCTGGCGCGGTGAAGCGTTTCCTGAGTCGCACCCGGCCAAAGCTGCTGGTACTCATGGAGACGGAGCTATGGCCAAACCTCCTCCATTACGCAAAGCGCTCGGGCTGTGATGTGCTTCTTGCCAACGCCCGACTGTCGGCGCGTTCTGCCGCGGGCTATGCCAGGGTGAAACCGCTAACGCGGGAAATGCTCAGCGCCCTCGACTGGGTGGGCGTACAAAACACCACCGACGGAGAACGGTTTTTGCAGCTGGGTCTGGATCCCCGGCGTTTGAAGGTCACGGGTAGCGTGAAATTCGATGTCTCCGTCAATAACGCAACCCGCAGTCATATTCGTGAGCTCTCTGAGCAGTGGTCTCTTGAGGAGCGTTTTGTGATCATCTTTGCGAGTACCCATGAGGGGGAAGACGAGTTGGCACTCTCCACGTTTTCCGCCTTTCGCCGGCAGCATGAAAACGCGCTGTTGCTCCTTGCGCCGCGCCACCCGGAACGGTTCCAGTCTGTGTACGAGCTGTGTACTCAGGGCTCTTTTAAGGTTGCTCGTCGATCGCAGACCGACCCTGTGGACGACGGTACAGAGCTGCTTCTGCTGGATTCCCTGGGGGAGCTGTCGGGGCTGTTTGGCGTCGCTGACCTTGCGGTTATTGGCGGTAGTTTTATCGACCGCGGCGGTCATAACCCCCTGGAGGCCGCGGCCTGGGGTATCCCCGTGCTCTGCGGTCCGTCGATGTTCAACTTCGAGGATATAACCTTCCGGCTTTCGCATGCGGGTGCTCTGCAGCGCTGTGCCGATGAGCAGGAGCTACTCGCCCAGTTCGAAGTACTGGCCTCCGATAGCAAGGAGGCGCACCGCCGGGGTGCGGCTGGGCTTCAGGTTTTAGAGAGCAACCGGGGCGCTCTGGACGCCCTGTGTGATGGCCTGGAGGAGTTACTCGGGCGCCATGCCTGAGCTGGTTGGTGCCGCAGCGGCTTCCAGAAAGCTATTTAGAGTGATGATGTCCTCGGGGCTGAGAAGTCCCGCCTGCTCCTTCAGGAGCAAGGTGTTGACGATGTAGTCATAGCGACTGTTGGCGTAGTCGCGAAGCGCGCCGAACAGCGTGTTCTGCGCATTCAGCACATCGACGATATTTCGTGTTCCCACCTCATAACCCGCCTGAGTGGCGTCAAGGGCACTCTTTGACGAGAGAATGCTCTGCTTGCGTGCCGCAACGCGGGCGACGTCGTTGACGACGGTCATATGGAGCGAGCGGGCATCGGTGACTGTCTGACGGGTCAGATTGATACGCTGCTCCCGGGCCTGATTAAACAGCTGCGCAGCGCGACGACGCTCGGCACTAATGGCTCCGCCGGTGTACAGGGGCATGGAGAGTTCTACGCCCCATACCGTCTGCTGCCGCTCCGAATTGGGCGGAAAGTTAAAAATACCCGCCGGATCCTGAAAACGCGTGCCGTCGGTAGTGGAATCCAGGTACTGGGCATTACCATTGATGGTCGGCGCGTGGGCCAGACGCCGGGCCTTGGCGTTCTGACGGGCCGCTTCTTCTGCATACTGTGATGCTTTGAGGTTGAAGTTGTTTGCCAGAGCAAACTCCACCCAGGCGCTGCGATCAGCGGGCTCGGGCTTGTTGACTTCAAAGGACTCCACCAGCACATCCAGGGTGTCGTGGCGCTTGCCGGTGAGAACGCTGAGATTCTCCAGTGCCACCGCGACGGCGTTCTCATCGGAGATACGATCAACCTGTGACAGGTCGTAGGCCGCCTGCGACTCATAAACGTCGGTAATGGCAATAAGACCGACTTCAAAACGCTGCTGGTTCTGCTCCAGCTGCCGACCAAAGGCTTCTTCTCTGGCCACGGAGGCCCGGAGGTTGTCCTGGGCCCGCAGCACGGCAAGATAAGCCTGTACCACGCGAACAATCAGGTTCTGTTGATTCGCAGCGAAGGTCGCCTCTACCTGTTTGGAGAGTTCCTTCCCGGATTGGAAGGAGAACCACGCGGGAAGGTTAAAAATGGCCTGCTGAAGAGACACCTGGTAGGTGTCAGTGTCGATATCGGTGTTATCGAAGGTGTCACCGATAACGGGTGCACCCGAGGGGTCGAAGCCAATAATTCCCGGGCTGGTGGTGTCCGTATCCGAATTCTGGGTTCGCGCGCTCGCAGTTACCTGAGGCAACAATACTGACAACGCAGCGTTTTCATCCTCCAGGCCCGCCATGTACTGTGCTTGCTGCGCCTTGAGGGTCGCATCGTTTTCCAATGCCAGTTCGTAAATATCACGCAATGACTCGGCGTTTGCAGAGGCAGAGGCGACGACGGTCGCAGCCAGAGTCAGAGAGGCGAGGAAAACCTTGCCGGGGACGTTCATAATGAAATCCTTGGGTATGCGGAATAAAGCCGTGCAAATCTTACCAGTAATGTCGACTGCTTCGCAGTGCTGAATAGTCACTAAAGCTAAGCTAACCAGGGTTCCAATCTTAGGTGGTACACTGATTTCATTGCCACTGATACACACGCGCCCTGTCGCATTTTAGATGCAATTGATCGATTTTACTGATCAACATGGGACGCACAGGGAGTAAATACGTGCAATCCTTGGCTATTGGTTCAGGAAGCCGGGGTAAATTTGTAACAAACGGCGACGAAAGCCGTGACTCGGGCTACGATTCACCTTGGGACTCACGTTATTACCGGGGAATGAGACAGGCAGTGATAAAAGGCTCCTACAAAGTCGATTTGCGCGCATTGCATGCCTTGTGTGAGGCGAACTATGCGCGTTTGCTGCGTCTCTTTTCTGACTATGAGAGCTCTAATAGCAAGCGTTTCTCGGTGGACGGGGCCCAGGTACACATAGAAGTGCTCGAGCGCAGTCGCTATACCACGCTTTTCTGCCTCAAGAGTTTTCGCAGTAATGCGCCGGAGACTGCTCAGAAAAGCGCCAAAGATAATACGCAGGGGTCAGAATTAAGCTGGCTGAACCCCCTGGTTATGGAGGTCCGGGCATACCACGATGCGGGAATGATCGAAGTGGTGCGCTTTCAAACAAGCGGCAAAACCCAGGGTCGCTATGCCTATCCGAATCCGTCCATGCATCAGCAGGACGAAAAGAACCAACAAAACAGTTTTCTCGCTGACTGGCTGTCCCACTGCCTCCATTACGGGCAGGCTGACGTCGCCGGGTTATTAAAACCCGGGGCGGAGCACGCCTAGGGGCAATTATTGCATGAGTGATAATCCCAACAGTGTTTGTCAACTGAGTGTGCGCAGCGAGACCGTCCGCGTCGTGCAACTTACAGATACACATCTGAAGGCACACGATGGGGGCAAGCTGCTGGGCCTGGACACCGACTACTCTCTTCAGGCTGTTATCGATCTGGTGAACCGGGAGTACCCTGACCCTGACTTTGTCCTGGGCACTGGCGATCTTGCGGATTCCGGTGCCGGCGGTGCCTACACTCGACTTATCGGCTATTTCGACCAGGTGAGCACGGAGCATTTCTGGCTGCCGGGTAACCACGATCTTCGTGAAGTGATGGCAGACGTTGGCGGTGCCCGACGTCTCCCGGGAGAAATACGTGTGGGAGCCTGGCAGATCGTCATGCTCGACTCCCAATTGCCCGGTGAAGTCGGCGGGCACCTGGGCCGTGGGGAACTGCAACGCCTTGAGGAGTGTCTTGCGGCAAGCGCAGACTCGGATTTGTATACGCTGATTTGCATGCATCATCAGCCGGTGCCCGTGGGTTGTGGCTGGTTGGACGAGCAAATGGTGTCTGACGCGGACTCCTTTTTCGAGATTTTGGATCGTTACCCCCATGTGCGCGGAGTGCTGTGGGGTCATGTGCATCAGGCGCTGGATCAGCGCTGTGAAGACCTCCGTCTCCTGTGCACCCCGTCTACCTGCGTGCAGTTCCTGCCCCAGCAAACGGATTTTGCCGTCGACAGCCAGGCTCCGGGATTCCGCTGGCTGGAACTGGAGCCCGACGGCACTATCCGCACAGATGTCTCCCGCGCGGAGTCGCAGATCTTTCCCGTCGACAAAGAAGCCTCCGGCTATTTGTAACCCGCGATGGCGGCCACCCTCTAAACCTGAAGGCCCAAACGCTCGCTGAATGTTAAAAAGGGCTCCCCACTATGGCTAACGCAGCCTTTTTTAGTTTTCAATTCGCCCTCCTGGGGTTTTGGGCTCTGGCCGGTGTATTGAACGGGCCCCTCGCCCATGCCGCCGATGTATCCGACGCAGCTGACGCACCCATAGAGATACGCGTCGCAGTCCTGGTGAACTTCGAGGTCGGCCAGGATACGGGGGACGCCCCCGGTGAGTTTCAGGCCTGGCACGAGCGTGGGCTGAACGACCACCCTGGATGAATGCTTCGACCTTCCTTTCAGCACCCATGAAGCCTGCGTGGATCGCGACAGAGGTCTGCTGGTCACCTTTACCGGTCTCACTCAGGATCTGGCGGAATGGGCCTATGAGCAGAGCGCAGGGGTCGAGCTTTTCGATAACGCGGCAGCGCAGGCTTTGCGGGCCGAATATCAAGGCTACCCCAAGGCGCTTGCTCCACCGACGATCATGCGCGGTGACAGTCTTTCCGCCAGCACCTTCTGGCACGGCAGTTATCTTAACGAATGGGCCAACGACTGGGTCGCATACTGGACCGAGGGTGATGGTGAGTTTGTCACCACCGCCGTCGAAGACAGCGGCATTCTTGAGGCTCTGCGTTTTCTCGACAAGGGTGGTCGCGTGGACTTTGATCGCATCATGCTTTTGCGCACGGCGAGCAACTTTTCCATGCAGCCGCCGGGCATGACCGCCGTAGAAAGCCTCACCCGGGAGACCGAAGGCTTCGGCGGTATGCTGCCCGCCGTCGAGAATCTCTGGCGGGTTGGCAGCAATGTCGCCGCCAAGCTTGTGGACGATTGGGAACAACGCCGCGCCACGCCGCCGGGACGCTAAGGCGGGGGCGCGACGCTTGAATTACGCGGCTGACAGCGCAAACCTCGGTGTTTGTGATCTTGCCGTGTACAATGCCGCGATCTTTTTCTTCAGGCGATTATTACCGCAGTGAGCGATTATTCTTCTGACTCTATCGAGGTCCTCACGGGCCTGGAACCGGTGCGCAAGCGACCGGGAATGTACACCGACACCACGCGTCCCAACCATCTTGCCCAGGAGATTATCGACAACAGTGTCGATGAGGCTCTGGCGGGTTTTGCCCGGCAAATAGACGTTATCCTGCATGCCGACGGCTCGCTATCCGCCAGCGACGACGGCCGGGGCATGCCGGTGGATATGCATCCTGAGCAAAAAAAACCGGGAGTCGAGGTGATCCTTTGCACCCTCCATGCCGGCGGTAAGTTCTCCAGCAAAAATTACCAGTTCAGCGGCGGACTTCATGGCGTGGGCGTCTCGGTGGTGAATGCACTGTCAAAAGAGCTCATCGTCACCATCCGCCGCGACGCTCAGGTCCACGAAATGAGTTTCGCCGGCGGTGAGAAAACCTCGGAGCTCAAGGTGATTGATAGCTGTGGCAAGCGCAACACCGGCACCACGGTGCGATTCACACCCGATCCCCAGTATTTCGACTCCATCAACTTTTCCGTGCCCCGACTCATGCATGTGCTGCGAGCAAAAGCGGTGTTGTGCCCGGGCCTGCGGGTCACTTTTCTCGACGAAAAGAAAAACGAGAAAGAAGAGTGGTTTTATGAAGATGGTCTCACCGATTATCTGCTATCTGCCACCGAAGGCTTCCCCACCGTGCCCACGGAGCCTTTTACCGGCAGTTTCAGTGGTACCACCGAGGCTGTGGACTGGGCCGTGCAATGGCTTCCGGAAGGCGGTGAGCTGATTACCGAGTCCTACGTGAATCTTATTCCTACGGCCCAGGGCGGCACCCACGTCAACGGACTGCGTACCGGCTTGCTGGATGCCATGCGCGAGTTCTGTGAGCTGCGCTCATTATTGCCGCGGGGCGTCAAACTCGCACCGGACGATATCTGGGAGCGCTGTAGCTATGTGCTCTCTTCCAAGCTGGAAGATCCGCAATTCTCTGGTCAGACCAAGGAGCGTTTAAGCTCCCGGGAAGCGGCTGCCTTTGTATCGGGTGTGGCTAAAGACGCCTTTAGCCTCTGGCTTAACCAGCACACCGGCGATGCCGAGGCATTGGCAGAGCTGTGCATCAACACGGCTCAGCGGCGCCTGCGCAGCGCTAAAAAAGTGGTGCGCAAAAAGGTCAGTGCCGGCCCTGCGCTCCCCGGTAAGCTCGCCGATTGTTCCGGTGAGGATCCTTCTCGCACGGAGCTGTTTTTGGTGGAGGGTGACTCCGCCGGCGGTAGCGCCAAGCAGGCCCGCGATCGCGAAACCCAGGCGATCCTGCCTCTGCGAGGGAAGATTCTGAATACCTGGGAGGTGGATTCCCAGGAAATTCTCGCCTCTCAAGAGGTGCACAATATTTCCATAGCGCTGGGCATCGACCCGGCGGATGACGACCTCGCAGGCCTGCGCTATGGCAAGGTGTGCATTCTTGCCGATGCGGATTCCGATGGCCTGCACATCGCAACATTGATCTGCGCGCTTTTTGTGCGTCATTTCCGATCGCTGGTTTCTGCGGGACATGTTTACGTAGCGATGCCGCCGCTGTATCGCATCGATATCGGTAAAGAGGTTTTTTACGCGCTGGACGAAGCCGAAAAGCAGGGCATTCTTGATCGTATCGAGGCTGAGAAAAAACGCGGCAAAGTAAACGTGCAGCGCTTTAAAGGTCTGGGTGAGATGAACCCTTTGCAGCTGCGCGAAACGACCATGAGTGCAGATACGCGGCGTCTGGTGCAGCTACGCCTCGATGCCGGCGATGGCACCAGTGAAATGCTGGATATGTTGCTCGCGAAAAAGCGCGCGGGAGACCGTAAGTCCTGGCTTGAGACCAAGGGTGATCTGGCGGAAGTCCTTTAGTCTTTTCGCGCTGAGAAAACCTGCTCAGTCGTGTATCCGGGAAGGTTTTGCCCCTGCTTCTGCGTTGTGTCCCTGACGACGCCCCGTCGGCTCTGGCCGAAGGGGCGCGACCTTCAAGGTCAAAGACTTTAAAAGAATCCGAGGGGATTCGTGTCGTAGCTGACCAGCAGGTTTTTAGTCTGCTGATAATGGTCAAGCGCCACCTTATGCGTTTCCCGGCCAATGCCGGATTTTTTGTAACCCCCAAAGGCGGCATGGGCAGGATATGCGTGATAGCAGTTAGTCCATACACGACCCGCTTTTATTCCGCGGCCCATGCGGTAGGCTCTGTTCATGTCCCGTGTCCAAACGCCTGAGCCAAGTCCAAAGTCCGTGTTGTTGGCAATGGCCAGCGCCTCCGCTTCATCTTTAAAGGTGGTGACACCGACCACGGGACCGAAAATCTCTTCCTGAAATACGCGCATGTCATTTGTGCCCTTGAGCAGCGTCGGTTGCACGTAGTATCCCGTGCCCAGATCACCCTCTAGCTTTGCAGCGCCCCCGCCGATGAGTACCTCAGCGCCCTCGGAGCGACCGATATCGATGTAGCCGAGGATTTTGTCGTACTGCTCCTTGGACGCCTGAGCGCCGACCATGCACTCGGGGTCAAGAGGGCTTCCCCGTTTGATAGCGTTGGCTCTATCTATGACGCGCGCCATGAAGTCGTCGTACATATCCTCCTGAATCAACGCCCGAGAGGGGCAGGTGCAAACCTCACCCTGGTTGAAGAAGGCCAGTACCAGGCCCTCCACCGCTTTGCTGATAAATTCATCTTCCTGCTGCATCACGTCATTGAAATAGATGTTGGGTGATTTTCCGCCCAGCTCTACGGTACTGGGTATGAGCGTTTCTGCCGCACAGCGCAGGATGTGCTGGCCCACGGGAGTGGAGCCGGTGAAGGCAATCTTGGCGATGCGCTTGCTGGTCGCCAGCGCCTGACCCGCTTCTGCGCCGTAGCCGTTGACGATATTCAGAACTCCCGGTGGCAGTAGGTCAGCGATCATCTCCATGAGTACCAGAATGGAGGCCGGAGTCTGTTCCGCAGGCTTGAGAATGACGCAGTTTCCGGCGGCCAGAGCCGGCCCCAGCTTCCATGCGGCCATGAGAATGGGGAAATTCCAGGGAATAATCTGGCCGACAACACCCAGCGGCTCATGTACGTGATAGGACACTGTTTTTGCGTCTATCTCAGCCATGCTGCCTTCCTGAGCGCGCAGACAGCCTGCAAAGTAGCGGAAGTGGTCCGCAGCCAAAGGAATATCCGCATTGAGAGTTTCCCGGACAGCCTTGCCGTTATCCCAGGTTTCGCACACGGCGAGAACTTCGAGGTTAGCCTCGATACGGTCTGCAATCTTCAGAAGTATATTCGAGCGTTCAGCGACCGAGGTGGCTCCCCAGGCGGCTTCCGCTTTGTGGGCCGCGTCCAGCGCCAATTCGATGTCCGCTGCAGATGACCGGGGAATTTCCGTGAAAACCTGTCCATTCACCGGAGATACGTTTTCAAAGTACTGGCCATCCACCGGTGCGACCCAGTCGCCACCAATAAAGTTCTCGTAGCGGGTTTTAAATGACGCAATCGCGCCAACTTCGCCGGGCTGTGCATAGATCATTTGCTTCACCTTTCTTCAGTTTATTTTTCATGGGGCGATGCTTCCGTACCAGGCTACCCACCATCATGTTAGCGAGTGTCTCGACCAGCATCAGGCGTCACATCGTAACCAACAATAGTACAAAAATTATCTGATGAGTATCGCCGCGAAGGGTGATCGCAATTCCCAAAAGTCCCCGACGCCCTGGCGCCTTGTTTCCCGGAAGGCGGCGTATCCCCTCGCGTAGTATTATTTGATAGATAACGTTTGTGGATTTCGCTAATGCTTGTCATCGAGCAAACATTGTCAGGAAGCGAGGTGGAGGACAGGTGAGCACATACATTGTTTTGCTTCGCGGCGTAAATGTCGGTGGTAAAAATGTTCTCCCCATGAAAGATCTGCGAGCCTGCCTGGAGCGGGCTGGCCATGGGAGTGTTCAGACCTACATCCAAAGTGGCAATATCATTCTGGATGCTGACGGTGATCCTTCGGCAAATGTGGCAGCTCTCATTGAGAAGGAGTTTGATTTTAGTCCGGACGTCGTGTGCCTAACCGAGAATGAATTCGAGGCAGCTGCAACGCAGAGTCCTTTTTCTGATGTAGCGGGCAACACGGTGCATTTCTACTTTTGCCCACAGGCGCCAAAACTGGATTTGATCAAGATAGAAAAGTGGCGCGCTCCGTCCGAGCGCTACGAAGTCCTTGGCCGGATTTTTTATTTGCACGCACCCGATGGCATCGGTCGATCAAAGCTTGTTGCAAATATTGACGCCTGCCTCGGTGTGTCTGGAACGGGACGTAACCTCAACACGGTAAACAATCTGCAGCGTATGCTCGAAGATCGTAAGTCGTGAGAAAAACTGACAAGAAGCTTGAGCGGGGGCTGGTAAACACGCTTACCCGCATTTGCGATGAAGCCCTGGAGGAGATTCCGGGTTTTGCATGGTTAACGCATTTTGTGGACTACAACAATTTTCCTGAATCCTTACGGATCGTTTGCGTGTTCGAAACCGATGAGCAGCTTGAAGCTGTCCGCGCGGCACAAAAAGATGCCCGTTTGTCTGCCAGAGTCATTGAGGGCCTTAAAAGTGTGGGCGTTTCGATCAGTCCCAGGGGGCGTCAGATTCAATTCGATACGGAAGAGGCTTGTGCAAGGGAGAATTCCGGAAACTGGCAGGCGCGGTATGGAAGTACCAAGTCATAAAAGGGTTCGCCAAAGCTGCGGTGATAGGCTACTTTCGACTTTTATATGTTAAGCACCCAATAGCCGGGAGATTCAGGTGAGTAGACGAACAAAGCAAAATTTCACGACGGTGTACCTCAAAGCGGGAATTCGCTTTGTTCAGCGCGCCTTTCTCGCAGTGCTGATGGCTGCGACCCTGCCCGCAGCAGCCCAGACTCTGGACGACGAAGCGGTAGCCTGGCTGCAGGCGTTCTTGAAGATAGACACTATCAATCCACCCGGAAACGAATCCCGCGCCGTCGATTTTTATTCTGAAATTCTGGACGCCGAAGGCATCTCCTGGAACTCGGCAGAGAGCGCGCCCGGTCGCGGCAACATCTGGGCGCGCATAGAGGGCGGCGATGAGCCCGCGTTGATTCTTTTGCAGCACACCGATGTAGTCCCAGCCGATCCCAAGTACTGGACCACCGATCCCCTGTCGGGGGAAATTCGCGACGGCTTTATCTGGGGTCGTGGCGCCATCGACATGAAGGGCACGGGCATTACCCAGCTGGCGACGTTTTTGAGCCTGCATCGTGCAGGCAAGCCTCTCAATCGCGACGTGGTGTTTGTAGCGACGGCTGATGAAGAGGCCGGTGGACTTTACGGTGCGGGTTGGCTGCTCAAAAACCACCCGGAAATTTTTGACGGTGCAGGATTGCTCCTAAATGAAGGAGGTCTTGGGCGCTCCACTGCCAAGGGCGAAACGATTTTCTCCGTTGAGCTGACCCAGAAGGTGCCAGTCTGGTTGCGACTGACAGCCATCGACAAGCCGGGTCATGGATCCATGCCCTACCCGACCTCTTCGGTGACCCGTGTCGTTAAGGCGCTGGAGTTGGTGCGCACCAACCCCTTCCCGGCGCGCATTATTCCGCCGGTGGATGCGATGTTCCGAAGCATCGCCCAGAGTGCAGAGCC
>NZ_CBFHZO010000086.1:0-45515 GCF_965660375.1 Congregibacter sp. | reverse complement strand
TGGTAGGCGCGCACTGAGGGTGTAAAGAGATCGCCGGGGTACTTACCGTCGAGGGCCTGATGAGGCCGCTCGTTGTTGTAAACCTCGATGAACCGGTCAAATCGCTCCTGCTGCTGCAGGAAGTTGAAGGAGGCGGGTTTGGTGGCCTCCTTTTTGAGCGTGAGATGCATGCGCTCATGCCGGCCGTTTTGCTCGGGGTGACCTGGTTTAATGCGCTCGATACGAATGCCCAGGCGCAGCCACCAGATCGACAGCCGACTCAGCCCAAACAACGCATTGGGTGAGGCGAAGGGCAGGCCATTATCGGTACGAATCGCCTCAGGTACGCCAAACTCCTGAAATACCCGCTCAAACACGGTCACTGCGGTGGGCATCTTGGTGGATTCGAGACCCTCACAGGCCAACAAATAACGTGAGCACTGGTCGGTGATGGTCAAGGGATAGCAGTACTTGCGGTTGCCCAGCTGGAACTCGCCTTTGTAGTCGGCGCACCACAGTTTGTTCGGTGCGGTGGCCTGACTGAGGGCCGTGCCCTGCGCTTTGTAGCGTCGTCGCTTTCGGCGTTTTACCAACCCGTTTCGATCGAGCACGGCGTGAATCGTGCTCTTAGCGGGCGGCGGAATGATGGGGTACTGCCGAATGAGCTTCTCGCGAATCTTGGGCGCACCCCAAGTAGGGTACTCCCGTTTGATTTGCAGGATCGTGCGTTCGACCTGAAAGGGCAGTTGGTTGCCGTGGCGGTAAGGACGTCGACTGCGGTCTTCGAGCCCCTCGAGTCCAGATTGTTTGTAGCGATTGAGGATCTTGTAGCCAGTAGGCCTTGAGATACCAAACTCTCGACAAAGCGCCGACATGTTCTCACCGTCGAGACACCTGGCAACAAACCTGAGTCGTTCTTCCATTGGTTTACACTCCTTCCAAGGCATCTGAAGTCCTCCTTCAAATACCTAAATGTGTAAACCATGTCTCCGGTATATTCTGTAAGCTATGTCTCAGGTACTACAAGAATTCCAGCGGTAGCGGTTACTAACAACACAGCTGGTAAGTGCACAGTAAGTGCAAAAAACTGCTAGAAAGCCCCATTTACGCACCGTAGGGGCTGACACTGACGATCTGTTTCTGACTTTCAGTCGACCCTCTCCTTGGATAATTTCTGCTACCTTGAATATTGTATTAAGGCCTATGGATCCAACGTGGAGGCGGGCATGATTCGCAAAGACGCACCGAGAGATCGGCCGAGGAACAGCGGTGCCCCTGGGAGTATTGCCAGCTTCTTTATAAGCTTGGCGAGAGATTTCATGCAGCTATTTTTTGCTTTTGCGATTGGCACCGGCGGTGCGGCGGTTGTGTGCTGGCACTATGAACTACCGCTGGCACTCTCGCTGGTGGGCGGCATTGGTGTTTTGGGTTTGGCCTTGGCCGTAAAGTCGGACAGCATCTTCGACTAAAGTTGGCTGATAGCGGCTGCTGCTTCGGGCGACTACGAATGTCCGCTATTGAGGACTGCCCCGTACGCGCCCAGTGGGGATGACTGGTGGAGGGGGCGTGCCGGTGAGATTTAGTAGGGGTCCGTTGGCATCGGCTTTTGCACTGCTGGCCTCACTTAGGAGTGCGTAGTGGTCAATTTGCGGGCAGTACCTTGTGTGCGAGGGGAGTCAGTCCCTCTATCGATGCATCTACTTCATCGCCCGGTTGTAAAGGTCCAACGCCTGCCGGGGTCCCTGAAAAAATAAGATCTCCCGGCTGCAGGATAAAAAGCTTTGACAGCGCACTGATAATCTCCGCGGTAGACCAAATCATATCCTGCAAATCACCCCTTTGACGCTCGTCACCATTCACATGAAGAGTTATTTGACCCTCATTGATATGCCCGCATTGTGCTGAGGGCGTGATTTGCGACACGGGGGCAGAGTGGTCAAAGCCCTTGGCTGTGTCCCAGGGACGCCCCGACCTTTTTGCCTCTGACTGCAGATCACGGCGAGTGAGATCATTGCCCACAGCATAGCCAAAAACATAATTCAGGGCCTGGTCTTTGGCGATATCGCCGCCGCGTTTGCCAATGGCGATTACCAGTTCAACTTCGTGATGCAAGTTGGCGGTGGCGCGCGGGTAGGGAACATCGTTTCCTGCGACCACGATGGCGTCTGAAGGTTTGGTGAAAAAGAAGGGCGGCTCCCGTTGGGGGTCCGCACCCATCTCTCTGGCATGTTCTGCGTAATTGCGTCCGACACAGAAAATACGTCTCACGGGAAAAAGCTGCTCACTTCCCGTAACGGGAATGGCAACCCGCTCAGGAGGAGCGATAATGAAACTTTCTTCGCCGGGTGCGCTCATGATTCCCTCTCGTCAGACTGTCTTAGGCCGGCCATAAATATGCGGGTGCTGCTGTCGAGCATGTCAGGTATGTCGGCATTGGGGTAAAAGTGAGGCAGCTTGCCGCTCATGGAAATGGCACTCATGCCATGCACCATAGACCAGAGTTTTACGGCGAGATCGAGGCTGTCTACATTTAAGAGCTCCTGTTCCGCGATATAGGCATTCACCGCGTCCACGAGCATGTAAAAGCCCGATGCTTTCTTGTCAAAGCTATCGGCGTCCATGGCCCGGGCGCCAAGATCGCCCCACATAAGATCATAGAAAGCGGCCTTCTCAATAACGTATTGGGTGTAGGCCTGGCCAATGGCGATGATGGTCTCGATGCTCCCTGGTCGCGTGCTGGCGGTGGCCTTCCGCACGCGTTCGCCAAGCCCGAAGAAAGCGAGTTGACTGACGGCTTCGAGAAGGGCGTCGCGATCACGAAAATGCCGGTAGGGCGCTGCGGTACTGACCCCGGCCTGCCGTGCCGCGTCGGCCATGGCAAAGTTCAGGGATCCGCTGTCCTCGATGAGTTGTGAGGCAGCGAGGATCAGCGTGTTCCGCAAATCACCGTGGTGATAGCTTTTGAACGCTGCCGTCATGCTGCGTTGCCCATGAGGCTGTCTCCATCATTGTTGGGCTCGTCTACCCGCATCGGATGTTGCTCTGCCTGTAGACGACGATGCTTGCGACGATAACAAAGCATGAACATGGGCGGTATGTAAAAAAATGAGACTACGGTGGATAGCAGCACGCCGCCGGCAATAGCCATAGCGAAAGGTGGCCAGAACTGGCTGCCCTCCAGGATCAGCGGCAAAAAGCCGCCAAAGGTTGTGATGGTCGTGGATACAATGTGCCGGCTCGAATCCATCACCACATCCCGGACTGCGGCCGGCTCCCCCCGGGATGCGCGGGTGTCCAGTTGCAGGGCCGTGAGAATGATGATGGCCGCGTTGATCGATACGCCGATGGAGCCGATGACCCCGATAAGCGCCTGCACCCCGAAGGGGTAGCGGAAGATCGCCAGCGACAGCAGGCTTAATCCCATGGACAAAACAAACACCGAAAACGCCACGGCTGACAGTCGCCAGGAGTTAAAGGTAAGCACAATGGTTGCCAGCAAGGCGGCGACGATGAGTCCCATGGGGGCAGCGATGTTCTGCACGACGCTCGCCCGGGCATCGGAATTGCCACCAAACTGATAGCGGTAGCCAAAGGGCAGGGCAACGGGATCTTCCGTAAGAATGGCCTGCAGGTCTTTTAACGCCCCTTCGGCGAGCACACCGCGGGTGACATAGCCTTGCACCGTGTTAATGCGCTCACCATCCCTGCGAGTGATGGGACTGTTGGACGGTTCGAGGCTGAATTGCCCGAGGGTGCTCAGGCTGATGCTCTGCAGGGTGCGGCTATCCCCATCAGAGGTGGGCAGCGGCAGACGGATACTCGCTATCTGCTCCGGATCGGACCAGGTATTCTCGTTAAGGCGCGCACGTACGGGGAGCCGCTGTGTGCCTTCAAGAATCTCGCCACCTATGCGGCCACGGAGGGCGGCATCCAGGGTGTCTGCCACCGTCGCGAGATCCAGGCCCGCCATGCGAACGCGCTGCTCATCCAGCTTGAATACCAACTTTGGAGCACCCGCAACCAGCCCCGTGGTGCTGTGGGTGATGTCCGGTACTCGTTCCATGCGCAGGCGGAACTCCTCACCCAGGTGGCGCAGTGTTTCCAGATCCGGGCCGAAGAGGTCGACCTCCAGGGGCGCAGATACAGGGGGGCCCTGTTCGATGCCTAAAACCAGTATTCGCGCCTGAGGGTACTCCGCATCCAGCTCTGTCTGGAGTCTGCGGATGAGGTCGTCCGTGCGATTTTCGTCCGTAGTAAGCACCATTGCCTGGGCATAGCTGGGGATACCTTCCTTGTTACGCACCAGGTTGTAATAAAACTGCGGCGCACTCTCGCCGACCGTCCAGTCCACGCGACGGATGAGTGGCTCGCCGCGCAATCGCTCGTCGAGCTCCTGCACCAGGGCATAGGTATCGGTGATGGAGCGTCCGGGAGGCAGCGTCACCTTTAAGGACAGCTGATCGCGATCGGTACCCGGGAAAAACTGTGCCGTGAGCGTGGGGAAAGCGAGAAAGCCTGCCACCGGTAACGCCAGTGCCAGAGCTACGGATCCGGCGGGGTGGCGGATAGACCAGTCCAGAGCGTGGGACAGGGACTTCCCCATGGCGCCGCTGGCCACGCCGGTCTCCCACCAGTGGGAGCCTTTATTGAGCCCGCCGGGCAGAAGACGCGCCGCCAGTACCGGTGTAATAACAAGCGCCAGCACCAGCGATGAGCCGAGCATAATCACCACCGCCTTGGCGATGGAGCCCAGAAAATCGCCCGCCGGCCCCGGGAGAATAACCATGGGCACAAAGGCAAGGATAGTTGTGGCTGTGGAGGACAGCAGGGGAATACGCATGCGTTGCACGGATTCACTGATGGCGTCCAGGGGAGGCTCGTTATCCAGCAGGCGCTTGCGTACCTCATCGGTCATCACAATGGAGCCGTCCACCAGCAAACCCAGGGCTACCACGAGGCCGGTGACGGACATCTGATGAATGGGCAGTCCTATCTGGTTCATGATAACCAGGGACACCAGGGTGCACAGCGGCAGAATCACCGCTACCACGGTGGCGGCGCGCAGGCCCAGGGTGAACAACAGCACCAACAGCACCAGCAACACACCTATGGCCAGGTTGGTCAAAACGTCTCGAAGGCGCGCTTCGGTATAAGTAGCCTGGTTATAGCTGGTGGTGATTTCGACCCCGGCCGGTGCCTGGGCGCGGTACTCGTCCAAAAACGCCTCAAACTGCTGGCTCCACTTGTCGACCTGTTGGCCTTCGTTCATGGCGACGCCTAACAAAATGCCCCGTCGTCCATCGGTCTGTGCCAATGCCTGGGGCGGCGTTTGCTGTGCGCGGTACACCCGCGCGATATCGCCCACGCTAACGGAGTTGCCCTTGGCGTCGGTTCTGATAATGACGTTGGCAACGCGTGCGGCGGAGTCAAATTCTCCATCGATCTCTATGAGCAGGTCGTTCACATCGCCGCTGGCACGCCCCGACGCTCTTCGGGGGTCAGCGCCCTGCAGCGCCAGGGTAAGTTCACCGATACTAATACCCCGGGCCAGTAAGGATTGCTCGTTAACATCGACCCGGATTTCCTCCCTGGCCTCACCGTAGATGTCGACGAATTGCGTGCCAAAGAAGTTTCGCGCACGCTCGGCAAGATCTTCGGCGCTGCGGCTTAACAGGGGTAGCGAGAGCTCATAGCCCGGGGCGGAGGTCAGGGCGATGATGCGCACGTAAGCGGTGGTGCGGTCGTTGTCGAAGACGGGTGAGGCCACGCCTGCCGGAAACTGACGACTGGCATCGTCGATGGCATCGCGCACTTCGGACCACGCGCGCTCGATGGCACTCGCCTCAAGGGTCTCGTAAAGCTCGATAACAATAGAGGACACGCCGGTAGAGGAGGTTGATTTGACCTCGTCGACCTCAGCAATGGCGCGAAGCTCACGCTCCAGGGGCTTGCTCACCAGCGCTTCTATCCGTGCAGGCTCAGCACCGGGGAAAAAGGTAGTGACCGTTGCGACAAAATTGGTGATGGTTGGATCTTCCTGTCGGCCCAGAGAGCGCATGCTCGCAGCGCCCACCATGAGGATGACGATGACCGTGAGCCAAAGATAGCGGCTGTGAGAATAGAGCAGCTTGGCCAACATGCTTAGGACTCCTTCTGCGAGACGGCGTTTTGCGACTGTTGTGATGATGTCAACGGAGCGACCGCAGTGCCCGGCGCGATGCGATGCACGCCATCGGCAATGAGCCTGTCACCGTCCCTGATGGAGCCGCGAACATAGGCACGATTGCCGCTGACATGGAGAACCTCAACGACTTCGCGAAGGGCCAGGGTGTTTCCCTCGCGCCCGCGCAAGGCCAGTACCGTCCAGATACCTCGCTCACCTTCGATAAGGGCAGAGAGTGGTAGCCATCCGCCGGTTTCCGGTTCGGTGCGGGGGACACTGACGGACACCGGTTCACCGTCAAAGGCGTCGACATCCTCGGGCAGCGAAAAGATAGCAACCGTGGTCATACTGACGGGGTTGACGTCCGAGCGTACCGCGATAAGCGGCGCCCTCAGGGACCGCTTACGCCATCGCAGGGGGTAGCTTTCACCGACAGTCAGGTATTGCGCCTGCTCTACCGCAACGCCGATGTGCGCTTCGCGGTTTTCCAGAGAGGTCAGGGTAAACACCGGAGCGCCAGGCTGGGTGACGGCACCACGGTCCAGTAGTTGACGGCCTATTCTTGCGGCATAGGGCGCACGGAGTACTGACTTCTCGAGATCTATTTCCAGGGAGTCCAGTCTCGCCTGCGCGGCGGACAGTGCGGATTCAACCGCTTTTTCTGCCAGCCGCGTGTCATCAAAGAGCTGTGCAGAAATGGCGCCGCTTTCTACCAGGGGGGCCTGGCGCACGGTGCGTGCGCTCGCCAACTCCAGTTCGGCTCTGGCCTGATCGACCGTTGAAGCGGCTGCACGGCGGCGTGCCTCCAGCGACTGGGTATCCAGTTTCGCGAGAGCAGTGCCGGCCTCAACCGCCTGTCCCTCACGGACGAGTACCTCGGCAATCGCGCCGGGCACCTCGAAGCCGACCTGGCTTCGGCTTGCCGCCTGCACGAGCCCCAAAAACTTTTGCTCTCGCTGAAAGTCCGGCTGTTCCACAAATTCTGTCTGTACAACGGGCATGGGCGCGCGGAGAGCTGTGCTTTGTTCGGCGGACACCCGGGCGTGAAGAGCCACGGTTACCACTCCGGTGATGGATACTGCGATGGCGAGGGCCATAGCGCTGCCGGTCCAGCGGGTTTGCAGAGGTTTGCCTGTCATGGGGGCTGTCCTGAGAAGTTCTAATGTTACGAATCATAACATTTATGTTAAAGGTATTAACATCTACGTCACAAGCACGCGTTTTGGATGAGGCTCCTTGAATAATTCGCGATTTTGGCCTCACGATCCCAAACAGATGCCTGACAAAAGAGCGTGTGGTTTTGCGCCTTGCTACCGCGAAGCCTTTTGGCGACAATGCGCGTCCCCGCTAGTTGGGGTATTAGGGTGGCCCGGGCGGTCCCCTCGCAATGTCAGGCAGTGAACTCCGCCAGGCCCGGAAGGGAGCAACGGTAATTGCTGGTACATGTGCCGGGGTGTGGCTGTCCGGGCCGCTTCCATTTGGGCTCGGGATCCGCCCTGAATCACCAGAGTCAGAGGTGACGAACCGGTAAACGGGGCGTCTATTAACGGAAAAAACATGTCCTATCAGGTGCTGGCGCGCAAATGGCGCCCGGCCACATTCGATGCCCTGGTCGGCCAGGAGCATGTGCTGCAGGCCCTGCGTCATGCGCTGGACAGCAATCGTTTGCACCATGCTTATTTGTTCACCGGCACACGGGGTGTGGGCAAGACAACCATCGCCAGAATCCTGGCACGCAGCCTGAATTGCGAGAACGGCATAAGCGCAACGCCCTGCGGCGAATGCAGCAGTTGCGTCGAGATCAGCGAGGGGCGCAGTGTCGACCTCATTGAAGTGGATGCAGCGTCGCGCACCAAGGTCGAAGATACCCGCGAGCTACTGGACAATGTGCAGTACGCGCCAACCCGCTCCCGCTTCAAGGTCTACCTCATTGACGAGGTGCACATGCTGTCCGGGCACTCTTTTAATGCGCTGTTAAAGACGCTTGAAGAGCCGCCGGAGCATGTTAAGTTTCTCCTTGCTACGACGGATCCCCAAAAGCTGCCGGCGACGGTGTTGTCCCGCTGTCTGCAGTTTAATCTCAAGAATATGTCTGCCCAGCGCGTGGTAGAGCACCTCCGTGATGTACTTACGCAGGAACAGGTGGAGTTTGATGATGCCGCCCTATGGCAGTTGGGACGGGCCGCGTCCGGTAGCATGCGTGATGCGCTGAGTCTCACGGATCAGGCCATCGCCTTTGGCGACGGTAGTCTCCGCGATGCGGAAGTCGCCAGCATGTTGGGCTCGGTGGATCGGCGCCATATCTATGATCTCCTCGAAGCACTCCTTGGCGATGATGCGCAGGCGCTGATTGCGGTCTGCGCGCACATGGACGAGCAGGGGGTTGATTTCGCCTCTGCGGTGGATGAGCTCACCAGTGTGCTTCACCGCTGCGCCCTGGCGCAGGCAGTTCCCGGAGCCATAGATCCGGAGTTTGGGGATGCCCAGCGAGTAGCCGATCTTGGGGGACGTATGACAGCGGAAGATGTTCAGCTGTTTTACGAACTGGCGCAGAGTGCACGAGCCCAGGTTGTGCATGCCAGTGATCCGAGGGCCGCTTTTGAAATGCTGAGTCTTCGCTTGCTGGCGTTTCGTCCCGTGTCGGTACTGGACCCGGATTTGTCCGCAGACGACCTCATGGATGCTTCTCCGTCGGCCCCGGAGGCCGACAATGGCCCAAAAAAGCCTGAGCCGCCTCCGGCGGCAGACGTTAGTCCGGTAGCAAATCCGCAGGCCCCGGCAATACCGGATACAACGGCACCTGACGCCGCGGTCATCGACGCCCCCGGCTCGGGGCCTCCGTCGGGACAGGCTCCCTGGTATGAGACGCTGGCAGCGCTGCAACTCAGTGGCAGTGCACTCAATATCGCGTCCCACTGTATCGTTGAAAACGTGGTGGAGACTCCCGGGGGTGAATCCTGGCAGCTGAGACTGGATGAGAGTCGGGCCAACCTGTTTAATGAGCGGCACATCGGCATGGTGGCCAAGGCCTTGTCGGATTGGCGCCAGAGGCCCTGTGACGTTTCCATCACGCCGGGGCCCGTGAGTCAGGAGACCCCTGCCATGCGAAGGCTGCGCCTGGAGGCGGAGCGCCAGGAAGTGGCAGTAACAGAAATTAACGAAGATCCACGAATCAAAAAACTGGTTCAGGAGTTTGACGCGACGGTACTGCGCGATTCAGTCACCGTTGATCTGCCTTGATGGTGGTCAAATGTTTGAATCGGTTTCAGGAGAGCGAATGATATGAAAGGCGGTATGGGCGACATCATGCAGCAGGCGCAGAAGATGCAGGCTGAAATGCAAAAGGCACAGGAAGCCATGGCCGATCTTGAAGTCGTCGGCGAGTCCGGCGCCGGATTGGTCTCCGTCACCATGACCGGCAAGCACGACGTGCGTCGTGTCGCTATAGATCCCAGCGTGCTCAGCGAAGAAAAGTCCGTTCTGGAGGACCTTCTCGCGGCGGCCGTTAACGATGCCGTGCGTCGTGTGGAAGAGAGCAATCGCAAAGCCATGCAGGATCTGACGGGGGGCATGTCCTTGCCCGCCGGTTTCAAGTTTCCCTTCTGATGCAGCGTTTCAGCCCCGCCATGGACGCCCTGATCGAGTCACTGCGTTGCCTGCCGGGCGTCGGGCCCAAGTCCGCCCAGCGAATGGCCCTGCATTTGCTGGAGCGCAACCGGGAAGGTGCCTCCACCCTGAGTCGCTCTCTTGCCGACGCGGTGGAGCGGGTCGGGCGCTGTCAGCAATGTCGCAACCTGGCCGAGGCCGTGCTCTGTGGAATCTGCGCGGACACGCGGCGGGATTCGTCGTTGTTGTGCATTGTGGAAACGCCAGGGGATATTCTGGCCATCGAGCAGGCGGGTGGCTATAGAGGACGCTATTTTGTCCTTATGGGGCACCTGTCGCCCATCGATGGTATCGGCCCCGAGGAGATCGGCTTGCCGCTTCTGGAGGCCCTGGCACGGGACGGTGAGGTGCAGGAAGTGATTCTGGCCACCAATCCCACCGTGGAAGGCGAGGCCACGGCGTACTACATCACCCGCATGCTTGAGCCGCTCATTCCTCGCATGTCGCGTATCGCCCATGGGGTTCCCCTTGGAGGAGAGCTTGAGTATGTGGACGGATCCACGCTGGCGCATGCTTTTTCAGGTCGCCAGCCGGTGCCAGGCTCATGAGCTGGACCCTTATAGATAGTGACGAGGGCTTGCAGACGGCGCTGGTTTCTCTGGCCGGTGCCGACGAGATTGCGGTAGACACGGAGTTTATGCGCCGCAATAGCTATTATCCACACATAGCATTGCTGCAATTGTGCACAGACGATCACGCCTGGCTTATCGATCCCCTGAAGATTACGTCCCTTGAGAGTCTGCGCACGCTGATGACCGACAGCAGCTGTGTCAAAGTTCTGCATTCCTGCAGTGAGGACCTGGAGGTGTTTCGCCATTGGCTGGGCGTGCTGCCATCGCCGCTGGTGGACACCCAGCGCGCCACCGCACTCCTGGGCAAGGGCTTTGGGTTGGGCTATCGGGCGCTGGTGGAGCAGTTGCTGGGCGTCGAGTTGGATAAGGGCGAGACCCGCTCTGACTGGCTCAAGCGTCCCCTCAGCGAGTCCCAGTGCCATTACGCTGCACTGGACGTGCTGGAGTTGGTCCCGGCCTGGAAAATCCTTCGAGAATTGGCGGAGGCGCAGGGCCGCATGCAATGGATTCTGGATGAGGGCGAGGAGGCTATCCGTCTGCTTAAGGATCGCGACGGTCAGATATATCGCCGGGTAAAGTCGGCTTCACGACTCTCCCCACGCCAGCTGGAAGCGCTGCGGCGCCTCTGCGAGTGGCGTGAGGACCTGGCCCGGGCCGTGGATAAACCGCGGGGATGGATCGTCGAGGACAAGGCCTTTCTGGCCATCGCCATGGCTATGCCCGACAATCACGACGCTTTGGCGAGTCTGGACGTATTGCCGGCGTCGGTGCTTCGCAAACAGGGTGACAGTCTCCTTGCCTGTGTGCAAAAGGCGCTGAGGCTGCCCGACGATGAACTTCCCCCTGCGCTGCCGGGTCCCCTGGCAGCGCCCCAGCGCAATCTCCTCAAAGCCCTCCGCGGCGCTGCCAGGACCATTGCAGCAGAGTTGAACGTGGCGCCCGAAATATTAATTTCCAGCGCGGATTTAGAGCTTATCCTTCGGGAGGCGTCGGGAGAGGTGATCACCGAACCCATGCGCTGGCAGGGCTGGCGGGCAAAGGCGGTGATCGAGCCGCTGCGGGCATCGCTGCCGGGGGCGAATTGAAGATGAAGATTCTGTGCGAAGTGTTTCGAAGTCCTCGCAAGGAAGGGATGTACTTGTTCGTCAAACGCGAGGAGGGACTGGAACGCGTTCCGGAAAACCTGTTATCGGTATTTGGGAGCCCAGAATCTGCCCTGGTCTTCGCTCTGGAGCCCTCGCGCAAGCTGGCGCTGGCAGATACTCAGGCGGTCCTGGCGGCGCTGGATTCCGAAGGTTATTACGTGCAGATGCCACCGGGGAAGCAGGAGGCAGCCCTGGATCAGCGGCGAAAGGCCGCTGTGACAAAGGGGGATGTCGATGCTCACTGAAAGCGCCTATATCACCGCACTGATTCTCTACACCCTGTCCGCAGTTATTGCCGTTGTGCTCATGAATGTCTGGTTGCTCCGCAGCCGCTCGCTCGCGGTGAAGCTAGTAGTTTCTCTTCCAGTGCTGGCGTTTTTGCTGACCCCGGCGCTGATTCAGCCCGAAGCGGACACCTTTGCTCCGGCGCTGATTGTTTTGGCATTCCAATGGCTCAGTCTTGGCAAGGAGGCTGCGGAACACGCGCTCCGGCCACTGTTACTGTTTACGGGCCTTAGCTTTGGACTGGGCCTTATTCTCGCACTGGTTGCACTGTTTCGCAGCCGTGGATCTTCCCGGGATCCGGGGGACCCTCCCGGCAGCGCCTAACTTGCCCGTCCTTGGCAGTGTTGGGTACCCTTGCACGCCTTTTATTTTTGATCAGTGCCGCCCAAGGCGCAGATCCCCGTAATTTTAAAGTGGAGCCCGTCGA
This sequence comes from Congregibacter sp., assembly GCF_965660375.1. Classification (GTDB taxonomy): domain Bacteria; phylum Pseudomonadota; class Gammaproteobacteria; order Pseudomonadales; family Halieaceae; genus Congregibacter. The sequence goes on along the minus strand of NZ_CBFHZO010000086.1, from coordinate 33,278 downwards.
TGAAGTTTGAAGGTACCGAACGTTACGTAGCGACAGAAGATCTCAGCATGGCAGTTAATGCGGCCGTCGCTCTTCAGCGTCCCCTCCTGATCAAGGGGGAGCCTGGCACGGGTAAGACCATGCTGGCTGAGGAGGTCGCCAGTGGTCTGGGAGTGCCCCTGATCCAGTGGCACATCAAATCCACGACCAAAGCCCAGCAGGGCCTCTACGAGTACGACGCTGTCTCCCGTCTGCGGGACTCCCAGCTGGGTGACGACAAGGTCCACGACGTCAGAAATTACATTAAGAAAGGTAAGCTCTGGGAAGCGTTTACCGCCGAGGAGCAGGTCGTGCTGCTTATCGATGAGGTGGACAAGGCCGATATCGAGTTTCCCAATGATCTGTTGGTAGAACTCGATCGCATGGAATTCTTCGTCTATGAGACCGGAGAGACCATCAAGGCGACACGGCGTCCCATCATTATCATTACCAGCAACAACGAGAAGGAGCTGCCCGATGCCTTTCTCCGTCGATGTTTCTTTCACTTCATCAATTTTCCCGACAAAAGCACCATGGAGCGCATTGTGGACGTGCACTATCCGGGTATCACCCAGACCCTGGTGCAGGAAGCGCTCGAGGTGTTTTTTGATCTGCGCTCCGTACCGGGTCTCAAGAAAAAGCCGTCTACCTCTGAGCTTATCGACTGGCTCAAACTGCTCATGGCCGATGACATCCCTGATGAAATTCTTCGCGAGCGGGATCAATCCAAGGCGATTCCTCCGCTCTACGGTGCGTTGCTGAAGAACGAGCAGGACGTGCATCTCCTTGAGCGGCTTGCGTTCATGCACCGACGAGAGACGCGATAGCGTCTGATCCGGAGGTTTAGGCGTGCTACTTAATTTTTTCAGCTCCCTGCGCGACGTAGGAATTCCGGTCACCACCCGCGAGCTGCTGGACCTCTACGAAGGGCTCAGCAAGCACGTGGCTTTTGGTAGCGCCGACGAGTTCTACTTTTTCAGTCGCACCTGTTTGGTGAAGGACGAAAAATACTTTGATCGTTTTGACAAGGCCTTCGGCGCGCACTTTGAAGAGCTTCAGGACCTGGATGATGTGATCGAGGCGATGATTCCCGATGACTGGCTGCGCAGTGAATTTATGAAGCAGCTCTCAGAGGAAGAAAAAGAAAAAATAGAATCGCTAGGCGGGCTGGAAAAGCTCATCGAAGAGTTCAAAAAGCGTCTGGAAGAACAAAAGAAGCGTCACGAAGGGGGCAACAAATGGGTGGGTACCGGGGGAACCTCACCCTTTGGGCAGGAAGGCTATCACCCGGAAGGTATTCGCGTAGGTCCCAACGGCGGCAACGGAAAAGCGGTGAAGGTCTGGGATCGCCGGGACTTCAAGAATCTGGACGACAGCGTAGAGCTTGGTACGCGCAATATCAAAATGGCGCTTCGTCGCCTGCGCAAATTTGCCCGCAACGGGGCGGCAGATGAGCTCGATCTTGATGACACCATCCGCTCCACGGCACGGAACGCGGGACTTCTGGACATCAAGATGGTGCCCGAACGTCACAACGCGGTAAAAGTACTGTTGTTCTTTGATGTAGGCGGATCCATGGATCCTCATGTGCGGGTTTGCGAGGAGTTGTTTTCGGCGACGCGCACCGAGTTCAAGCACATGGAAAGCTTTTACTTTCACAACTTCTTCTACGAAAGTGTCTGGAAAAATAACGTACGTCGCCATGCGGAGCGTACCAATATGCTGGATATCCTCCACAAGTATGCCCATGACTACAAAGTGATCATCATCGGTGACGCATCCATGTCCCCCTATGAAATTATGCAGCCGGGCGGGTCCGTGGAGCACTGGAACGAGGAAAGTGGTGAGGTTTGGTTTAAGCGTATGCTGGAGACCTACGAAAAGGTTGTGTGGATCAATCCTGTGCCCCAGGAGGAGTGGGAGTTCACCCAGTCGATTTCCATTACCCATCAGCTCATGGATGGGCGTATGCATCCCCTGACGCTGAAAGGGCTCGAGGACGCCATGACCTACCTGTCTCGCTGATCCCGCTGCTTCAAAGGGGCTGTGCGCCGTTGGCAGCGATGTAAGCCACCAGAGCGCCGCTCACAGCGACATTGAGAGATTCGACTCCGTTACTCATGGGTATGCCCAGATTTTCTCCGGGGAGGGCGCTGAGCTCCCTGGAGATGCCATCTGATTCGCCACCGAGCACAAAGAGTGCCTGCCGCGCAAAACCCTCATTGTCAAAAAGACTGCGCCTGCCGTCAGCCTGGAGACGGTACAGGTCAAAGCCGGCGTCACTCAGTTGCCGGGCACCCTGCAAAATTGATTCACAGCGCAGCAGCGGGGCACGAAACACCGTGCCGGCACTGGCCTTGATTACCAGAGGCCCTAGGGCCGGGTTGCCGCGGTCCGCGTAAAGAAGACCCTCAATGCCCGCGGCGGCCGCGCTGCGGATCACCATGCCCATGTTCTGAGGGTTGGTCACGCCATCGAGAGCAAGAAGACGCTGCGGCGTATCGGCCATGCCGCTGGTGAGTATGCCGTTGATATAGTCATGCAGTTCACGCATGGCAGGGCAGTACACATCCAGGGCAACGCCCTGATCCTGTCGGCCATTGCGAGAGATGCGTGCAAGCTCTTCCCGGCTATGATCCCGGCAGTCCAGACCTCTCGCCTGCGCCGCCCGCTGAATATCCCTGATGACACCGCCGCCGCGATTGCTGTGTGCCATATGCAGTATCCGGCAGTCCATGTGTTGGTCCTGCAATGCCTCCAAAACGGCTTTACGCCCATAAATAGTGAGGAAGCGGCGGCGCTCCTGTCGATCCGGTTTGCGATTTTGGCTCATGCTAAGCTCGCCTGATAATAGAGGCGGAATGATGGACGAAGTGACCCTGATTCTCTACAGCACTGAGGGCTGCCACCTTTGTGAAGACGCAGAGGCGTTGTTGTATGCCGCTCAGGCTCAATACTCTCCGTTGCGATGGACGGTAGTCGATATTGCCGATGACGATGCGCTGTTTGAACAATACGGTTGGTTGATACCGGTGTTGCAGGCGGAGGGCGGCACCGATGAACTACGCTGGCCCTTTGACAAGCCAGCGCTGGACGGGTATCTGCGTGATGCGGGGATCGTGCCCTGAAGCTACCCTACGCGGACGGCGAGTACGTCGCAGGTGGCACCGTGTAAAACGCCGTTGGCGGTGGAGCCCATCAGTAGCGCCAGTCCATAGCGGCCATGGCTCCCCACTACGATCAGGCCGGCACTCATTTCTTCGGCCAGCGTATGTATCTCTACCTCCGGACGTCCCAGCACGACATGACGACGCTCTTTGTCTACGCCGTGTTTGGTCGCAAATTTTTCCAGCTGCTGCTCCGCCTGCTGATAGATCTCGTCCTGAATACCCGAAAAGTCCATGGGTATATCCCCACCGTAGGCAAAGCTCAGGGGTTCAATGACGTGGATGATGTGAAGTTCGGCGTCGTTGTTTCGTGTTATAGCGAGCGCGCGCTCTGCTACGGTGTCAGAATCCTCACTAAGATCCACGGCCATGAGAATCTTGCTGTAGTTGGACATTGGCTCTCTCCAGGTCTGCTGTTGTGATTGTGCTGCCTTATCGTAAACAGCGCCGGGTAGGAGGCTTGCAGCCACTGCTGCTAGCATGCTGCCCCACGCTCGTACATTTATAACATAGTGATTTATGTCGAAAACATCGATTGAATCAATGAAACGCGGGAGATTTATGTGGCCTACGCCATTATTGCGCTGATCGTGCTGTTTGCAATGGCGCCGCTGTGGCACTTCATGCCCACCAAGCGCCAGAAACATCAGGCCCGCCTTCGGGAGGCTGCCGCCCTGGCGGGATTGTTTGTGGAGTTCAGGGATTTACCCCTGGGACCTGAGCGGAGCGCGCGTCTGCCGGCCAGTGAGCGCCAGGTGTTGTACTACGGACTACGGCTCCCGGCATCGCGAAAAAAGCCGCGAAAACGACAGGCCTGGTTCAGGGATAATGCGATCTGGCGCAGTCCTACGGGGCGAGACAAACCGCCGGATCTTAGCGAAAAGCTCCCCGAATCCGTGCTCGCCATAGGAATGTCCGAGGAGAGCTGTGGCATCTTCTGGCAGGAGCGTGGCGACGAGAACACCGTGCGCGAAATTGCGGACCTGCTGGAGCAATGGAAGGGTAATCTCTTGCTGCCGTGAGGGGCCGTTCCCTTGACCGCACCGCAGTGGAGCTATATATATGCGCCCCTTCGCCCGTTTCTGCGACGCCTTTTTTTGTTTTTGGATGTCCCGGCTAGCGGTTAATTTGTATTTTTTAGCACAGGCCTGCAACCCCTATGGGTAAATCCCTCGTCATCGTCGAATCACCAGCCAAGGCCAAAACTATCAACAAGTACCTTGGCAATGACTTTGTGGTGAAGTCCAGCGTCGGTCACATCCGTGATCTGCCTACGGCGGGTTCGGCCAAGACCACCGACGCGAAGGAGCGCGCGGCCAAGGCGGCGCAGACGCGCAAGATGTCCCCGGAACAAAAGGCGATCCAAAAGAAAACCCGGGCGCGGGAGCAACTGGTTCGTCGCATGGGCATCGATCCCGACCAGGGTTGGGAAGCGAACTACGAAATTCTCCCGGGCAAAGAAAAGGTGGTTTCTGAGCTTCGCAAGCTGGCGGAAACATCCGACACCGTCTACCTGGCGACGGACCTTGATCGTGAAGGGGAGGCCATTGCCTGGCACCTGCGCGAGGCGATCGGAGGCGATGATGATCGCTATCAGCGTGTGGTCTTCAACGAAATCACGAAAAAAGCCATACAGGATGCATTCTCTGAGCCATCACGCATTGATCAGGCGCGGGTCAACGCTCAGCAGGCGCGACGGTTCCTGGACCGCGTTGTGGGCTACATGGTGTCTCCATTGCTGTGGGCAAAGGTCGCCCGGGGACTGTCCGCGGGTCGCGTGCAGTCGGTAGCGGTGCGTCTGATTGTAGAGCGGGAGCGGGAAATTCGCGCTTTCGTTCCCGAGGAGTACTGGGAGATCCATGCGGACCTTGAGACTAAAGCTGCCGAAAAGGCGCGCTTTGAAGTCCGGCGCATGCGCGGGGAGAAGTTTCGCCCCAACAACGAAAAGGATGCCATGGCGGCGCGAGACGCGCTGGCCGATGCTCAGTACGTCGTCAGTGACCGGGAAGACAAGCCGACACGGTCAAAGCCGCCGGCACCCTTTATTACCTCCACGCTGCAGCAGGCGGCGAGTACGCGCCTGAGCTTCAGCGTCAAGAAAACCATGATGCTGGCGCAGCGTCTCTACGAGGCGGGCTACATTACCTACATGCGAACGGATTCCACGAATCTGAGCGCGGATGCGGTGCAGGCCTGTCGAGACCACATCAAGGCTAATTTTCCCAAGGAGTACCTGCCAGAGCAGGCCGCCCGTTATTCCTCCAGTGACAATGCCCAGGAAGCTCACGAAGCGATCCGTCCTTCGGACGTAAATGTGTTGCAGGGCCATCTCCAGAACATGGAGCGGGATGCGGAACGCCTCTATGAGCTGATCTGGCGGCAGTTTGTGGCCGGTCAAATGCCCGCGGCCGAATACACATCCACCACGATTACCGTGAGCGCTGGTGATTTCCATCTGACCACCCGCGGTCGCATTGTGCGCTTCGATGGTTATACCCGGGTACAGCCGCCCCAGGGTCGCAAAGCAGAGGATACGGTGCTACCTGATCTCTCCAAGGGCGATGAGCTTTCCCTTCTGAAGCTTGATCCGGTGCAGCACTTCACGGCGCCGCCGCCACGGTACGGCGAGGCCAAGCTGGTGAGCGAGTTGGAAAAACGCGGTATCGGACGACCATCGACCTATGCCTCCATTATCTCTACCATCCAGGATCGCGGCTACGTGCGTCTGGAAAACCGGCGTTTTTATGCCGAAAAAATGGGTGAGATTGTCACCGACCGGTTGGAGAGCAGCTTCAGCGATCTGCTGGATTATGGCTTCACCGCGGGTATGGAGGAGCATCTCGACTCCGTGGCTGACGGCAAGCTGGACTGGCGTCAGCTCCTCGATGATTTTTATGCCGAGTTCAAGGAGCGGGTAGAGACCGCGGAGCTTCCCGAGCCCGATGGGATGCAGGCCAACGCGCCCACTATGACGGATATTCCCTGCAAAGCCTGCGGTCGTCCCATGCAGGTCCGCACTGCCAGCACAGGTGTTTTCCTGGGCTGCTCAGGCTACGCGCTGCCGCCGAAGGAGCGCTGTAAAGAAACGGTCAATCTTATTCCCGGCGACGAAGTCATCGACGCGGATGCCGATGATGAGGCCGAGTCTCGCCTGCTGCGCAGTAAGCACCGCTGCCAACTCTGCAATGCGGCCATGGACAGCTATCTCATTGACGAAGAGCGCAAGCTGCATGTCTGCGGCAATAACCCCGATTGTTCCGGCTTTGAGGTGGAGCTGGGTAAATACAAGATCAAGGGCTATGACGGGCCGACGCTGGAATGCGACAAGTGCGGCAACGAAATGCAGCTTAAGACCGGACGCTTCGGTAAATACTTTGGCTGCACCAACAGCGAGTGCAAAAACACGCGAAAGCTCCTGCGCAGTGGCGAGCCCGCACCGCCAAAAATGGATCCGGTGCAGATGCCCGAGCTCATCTGCGAGAAGGTGGAAGATCACTACGTGTTGCGTGATGGCGCGGCGGGGTTGTTCCTTGCCGCCAGCCAGTTCCCAAAACACCGGGAGACTCGGGCGCCCCTGGTAAAAGAGCTGCTGCCCCATAAAGACGAGATTGACCCGAAATATACGTTTCTCTTTGACGCGCCCACGGAGGATGACAGCGGGAATCCTGCGCAGATCCGCTACAGCCGAAAAACCAAAGAACAGTATGTAATGACTGAGGAAGACGGCAAAGCTACGGGCTGGAAAGCCTTTCACGATGGTGGTCGTTGGCAAATTCAGGAAGCGCCGAAGCGGAAGCCCAAAGCCAAAGCCAAAGCCAAAGCCAAATCCACTGCCAAGGGCGGTAAGGGCGCCTAAACAGTGGCGCGTACCCGTGGCGAAGCTAACCGGGCGCTGTACCGCGCGCGCATTCTCCTGGAGGCCTGGGACCGCATGCGCAGCGAACAGCGACACAGCGATGTTGCGCTGATTGACGCCTTTCTGCCCGCAAGCCGTGAGCTGCTAATCGAAGCTTATGGCTGGTTCCTGCTGTCTCTGGCGGGGATTGAAGACTCTGCGAAGGCAACACGGCCGCAAAGCACCGTAGATCTTCCTGCGCCAGACCCGGGTAAGGCGCTCAGCCCTGAGATCGCGGAATTTGCTCAGCTAGAGAAGGGGGGGTGGCTGGCGCAGCTGCTGGCGGACGATGGTAAAGGCGCTCCCGCTGCCCAAAGCGCTCAGGGGGCCGTAGGCGGTCTCCTGGTCAGTGATCGCGAGCCTCTGGGATATCCTGTAGTGGTGGCCTGGGCGGAGGGACTGGCTGCCACAATGGCTCGCATGGATGATTCCTTGTCTGAGTGCTGAGTGCTGAGTGTTTAGTGTTGATTCCAAAGGTCCTGGCAGTCGACTTGTTAGCGGGGGATGAGGGCTGCTACCATTGAATCGCAACTCTCAAATAGAGGTTACTGCGTGCCTACATCTTTGCTCGAGATCGTGGATCTCGGTGATGGCGACATAGTTCTACAACGTGCTGATGATGACAGCGAACCCCTCGTGACCATCAGTTTCTCCGACGAAACCCGTATGTACATCATGGATCAGGGACTGGAAGTGGCTAAAGCCATGATTCAGGCTGGGATCCAGGCGGCCGCGCAAGTGGCGGAACAGGGGGATGTTGAGGTAGAGACCGAGCCGACGCAAACCGCGCCCCGAACCCTGCATTGACTCTTGATTGACCCGGCATGGCAGCGCAGCTGACGGACGCTCGGTCAGCGGCACCTAGTTCAAGCCGATTTAGAGAGTCCGGCGAATAATACCCACACTCAAGCCTTCAATGGCGAAATTGCTTTCCGCAAGATCGACGGCAATCGGAGAGAGGTGGTCGTTTTCAGGCAGAAGCTGCAAATGCTGCTTGTCCCGCCCGCGTTTGAGTCGTTTGACGGTCACTTCGTCGTCGATTCTGGCAACGACAATCGCACCATTGTCAGCAACCGGTGTGCTGTGCACCGCGAGAAGGTCGCCGTCGTGGATCCCCACGTTGATCATACTGTCACCCTCGACTCTCAGGAGATAGTCCGCGGGTGGGTGAAACATGGCGGGGTCGACGGCGCAGTGATCCTCAACGTTTTCCGCGGCCAGGATAGGCTCCCCCGCGGCTACCTTACCCACAATGGGCAAGCCTGCGTCTTCGGGCAGGCGGATACCCCGTGAAGCGCCCGGGACTATCTCAATGGCTCCTTTGCGGGCGAGGGCTTTTAAATGCTCCTCAGCGGCGTTGGCAGACTTGAAGCCGAGCTCCCTGGCTATGTCGGCTCGAGTGGGCGGCATGCCGCTAGCGCCAATATGACGCCGGATAACGTCCAGAACCTGTTCCTGACGGGCGGTAAGCTTGAGCATAAGGCACCTGTGAAAATGTACAGTGCCTGTAATTATATACAGTACTGGGGCGGTGGCAAGCCGCGCTGAAGGCGCCTTTCAAGCGTTTGTACCGCCGTGAAATGTCGGGTTCCGTATCAGGCGGTTAGCTGTCGTCCAGGGCCAGTATCGTGTCCGGCTCGATGGCAGACAGGGGGCTTCCCCACTGGAGGGGATGCATGGCGCCGTCCGGATCTCTTGCATCGGCGTCATCGAGCTCAAAGGCCGTGCGCCAGTCCTCAGGGGCCGCGGCCGGACGCAATTGCAGTTCGGCCCAGACGTCAAGGTCGAAGTCGGCGAGCTCACCATCGAGGTACTGCACCTGAACATTGGCGTCCTCAATATCCAGGGACACGATTTCAAAAAGCTGACCACTCTCGCAATCCTGGTACCAGCGGCCGAGCTTTGGAACAAAATGACTCATGAAAATCCTCCTTCATACCCTTTAAAACTATCAGCTAATCCCCGATGCGCCAGCGCATTTTTTATCGCGGACGGACGGCTGAAGGCGTGGGGCTCCCGTTGCAAAAATCGATGAAGCGAGACTATTCAATCACTTGGCGTTTGACGCGCAGAAAGCGTCTGAGCTTCCAGTGGCACTGTTATACTTTCGCTGCCTTAACGACGATTTCTACATTCTGAAACAGTCTAAAAGCCAGCCGGGAATTTTATGGAATCACAGCTCGCCGTTGCGTTTGCACACGTTGCCAATAGTCTGAATCTGCCCTGGGTATGGGTGGCCGCCGGTGGCCTGCTGCTCATTGCGCTGGTGGGTCAATGGATTATCGGCGCATTATTTCGACGACTGCACCGATTTGCGGAGCAGTCCGAGCAGCAGTGGGATGATGCCTTTGTGCTTGCGCTCATTTCCCCTGCCAAGCTCGCCTGGTGGTTGCTGCTCCTGACGTTGCTTTTTGCGCTGCTGCCTGCTCTGGCGTCGGTCAGAGCGCTTGCACTCACCGCACTGCATGCATCACTGGTGTTGCTGGTGCCCTGGTTTCTCCACCGGCTCATTGCCAATGTCGAGGAACAGGTCATCGTTGCAAAGTTCTCTGATGGCGCCTCGGTGGACAAGGCCACGGTGCGTTCCACGGCGCGATTACTTCGGGTGGCTCTCTGGCTGATCACCGCATTGATGTTGTTGCAGACCCTCGGCGTGTCCGTCTCCGGCCTGCTGGCCTTCGGCGGCATAGGCGGCATCGCCGTGGGCTTCGCGGCCAAGGATCTCCTCGCCAATTTTTTTGGCGGCCTCGGGATTTACATGGACCGGCCTTTTACCATTGGTGACTGGGTACGTTCTCCGGATCGCTCTCTGGAAGGCACTGTCGAGGAAATAGGTTGGCGCGTGACACAGATTCGCACTTTTGATAAGCGACCGATCTATGTTCCCAATGCGGTTTTCAGCCAGATCATTATTGAAAACCCCTCGCGCATGCAGAATCGGCGCATCTACGAGAAGTTCGGTTTGCGCTATGGCGACAGCCGCAGCCTGCGGCCGGTCATTGATGCCATTCGGGACATGGTCAACAAGCATCCTGATATAGATACAAGGCAAACCATTATCGTGAACTTCGAATCTTTTGGCGGCTCGTCTCTGGACTGTTTTCTCTACTGTTTTACGCGCACTACCAACTGGGTGGAGTATCACGACGTCAAACAGGACGTGTTGATAAACGTTCTGGAAATAGTGCATGCGCAGGGCGCTGACATCGCGTTCCCCACACGAACATTGCACATGCAGGATCCCGCAGGGACGGATTCTCCATGAGCCTTGGGCTGATTGGCGGCACGGGGCTGAGTTCCCTGTCCGGATTGCAGGTGATGGCGTCCCACGCCATCGCTACGCCCTACGGCGCGCCGTCCATGGCGATTGAGGAGGGGGTGTTGGCTGGCAAGAAAATCTTTTTTCTTCATCGTCACGGGGGCGGCGGGCAGCCGGTTCCGCCGCATCGAGTCAACTACCGGGCCAACCTCTGGGCGCTGAATGAGCTCGGTGTAGACAGGATTCTTGCGGCTAACGCCGTGGGGGCCGTCACCCCTTCCATGACCGCAGGCAAGCTCGTGATACCTCATCAGCTTATCGACTACACCTGGGGGCGGGAGCACAGTTTTGATGATGGCAGCAGTGGCTCGCTCCAGCATGTGGACTTTACCCATCCCTACGACTCGGCTTTGAGAGACGAGGTTCTCCGGGCGGCGGGCGCGGCAAAGGTGCCCCACGTGGATGCTGCAGTGCTCGGTGTGGTTCAGGGGCCGAGACTCGAAACGGCCGCCGAGGTCACACGGTTTGCCCGGGATGGCTGTGATTTACTGGGAATGACCGGGATGCCGGAAGCATCGCTGGCGAGAGAATTAGGTATTCCCTATGCGGCGATCTGCATGGTGGTCAATGCCGCTGCAGGCCTCAGCGATACGCCTATTGCCATGGACGCCATACGGGAAACCTTGCTCAAGGAGACAGCGCTCTTCACAGCTTTGCTCACCGTCTTTCTCGAGCAGTCGTCCTAGCGCTCCTTGTCCACAGACTCCTCAGCGGAGGGTGGCAGCACCTCTACGGGTAGCGCGTGCCGTTCCCGGAAGTCGCGTAGCTCCGGCGACCGTAGTGGCAGTGCGTCTTCGCTCATGGGGGTTATTTTTACGATGACGCCGATCACCGGGTGATCAAGATAGTGGATCTCCCCGGAACGCATGCGCCGCGTCTGGCGATGCACGATGGCGTGGCGCCAGGGATAGGGAGGTGATTCGAGAATATCTTCCGACGAGGATTCCCCAGTCTGTATTTCCTCCGACGAAGGTGATGCTTGCGGTACATCGCCGCCAGCTATGGGAGACGTCAGGGGGGCTTCGCTCGCGACCATGTTTTCGGGCTCCGGCGCTGGCGCCCAGGGGTCCATGGGATTGCCGCCCAGTGTTTTTGCGGTGAGTGATGCCGGGGCGAGAGGCGGCGCATCTATCTGCCAACCCGCGGGCAGATAGTCCCCCAGAGTGTTGAGCCAAAGATCGAGCACGATGTGCAGGTAGCGGGATCGATATATCTGCAGGCTACCCTGGAGGGCGGGCCAGTCCGTGCTGTCCATATCCCCGGAGCGATCAATGATTAAAGCAGGCGTTGCCTCCTGCTCATCCAGCATGGCCCACCAGCTGCCATGAAACATCACGCGCTGCCCACGGCGACGGAGACTCCGCGCCTGCGCGCGGAACTCGAGGCTGTCCCTATCCAGCAGCTCATAGGGCAGGCTGAGCACCGGGCTCGTGAGATCTACCGTGGGTTCGTTGGGATCAAGAAGCGGATCGTCGGGGTCAAGGCTGGGGCCGTTGGGGTCGACGTCGGCAAGGGGATCAACGCTGTCCTCGTCGGCGGGGAGAAGCTCGTCCAGAGCTTCATCCGGTGCACCACTCAAGTCTCCATCGCCTTCGGGCAGGGGCACGGTGATGGTATCGGGCCGGTTATGATCGAGGAGTTCCTCAATGGGTGCGGGCACGCGAAGCGTCTGCTTCCCCTGGGCATCGATGCGACTCTCGAAGGCAAGGCTTTCTTCGAACCGCCGATCGGCCATTGCTGAATCCAGCAAATAACGGTGGCGCTCGGGATAATCAAGCACGGGGAGGGGATCCCACTGTTCCGCGCCCTGGCTTTCGGCGTCTTCCCGCACGAAGATCAGCACCTCGGTTCGGTACCAGTTCTCGGCGAGTTCTTCGGGGACCTCGGCTGTTGCACTCATGCTTAGCAGTGCAACAACCACCAGCAGTGCGCGAGGCGCAATGCAAAGGTCAGGCTGCCTCATTCAAAGCCTCCCCGGCGAGCCGTTGTAAAAGATCCCGGGCAAGGACTTCCCGCTCCTTGATATCCGGTAGTGGTCGATCGACACGCAGTCGCGTAGGGCCCGCGAGGCGGTAGTGCAGGGGTTGTTCCTGTACCAGGGTGACGAGCTGGAGGGGATCAACGTTGGTGTTATCCATAAAGTCGATATGTCCTCCGCCCTCGCCAAGCTCCAGGGCCTTGATGCCACATCGCTGCGCCAGCAGTCGAAGGGAGCTGGCAATAAACAGCCCCTTTACCGGCGGTGGCAACAGTCCGAAGCGATCAATCATTTCTACCTGCATTTCCCGAAGCGCGGCATCATTCTCGCAGGCTGCGATGCGCTTGTAGAGTATGAGGCGCATGTTGGGGTCTGGAAGATAGTCGTCGGGAATCAGCGCCGGACTGTGCAGATTGACCTCAGTAATTGCCTGCAGCGGCGCATCGACGTCGGGAATGTCGCCCCGTCTCAGTGCCTCAACGGCCTGGCGAAGGAGCTGGGAATACATGGCAAAACCGACGCTCTGGATTTGACCGCTCTGCTCATCGCCGAGAAGTTCTCCGGCGCCCCGAATCTCCAGGTCGTGGGTTGCCAGCTGATAGCCCGCGCCAAGATCGCCCGCGGCCTCGATGGCCTCCAGACGCTTGCTGGCATCTGTGGTCATGGCCGATGCCGGTGGGCACAGGAGGTAGGCATAAGCCTGGTGATGGGAGCGTCCGACACGACCCCGGAGCTGGTGCAGCTGCGCGAGACCGAATTTATCGGCCCGGTCGATGATGATTGTATTGGCATTGGGGATGTCAATGCCCGTTTCGATGATGGTTGAACAGACCAGAATATGGTGGTGCTGGTGATAAAAATCAGACATCACCCGCTCCAGCTGGGTTTCATGCATCTGACCGTGGGCCACGGCTACGGAAAGATCCGGTAGCAAATCCCTTAAAGCCTGGGCGCGTTGCTCGATGGTGCGCACCTCGTTGTGCACGTAGAACACCTGCCCGCCGCGCAGAGACTCCCGTAACACCGCTTCCTTGATCAGGCCGTGATCTTGCTCTCTTACAAAAGTCTTGATGGAAAGCCTACGCGCTGGCGGTGTGGCGATGATAGAGAGGTCACGCATACCCCCCAGGGCCATGTTCAGCGTGCGGGGTATGGGCGTCGCGGTGAGCGTGAGAATATCCACCTCGGCGCGCAGTGCCTTGATGCTGTCTTTCTGGCGCACCCCAAATCGATGCTCTTCGTCAATGATCAGCAGACCCAGATCCGCAAATTTAATATCGCTCTGGATAAGCTTGTGCGTGCCGATGAGTATATCCACGTCTCCCGACTCCAGGCGTTTGGCGATTTCCCGGGTGTCAGAAGCGGCGCGAAAACGCGAAATCACCTCGATTTTTACCGGCCAGTTGGCAAAACGATCCCGAAAGGAGTTGTAGTGCTGCTGGGCGAGAAGGGTGGTGGGGACCAGTACTGCGACCTGTCGAGCGTTTGCCGTGGCGATAAATGCGGCGCGCATGGCGACCTCGGTTTTCCCAAAGCCCACATCGCCACAGACAAGCCGGTCCATGACTCCTTTGCCACACATGTCGGCTTCTACCGCATCGATGGCCGCTGCCTGGTCGGGGGTTTCCTCAAAGGGAAAGCCCGCGGCAAATTTTTCGTAGTCGTCGTCCGGACTTGCGAACTGCACGCCTTCCCGGGCCTCGCGGCGAGCGTAGACCTCCAGGAGCTGAGCCGCCACATCGTTGGCCTTTTCCCGCGCTTTACGCTGGGCTTTCTCCCACTGCTCAGAGCCAAGGCGGTGAAGGGGCGCATGCTCAGGGTCACTTCCGGCGTAACGACTGATGAGCTGCAGAGACGAGACGGGAACATACAGTTTGGACTGGTCCGCATACTCCAGTGTCAGGAACTCCGCAGCGGCACCGTCCACATCCAGATGGGTAAGGCCCACGTAGCGTCCGATACCGTGCTCCGCATGAACCACGGGAGAGCCTTCCCGCAGCTCGTTGAGATCACGGAAGATGGCTTCGGGGTCGAGGGCGTCCCGGCCACGGCGGCGTCGACGCTGGGCAACCCGCTCTCCAAATAACTGGGTTTCCGTTATCAGCATGGGTGCCGTCGGACCGAGATTAATGCCCCGGTCGATGGGCGCTACGGCAAGTGCAAAATCCACGCTGGAATTTATGAAGTCATGCCAGCTGGCGACTTCCCGGGGTGGTTTGCCCAGAGACTCCAGGAGAATCTCGCGCCGGCCTTCGGTTTCGGCGCAAAGCAACACCGGGCCCCTGTGATCCTTGAGTAGTGTCTGCAGCCGGGTGGACAGGCCGGTCTCGTTTTCTCCGTCCAGTAGCTGAGGCGGCGGCTCCGTGTTTGCGGCGATATGCGCCGGCGCCTCGGCGCTTGGGCGCAACTCGAGTACCGCATGTTGTTTGAGTGCCTGAAAGAGCTCCTCCACCGGCATGAAGAGCTCCGCGGGAGACAGCAGGGGCCGCCGCGGATCCACCCCGTAGTCCGTGAAACGTCGGGAAGCCTCCTCCCAGAAACGCGAGGCAGCGCTGTAATGATCGCCGAGAGTGAGCAGCGCTGCGTTGTCCGGCAGGTAGTCCAGCAATGACTCGCAGTTGTCAAAGAACAGGGGCAAGTAGTATTCGGCCCCTCCCGGCGCACGACCCTCACTCAGCTCTGTGAATACGGGACATTGATCGTGATCTACGTCAAAGCGCGCGTACCAGCGTTGTTGAAACGCACGTATCCCCGGCTTATCCAGAGGAAACTCCCGGGCGGGGAGCAAATCCACCCGGGGCAGTTTTTCGATGGTTCGCTGGCTCTCGGGATCGAAGCTGCGGAGGCTGTCGATCTCATCGTCCAGAAGGTCGATGCGCAAAGGTAGCTTGCTGCCCATGGGGTAGATGTCCATGAGCGAGCCGCGAACCGCGAATTCACCATGCTCGTACACTGTGTCCACGACGCGATAGCCGTTTTTGGACAGAGCAGTACGGAGGGCGTCGATGTCCAGAGACTGGCCTTCCTCCAGAATAAGGCTGTTCCCTTCGATGTAGTGCCGTGGAGGCAGTCTCTGCATGAGCGCCGCGATGGGGAGCAGCAGCACGCCGCGATGGGTCTCCGGCAGTCGGTGGAGCGTTCGCAGGCGCTCGGACACTATGTCCTGGTGGGGTGAGAAATTATCGTAGGGCAGGGTTTCCCAGTCGGGCAGCTGGAGGATTTCGCAGTCCTCGGGCAGAAAAAACGGTAATTCCCGGGCGAGCATCTGTGCTTGCGCCGTATCTTCCGTAAACACCACGAGCAAACGCTCCGCCGCCGCCAGCTCTGCGATACACAGAGATGCGGTGCTGCCGTAGAGCGGTCCAATGGCTGTGCGGGAGCCGGTCTTCGTCGGCCAGGGACAGGATCCCAGCAGTGGTGCAAATAGCATAGTGTCGGAGTGGTTCGGCGGCTTGCGGGCGGCCATTGTAGAGCGAGGTGGGGCGGGCCTCCAAACTGTGAAGGACACAACATTTGTCATGTTGCGGGCGCAGGAGCGCGCAGGGATAATGCGCGGCGACCAACAGTGCTTCGCTGTGATCGCGCCTCGGCACGCCCCAACGTGTCTTAACACGCCAAAAAAGGATCATTACCCGTGACGGACCGCAAACGACCTCGCCCGGACGACTACTTCAAAGACTGGAAAGAGCGCGAAGCGCTGGCGGAAGATATTATCCCTCTGGTAGGACGTCTGGCCCGGGAAAAGAACGTCAAGTGCTTCTGCTACGACCGTTCCATGGTGAACACCTCGGTGCTGGATCTTATGAAGACCCACCGCTATGTGCGGCAGGTAGAGGGCAATGAGCTGTCCGAGCGGGAGACGCATCCGGTGCTTGTGGCGATGAGCAAGCTTGACCTGGGGCCGGCCCACATCGATGTGGGGCGTCTTGCCGTCAACTACTACGACAAGAACCATGGTGAAGGTCTCAGCATCGACGAGTATGTGCGCGAGCAGCTGGGATACCTTCTCGCCAGTGAAGGCACCGAGGTGGAGAAACCCCGGGACGTTGTGCTCTACGGCTTTGGGCGTATCGGTCGCCTGGTGGCGCGCATACTGATTGATAAAGCGGCGGGGGGAGAAGCGTTTCGCCTTCGCGCGGTGGTGGTGCGCAAGGGTAGCGCTCCCAATGATCTCGAGAAGCGCGCGAGCCTGCTCCGTCGTGACTCTGTGCACGGGGCCTTTAAAGGCACGATTCGCGTGGACGAAGAGCGTCAGAGTTTCGTGGCCAATGGCAATGAAGTTCGGGTGATCTATGCCAGTTCTCCCGACAGCATCGACTACACGGAATACGGCATCAACGACTCCATTATTATCGATAACACCGGTGTCTGGCGCGATGAGGAAGGTCTGTCTCAGCACCTGAAATCCCGGGGCGCGGCCAAGGTGATTCTCACCGCACCAGGAAAAGGGGACATCAAGAATATTGTTGCGGGCATCAACAACGAGGACATTGCTGCGGATGACAGCATTATTTCGGCGGCGTCCTGCACGACCAACGCCATTGTCCCGCCGTTGAAAGCTATTAACGACAAGTTCGGCATTCAGCACGGGCACGTGGAAACGGTGCACGCCTATACCAATGATCAGAACCTCATCGACAACTATCACAAGGCAGACCGTCGGGGACGCAGTGCGCCCCTGAACATGGTGATTACCGAAACCGGCGCGGCAAAGGCCGTAGCCAAGGTGCTTCCGCAGCTGTCCGGCAAGCTCACGGGGAACGCGATTCGTGTCCCCACACCCAACGTATCCATGGCCATTTTGAACCTCACCCTGGCTGAGGAAACAGACACAGAAACGTTGAATGAATACATGCGCCACATGGCTTTACATTCCACGATGCGTCGTCAGATTGACTATTCGGCATCCCCGGAAGTGGTGTCTTCAGACTTCGTGGGATCCCGCACGGCCTGTGTCTATGATGCGCGAGCGACAATTGTCAGCGGAAATCAGGCTGTTATGTATCTGTGGTATGACAATGAGTTTGGTTATAGCTGTCAGGTATACCGCGTGATGGAGCGAATGGCCGGTGTCAACTATGCGGTTTATCCACAGCAGGCGTAGCGAAAAGGGCCTCGACGCGGCTTCGAGGTCTTATCTTCAACAGCCGCTGTAAATAGCGTGTCACTTCAGTAGCGGGAGCCCCCGACGCTTCGCTATAATGCGCGCGGCCTGATACCGGTTCGTGGGGGAGCGAAGCGAATCGGTAAGTCATTCAAGGTCAACACAAGCAAAAAAACAGCGCTCCGCGCGCATTTGTGGTGGCCCATTCGCTTGAAACACAACGACAATCCAGGCGGATTACATGATTAAAATTTCGCGGGGGCTTGATATCCCTCTTGAGGGTGCGCCCGAGCAGAAGATTGCTGACGCACCTGACGCGCGCGCCGTGGCGGTTCTTGGCGCAGATTACGTAGGCATGAAGCCGACCATGGCGGTACAGGTCGGAGACCGCGTCCAGTGCGGACAGATTCTCTTCAGCTGCAAGAAAACCGAAGGCGTGCACTATACGGCGCCTGCTTCTGGCGTCGTCTCTGCGATAAATCGCGGGGCGAAGCGGGTACTGCAGTCCGTAGTCATTGATGTGGAAGGCGCCGATAACGAAGACGCTGTAGCTTTTGACGCCTATGGTGCAGACGAAGCCCGAGCGCTGGCGCCGAGTGCCGTGCGAGCGCAGTTACTGGCCTCAGGCCAATGGACAGCCCTGCGTACGAGACCTTTTAGCGCTGTACCTGCCCCGGACCAGGAGCCCGCAGCAATCTTTGTCACTGCCATGGACACCCATCCGCTGGCAGCCGATCCGGCGGTTATTATCGCTGGGCAGGAAGAGGCATTTTCCCTGGGGCTTGATCTCCTCGCAGGCCTGACGAACGGAGCGCTTCATTTGTGCACCGCGCCCGGAGGGGAAGTTCCCGGCGGCAGTGCCGGGAATATCCAGCGAGAAGAATTTGCGGGTCCCCACCCGGCAGGCCTACCCGGCACCCATGTGCACTATCTTATGGGGGCTAGTCCGGAGCGGATGGTGTGGACTGTGGGATACCAGGACGTCATCGCCATTGGCCGTCTCTTTCTCGATGGCCGTCTGTGGACAGAGCGCGTGATAGCGCTGGCAGGGCCTCAGGTGGAAAACCCGCGTTTGCTCCGTAGCCGTCTGGGTGTGGATCTCGAGGCCCTGGTTGCGGGGCAGCTTAAGGCAGGGGAGAACCGCGTGATCTCGGGATCCGTGCTGGGGGGACGCAAGGTTTCCGGCGCCACTGCTTACCTTGGGCGGTACCACTCGCAGGTATCGGTGCTGGAGGAAGGGCGCGAGCGGGAGTTTATGCATTTCATGCGACCTGGCGCCAATAAACATTCAAGTCTGGGAATTTTTATTAGCAGTTGGTTCGGTCTTAAGCCCCTGGCAATGACCACGTCTACTAACGGCAGTGAGCGCGCTATGGTGCCGGTGGGGGCCTACGAGCGCATCATGCCGCTGGATATTCTGCCGACACAGCTGCTGCGCAGCCTCATTGTGGGCGATACCGAAACCGCTCAGGCCCTGGGTTGTCTGGAGTTGGACGAGGAGGATCTTGCGCTTTGCACCTATGTCTGTCCCGGGAAGTACGAATACGGGCCTATCCTCAGGGATAACCTGACACGCATTGAGAAGGAGGGTTAAGTCATGGCATTACGTGGCTGGCTTGACGGCGTTGAACACCATTTTCAGGACGGTGGACGCTTCCAGAACTTCTACCCGCTTTACGAAGCCGTAGATACTATTTTTTACAAACCGTCGTCGGTTACGCGCTCCACGGCGCATGTCCGCGACGGTATCGATTTGAAACGCATCATGATTACCGTGTGGCTGGCGGTGTTTCCGGCGATGTTCTACGGCATGTACAACCTCGGGTTTCAGGCCAACGAAGTGCTCGCAGTGACCGGTGGTAGCGTCGACGGCTGGCGTGGATCGCTGATTGCGGCTTTTGGCGGCACAGACTCCTCGAACATCTGGCACAACATGTGGTTCGGTGCTTTGTATTTTGTGCCCATCTATCTGGTTACCTTTGTTGTGGGCGGTTTCTGGGAAGTACTCTTTGCGATCAAGCGTGGCCACGAAATCAACGAAGGATTCTTCGTGACTTCGATTCTCTTCGCATTGATTTGTCCTCCGGATCTGCCCCTGTGGCAGGCTGCGCTGGGTATCAGCTTCGGTATCGTTATCGGCAAGGAAGTCTTCGGCGGTACCGGTAAGAATTTTCTCAACCCGGCGCTTACCGGGCGCGCGTTTCTGTACTTCGCCTATCCGGCGCAGTTGTCGGGCGACGCAGTGTGGACGGCCATCGACGGTTACAGCAGTGCCACGCCACTGGGCATGGTAGCGTCCCAGGGTATGACCGCCATGCAGGCCCAGTACACCTGGATGGACGCGTTTATCGGGTCAATTCCCGGGTCCATTGGTGAGACGTCAACACTCATGGTCATGGTTGGCGGTGCGATTCTGCTGCTCACCAAGATTGCCTCCTGGCGTGTTGTGGCGGGAGTCTTCCTCGGCATGTTCCTGTTTTCGTCATTCCTGAACATGGTGGGCTCGGACAGTAATCCGGCCTTTTCCATGCCCTGGTACTGGCACTTTGTGGTCGGTGGTTTTGCTTTCGGCATGTTCTTTATGGCAACGGACCCGGTATCCGCCGCAATGACCGATCGCGGACGCTGGGCCTATGGGATATTGATCGGAGTAATGGCGGTGCTCATTCGGGTAATCAACCCGGCCTTCCCCGAGGGCATCATGCTCGCGATTCTGTTTGCCAACCTGTTTGCGCCGCTTTTCGATCATTTTGCGGTGCAGGCAAATATCAAGAGGAGGCTTGCCCGTGGCTAGCAACGACGGTATCGGCAAGATTCTGGGTGTCGCGCTCGCGCTGTGTATTGTGTGCTCGGTCATCGTGTCCACAGCGGCGGTGGTGTTGAAGCCCGCGCAGGAAGCGAACAAGACGCTGGATCGCAAGCGGAATATTCTTCAGGCAGCCGGCATGCTGGAGGAAGGGCGCAGTGTTGACGAGCAGTTTTCGGTGGTAGAGGAACGCTTTGTCGATCTTTCGAGTGGCCGGTTCACCGATGAAGTGGTGTCTGGCTATGATCAGCAGGCGGCGGCAAAGGATCCGTCCCGCTCGCGGGACATTCCCAGCGATGAGGACATTGCCAAGCTCGGGCGCCAGGCTGAGGTCGCGCAGGTTTATCTGGTCCGTGGAGACAGTGGCGACTACGAAAAGATCATCCTGCCTGTGCATGGCTACGGTTTGTGGTCGACACTCTACGGTTTTCTCGCCCTGGAATCTGACGGAAACACCGTGGCGGGGCTCGGATTTTATGACCACGGAGAAACTCCGGGGCTTGGCGGTGAGGTGGACAACCCCCGCTGGAAGTCCCAGTGGCCAGGCAAGAAGGTGTATCGCGAGGGCGAGGTCGAGCTGAGCCTCGCCAAAGGTTCAGTGAACCCTGCCAGCCCTGACGCAGACTGGAAAGTCGACGGACTTTCGGGAGCAACGCTCACCAGCCGCGGCGTAAGCAATCTTATCGATTTCTGGCTGGGTGACGCGGGCTTCGCTCCCTTCCTGGAAAATCTCAGAAACGGGGAGGCTTGATCATGGACTCGGTAAAAGACACGCTCGTCGGTCCCATCGTTAAAAACAATCCTATCGCCCTGCAGATACTCGGTATCTGCTCGGCGCTGGCCGTCACATCGTCGCTTAAGGTCACCTTGGTCATGTGCATTGCCCTGACCCTGGTGACCGCGTTCTCCAACCTGTTTATTTCCTCTATCCGGCATCACATCCCGGGCAGTATCCGCATCATTGTGCAGATGACCATCATTGCTTCTCTGGTGATCCTTGTGGACGAGGTGCTCAAGGCGGTGGCCTATGACATCAGCAAGCAGCTCTCGGTGTTCGTGGGATTGATTATTACCAACTGCATTGTGATGGGACGCGCGGAGGCCTTCGCGATGAAGAACCCGCCGGTGGCCAGTTTTATGGACGGCGTAGGCAATGGCCTGGGTTACTCGGTGGTGCTGATTTTTGTCGCAGTGATCCGGGAACTCTTTGGCGCGGGCAAGCTGTTCGGTTTTGAGATCCTGCCGCTGGTGACCGAAGGAGGCTGGTACAACCCCAACGGTTTGCTCCTGCTGCCTCCCAGTGCGTTTTTCCTCATCGGTCTGTTTATCTGGATTCTCCGCTCCGCGGATAGCAAGCAGGTCGAAGAGCCTGACTTCCGCATGGCGAAACACACGGTAGCGGAGGAGAGCGTCTGATGGAGTATTACCTGGGCCTGTTCGTACGGGCGATTTTCATTGAGAACATGGCGCTGTCGGTCTTTCTCGGTATGTGCACCTTCCTGGCGGTGTCCAAGAAAGTCAGCGCTGCCATCGGACTGGGCGTTGCCGTCGTGGTGGTGCTGACCATTACCGTACCGGTGAATAACCTGATTTATAACTACCTGCTGGCCGACGGGGCACTGGCATGGGCGGGTTTACCGGAGGTGGATCTTAGCTTCCTGGGACTACTTTCCTACATTGGCGTCATCGCAGCCCTGGTGCAGATTCTGGAGATGTTCCTGGATAAGTATGTGCCGGCGCTGTACAACGCCCTGGGCGTGTTCCTGCCCCTGATTACGGTGAACTGCGCCATTCTCGGTGCCTCGCTTTTGATGGTGGAGCGCGACTACACCTTCGGCGAGAGCGTGGTCTTTGGGGCAGGTGCCGGCGTCGGCTGGGCGCTGGCTATTGTGGCTCTCGCGGGTATTCGGGAAAAGCTAAAGTACAGCGATGTCCCCGACGGCTTGCAGGGGCTTGGCATTACCTTTATCACTGTAGGACTGATGTCCCTCGGCTTTATGGCCCTGGGCGGCATTGATCTCTGAGGTTTATTTACACATGGATATGACAATCGTATACGGCGTTGGCATGTTTACCGCGATGATTCTCGCGCTGGTAGCTATCATTCTTTACGCCCGAACGCTGTTGGTAAGTAGTGGTGACGTCACCATCGAGATAAATGGTGAACGCAACATTACGGTGCCTGCCGGTGGAAAGCTGCTCCAGACCTTGTCAGACGCCAACGTATTTCTGGCCTCGGCCTGTGGCGGCGGCGGCACCTGCGCGCAGTGCAAATGCATCGTCAACGAGGGCGGTGGATCCATGCTACCGACGGAAGAATCCCACTTCACCCGTCGTGACGCGGCGGATGGCTGGCGCCTGTCCTGCCAAACCGCGGTAAAGCAGGATATGAAGATCGAGGTCCCGGAAGAGGTCTTCGGGGTCAAACAATGGGAATGCACCGTCGAGAGCAATCCCAATGTTGCCACGTTCATTAAAGAGCTAACCCTGCGTCTTCCCGAGGGAGAAAGCGTGGATTTTCGCGCTGGTGGCTATGTGCAGTTGGAATGCCCACCTCATCTGGTCAACTACAGCGATTTTGATGTGGACGAAGAATACCGGGGGGACTGGGAGCGCTTTGGGTTCTTCAAGATGTCCTCCAAGGTAGACGATACCGTAATCCGCGCCTACTCCATGGCGAACTACCCCGAAGAGAAGGGGGTCGTTAAGTTCAATATTCGTATCGCTACGCCCCCTCCGGGGAGCGAAGGCATCCCGGCCGGACAGATGTCTTCCTGGGTGTTTGGCTTGAAGCCCGGCGACAAGGTCACGGTGTATGGTCCCTTCGGCGAGTTTTTTGCCAAAGACACCGATGCGGAGATGGTGTTTATCGGTGGTGGTGCCGGCATGGCACCCATGCGTTCGCACATCTTCGATCAGCTGAAGCGTCTTGGCAGCAAGCGCAAAATTTCCTTCTGGTACGGGGCTCGCTCTCTGCGTGAAATGTTCTACGTGGAAGACTATGACCAGCTGGCCGAGGAGAACGAGAACTTTGACTGGCACGTCGCCCTGTCAGATCCCCAGCCCGAAGACGATTGGGACGGACTCACAGGCTTTATCCACAACGTGCTGTATGAAGAATATCTCAAGGACCACCCCGCACCGGAAGACTGCGAATACTACATGTGCGGTCCCCCGATGATGAACGCGGCGGTCATCAAGATGTTGACGGACCTCGGTGTCGAGCCGGAAAACATCATGCTGGATGATTTCGGCGGCTAGGTAGTCTCCCGGGGCCTCATGGGGTCCCGCTGGCCCGCGCTATGCTCTTACGCCTCCGCTTGCTTGCTGCCGTCCTCGCGACAGCGCTGTTGCTCTCATCCTGTGACCGGGGGGGGCAGCGCGTTGTGCTCAACGGTGCCACCATGGGGACAACGTGGTCGGTTATTTTTCAACTGCCGGAGAAGAGTGGCAGGCAGCCCAGCGGCGAGGAGTTGCGTTCCCTGATAGATGCCGAGCTGCAGGCCATCAATCAGGCGCTGTCGACCTACATACCAGACGCTGAGATATCCCTGCTCAACGCCGAGCCCGGTGACGTAACCCGGACCCTGTCCCCACGCTTTGCCACGGTACTGGACGCCGCATTATCCATCGGCGCTGTTACCGATGGTGCCTACGACATTACCGTTGGACCGTTAGTGGAGTTGTGGGGCTTTGGCGCACGTACCCGCGAACCCACACCACCGTCAGACTCGGATATTGCCGACGCCATGGCCCGTGTCGGCGCTGAACGTTTGTTCTGGAAAGCAGACAGCGCGACATTGAGTCGACCCGCGGGCATGAGAATCGACTTGTCCTCGATCGCCAAAGGCTACGCAGTGGACCAGTTGTCCGAGCTTCTCGCAGAGCAGGGTATTACCAACAGTCTGGTAGAGATTGGGGGAGAGCTTCGCGCGTCTGGGGTCCGTCCCGAAGGAGGCCTGTGGCGGCTTGCGGTAGAGTCTCCGGATCCGTCCCAGGCCCGTTTTATTGAAGCGATTGCTGCGGGCGATGCTGCGGTGGCGACCTCCGGGGATTACCGCAACTATTTTGAGTACCAGGGCCAGCGCTACTCGCATCTGGTGGATCCTCGCAGCGGATATCCCGTGGCCCATGAGCTGGTTTCTGTCACCGTTATTGACCGTCAGTGCATGATCGCTGATGCGCTGGCCACGGCCTTACTGGTCCTCGGGCTGGATTCTGCGCTTGAGCTCGCAGAGCGCGAGGGGATCGCCGCACATTTTGTCTCTCGGGGCGATGCGGGCCTTGAGGTACACTATACGGAGGCATTTGATGCTTACCGGCAGAGTTCCCAGGCTGACACTGCTAAACTGTAGGACCTCTGCCCCCGGGCGTATCGATAAGGCCACGCTGGAGTTTTTATGGTTTTTGTACTCGCATTCCTGATTATGGGCTTGATTATGGCTGGCATGGCCATCGGGGCCATGGCCGGGCGTGGATCTCTGAAGGGATCCTGCGGAGGACTCTCTGCCGTAGGTATAGAAGGTCGCTGTGAAATCTGTGGTGATGATCCGAGTCTGTGCAAGGAGGAGGGGGAGAGCGGCGGCAGTAGCGACGCTTCGGATGCCCGCTTTTACGACGCCAGCAAGTAACAGCTGAAGCGTTGACCGATGGCCTCCTACGCACGTTTTTTGGGGCTTCGTTACGGCTTTAGCCGTCAGCGTTCACGGTTTACGACCCTGGTGTCTATGGCGTCCATGCTGGGCATGATGCTCGGTGTTGCCAGTCTCATTACTGTTCTTTCAGTCATGAATGGCTTTGCGGGGGAGCTGCGAGGGCGCATTCTGGCATTGGTTCCCCACGCTTACGTGGAACAGACTCCGGGGACGGGTCCACAGAAAACGGCGGAAGCCACCGCGGAAACGGAGTCACTATCCTCTGATCTGCTCGCTCACCCCGAGATACTTGCCGTGGCACCTTTTGTGCGCGAAACCGTGCTTTTCTCCGGCCCCTATCGACAGCAGGGAGCTTCACTCACAGGTATCGATATCGCAAAACAGTCGGCGCTGACCGAGCTTGACCAATTCCTACCAGTGGGAGGTCTTGATGACCTCGCAGCGGACTTTACGGTGATTCTCGGCAGCACTCTGGCGCGTATGCTGGGTGTGGTGCCGGGTGATGAAATACGCATTGTGTTGCCCCAGGTGAGCGTTACCCCCCTTGGACTGTTTCCGCGATCCCGCCTGCTCACGGTGGTGGGGCTTTTTGAGGTTGGCGCCCAGCAGGACAGTCTGCTGGCCTACGTCTCCCTGGCTACCGCAAATCGCCTCCTGAAAAACGGTGGCATCCGGGGGCTGCAGCTGCGCACGACCGATCTGATGAACGCGCCGGGACTAGGCGCCTCGTTGGAATCCTTGCTGGAGGGCCGGGGTGTTTATCGGCCCTGGAGCGAGACCCAGGGCTCGCTGTTTCGCGCTATCCGTATGGAAAAGCTCACGGTGAGCATTCTGTTACTGGGCGTGGTGCTTGTGGCGGCGTTCAACGTAGTATCAACGCTGGTCATGGCGGTGACAGAAAAACGCCGGGACATAGCAGTTTTGCGCACCATGGGCGCCACCCCCGGCGCTATATCTCGGATTTTTTTGACGCAGGGCCTTGCCCTGGCGCTTTTGGGTGTAGTGGCCGGCGCTGGAGCCGGCGTTTTACTGTCCGTTTATGTGGCGGACGTCGTGGATTTCTTTGAGAGCCTGTTGGGCGCGAGAATCTTCGATCCGTCGGTTTATTTTATCTCCCGTTTGCCGTCCCGCCTGCTGTGGACGGATGTTGTGACAGTGAGCGTGGCGGCGGCGATGCTCAGTGTGCTTGCTGTGATCTATCCCGCCTGGCGCGCCAGCCGCGTTGCCCCTGCAGAGGTTTTACGCTATGAGTGACTCTTTTGCCTCGTCTGACGTCCTGGCATTGTCCTGTCGGGACGTGCACAAGAGCTACGAAGACGGACGTTCCCGCGTCACGGTGTTGCGCGGCGTGGAGTTTTCGCTGACCGATGGTGAAAAGGTGGCGATCATCGGTGCTTCCGGTTCGGGTAAATCCACATTGTTAAATCTCCTTGGCGGCCTTGATCATGTTAGCGAAGGAGAAGTCGCCCTCGCGGGCACCGTGCTCTCCACTCTGTCTGAGGCGCAGTTAGCGGGATGGCGTAATCGCCATCTGGGCTTTGTTTACCAGTTTCATCACTTGCTGCCGGAGTTCTCAGCACTGGAAAACGTGGCCATGCCCCAGCTTATCGCCGGAGTCCCTCGCAGGGCTGCGGAGGCTGCAGCCGCCGCTATGCTGGACGAAGTCGGTTTGGTTAACCGCAGCGCGCATCGTCCGGGGCAGCTTTCCGGCGGCGAGCGTCAGCGTGTCGCTATCGCCCGGAGCCTGATTAACAACCCCCGCTGTGTGTTGATGGACGAGCCCACGGGGAACCTCGACCCGGAGGCCGCTGAGCAGGTGCTCGGACTCATCGACAAGCTTCGGGCGAAACACAGTGCTTTTGTGGTGGTTACCCATGACCTAGCGGTGGCCGGGCGTATGGAGCGCGTGCTGTGTCTCACCGACGGACGTCTGGAAGCTGCCCCGTGACCTTTTGGGAGACCCTGCGCATTGCGCTGCGCTACACCCTTGCCTTCGGTCGCGGGCATCTCTCGGTTTTTATGGCGGGCGTATCCATGACCGGGCTCGTGTTGGGCACCGCTCTGCTGCTTACGGTGCTGTCTGTGATGAATGGCTTTGAGCGTGAAATGCGCGAACGGATACTGGCCCTCGTGCCCCATGTGACCGTACATACACCCCCTGACGGCGAAGCCGGGTCGGAGCTTGCAAAGCGCTTCGAAACGCTTCCCTCTGTGCAGACCGTGTCCCCCTTTGTGAGCTTTGATGGCATGGCGATCCGCGGTCGCGACGTGACGGCGATATCCGGTTTGGGACTGGAGAGCCTCCCGGCAGGGACACCTGGGGTTCTTGCGGTCGAGGGGCTTCAGGATCTGTCCGGGGTGGTGCTCGGCGATTCGGTGGCCAAGCGTCTGGCCGTGGAGGCGGGAGAGAGCATTACGATTATTGTGCCGCCGCGCAGCAGGGACCGGCGCAATGTCATTGCGACAAAGCGGCTGGCCGTAGCCGCCGTGGTCGATACCGGTACTGAGCTGGATGAAACCCTGGCGCTGATGTCGCTCACACAGGCCTCAACGTTGGCGGGCCTCGATGGTGGCATCAGCGGCCTGCAGCTTCGCTACACGGACCCCTTTGCTGTGGATCTACTGTTGCCGCAGCTGCGCCGGGAACTCTCGCCGGGCAGCTACGCCACCACGTGGCGCATGACCCACGGTAATCTCTACGCGGCGATACAGCTGTCCCGGGATCTGGTGGTTCTGTTGCTGACGTCCATCATCGGAGTCGCTGCGTTTAACGTGGTGTCTGCCCTGGTGTTGATCGTGATCGATCAGCGGGGCGCTATCGCGATCATGCGCACTCTGGGGGCCACGCCTGCGAATATGGCAGCCATCTTCATCACTCAGGGCTTGCTTATTGGCTTTATAGGTTCGTCGCTGGGCTGCGCCCTCGGCATGGCAATATGCGTAGCGCTACCGACAATTGTTGCAGTCTTGGAGCAGGGATTGCAGTTCCAGTTTTTAAGCACTGACGTCTATCCGGTGTCCTTCATCCCGGTGGATTTACGAGGGTCAGACGTACTACTTATTGCCGCGGTCGCGGTTGTGATGTGCGTCCTGGCGGCCTTATACCCGGCGCTTCGTGCGGCACGTCTCCAGCCGGCGAGGGTGCTCCATCAGGATCTCTGAGCGCGGATTTTTTTGCGTTTCTTCCACTGCCTGGCGACCCGCAGACGCCACAGCACGTTCACAATAAAGTAGCCGAGACTGCCAAAAAACAGCCCACAGAGGAGGCAGCCGACCACCAGGGGCCGCCAAACGCGCTGTAGCTCCTCATTAATCCATTGAATGCTCAGCACAAACTCCACTTCCTTAATGGGCACATCGATGATCAACGCGCCTACCTGGTAAGCCAAATAAAAAATGGCGGGTACGGTCAGGGGGTTGGTGATCCAGACGAGCCCCACGGAGATAGGCAGGTTGCAGCGAAGCAAGATGGCGCCAAGCGCTGCCAATATCATTTGTCCGGGAATGGGTATGAAGGCCAGGAACAGGCCGACAAAAAATGCCATGGATGCGGAATAGCGGTTGAGGTGCCATAAATTGCTGGCATAAACCCACTCGCCAAGAATGTCCAGCGTGCCGTTTTTCCGCAGCCGTGCAGGGGAGGGCATCAGTGATTTAAGCGTATTCCGCGGCATGGTCAGCTGACCGGAAATGCTGTTCGTTGGGAGGGGGTGTCGTGCTTCACTAGAACATCGGCCAGGTAGCGGAAAATTCATAAATTGTGGGCTTTATTATGCCGCCGGAAGCGCAGCGATGGTAGCACCGTACCCCCTGATGCTTTTGTTCCTGGCGACCGGGCTTGTGGCCCTGCAAATTCCCGCGCTCCCGACACTCCCGCTTACAGTCTTTGCTGCAACTGGTATTACCTTGGCTCTGGTTCTGGCCCTGGTGCGGTTGCGGGTGAGAGACGTCAAGGACGCCGAGGGTGGTTCTTCGCAGCTGCAATGGGTTCGTTGCGCGGTTTTGCTCTCGGTGCTAACACTGTCAGTGTTGGTCCTTGTGCTCTACACATCACTTAAATGGCAGACTCGACAGCTGTCACCGCTCTGTCAGCGTGAGCTGGTGACCGTCAAAGGGACGGTGGACGGCTTGGTGCAGCATTTGTCCGGCCCACGCGATGTCTACCGCTTTAACCTTCGGGTGGCGCATATGGAGCCCCAGCGCTGTGCGGGGCCCGAGCGTATCCGTTTGTATCTCGATGCCGACAGCTTGCGGGCCAGAGATCAACGGCTGGCGAGGGCGGGCGCTTCGAGGATCCTGCGCCGGGAGCCTGCGGACCTTGCGCCGGGGGCACAGCTGAAGTTTGAGGCGCGTCTTCGTCACCCCTGGGGCACCGTGAATCCGGGGTCCAGAACGGGCGAAAAGGCCTATGTCGTTTCCGATATTCACGCCGTGGGTTCGCTAAGAACCTTACATTCGGTGAGCGCGGCTCTGGACGGCACGCTAAGCATTAATGCGAGGATTCACAGGCTAAGGAGTGCTATTTCGTCGTCTCTGCGAGACCGGGTGCCCGAGAGTGCAGGGGCCTTACTCGCGGCGCTGGCGGTGGGTGATCGTCGATTTATGACTCCTGAGACCTGGACTCGCCTGCGGGTCTTTGGCCTCACGCATTTGATGGTGATCTCGGGCCTCCATATCAGCATGCTGGCGATACCGGGGTGGTATGTCGGGGCCGCTCTGGGACGCGCTGCTGCCGCCCTCAGGGCCCCTCAAAGTTTCACACTGGCGCTGGCGCCGTCCTGCGCGGTGTTCTTCGCCGGCGGGTATGCATTGCTGTCGGGGCTGGCGCTGCCGGCCCAACGGGCCCTGCTCATGCTGAGTCTACTCATGATCCCCCGCTTGCTGGGACGCAGCGTCAAAGCCGCGGGGGTGCTTCCCATGGCTGCGATAACGCTGCAGCTTCTGAATCCTTCGACGCTTCTCACCGCCAGCTTCTGGCTAACCATAGGAGCGGTGGGACTATTGCTCTGGTTCAGCAGCTGGCGGAGTAATAGTGGATGGCTGCGCAGTTTATGGAGCGCCCAAGGATACATGTTGATGGCGATGCTACCCCTGGGGCTGTTCTGGTTTCAGGAAGCCGGCAGCATCGGTGCGGTGGTGAACCTGCTGGCGGTGCCGCTCATTACCTTTTTAGTGGTCCCCTTGCTCCTTTGCGCGGTGGCGCTTGAGCCGCTTTGGCTGTCATTGGCTACGACGCTTCTCGATTGTGCCGCTTTTTGTCTTTCCAGCCTGTGGTCTGCGCTCGCTTACTGGGAGCCAATAATCAGCCGCTGGAGCGTCCTGCGGGTGAGTCCGGGCGTCACGGCCCTGCTCCTGGCCCTGCTGGGGGTGCTTGTGGTGGCGCTGCCGAGATTCCAGGGGCGGGTTTCCGTCGTAGGCTTGCTCCTCATGCCCCTGAGTATTCCGGCGTCAAACAGCAACGATGCCGTGGAGCTGTTATTTTTTGATGTGGGGCAGGGCACCGCGGTTTTGTTGCGTCATGAGGGCAAAGCCTTGCTATACGATACCGGCGGTGGGCCGGTGGCAGGGCCCGCGGTTGCCTCTCGGACCGTAGTGCCAGCGCTGCAAAGCATGGGCATCCAGACCCTGGAGGCGCTGATCATCAGTCATGCTGATCGCGATCATGATGCCGGTGAGACGGTGATTATCCAAAGAAGTCCGCCGGACGTCATACACAGGGCTGTGTCATCGGCAGGCGCCCGAGCCTGTCGGCTGGGAGCAACATGGCGCTTTTCTCGCGGTGTGACTTTGCGGTACCTCTCCCGGCATCTCGCCGGTGATAGCGACAACAACGGCTCCTGCGTTCTGTTGATCTCTGTTTATGGCCGCAATGTTCTGCTGCCGGGTGACATCGACGCGGGGCGAGAGCGTGAGATTCTGCGCTATTGGGGAAAGGATCTGACTGCGGATGTGCTGTTGGCGGGCCATCACGGCTCCGCGAGCTCCAACAGTCGACTCTGGTTACGCTCGCTGGCGCCCGAAGCGCTGATAGTCACTGCCGGACATGGCAATCGCTTTGGTCACCCCGCGCCCCGGGTAGGGGATAGCGCTGCGGCGTCGGGTATTCCGCTGCTTAACACCGCATCTCGTGGTGCAATCTCCATGAGCGTGTTCCCCGACGGGCGCATGAAATGTCGCGCCTTCCGCCATCGCTGGGCACCTTTTTGGCGCCGGGGTGATTTTGACCGCGATTGTCTTCCTCCCTGAGGGGCCATCCGCGGTTATAATCAGCCCGTCACAAGAGGAGCCTCACAGTGCTGGAACTCATCACCGCCGGTGGCCTGCTGATGATCATCATCATCGCCTGCTCGGTCGTCGCCATTGCTATCTGCATTGAACGAACCTATGTGCTGAATCGTCGTCGCATCGCGCCGCCGCATTTGCTCGCCAATGTTTGGAAGCAGCTTAAGGCCGGGGAGCTGGACACGGCAAAACTCCGTAATCTCAGGGATTCTTCGCCGCTGGGGAGGATTCTGGCAGCGGGACTTGCCAATGCCCATCACGGGCGCGATGTTATGAAGGAAAGTATTGAGGAGGCCGCGGGGCACGTGGTGCACGATCTTGAAAGGTATCTCAATACTTTGGGAACCATCGCAGCCATTGCGCCCCTGCTGGGTTTGTTGGGTACCGTCGTGGGGATGATTCGCGTATTCGCGGAAATCATGTCCCAGGGTACTGGCAATGCAAGTGCTCTCGCCGGGGGCATCTCCGAGGCCCTGATCACGACCGCCGGGGGGCTCTGTGTGGCGATTCCGGCACTGGTAATGCACCGCTATTTCAGTGGTCGCATCGACGGCATTGTGGTGGAGTTAGAGCAGCAGACGATCAAGCTCGTTGATGCCCTTCACGCCCGGGAAGAGGGGCGGGGAGAGGGACAAAGAGAGGGGCGGGAGCAGGCGTGAAGTTTCGCCGTCAAAGCCGTGAAGAGCTTAACGTCAATCTGACACCTCTCATTGATGTGGTGTTTCTGCTGCTGATCTTTTTTATGGTGTCCACGACCTTTACCCGGGAAACACAGCTATCCGTGGATCTGCCGGAAGCCACCGGTCTTGTGCGCGATGAAGTGGAGCAGCAGGTGGAAATTCTTATCGACGAGCAGGGTAACTACCGGGTGAACGGTAACGCGCTGGTGGATACCAGTATGCGCACACTTCAGGCTGCGGTGTACAAGGTGTCCGAGGGCGATACGACGCTGCCGCTGGTGATTTCGGCCGATGCTCAGGCAGCCCACGAGTCGGTGGTCAAAGCCATGGATGCGGCGGGGCAGATGGGATTCAGCCGGCTGAGCATTGCGTCGGTTCAACCCACGCAGGCTCCCTGACCGAGGTGTTAGATCGACTCGCACTGGCGCTGGAGCGCGCCTGGTATCAGCCGCCCCGGCTTCTGCTATTGCTACTACCTCTGGAATGGCTGTTCGCGGCGCTTACGGCCCTTCGTCGTATGGCATTTCGTAAAGGCTGGTTCTTTAGTAACCATCCGGGAACACCCGTGATTGTAGTCGGCAATATTTCAGCCGGGGGTACCGGCAAAACGCCAGTGGTGATCGGCATTACCCAGGCACTCCACAACCAGGGGCTTCGCGTGGGCGTTATCAGTCGGGGTTATGGCGGCTCGGGACAGGGCGTTATCCCTGTCACCGCAGATGCCGATTACCGTCTCGTGGGGGACGAGGCGCTACTGATTGCCGGGAGCACCGGTGCCAGCGTGACCGTAGGTCGCGACCGCGTTGCGGCCGCACATCGCGCTGCAACGGAGGATGTGGACGTGATTATTTCTGACGATGGCCTGCAGCATTATGCGCTGCAGCGTGATGTAGAGGTGGTCACCAGTGATGCCGAAAGCGGTTTTGGAAACGGGCATCTGCTCCCGGTAGGGCCCCTCCGCGAGCCACGACGGCGCCTGGCCACGGTGGATTTTTTTCTTCTTCGCGGCGGTCAGGATCCTCACTCGGGTACAACTTACCGCCCAAAGCACTTTCGCCGTGTGTCCGATGGCGCTGTGCGTGAGCTCCAGAATCCCGGCTTTGGTCCTGCCGTGCATGCCGTGGCCGCCATCGCCCGGCCGCAGCGCTTTTTTGAAACCCTCCGATCTCTGGGATTGGAGCCCAGGGAACACCCGTTTATCGACCATCGGGCGTTTGAAGAAAAAGATTTTGCGGCTCTTGGCGATTTGCCGGTGGTCATGACTGCTAAAGATGCCGTGAAATGTCCAGACCTTACGGGCATAAATGCCTGGGTGCTGGATATGGAGATACAGTTCCCCGAGGGTTTTGTCTGCCAGCTTATGGACCGCAGCGG
>NZ_CBFHZO010000085.1:0-4622 GCF_965660375.1 Congregibacter sp. | reverse complement strand
CCATCAAAGTCATTAATAAACGAACCGGCCTTAAACACCAGATAAACGTCTCCCGAGCGCCTGGCCTGATGATTCGCGCTCACAAATTCAGCGACCTCTCCCCCGGGATGCACGCCCCCGCTGATATCAGCAGCGCCAAAGGCGTAGGCAACATCACTGCGCAACAACAACACCTCTGCAAGCGCCCTTTGGGTATCGGCGAGTTCCATACCCGCCGCTGCCACCTGCTCACGATCCAGATACACATAGGGATGGAAATAGGTGGCGACAAGGTCTTCTTTTACCGACAGCCGGCTTTTGAGTTCCGCATTCAAATCATCAATGGAAACCACCTGGTCATCCACGTATTTGGCGGGCTGACCCAGGGACTGAAGATAGCCCGGTGCCTCAGGCCCCCCATGATCGGCTGATAATACGATGAGCGTGTGCTCAAGCCCCACAACGTCATCAACATGACTGAACAGTTTAGCCAGCGTTTGGTCCAGTCGAAGGAGATTGTCCTCCATCTCCAGGCTCGATGCGCCAAAGACATGGCCAACATAATCCGTGGATGAAAAACTCACCGACAGATAATCCGGAACGCTGTCCTGCCCCAAGGCCTCGGCGTCCAAAAGCGTCGTAGCAAAATCCAGGGTGAGCTCGTCCCCCGCTGGACTGATGGTCAATAAGGTCGTGAAGTACTTGCCATCACGGGCGCCCCAGGGGTGGGGAAAACTGCGACCAAAGCCCGCCAGGTCCGTCTCCCAGGCGTTGTCATCCTGGTCGATGCGCTGGTAGCTCGCCGGCTTGCTATGCAAGGACCAGTCGCTGTCGGCAAAGCGGTCAAGCTTGCCTGAGCGATTCCAGTCCGACACCCATTGAGGATAGGCATCGTAATAATAGTTTGAGGTGACAAACTCGCCGGCGGCTTTGGAGAACCAGAAGGCCTTACCGCTCTGGCCAGCGAGGGGAATCGCACCGCGGTCTTTTACCGAAACCGCAAAAATCTTGCTTTGCCCCGGATAACGAATGGCGAGTTGATCCGAAAATGTGGATGACATGAGCGCACGGGGTGATCGTCCATCGCTGTTAGCTACCCGCTGCGTGGGGTCAATCTCGCTGGACTTATCCACATCCGCAGCGGCGCTGAGAAGTCCATACTGGGAGTCTTCGACGTTGTAAACGAGCGCACCAGAATCCCGGTCCAGCCAGACGTTGCCCACCATGCCGTGCACGGCTGGTATTGTGCCGGTAGCCAGGGAACTATGACCGACGATGGTCTCGGTGTTGGCGTGTCGATAGTTGGCGTCCGTGTACCAAACGCCGTGATCTTTAAGATAGCGAAATCCACCATCGCCAAACTGCTCCATATGACGCAGAGGAAGATCGCCGCGCAGCTGGTCTACCGTGATCTGCAGCACAAGACGAATCTCGGGAGCGGCAGCAGCACCAAGACTCATACTGATGCTGATAAAAGACGCGATTCCCACAACCCGCAGGTGATGTAAGGTTTTCACTGTAAAGCCTCCTTGGGGCGGTGCTGGTTCGGCACTCTTTTGACGGCTGCGTCGGACATGGCGTCTCGGCGCTCAGCCTTATTGTCGGCGACTTGGCCCTGCGACAAATATCAGTGTACCTAAAAACGCCAATGACCGGCTCCTCCCCGGCGGCAGCATTGACTTGCTAATTTTCTTCCTCTACCGCAAAAAAGGACCTAAGCTTGCATGCTTTCTCTCACCGGCTCGGCCAGGATTCTATGAAACTCGCCCTCAATCCCGATGTACTCAACGCCATCGATCCCCCCATCGCCGAAGCCCACTCGTGGATCGAAGGTCGGGAGTTTCCCGCGGACAAACCGCTTCTCGATCTGGCGCAGGGAGTACCGAGCTATCCTCCAGCAAAAGAGATAACCGATCATGTGGCTGAGCGCGCAGCCCTGTTCGAGACCGCGCAATACACGGGAATCAAGGGCTTAGCGGAGTTGCGGGAGACCCTTGCGAGCCACGTCAGTCAGCGATATCAGGGTTACGTCGCCGCCGAAAACGTTCTTATCACCGCCGGCTGTAATCAGGCGTTTTGCCTTGCCATTCAGGCTCTGGCGCGGGCGGGGGACGCTGTCATGCTCCCCGTCCCTTACTACTTTAATCATCAGATGTGGTTGGAGATGCTCGGTATTGAGCCCATCCACCTACCCTTCCGTCACGATCGCGCCGGCGTGCCGGATCCAAAAGAAGCCGCAGCCTTGATCACCGACGAAACAAAGGCAATCGTGCTGGTCTCTCCCAGTAACCCCACCGGAGCTGTTTACCCGCCGGCGGTGATCAGTGAATTCCGGGATCTTGCTGCTCAGCGCGGCATCGCCCTTATTCTGGATGAAACCTATCGCGACTTTCTCACCGATGAGCAGGGTCCGCCACACGATCTTATCCAGGAGAGCCATTGGGATGAGACGCTGATCCAGCTTTACAGCTTTTCTAAAACTTTCAGTCTCACGGGCTATCGTATCGGTGCAGTATCAGCCAGCGCCCGGGTCATTGATGCCGTGGCCAAGGTGATGGATACGGTGCAGATTTGCACACCGCGCATTTCCCAGGATGCGGCACTCTTTGGCCTCAAGCACTCCTGGCCCTGGGTGGCGGAGAAACGGGCTTTGCTGGCCGGACGAGAAAACGCCATGAAGCGTGTGTTTCGTGACAACGACCTGGGCTATGAACTGATTTCTGCCGGCGGCTATTTTGCCTACATCCGCCACCCCTTCGAGTTACAAAGCGCTCGGGAAGTCGCCCGGCGCCTTGCCGATGAACAGAACATCCTGTGTTTACCGGGAAGTTTCTTCGGGCCGGGGCAGGAGCGTTTTCTACGCTTTGCCTTTGCCAATATTGAAGAGTCGGATATGGAGGAGCTGGCTGCACGACTCCAGACAAGCGCGGCGCAGGGATCCTAGTATGGTGTGTTGACTAAAGCTGCCCGCGAATCGGCAGTAAGCGCGACAGGTTCGCCAAAAGGCGCGTCCACCAACTCACCTCTGGCTCTTTGTGGAGCACTTCAACAACGCCGCCCGCCTCCTGGGCGCGCCAACGCAGGGCTCCCTCCTCCAAAAACACCTCATAGGTGTTTTGATCCAGCGCCGCGTACATACCTTCGGCAAATGCACCGGCGAACTCCTCGCTATCAATCAATACACCCATCTCAGTATTGAGGTTTGCTGAACGGGGATCCCAGTTAAAGGAGCCGATAAACAAATAGCGCCGGTCTACTACAAACACTTTGCCATGCAGCTTGCTTTCGGCCCCCTCCGTGTCGGATGCTTTAGTGCCCTCCATCACAATATCGCCCCGGAGCTCAAAGAACCTTACTCCCTTGCGAAGAAGCGGTTTACGGGCGGGCGCATAGCCCCCATGGACCACAATGTGGTCGTTAGCAGCGAGGCCGTTGGTTAAAACATCTATCTGTACGCCCCGCCGGGCAATCTCCGACAGCCATTCAATACCCGCCTTGCGGGGCACAAAATAAGGAGACAGCACAAAGAGCTCCTGGGTCGCATTTCCCGCTACCTGCCCCAGGGAGTAGCTCAGTTTTTCCTCTGGCAAAGAATCCCTCGACAGCGCCTTTTGCGGA
Organism: Congregibacter sp.; assembly: GCF_965660375.1. GTDB lineage: Bacteria > Pseudomonadota > Gammaproteobacteria > Pseudomonadales > Halieaceae > Congregibacter. The sequence continues at coordinate 1,025 of NZ_CBFHZO010000085.1, read as the reverse complement.
TTGTCATACACCAACTGGTAAGGCGACCAAAAATACTCATCGGCGTGGAGCTCCGACAGAGCCACGGCGCGATCTTCAACCAACATGGCGTAGGGAGAACCTGCGAGCTCTTGAGACGTTTCCTTGAGGGCTGAACGCAAAGCCTCAAGGCTAAGCCGCTCAGTGTCGGAAGCTGCGAGTTGGTCGAAGGGAATGCTATAGCGATCGTTCCAGTAGCGGTCAAACATTGCCGACGCGTCTCTCGCTACGGTACCCACCGCCGCCGTATCCACATCACCGAAATTATAGGCAGGGTTCGCCGCAAAATATTCCGTCGCCATGTTCCTGCCCCCCAGGATCAGCAGCTCCTGATCAGCGATGAGTGTTTTGTTGTGCATGCGTCTCGACAGGCGGTGCAGATCCCAGGCGTCCAGCCCCCGGACATTGCGGTTGGCGAAGGGGTTAAATAACCGGAGCTCGAGCCTGGGATGACTATTGAGCGGCGCCAGCTGATGCTCAATATTGCGAGTGCCAATATCGTCAATAAGCAGGCGCACCCGAACACCGCGATCTGCCGCTTTGAGGAGCGCCTCAAAAAACACCGCACCAATGGGGTCATTCCCTACCAGATAGTACTGGACATCTAGGGTTTCCTCGGCAAGACCGATGAGCAGCAGTCGTGCGGATAGCGCATCGACACTCCGCAGTAAGGGAGAAAACCCTGACTCGGGGTGACGAGCCTCCCTCAGGGTCCCCAGTGCTCTGCCCAAACGTGTGTCGCTGGTATCCAGGTTTGCATAGCTCGCCTCTTTGGGCTGCTCAAAGTCGACTGTTGAACAGGCGCCAAGCATCGTCGCGCCAAAAATCACAGCGAATAACACCACTGAGCGCATTCCAAACTCCTTGAGCAAAAGCACCGTTTTTGTTCCTGCAGACTTATAGTACTATCCGCTGCGTGCTGAGACTCACATCCACAAAAGTTAGGCCCCACTGGGCAACGGCCATCGCGCTGGTGCTGTTTATTGGCATGCAGGTAGCCCTTGCGG
>NZ_CBFHZO010000084.1:0-52551 GCF_965660375.1 Congregibacter sp. | reverse complement strand
GTCACGCTGCATCTGAAAAGTCCGCTGCAGGGCACGCTCACTACTGCGGGTGCTCGCACTGGCGGACTCGCCAAAGCTGAAGGGGATATCAATGGCTACCCCAATCTGCTGCTCGGTAAAACTGGGGATGGTCAGCTCCCGACCCACCAGCGCCACGTTCCAGGGTGTCGCATTTGCAGAGGTCGCACGGAGGGCCGCCAGCTGTTGATCCCGATTCAGGCTCAGGGACTCAAGAAGGGGGTGGTTGTCGTAAAGCAGTGCCCGGGGAAGCGCAGCCGAATCACCGGACACATCGGGCATGGTCGAGCCCGCCGTGAGCGACGCAAACTGACGGCTGGCGCCCGCGATATCTGCTCTCAGCGCGGCCAGCCTGCCCTCGGCGTTCAGGCGCTGCTGCTGAATGGCAATCACATCAAATTGTTCGGCGCTTCTTGCCGACAACTGTTTCTGCAACCGGGATTCCATGTCGGCCAGTAACTTTGCGGCCGTTTCTGCGGCCGGTAAAACTGCCTGCGCTTTTTGCACCCGGGCATAGAGGTCCCGCAACGTTCCCGACAGATACCAGGCCCGGTAGCGGTTCATAGCGGCGTCCAGCCGCGGATCAACGCTCTCAAGCTGGTTATCGCTATCGCGCTGGAGGGGCGATTTGACGGGAAAGTTGAGACTCACCTCCGTCTCGTCCGTTCCAAGGCTTCGATCAGACTCAAGGTGAGTTAAGGAAAGGGTGGGAAGCCCTCCCAACCAGCGACGGGCGCCCTCCATGGACGACACCGTCTCCAGGGCGCTATCAAATTCGGCACCGGGGTTGCTCAAGGCAAGGTCCAGCGCCGCTCTGAGGCTCTCGGGACGACCCGGGGTCGCGCCCTCGCCATCTCCAGGGGCATCTCCAAGGCCATCCCCAAGGGCAGAAAAAGGCGCCAAAAACGGAAAAACCAGTAGCAGTAGAAAGGCTGCTGCGCGTCGCCCCATTGATTTTTGCCTCCGGTCTTGTGTTGTGTGTCGAGTGCTTAACATGACGTAATTATCGGCGCGAGGGCGCCCCCGAACAACTGACAGGTGCCCTACACCCCTGCATAATACGTGGTACATATGTCCCATTCGCCCCCAGAAAGCACCCCAACCTCTTGATTTTCGGAATCTTATGAAAGACCTTTTAATCGCGGCCTTGCTGGCGGCCATCGTAGCCCTGAAGCTGGTAGACGTTATCGCCGATATGGGTTTGCAGTTACCGCTCGCACATCTGGTGCAGGAGTGGACCCTGCTCATGCTCTCTGCCATCGGCTGCGTATACCTTATCTTTGAAATCCGCCGACGGACGCAGGCCACACAGCAGCTCAACCACAGCCTGACGCTGAGCGATGCAAAGCTCGCGAACCTGAGTACGCAGCTCCGGGATGCGCGCCACGCCTACTCCCAAACCATCAGAAGTCAGTTTCTGGACTGGGGACTTACGCCGAGCGAACAGCAGGTCGCTCTGCTGCTCCTCAAGGGCCTTAGCCTGCAGGAGATAGCGGCGGTGCGCGAAACCCGGGAAAAGACCGTGCGCCAGCAGGCATCCAGGGTCTATGGCAAGGCCGGCATCGAGGGACGGCATGCGCTTTCTGCCTGGTTTTTAGAGGACTTTGTAACCGATAGCGAGCCGGTTGCTTCAGCAACACCCTGATCCGCAGCGATCACTGATTTCCCCCGGCGTTTTATAGGGCCGCCGCGTAAATCGACACCCGATTAAATTCTCCCGCCTCATCCATATCGGGGATGGTGCAGCTCTCTTGTTCACAGAGTTTCTGGTAGGGAGGAACAGAAAAATCGCGAACGCGGGAGTCTGCGACAAGTACGCTTCCCGCGCGCTCCACAAAGCGCTGCAGCCAGGGAAAATTACCTTTTTCGTAGAGCACATCGGCGACCAGGATCACATCGATCTCCCCGTTAACCGCCGCAAAGTTGTCACTCAGGGTCAGGTCCACACTATTGAGGGTGGCGTTATAGCGCGTAGCCCGAAGCGCCAGCGGGTCGATATCACAGGCGATGACCTCCCTTGCGCCGGCCATGGCCGCAGCGATCGCCACCACGCCGGACCCGCAGCCAAAATCCAGCGCCTGCTGAAGGGATACAAAGTGTGTCGTCGAGCGATGGTTTGGCAAATCTGTACATGAAACCGCGTAGGCCCAGGGAAAATTGGGGTAGGCCATTGTATGCCACCTTTAACGGGCCACCTTCAAGAAGCCACTTTCACATTCCTGCTGGCGCCAGGGGGCGCATTCAGAAATGCATAGGGCTACAATAAACCCAGATTCTCACCCTTAGACGGTGTAGAGGTGCCATTGTGACAACAATAAAAACCTACAAATCGGGACGCAGAAAGGTACTCAAACAAGCCTGCGCCCTATTGGCCACAAGTTGCACGGGCTTCCCTGCGATCATCTCTGCCCGCGATGCGAAACCCACGGTGCGGGTGCTGGGTACCCATGTCACTCTGCAGGAACCTCTTCGACAGCGTGCCGAGAAAGAACTGGGCATTAACCTGGTGTACAGCCCCGGCGGGAGCGCTCAAGTGCTGTTCAGGGCATCCATGGATCCCTCAGTGTTTGATGTCTACGAGCAGTGGTCGAACAGCATGCGGGTGTTATGGCAGTCTCGCGCGATACAGTCCATTGATCCGGACAGAATCGATTATTGGGGTGAGATCAACCCACTGAGTAAAACCGGCCGTTTGTCCCCGGGGGATTCCATCGGGGCGGGTGATGCTCCCCACCGGTTGCTGTACGTGCAGCCGGACGGATCCCTTGGAAGCCAACCAACCGGCGAAGTGAGTTATCTACCCTATGTGCACAACGCTGACTCCCTCGGCTACAACCCCCAGCGCGTGCCCGAGGGACAGCCCTACGAGACCGAGAGCTGGGGATGGTTACTGGATCCCAAACACGCCGGGAGAGTAGCCATCGTCAACGCACCCAGCATTGGTCTCTTCGACCTGGCACTCGCTGCCCGGGCTCGTGGACTCATGGACTTTGGCGATATCGGCAACATGACTCGGGGCGAAGTCAATCAGCTCTTTGACATTCTCATGCGCTTCAAAGCTGAGGGGCATTTTCGTGGATTCTGGAACTCCGTACCCCACTCAGCCAAACTGATGAGCCGCGGGGAAGTCGATGTACAGAGTATGTTTTCCCCCGGGGTATCCATGGTTCGCGCAACCGGCACACCCTGTCTGTATGCTGCACCAAAAGAAGGATATCGCGCCTGGCAGGGAGTAATGTGTCTTTCCCGGGAAACCCGTGGGGAGCAGGAAGAGGCCGCGTATCAGTACATGAACTGGTGGTTATCCGGATGGCCTGGCGCCTTTATCAGTAAACAGGGCTACTACATCAGCAACCCTGAACGATCCCGGCCGCTCATGTCCCCCACCGAGTGGGACTACTGGTACCAAGGCAGGGCAGCAGCTGCAGAATTGCGGGGGCCTGATGGGAGTGTCACGGTTCAACCCGGTGAAGAGCGACGGGGGGGCAGTTATGCCCAGCGGTTTTCTAATATTGCGGTCTGGAATACCGTGATGCCAACCTTTGACCTCACGGTCCAACGGTGGAATGAGTTTGTCATTGCCTGAAAACACCCAAAAGCTACCGGCATTGCTTGGCCGCCTAACGCTTCGTCAACGTCTCGCGGTAGCTTTTATCACTGGCATTTTCGCCGCGGGCACCCTGGCTCTGACCAGCTACCTGGCCGTAAATTTTAGCGCCAAACAGGCCGAGCAGCTGGAGTATGCGGGTTCGCAGCTTGATTTCGTCAACGGGCTGTCTATCGCCGCCAACGATTTACAGCTGGCGGCCACGCGCTATGTCCTTTACGGGCATGAATCTGCAAAGGAACGCGTAACCTCGGTTATCCACACATGGAACACACGCATTGACACTTGCGAAGAGAGCGGGTGCCTTGCCCCCGATCAGATTAGTGATCTTCGTGTTCACCTTCAGGCGTTTGACGACACCTTTTTACTGGTTGCCACCGCCTACAAAGAAATCTCCGAATCGTTGAGCCGCGAACTGGGGCGAGTGGAAAATCTTGCACCGACCCATGAGACTCTAGCGAGTATCGAATCCTATGAGGAATCCCTCGCGGCTCTTCACGGCAATAGCTTCAACGATCACCTGGTCACAATAGAGGCAGAACTACTTGCCTACTTTGTTACCTCAGATGCCCAAAGAGTTCGTGATGCGGAGGCTCATCTTGCCGAGCTCAAAGCACACGCTGCCCTTGCTGATGCTGCCAGGCGAAGGGCCCCCAACATGCCATATCCCTTTAGCGAAGCTGGTCTGGACATCGAAGAATTAGAGGACAGGCTCTATAGCAAGATCCAGAAGATCCGCAGCTACGCCTATCTTGTCAACGTGATAATGCCTTCGGAAGCGAGTGAACTTGCGTATCTCTCCTCTGAAATCGCCGTTGCCACGAACCTTGAGATTAGCGCCCTGCGTTCGGACATGCAGCAAAACAGAATGCGTTTCTATCGCTGGCAGTCTGGCATTATTGTCAGCGTACTGTTGTTGAGTATTCCGGTGTTCTTCTGGGTATTGAGCTCCGTTACATCACCGTTAAAGCATCTCGCTGAGATTTTTCGCAAGTTATCTGAGGGGGCCGAGGAGGATGTCGTTGGCACCATAAACACCAAAGATGAAATTGGTGATCTGTTTATCGCCGCCGAAGCGTTTCGAAGGGAAAACATTCGGGGACGGGAACTACTCACCGACTACAGGGAGCTCAGCCGGGGTCTGGAGGCTCAGGTCGCCGAACGAACACACGAACTGAACGAGAAAAACAAAGAGCTTGATCGCCTGGCCTCCATGGACAAGCTCACGGAAACCTACAACCGAAGGGCGTTGGACGAGAGCCTGGCCGCGGAGCTTCATCGGGCAAAACGCTATAACCGGCCTATGGCACTCCTGTTGATGGACATCGACCTTTTCAAGGAAGTCAACGACCAGTATGGTCACCTTACCGGTGATCAGGTACTGGTCGCCATGGCTCAACAGATCAAAAACAACCTGCGGGCCTCAGACTTGCTGGGTCGCTGGGGGGGCGAAGAGTTTCTCGTTATCTGCCCTGAAGCGGGCGTTGAGCAAGCGCGAAGCGTGGGTGAGAAAGTGCGCTCAGCTATCGAGGCCACGGACTTTGGACTACCCCGACAGATAACTGTCAGTATCGGCATTTCGATTATTGCGGAGGACAGCACGTCGGAGTCTCTGGTCGCTGACGCAGACCGAGCCCTGTACAGCGCCAAAAATCAGGGCAGAAACCGAGTCTGCCTGGGGCCCATGACGCTCACGCCTAAAACCGCATAAACAACAGCCACTGTCGCGCTCAAAAAGGCCTCCCACGGTAATGCCAAAGATGAACAAATGTTCATTGTCGACAAAGTCCACGTCAATTTGTGGCGACAGTTCGTAATTACCAACATGGAAGCCGTACTCGAGTCCAACTCTCACTAAAAATTCGCCACCCGCCTCCTCAGAATCCTCAATGCCGGGCCCGGCGTAGAGCTTCCAGGGACCGCGATGGTAAGCGAGGGGCAGCACGGCAACGTTGGTATCGAAGTCGCCGCCCACGTGCTCGACGATAGCGCCCACACCAAACGTCTCACTTAGGCGATATTCGTACTCAAGTCCGAGTGTGAAACCCTGGTTTCTACGGGTTTCCGTGGTATCCCCCAAAAACACGCCGAGGGTGTGATGGGGAAACCCAAGCGCGCCATGAGCCCCCGGATGCTCGCGATCGCCGCCATGGTTTGCGGCCAGGTCCGCGTCAGGGTGCGGGCCAGCCTGCAGCGGGACCTCCGCCAGGGTGGATACACTCAGCATGAGCAGGGCCGCAAGCCACCATGCGCCCAACAAGCGGAATTTATTATCTTCTCTGAACCTAAAAAATAGTGTCATCGCTGCTTTTGCCGTCGTCAGAAGCCTGTGCAAGCTGTCCCAGATGCACCGGTGGCCTTTCCTGAAAAAAACACTGTCGCGCCGCGTGCGTCGTCGTTGCGCTGCTCGGGCTGTAGGTCACCAAAAGCCATGACAGTTTTCCCGTGTGTTGCCGCACCGAAGTCTCAAGCAAATAGCCACCTCTCGTCGCTTCATGGCAGAATTGCGCGCCCAGATCACAGCATGGAACCCACTATGTCCAATCCGCTTCTCGCCGACGGCCCGCTGCCGCCATTTCAATCCATCCTGGCCGAGCACGTGGAACCTGCTATCGACGAGCTTCTGGCGCTCAACCGGGAGCAGATCGCCAAACGCCTGGCCTCCGACGACACCCCCACCTGGGAAAACTTCGTGGAGCCGCTGGAGCTGCTGGATAACCGCTTGTCCCGAGCCTGGTCACCGGTGTCTCACCTCAATGGCGTGCTCAACAGCGAAGCGCTGAGGGAAGCTCACAGCGCCTGCCTGGCAAAGCTGTCGGAGTTCAGCACCGAGATGGGGCAGAACGAAGCGCTGTATAAGGCCTACAAATCCGTAGCGGAGAATGGGGACGCACTCAACGCCGATCAACAGAAGTTCCTCAGCAACGTTCTCCGGGACTTCAAGCTGTCGGGTGTGGATCTGCCCGAAGACAAGAAGCAGCGTTACAAAGAAATACAGCAATCACTGTCGGCGCTGTCGAGCGACTTCTCCAACCAGGTGCTGGACGCGGGCAACGCCTGGAGCAAAGAGCTTAAAAACAGCGAAGAACTGGCGGGATTGCCCCAGACCGCGATTGATCTGGCAAAGCAAACAGCGGCCGACCGTGGACTAGACGGCTATCTCCTCACCCTGGATTTCCCCTCCTACCTGCCGGTCATCACCTACGCCGAGGACGCCGCGCTCCGCGAAGAGATGTATCGCGCCTTTGCCACCCGTGCCAGCGATGAAGGTCCCCAGGCGGGAGAATTCGATAACTCCGGGAACATGCGTGAGATTCTGGCGCTCCGCCACGAGGCGGCGCAGCTTTTGGGTTTTAACAACTACGCAGAGCGCTCCATTGCCACCAAGATGGCGCGGAGCACCGATGAGGTCATGAGCTTTCTCAATGATCTGGCGCAGCGCTCCAAAGCTCAGGCCGAGACAGAATTTGCAGAGCTCAAGACCTACGCTGCAAAGGAGCACGATCATCCGGATCTTCAACCCTGGGACGTAGGCTACTTCAGCGAAAAGCTCCGCCAGCACCGGCACAACATCAGCGAAGAAGAGGTCAAACCCTACTTCCCCGTGAGTCGCGTGATTTCCGGTATGTTCGAGGTAGTCGGCAAGCTCTTCAGCGTGAGCTTTCACAGAATCGACGATGTAGAGACCTACCATCCCGATGTCAGCTTCTATGAAATCCGTGACCCCGATGGCAGCGTGCGCGCGCAGTTTTACTTTGATCTCTATGCCCGCCAGCACAAGCGCGGCGGTGCCTGGATGGCGGATTGCCAGTCGCGGATGCAAACGGCGTCCTTCGAGCAGATCCCCGTGGCCTACATGACCTGCAACTTCACGCCTCCGGTCGGTGACGCTGATGTTCTGCTTAACCACCGCGAAGTAGAAACGCTGTTTCACGAGTTCGGTCACGGCCTCCATCACATGCTCACCCGCGTGGACTACCCGGGCATTGCGGGCATCAGTGGCGTGGCCTGGGACGCGGTGGAACTGCCCTCACAGTTTATGGAGAACTATTGTTGGGAGCGGGAAGCCCTCGACCTTTTCGCCGCTCACCATGAAACCGGCGAACGCATTCCCGACGATCTTTATGAGCGCATGATCGCCGCCAAAAACTTTCAGTCGGGCATGATGATGGTGCGCCAGCTGGAATTCTCGCTCTTCGATTTCCGCATGCACCTGGAATACGACCCCGCAGCGGGCGATGCGATCTACAAGATCCTCAATGAGGTGAGGGAGCAGGTAGCTGTGGTGCCAACGCCCCCCTGGAACCGCTTCCCCCACGCCTTTTCTCATGTCTTCGGAGGAGGCTACGCAGCAGGCTACTACAGCTACAAGTGGGCCGAGGTGCTGTCCGCGGATGCTTTCTCACGCTTTGAAGACGAAGGCGTGTTTAACGAAGCCACTGGAAAACGCTTTCTGGAGAGCATCCTCGAGCGTGGCGGCTCCGATGACGCCATGAATCTGTTTGTGGATTTCCGGGGGCGCGAACCCGAGGTGGATGCCCTCCTCCGGCACACGGGCATCGCCGCCTAAGGCGGAGGTGGCGCTTCTTCGTTTTTGATTTGGCTTGGGCTTGAACCCAGGCGGTTGTCCAAATTGGACGAAAGGTCCAGGGACTGAAGAAAAGCGCGCACTGGCTTTATAGACCGATCAGGACCCTCTTCCTGGGGCACGTGCCCCAGCCCCGGCAGAGCCACGAGGCGACTGTCGGGGAGGTACGCCTGATAGTCCGCCGCATTCTCGATGGGAATCGCTCCATCTTCCTCGCCCCACAGCAATAGCACCGGCACTTTGATGCGCGGTAGCAGCGGTTTGGGGTCCCTGAGTACCGTCTGCGCCATGCGTTGAATAAGCGCATCCCGGGAACCCGGGGCCAACATCAGATCGTAATAGCGCGACACCACTGCATCCGTAAGGATCTTCGGGTTGCCATAGGCGGGTCGCAGACTCATCTCCAGTAAAAACCGCGGTAGTGTATAGCGCATGAGTTCAGTCATGGCTGACACTTCCGGGACTTTGCCGTATTCAAAGCCCGCGCTGGCAAAACCATCGGGCGAGATGAGTACCAGCCCTGACACACGACCGGGGTAGGCCGCCGCAAAGCGCCAGGCGAGCCGTCCGCCGATGGAATTACCGATGACTACCGCCTTTGCAACACCGAGGTCATCCATAATCGCCTGCATCAAGGCCAGCGTTCGCTCATCCGAGTAATCACCGGAAGGATCCGGGTGGGACAGTCCAGCCCCCGGCAAGTCCATTCGAATCACGCGGTACTGTTCATCCAGTGCCCGGGCCCACCCTTCCCATGTATGGAGGCTGGAGCCAAAACCATGGAGGAGCAGCAGCGCGGGTGCGTTGGCGGGTCCCGACACCCGCAGATGAAGACGTACACCATCAACCAAACGAAGGTCGTCGGCGTCCTGCAGGTATTTAGCCTCGAGTCCCGGGCGACTTTTGTCGGGGGTCCATAAGGCAGCGACCGCTAGCAGCAGAATGCAAAGTACGGCGAGGATCCTGAGATACATCGACACGGTTTTAGTCTGCGCTCACCGACCGCTGCCCCGGGTGATAGCTACTTACCGCCCGCGCGTCCACATCCTCGCGATAAAACGCCACATCTTTGAACTTCCGGTCAATGTAGGGCTGCGCCTGATCGTAAAAGTGCGGGGAATCAGGATCGCCGCTCTGGCCGCCCGCAAGCATACTCTTGGCGCGCACCTTGTCGCCAAACTCCACTACCGCCACAAAGCTGTTGCCGGACACACCGTACAAACGTTTTGTATCGCGGCGTACCGCCCGATAAGACGCCAGAGCGCCCCAATCCCCGGACGCCAGACCCACAGGCAGGCTTGGCTTATCATCGTCAAAGGCCAAATTGATATCGCCCGAGAGTCGCTGGAAGCGGTTGATCTCACCCCAGGGGGTATCCCAGTGGCCAAAGTCATTCTCGAGGCGCTTAACGGCTGCCGCAAAGACGCGCAGCCGCTCATCGAGAGGAGACGCTGAGCCGAAATACTCAATCAGAGCCATACGGCGAAGACCCTCGGGATTTGCTCCGTCCTCGCGAAACTGCATGCCGTAAAACTGGGCCAGTGACATGGCCACGGAATCCGCGCTGGTGCGCATATCCCAGTCCCGCAAAGCCGCGATGGGCGCCGCCAACTCGGGGTAGCTGTCGCCCTGCGCATCATAGGCTTCCATAAGTCCGGGAATCAGCGCCTCAAACCCCGGCAGATAACTGTCGTAAGCCAGATCAAGAAGACCGTCCAGGGTAAGGTTGGAGACGCCCTTGAGTACCTGCTGCGCATGAATACCGCGGAAGTTCTCGGCATCGGGTGCCATGTACACCGGATAGTCTTCGCGCCTGGGACTGAATTGTCCGGCTGCGGTAAAGGGCGTGGAGTTACAGTTCTGAAGCCAGCCATTCTCAGGATTGGTCACCGTGACAATCTCATCCACCGTGTGCAGCCCCTGCCAGTCGGTCGCAGGATTGCTGCCATCAACGGGTTGGGAGAAATCAAACTCCGTGTCGCGTTTGGGGATAAAGTTGCCGTGGTAATAAGCAATGTTGCCGGACGAATCGGCGTACACCGTGTTGTTGGAGGAGTTCGTGCGCAGATCCATCATCTCATTGAAACCTTCGAGACCGGTTTTCTTGCTACGCACATAGGACTGCTCCAGCGCCGTCACCGGATCCCAGTTAATACGGGTGGCAACCCACCTGTCGTCGAGCATATGGGTAATAGGCCCGTGATGAGTGCGGTAGCGGGGGAAGGTCCGCTCCGCCATGCCCTCAGCCGTTTTGTAACGCAGGGTCACTTCTGACACATCCACGGGGCGCAGCTCATCGCCGTAGCGATACATCAGCGCACCATCTGCACCCTCGACGATCTCTTCAACGAACTCATCCATAAAATCCACACCGGTGGAGGTATGCATCCAGCCGGTGTCCTCGTTAAATCCCTGGTATACAAAAAACTGCCCCCAGGTGACAGCGCCGTAGGCATTGAGTCCCTCCTCGCTCACCACGTGAACTTCGCCGCGAAAATACAGCGAGGTGTGGGGGTTGATCAGTAGCATGGCGTCACCGGAGCGCGTGTGCTCGCCGGCAATGGCAAAGCCGTTGGAGCCCAGATGCTGCTCATAGCCGAGCTTTGGCTCCCGGGCCTGCTCCAGCTGGGCCAGGGCGATGGAGCGTCCCTCACCATAAAAAGCACGAATGCCGTTCAGGGGGATCTGCTCGATATCGCCGCCAATGGAGCCCTCAAAAAAGAACATGGGCATCCAGGGTTCAAAGCGGTTGAGCACCTTCGGTGTCACCTCGGGATGCGTGGCCAGGTAGTAATTCAATCCATCGGCAAATGCGTCACAGAGCTCCTGAAGCCACGCCGGCGCCCGGGCGTAGGCGGCCTTCGCCTCGTCTGTCGACATGTAAAGCCGGGCACGAAGATCGCTGAAAATAGCAGACTCACCTTCGGCTTCCGCCAGACGTCCAATCGCCCAGTAGTAGTTGCGCTCCACCCGGGGAAAGTCATCTTCTGCCTGGGCATATAAAAGACCAAACACCGCATCAGCGTCCGTCTTGGCGTAGATATGCGGCACGCCATAATCATCCCGAATAATAGTCACGGCCTCGGCGCGCGCCGCCAGACGCGCAAGCTCAGGATCTACCGTGGCTTCGGTTTTATTCTCACAGGCGCTGAGCAATGCAACCGCACATAACGCCACACACCATCGAAACGCACCGGGAACACTCATAGAACTACTCACTGCTTAATGGCCTTTAAAAACGCCACGTTATCACCGAAGCGTCACAAAAACGTCATCGTTTTGCCGCATTTTCTTCATCATTCTGTCATCCCGCTGCCACAGGCTCTGCTCCTTTAGTTTTGCCCATGTCGGGCCGCATTGAAGGGAGTCAACGCATGTCTTACAAACGTTTACTGATCAGTCTTGCTCTTATCGGGCCTCTCACCCTGGCGGGTTGCGAGGGTGATGATGGTGCCGCCGGCGCCCAGGGTCCTGCGGGACCCGCAGGACCTGCCGGCCCCGAAGGGCCTGCCGGCGCACCGGGCTCGGATGGTGCCAGTAGCTCTGCAAGCACCATCGCCCTGAGCTTTCTCGGTCGCTATGAAACCGGTGAGTTCGATGAATCTGCCGCAGAAATTGTCGACTACGATCCGGCCACGGAGCAGGCCTTTGTGGTAAACGCCAACTCCGGGCAGATCGACGTACTCGATATCAGCTCTCCCTCCACGCCTACGCTGGCAACATCCCTGGATGTCGCAGCAGATGTGGCCGGTGCCTTAGCAGATCTGGCCGATGCGTCTGCGCTCGGCGCGGCAAACAGTGTTTCGGTGTCAGGCAGCACCTTGGCTGTGGCCATTGAGGCAGACAGCAAGCAGGACAACGGCTACATCGCCTTTTACCAGACCGATGGTACCTTCCTGTCGGCGGTGGAGGTGGGCGCCTTGCCGGACATGGTGACCTTTACCCCCGATGGCAACAGTGTGCTGGTGGCCAATGAAGGCGAGCCCAACGGCGATTACAGCGTGGATCCCGAGGGAAGTGTAAGCCTTATCGATGTATCCGGCGGCGTATCCGGTGTGATGCAGTCCAATGTCACCTCTCTGGACTTCACCGCCTTTAACAGTGGCGGCACCAAGACTCTGGGTAGTGACGTCCGCATCTCCGCCAAGGCAGAGAGCGTCGCGCAGGATCTTGAGCCCGAGTATGTCACTGTCTCCTCCGATAGCAGCACCGCCTGGGTTGCTCTTCAGGAAAACAACGCAGTGGCAGTGGTCGACATCGCCGGCGCCGAGATCTCCGCCGTTCTGGGCCTCGGCTATAAGGATCACGGCCTCATTGGTAACGAACTGGATGCGAGCAACCGCGACGGCGGCGCCAACCTCCAAAGCTGGCCGCTCCGGGGCCTGTTTATGCCCGACACCATCGCCAGCTATGACTATGCCGGCACCACTTACCTGGTCACCGCGAACGAGGGCGATGCGCGGGAATACCTGACCGATGCCAGTGACGAGGCAGACTGCACCGCCCAGGGCGGCTTTGATTTTGACGGAGGTGATTGCTTTCACTACCTGGACGAGATTCGCGCAGGCGATTTTCTGGACGTTGGTGCCACCGTTGATCTTCCCAATCTCAGCCGCTTTGCCCCCGACCTGGAAACCCTGCTGGAAAACGAAAACCTCGGTCGCATCAAGATCGTCGTTGATCAGGGTGTAAGCGGTTGCAGTGATCTGGCGACCACCGGACAACCCGATGGGGCCTGTACCTACGAGGCGCTCTACAGCTACGGCGCTCGCTCCTTCTCCATCTGGAACGGCAGCACGGGTGCCCTGGTGTTTGACAGCGGCAGCGACTTTGAACTGATCACGGCGCAGCGCCTCGGTGAAGGCTTTAACGCCACGAACGATGATAATGAAGGCGATAACCGTTCTGACGATAAAGGTCCCGAGCCAGAGGCCGTCTCCATCGCCGCCATCGACGGCAACACCTATGCATTTATCGGGCTGGAGCGCGTCGGCGGCATTATGGTCTACGACATCAGTAATCCCCAGTCTGCGGAGTTCGTGCAGTACATCAGCACCCGGGACTTCTCGGTAGCTATCGGTGACCTGGTGGATGCGGGCGATTTTTCAGCTGCCGGCGACCTGGGACCGGAGTCCATCAAGTTTGTCGCCGCAGAAGACAGCCCCAGTGGCGAGCCCATCCTGATTGTCGGTAACGAAGTGAGCGGTACCACTGCGATCTTTGGCGTGACCGTCGTAGAGAATAATTAAGTAGAGAGCAATTAACGGCAGAGGGTAACTCACACCCTCTCGGGCCCAAGCGCTCCGAACCAGCCCCGCCTACTCCGGTACGCGGGGCTTTTTTTCGTCTGCCACCAGACAGGAGAACTCTGATTGGGGCAAGTCGCCGATGCAGCCGGTGAGGATTGCGCCAACGGTTGCAGAAGCCATTGCAAGGACGAGGGCTCGATTCATAGCAGCAAAAACCCCAATCATTGAAGATTGCATAAGCCCCCCGGATAAATCAGCATAGCCCCCATTCCAACTCCACCAAAACACTCTTCATAACATCAGCTACCTTTTGAGGGACACCGGCCATGAAAACGCGCATTACTGACATGTTTGGGATTGAGCATCCGATTATCCAGGGCGGCATGCACTATGTCGGCTTTGCTGAACTGGCCGCTGCCGTATCCAACGCGGGGGGCCTGGGGATTATCACCGGGCTCACGCAAAAAACGCCGGAAGACCTGGCCAATGAAATCGCCCGCTGCAAAGAGATGACGGACAAGCCCTTTGGCGTAAACGTCACCTTTTTGCCAGTCGTGAATGCGCCGGACTACCCGGGCATCATCAAAGTCATCATCGACGGTGGCGTGAAGGTGGTTGAGACTGCGGGCAACAACCCCGCCGAGTATTTGCCCGCGCTCAAAGAAGCGGGTGTCAAGGTGATTCACAAGTGCACCGCGGTGCGCCACGCCCTCAAAGCTCAAAAGATCGGTTGCGATGCGGTGTCGGTGGATGGCTTCGAGTGCGGCGGCCACCCCGGGGAAGACGATATCCCCAATATGATTCTTCTGCCCCGGGCCGCCGATGAACTGGAGATTCCCTTTGTCTCCTCCGGTGGCATGGCGGACGCTCGCTCCCTCGTCGCCTCGCTGGCCATGGGTGCCGAGGGTATGAACATGGGCACGCGCTTCCTGGCCACGAAGGAGGCGCCGGTGCACGAGAACGTCAAGCAGGCGATCCTTCAAGCCACGGAGCTGGACACGCGACTGGTGATGCGTCCGCTGCGCAACACCGAGCGAGTGCTCAACAACCCCGCCGTTGAGAAAATTCTTGCCACGGAACAAGCCAAAGGCAAGGATCTGGCGTTTGGTGACATCGCCGGAGAAGTAGCGGGAGTCTACCCGCGGGTCATGATGGAGGGTGATGTGGAATGCGGCGCCTGGTCCTGTGGCATGGTCGCCGGCCTGATCAACGACATCCCCAGCTGCGAGGAGCTCATCAGCCGGATTATGACCGACGCCGAGGAGATGATCCGCCAGCGACTGAGCGGCATGCTGTAGGCTGAGCATTCCGTCGCCCCGTTCAGCGCCTGAGGCATCATGAGCGTCTCCAGCGGCTCCTTCTTTGATCTTGCGACCTTTGCCCGCATTGCGGGCATTTTGTTCCCCATTGTCGCCATCGTCATCGCCGGCTTCTGGTATGGCCGCAAACACAATCCCGAAATGTCGGTGGCCAATCGCCTGAACATGGATGTATTTGTACCGGCGCTTATTCTCGGCGCAATGATGAGCAAGAGCTTTGACCCGGCGCGCTACGCAGGCCTTGCCGCCGGCGCGGCACTCATTGTTCTGTGTAGCGGACTCCTGGCCCGCCCCCTCGCCAAAGCGCTGAACATCGACTGGCGGACCTTCGTACCACCGATGATGTTCAATAACTCGGCGAACATCGGGATTCCGCTGGCGGTGCTGGCCTGGGGGGAAGACGCCCTGGCCGCGGCGGTGATTCTTTACAGCGTCTCCAACGTTTTACATTTTTCCGTGGGCCTGCACATGCTCGATCGGGATGCGCAACTCAAAACCCTGTGGCGCAACCCCACACTGCTGGCGGTATTTGCGGGCCTGAGCATTTCACTGATGCGCATCCCCGTATGGCCACCGCTGGTCGAGGCTCTGCAGCTCATGGGCAACGTGGCTGTACCGCTGCTGCTTTTTGCTCTTGGCGTGCGCATGCGCGAGGTCCGTTTTGATGCGCTTACCGCGCCGCTCCTGGGCGCTTTTCTGAAGCCTGCCTTTGGCATGCTGCTGGCCTGGGGCTTTGCGCTATTACTCGGACTCAATGAACGGGACACCGCAATGCTCATTATTTTTGGCGCCCTCCCCCCCGCGGTCATGAACTTTCTGTTTGCCGAGCGCTACGCGCAGGACCCTCAGCGCGTCGCAGCCATTGTGCTCATTGGTAATCTGGCATCGCTGATTATTCTTCCCGTGGCGTTGGGGATCGTATTGTGATCCAGGGCATCACGCCGGGGCCTTACACTGACCCTTGCCCTTCCCGGTGAACTACTAGAGGGTTCGTGCTCGTCTTCAGCCAAGGGGTTTTCTTATGCCGACAGTACTCATAACCGGTGTAAACCGCGGTCTGGGTCTGGAGTTTATCCGCCAGTACGCCGCCGCGGGATGGACGGTGCTGGGCACCTGTCGCGATCCAGACAGCGCCGGGGAAGCGAGAGAACTCGCCGCCGCTGCGCCCAATGTCACTTTATACAAACTCGATGTCGGCGATGCCGGGGCGATCGCCGCGCTTGCCGACACGCTCAGAGGCGTTGCCATCGATGTATTGATACTGAATGCCGGCATCATGGCGGAACGAACAGGCCTGGGAACCTTCAAGGCCGAGGACTTCCGGCACGTCATGAATATCAATGTGGTTGCACCCGCCCTGTTTATTCAGGCCTTTGCCGATCACGTGGCCGCCAGCGAGCGCAAAATCATTGTCGGCATGGGCAGCACCCTGGGCAGCATTGCCGGCAATAACAGCGGCGGACTCTACAGCTACCGAAGCTCCAAGGCCGGGCTCCACGCCATCATGAAAACCGCCAGCATTGATCTGAAGGACCGGGGCGTGATCGCCATCGCCATGCACCCGGGCTGGGTTGTCACTGACATGGGGGGCAATAGCGCCGATATTCAAACAGAGGAATCCATCGCCGGCATGATGGCAGTGATTGATACCTTGGGCCCCGACCACAGCGGCCGGCTTTTGACTTACGCAGGTGAAGAACTGCCCTGGTAGCGCCGGGCGGCACTCACCCACAGGCTCCAACTAACACGTTCCGAAGCTAGCTACCCCACCAGACCATGGAGAACCGACATGACCCCGTTATTGAGTATTGTTGTTTACACCACCCTGCTGACCTTCCTGGCAATTATGCTGGGGGCTTTTCTGCGTAATCGCGAATGGACGCCCGAGGGACTCAAAGCGGGCCTGAGTAACCGCGATGACCTACCCGAAGCGACGCCCCTCGGCGGCCGGGCCGAACGGGCGGCAAACAACACCATCGAAGCGCTTGTTTTGTTTGTACCCCTGGCGCTCACGGCTCAGGTCGCCGGCAGCGCCGATACGGTCACGCTGGGAGCCACCGTTTTCTTTTGGGCCCGCGTGGTCTATTTGCCCGTCTATCTCGTGGGAATTCCCGTTGTACGCAGTCTGGTGTGGGGTGTGGGCGTGGCAGGACTGGCCATGATGGTGATGGCCCTGCTGGGTTAAAGGCAGGCCCGCCGCAACACCGATGGAGGCGCCAGAGCCGCGCCGGGATGCCGATTTCTCCCGCGCGGTACTCGAAGACCTCTATTACTATCCAAAAAAGCGCAAAGGAGTCGCCTGGACGCTGTGGGCCTTAACAGGGCTCTTCGGTGGGCATCGCTTTTGTCTAGGTAGACCGGCAACGGCCCTGGCATTCATGCCGCCCAGTCGCGGCATGTGCTTTTGGAGCGGCGCGATCGCACGGTGTGGATTCTCACGTGCATTACCCTCGCCGCCATCTATCTTGGCGCAACGATCTGAGGTTTGACGATGGAGCTTGCTGTGGTTTGGGCTCGCACCACTGGCGATCACCACGAACTGGACATACCCCACTCATGCGGTATGGTGCGCCCCACATCACAGCTGGGAACGATAAATGAGCGACTCCGACCAGTACGCCATTGGCGACGCCAGAGTACCCTGGGGCGTCGCGGAAAAAGCCGCCTGGCGCGCCGTGCAGGTAAAACAGCGCTCCTACACTGAACAGGTGGAGCTGCGCATACAGGCCCTGATCGAAGACTATGACCTGGCGCAGTACGGCCGGCTGTACTATGACAGCGATGAGTACGCACTCCACGTCCTGGCCTCCAAAAACTGGAATCCCGAACTACCCAATATACTGGTGACCGGTGGTGTTCACGGCTACGAAACCAGCGGCGTTATGGGAGCCCTGAGCTTCCTGGAAACGGCCTGCGAGGCTTATAAGGGTGCTTTTAACTTTCTGGTGATGCCCTGCATCAGTCCCTGGGCCTTTGAAACTATCAACCGCTGGAATCCCCTGGCTATGGACCCCAACCGTTCCTTTGTCGCCGACAGTCCAGCGCCGGAGAGCGCAGCGGCGATGGACTATCTCTCCCGCCGTGGCCTGGATTTTTTGGCGCACTTTGACTTGCACGAAACCACGGATACCGATAACTCAGAGTTCCGACCTGCCCTCGCGGCGCGGGACGCCAAGCCCCAGGATCACTGGGACATCCCCGACGGCTTTTACGGCGTGGCTGACAGCTCCCGACCCGCACCTGAATTCCAGCGTGCCATCATTGAGTCCGTCGCCAAAGTCACGCACATCGCGCCTTCCATTGACGGACGAATCATCGGCGAGACCCTCCAGCAGGAAGGGGTAATCTGCTACGACGGTAAAGGGCTGGGACTTTGTATGGGGATTACCGATGCGCCCTACGTCACAACCACCGAGGTGTATCCCGATAGTCCTCTGGTAACGGATGACGACTGCACTGCCGCACAGGTGGCGGCAGTGACGGGCGGACTGGAGTACCTTCTCAGCGTTTAGCTCAGCATTTAGACCGGTGCATGATTCGCGCTGCATCCAGACGATCAAGAAAATCGGCGAAACAGCGCCTCTCCATACACCAACGCCAAAAAACTCAAGACCACAAAGACTGAGGCAGACCCCATGTCCTTGGCTCTGCCGACCAGTGGATTGTCTTCACGGGTGGCGGCGTCGGCCACCGCTTCAATCGCGGAGTTCACAAGCTCGGTGAGCAGCAGCAATAGCAGACTCAACATCATCAGTAACAGGTGATTCGTTGAGCTTGACAGAAAAAAGGCGGACGGCAGGAGAAGGAACACCAAAAACAGTTCCTGGCGAAACGCGGACTCGTGAATTAATGCACTGCATGAGTTGCCGATTCAGTGCAAAATTTTGCCGCCGGTCAATGCAGGGCGGGGTAGCGCGGTTGATCAATTGCCAGCTGACCCGCTACCGTCTGACGCAGGTGATCGGCCAAGCCTACCGTATCGAGCGGCATATCTTCTCTCAAACGATGAACCAGCTCCCAACGCAAAGCGTCTAGCTTGTCCTGACGCCCAAGAAGCACCTCCAGCCGGCTCTGTTCTTCTGTCGCTAACGAGTTTCCGTACTGCAATTCCCGCTGGGCAATACCCAGGGAGTTTGCCGCCACTTTGGCAAGAAACCCGTTGCGGCCCGGCAACTGCGTGGCAACCTCATCCTTCAAAAATGTGGCCACCCCCGACAGCAACTCGGCGGGCATGGGAAGCTGAGTGCCCTCGGCGATGGTTGCCGCGCTGTCCGGCAGATCGAAATCGCCGGGTATTAAAAGATTCACGCAATCCATCTGTGCCTCGGAAGAGCGCCTGCCTATCACGGGGCGCTCAAGGCTCGGCGTTTCCCCCGTGCGCCAGGCATGGGCCATTTGCAAGGTCGCCATGGCCCACCAGAACGAGCCGAAAACCTGCCAGTACTTGATCTCGTCCAGAGACACATCAACGCCACTGGTCTCGCGGTACCCTGTCCGCAGATCCTCAAGGCGTCCAAAACCGCCCACGGCCAACGCGTCGTTACCGAAGCGCCAGGAATTCACGCAAAGCCAGCCTAGGTCGCGGACGGGATCACCGATCTGGGCCAACTCCCAATCGAGCACAGCGTTGATTCCCTCGGGGTTGACCATGAGGTTGCCATTGCGAAAGTCCCCATGAACCAGCGTTGTGCGCCATTGTTCAGGCGCATGGTCCAGAAGCCAGCGGTAGCAGTAGTCGATCATGGGCACCGGCACCTGCAAATCGCGGTAGGTGGCCCAGGTCTCTTTCACCAGCTCCGGGGGACTGACCCGGGGAAGCTCCTCGGCCAGGGGCGTGGACTCCCAGTCCAGAGCGTGGATTCGGCCGAGGATCTGACCGCATTCCCTGGCAAGCTTCGGGCGGACATTCTCCAGCTCCTCAGATCTGACAATGCGCTGCCCCAGGGTCTCGCCGCTGAGCCAATCCATAATAAAACCACTGCCAAGACCATCGTCGGCCTGCAGAACGTAATGCACCGTTGGGCCGGGAATGCCTGCAGCGCCGGTCAACCGAAAAAGCCGCGCTTCGGTCTCCAGGGTGATCGTGCCCACACCCGATTGCGGTTCCAATGCCGGCGGTGAACGCCGAAGCGCATAGAGCTTCTCTCCCGATGCGTCCTCAACCCTGAGGCGATAGGTTTCCTGACTCGCACCCGCCGTGAGCTGCTCGCAGGCAATGAGACCACGGCAACCCGAAAGCTCCCGCTTGAGCACCCGCTCCAATGCCGCATTAAATTCCTGCGCCATGGCTGTTACTCAACGCCCTTGGGTTTCTTCTGATTCATAAAGCCGAAAAGGTACCCCGCTGCGCGTCGGATCTGAATTTCGTCGGCGCCTTCGGTAATGCGATAACGCCGGTGATGCCGGTAAATGTGTTCGAAGGGTTTATAGCGGGAATACCCCATACCGCCGTGGACCTGCATGGCAAAGTCCGCCGCTTCGCAGCAGAGTCGGTTTGCCTGGTAGTTGCACATGGACACCTTGTCCGAGACCGAGAATGCGCCGTCCCGATCCATGAGCCAGGCGGTCTTGTGGATGAGCGCGCGGAGCATTTCGCAGCGGGCATTGAGCTCCACCAGCGGAAACTGAATAGCCTGATTGCCAGCCAGCGCTTTACCAAAAGGCTTTCTTTGCTTTGCATGCTCCACCGCCTCGTTCACGCAGTACTGGGCCGCCCCCAGGCTAGACGCTGCCTGACGAATGCGGTTTTCGTTAAAGAAGTGCTGGATCACCATGAGGCCCTTACCCTCACCGCCAAAAATCGCGCTGTGAGGCACGCGGACGTCGGTGAAGGAGACCCGGGCGTGATCCGATGGCATATTGAAGGTCCAAAGGTATTCCTCGACCCTGACCCCGGGCGTCTGCATGGGCACGAGGAACGCGGTGATTCCTCTGGCCTCCCCCGGCTGCCCGGAGGTGCGCGCCATGACCATGTCCGCATCCGCAATGTGCACACCGGTGTTCCAGGTCTTCTCACCATTGATAATCCAGTGATCGCCATCGCGCACCGCGGCAGTCTCCATATGCGTCGCGTCCGACCCGTGCTCCGGCTCGGTAATACCAAAGGCAAAACCCTGGCGCGCTGATGCCATACCTTCGAGCCACTGGGCTTTTTGTTCTTCGGTGCCGTAGTTGAGCATGAGCAAAAGCGCGATATTATTCCCCACGATGGAGTGCTCGTTCTGCAGATCGTTATGCAATCCCAGACCCTTGGCGGCCAGGTGCTCGCGGATAAGCGCCATGCCCAGATTGCCGCCATCGCGTCCGCCGAACTCTTTGGGGAATGGGTAGTTGAATATGCCCGCTTCGATGGCCAGATCCTTGGCCTTGCGGAGCAGTGCTTCCCACTCTTCGTTGGGCAGGCCATCGCGCTCCCAGTCGGTTCGCGCGTCTTCACGACGATGATCAAAAAAACGGATATTGTCGTCGCTGTTTTCCAGCGGCTTGATTTTGTCGTCAATAAATTGGTCGACTTCCCTGAGGAATTTGACGACATCGGTAGGCATTTCAAAGTTCATGAGGAAGTCCAGAGCATTTTGCGACAGCGCATTTTATTACAATATGCGCGACGGTGATTGCAGCGAAAGACCGGGACGCGTTGACCTGCATCAAGACTGTTTTCACCCGATTTGTGATCTACTTAAACTTCCGGAGCGATCGCTCCGTTTCAGGGGACAATAAGATTCGTGTTTGATCGCATCATGGCCATGACGCTTCGAGGCTCTTTTCCGGCAGCCCTGTTTTTGCTCGGCCTGTTTGCCGGGGTAATAGCACTGACATTCACCCCTCGGGAAGAAGAGCCGCAGATTGTAGTCCCGATGATAGACGTGCTCGTTTCTGCGCCGGGGCTTTCGGCACGACAGACGGAGCGGCAGGTCACCATTCCCCTGGAAAAACTCCTGGCGCAGATACCGGGTGTAGAACATCTGTATTCCAGCACCGACGCGGGAAAAACCGCAGTTACCCTGCGCTTTTATGTGGGTGAGGATCGCGAAGACTCCCTCCTGAACACCTATAACAAGCTCTATGCGAACCAGGACCAGATTCCGGCTGTGGTCACCCAGTGGCTGCTCAAGCCGGTGGAAGTGGACGATGTGCCTATTCTGGTGCTCGGACTCTGGAGCCATGACGAGGCTCTTTACAGCGATTTTGAACTTCGGCGGATGGCCGACGAAATCTCTACGGCGATACAGGCGATTCCCCAGACCAGTGAAGTCAATGTAATCGGTGGACGACCCCGCACCCTGCGGATTTTGCTGGACCCGGAGAGCCTGGCGGCGCGCCATACGACAGCGGCCGACATCGTGTCTGCCATGCAGGTTTCCAATGTGCTGCAGCAGGCAGGCACCTGGACCGTCGGAGATACCGCTATTACGCTGGAAGCGGGCGATGTACTGCGGGTTCCTTCCCAGCTGGCAGAGCTGGTGGTGAATGTCATCGATGGCGCCCCGGTCTACCTGCAGGATGTGGCCACCATTATCGATGGCCCCGCCGAACCCGACAGCTACACCTGGCTGGGATTCTCTGACGCGGGCGTTGATGAGAACCAGTATCCCATGGTCGCCATCTCGGTCGCCAAGCAACGCGGCGCCAATGCCGTGACGCTGGCGGATGACACCCTGAATCTCATCGAAGACCTCCGTGAAAATCTCTTACCCCGGGAGGTCGACGTCGCAGTACTCCGGGACTATGGCGAAACAGCCGATGCCAAAGTGAACAACCTCGCAAGCTCCCTGGGTTTCGCTATTGTCACCGTTGTGGTGTTTATTGCCCTGTTTCTGGGCTGGCGGCCGGCACTGATTGTCGGCCTGGCGGTACCCGTTTGCTACGGCATCACCCTGGCTCTCGATATGCTCATGGGCTATACCATCAACCGTGTCACCCTGTTTGCTCTGATACTGTCCCTGGGACTCCTCGTGGACGATCCCATAACCGGGGTAGACAATATCGCGCGGTACATGAAGCGCCAGCAAATGTCCCTGACAGAGCGCGTGGTTGCGGCCATGCACGAGATTCGCACCCCTCTGATTCTGTCGACGCTGACCATCGTGCTTGCCTTCCTGCCCCTCGCAGCAATTACCGGAATGATGGGCCCTTATATGGCACCCATGGCGTTCAACGTCCCGGTCAGTGTGATCAGCTCCACGCTGGTGGCTTTCCTGGTGACTCCCTGGCTCGCCAGCCGGCTGCTCAAGGAACCCATCAGTGAGCCCTCGGTCGACAGCAACAAGGTCACGGCTTACGCCCGCCTGATCAGTCCATTCCTGGACACCCGCGCCCACGCCCATCGCCTGTTGTGGGTTGTGGGGTTCCTGTTTGTATTCGCCGCCCTCCTGCCGGCCCTGAGATGGGTGCCCCTGAAGCTGCTTCCCTTTGATAACAAAAATGAAGTGCAGGTACTCATTGACATGCCGGAGTCTGCAAGTCTCGAACGCACCGCCGCGCATACGCGCAGCGTGGCCGATGCGGCCCTGCGAATTCCCGAAGTTGATTTGGTGGCCGCATTTATCGGCGAGCCATCCCCCATCGACTTCAACGGCATGGTGCGCCGCTACTACCAGCGTAAGGGCCCCCACCTCGCAGAGTTACGACTGGTCCTCAAGGACAAACTTGATCGCGAGCACCAGTCCCATGCGGTTGTCCTGCGCCTCCGGGAACTGCTGGGCCCCCTGCAAACAGAGGGCGTAAAAATTAAAGTGGTGGAAGTCCCTCCCGGACCGCCGGTACTCAGCACCCTGGTGGGCGAGATTTATGGGGAATCCCTGACACCCTATGCCAGCCAGCAGGAGGCCGCCACCGTACTGATGGAGCGACTGTCGCGGGAAGCCCATGTTGTGGAGATCGATGCATCTCTGGAAGCCCCGCAGCCACGCCTTCGCTTTATTACCGACCAGAAAAAAGCGGCACTGTCCGGCGTATCCAACAGCGACATTGCCCAGACCCTCAGCATGGCCAACGATGGCCACGTCGCGGGCTATCTGCAACAGGCCCAGGAACTCAAGCCCCTGCCCATTGAGTTACGCCTGGCACAAAAACAGCGGGCCTCTCAGGTGGACCTGGAGCGCTTACAGGTTCGGGGCCGTGCCGGCGTGGTAAAAACCCGGTCACCCCAGGGACTGGATCTGGCTCCTCAGCCCCTGGTGCCCATGGGAGAATTGGGTGAATTTGTATCAGGCGAGGCGGACACACCGATTTTTCGCAAGAACCTTCGCCCGGTGGTCTACGTGACCGCAGAACTTAACGGCCGCACACCGGGCGCCGTCATCGCCGATCTGGTTGCGGATTACCAGGAACCGCACAGCGAGGTGGTGCGCCCCTGGCAAAGTCGCACGTTTTTTACCAATGGCGGAGGCGACGGCTGGGAGCTCCCCGAGGGCACATCGGTAATCTGGGCCGGTGAGGGCGAGCTGCAGATCACCCTGGATGTATTCAGAGACATGGGGCTGGGTTATCTTTTTGCCCTGCTGGCCATCTTTGTTGTGCTGCGCATCCAGACCTCCTCCACGGCGCTGTCCCTGATCATCATGCTTGCGATCCCCCTCACCATCATCGGAATCATGCCAGGCTTCTGGCTTATGAATCATGTGGGCGAGCGCGTCATCGCCGGCGCGCCGGAACCGGTGCTGTTCACCGCCACGGCCATGATCGGGATGATCGCGCTGGCGGGTATTGTTGTTCGCAACTCTCTGATTCTTGTGGAGTTCATCACCCAGGCCCGCAATGAAGGCATGCCTATTCGGGAAGCCTTACTCCAGGCGGGTTCGGTACGAATGCGCCCGGTGTTACTCACGGCCGGCACAACAATGCTCGGCAACCTGGTGATCACCCTGGACCCTGTGTTCAATGGTCTGGCGCTGGCAATTATCTTCGGCATTGTGGCCTCAACGCTGTTCACACTCATCGTGGTTCCGGTGGTTTATCTCCTTGTATTTGAAGGAACAGAGACCGCTGGCACAGCGAGTGCTATGGAGGATTCAACATGAACGGGAAGCGCACAATCCTATTGTCCCTCGTGGCATTGGGGGGACTACTGCTACTTATTGGCGTGATGGCGGGTATTTTTCGTGATCGCACGGAGCCCGGCCTCCTTGCGCTTAGCCCTGCTGACCAAGGAGATAGCTACACGGTGGCGCTTCGGGAGGTGCCGGCTTTTGAAAGTATCGCTGCGTCTGTGGAAGCGCGGGAGACCACGATCATTGCCGCACGCCTGCTCGCCCGAGTCGAACAAATCACGGTGCGGGCGGGGGACTATGCCGAGGCGGGGCAGTTACTGGTCAATCTCGAAAACGAGGATCTTGAAGCGCAGGTCGGTCAGACAAGCGAAGCTATGAAGTCCGTGCAGGCGCGCCTGATCGAAGCACAACAAAGCCGGGATCGCGCGGTGGAGCTTCATGAACGCAAGCTCATCGCCGATGCCGACCTGGACGCGGCCAACGCGAATGCGGCAGCGCTGGAAGCAGAGCTCGCTGCAGCAAAACAAAGCCTTGAGATCGCGAGAACCTCGTTGTCCTACGCCAAAATTCACTCGCCCATAGACGGTCGCGTTGTGGATCGCTTTGTGGAACCCGGGGATACGGTATCGCCGGGCCAGGACATTCTGTCGCTCTATAATCCCGTTTCTCTGCGTATCGAGGCCTGGGTGCGAGAGTCTCTCGCCCTGACGCTCACCGAAGGGCAGGAAGTTACCGTGGAAATCCCCGCACTCGACAGTCGCGTCGCGGCCCGTATTGAAGAGCTCGTCCCTGCAGCTGACCCCGGTTCCCGAGCATTCAAAATCAAGGCTGCCCTGCCCGCCGCACCGGGACTGCTGCCCGGCATGTATGCCCGCATGCTGGTCGCGGGGCGCTCACAGCAGGTTGTCGTGGCACCACTGGAGCGCATTGCCGAGGTGGGCCAACTCAACATCGCCTGGGTAAACACTGAAGCGGGCCCCGCTCGACGATTTTTGCGTCTGGGGGAGCGGGTGGACGATGAGCACATCATTGTCACCGCCGGACTCTCCCCCGGCGATGAATTGCTGATGCCACCGGGCTGAAAGCACTACCTCCTGGCTTAACTGCCCCGCCTTTGACCTGGATCATCATCCTGTTGAAGTTAATACATGCTCGGTAGAAGCCACGAAATCACCGTCATCAATGAGCGGCGACTGGAAGCCCCCGGTCACGTCATCATCGGCGCCATGCCCTTTGCCTCGTGCTTTGGCCCCGCCTACGAAACCGCATTTGTTATTGATGCGGATCTGCGCAAGCGCAAGATGCGCGACAAGGTTCCCATGACCTATGTCACTTCGGAGCCCTACATCGGCCACCGAGGCTTGGGGGGCGTAGGTGACTCCAAGTCTGTTCTAGAGTCCGAATTGCGTCAGCATCACATTAACTGGATTTGTAACGCCAAGGTCACCAAATGTGAAGCGGGCAAGATGTATATCGACGAGTTTCAACGCAACCCCAAGTGGCAGAACATTTACTCCGCCGGGGTATGTGTGGCAATTCCCCCCATCGAAGTCACACCGGAGACCCGGGCGACCTGGAATGCCCTGTGCCTGGCGGATATGGGGGATACCGGGGCAGCGTTTGTAGCACTCCCGCAAATGCCGCCCAGGAACGTTGCCTGGATCAAGAAAGGCAAGTGGGTACACCTGGCGAAGATCGCCTGCGAAAAGTACATTCTGAAGCTGCTGGGGATTGGCAAACTCAAGGAGTAGCCAACTCCCACTCCCGATACCAGGCGGCAATGGCTCTCTGGGGGTAACGGGGATTGAAGAATCCCCAGTCTGCTGTCGACGGGGGCATTTTGTAGGCCTCTCCCGCTTTCTCGGGCGACCATCCTCGCTCTCGCGCCTGAAGCGCAGCTTTATCGATGCTGGCGATCAATTCCACATAGGGGCCCATGTCCTCCGTCGACACGAGGCCACCATGGCCGGTCACCATCAGGCGGGATTCGCCGGACATCAGCGTCTCCACCGACGGTGCCAGTTTTGAAGGCACCGCATCGACGTAATTGGGAAACAGTCCCCACCAGGCCAGATCACCGCCAAAGGTAATGGGAAGATCATCCACCAGGATGGCGAGGTCGGACGGGGTATGCCCCGACAGCGGCATAATGGTGACGCTACGGCCTCCGAGGTCCATGGCATAGGATTGCGACTCATCCTCGATGACCCGCGTCGGCCCCACAAGTCGCGCGGGTGGCGCAAGAAAGGGCGTGCCCTCCACCGGGCTACCACTGCTGTACTGCGCCACCATCATCGCCCAGGTGCTCGCGGTCATGTAGATTTCGGGGCCGGTAGCGCCGTCCTGAAAACCTGCCAGGCCACCGGTGTGGTCTAAATGAAGATGGGTGCAAATCACGTCACTCACTGGCCTGCCGAACAGCCTTTTGGCCTGCTCATTCACCCAGGCCGCACCCTCGGGCTGATAATAGCCATCGATAGAGAGGATCCGTTCATCGCCGACGACGAGACCGCCATTGCACAGAGTCTGGGGTGTCGCAAAGTTTCCTGCGCTATCGAGAGGTGTGGACATCACAGCAAAAATGCCATCACCCACCTCGACGATGCGTGCGAAAGGGCTTTTTGCAACTACCCTGTTTTTGGGAGCGGCGGCCCCTGCGCCGGGAAGCGCGCCGGGCATTGATGCCAATGCGACGGTGGATGCTAACCCGGCTTTTAATAGCGAACGTCGCCTGCGATCGATCATGGGATAGTCCTCGTTAATCGCGAATCTCCACACGCCAGGGCGGAAAACGCCGGTGCTCCCCCGCGCAGTAAAGCTTGATTTGATTACCCGAGGGGTCGTGGTCCGACTGGCACCTTAAACCCAATAGCTCTGCGGCGCTAACCCGGGCGGGAAGGCAGCATAGGCTCGAAATTAAGCTCCGACGCTTTCCGCAAAAAAAGACCGGCGAGCGCGAATGATTTTTCTCCCTCGGCACTCTTACAGCCATGAACGTTGAGGAGCGCGGAATTTTGCAAGCCATTTCCCTTGATACAAACACAACTGAAGCGGTGACGACTCTGGCAAGTTTCATGGGTTCTCGGTACGAAATTGAGGTCGCTTACCCTGGCGACCCTCGCTTCGACGAGGCCTTTGCGTTGAGCGTGGTGGAGTACCAACGCCACTTCGGTTGTCACCTGGAGAACCCCTACCCTGCCTATTTCTGCCTGACCCGGCGCGGCCGCTTGTTGGCTGTCTGCGGGTTTCGCAGCGGCGACAGCCCCCTGTTTTTTCTTGAGCAATATCTGGATGTTCCCGCCCAGGATCTGATTACCCAACGCTCTGCCGGGGTTGTGCATCGCACTCAGCTGGCAGAACTGGGCGGATTTGCCGTGCGTCGCAGTGCCCTCGCTATTCCCTTTATGGCCATGCTGGCTCCGGCCCTGTTCGACAGGGGGTTTACCCATGCGATCGCCACGGCAACACTGCCGGTCCGCCGCTGCATAGCTCGCATGGGCGTACCAATACAGCGCCTCGCTGATGCCCATGAAAATCAAATCGCGGACGCCGGAACACGCTGGGGCAATTACTACCAGATGCGCCCCGCCGTGGTCGCCGGAAATATCGGGGACGCCATTACACACTTCCGGCAAATTCAGTCATGAAGGAAAATCTGATCCTTGCACGAATTGAAGAACACGCGAGGGTGCGAGGGGAGTCAACCGCCTTGCGCGATGACCGGGGAAGCATTAACTATTCGCAGCTGTTAACTGCAGTAGAGGATTTCTCCAGGGCGCTTTCACACCAGGGGATCAGACGCATTATTCTGGATGCTGAAAACAGTATTTCCTGGGCAATTGCGGATCTGGCCGCCATGTCGGCCGAAGCCACAGTAATACCTCTCCCGGGTTTCTTCTCCAAGGAGCAAGTGACCCACGTGGCCCAGACGACGGCGGCGGATCTGGTCCTCGTTTCGTCGGAGCGGCTCGAGCGCTGGAGCCAGGACGGAGCCTGGACCACGGGGGCAGACGCGCGGGGACTGACACAGCTGACCCCCACGTCCGGGGTGGCAAAGCCTCACGACGGCATACCCCTCGCCAGCAAAATCACCTTTACCTCGGGAAGCAGCGGAAAACCGAAGGGCGTTGTGTTGGACAACGGGAGTATCACCGCCACCAGCACCGCGATTGTGAATGCACTCGCCCCTGTGACGCCACGGGAGCATATTGCTGTGCTCCCCCTCGCGACCCTGCTGGAAAATATCGCGGGGCTTTACGCCCCTCTGATGAACGGTAGCTCAGTCTATCTCCCCGCGGAGTCTCGCATCGGTCTGACCGGCGCCTCCCTGGATACCCAGAAATTTTGTGAGCTTCTCAACGGGTCAGGGGCGGACACCATGATCCTCGTACCGCAACTGCTCACGGCAGTGGTAACACTGATAGAACTGAATCTGCTGGCGCTACCCTCCTTCAGGCTAATCGCCGTAGGAGGAGGCCGGATCTCCCGGACACTCCTAGATCGCGCAACAGCCGTGGGTTTACCCGTCTGCGAGGGCTATGGGCTCTCGGAGTGCTGTTCGGTGCTGACCCTGAATCTGCCGGGACAGCAACGACCGGGCTCCGTGGGCCGCCCCCTGGATCACGCACGGCTTCGCATCAGTGATACCGGAGAAATAGAGGTTCTAAAACCCGTGATGAGCGGGTACCTGGAGGGCAACGTGCTGCACTCTCCGGACACCTGGTATCAGACCGGCGATCTTGGCCATCTCGACAACGACGGCTATCTGCACATCGACGGACGCAGCCGCAACGTGTTCATCACCGCCTACGGACGCAACGTCAACCCCGAATGGCCTGAAGCGGCTCTCCAACAACACGCCGTGGTCGCCCAGGCAATGATGATCGGCGAAGGCAGGGATCACAACCTCGCCCTGCTTTGGCTGCGCTTTCCTCAGTCGGCAGAGGAGGTCCAGGGGCTCGTCCAGAGCGCCAACAGCGAGCTTCCCGACTATGCACAGATCCATAAATGGGTTGTTGTGGAGACAGATCTCGACCCTGCGCTGCAGACCGACAATGGACGGCTAAGACGCCATCGTGCACTGCAACATTACGCCCCATTGATTGACACACACTATGCAAACCATTCAGACAATTTTTTTGATAGCCACAGCGAGAGGACAGACCATGCCGTTTTATGAGGAACTTGTTGACGCGACGTCGACCGAGCGCGACTACTTTCTATCCGCCCCGATCATTTCTGATGTCATGGCGGGCCATTTCAATCTGGACACGTATCTGGCATTCCTCCATCAGGCCTACCACCACGTCCGTCATACCGTGCCTCTCCTTGAGACCGCGCGGAGCAATCTTGGGGCGGATCAACAATGGATGGAGCCGTCACTCACGGCCTATATTGCAGAGGAGTCAGGCCACGAAGCCTGGATACTGGATGACATTGAAGCCTGTGGTGAAAGCCGGAACACCTGGGCAAACCGGCCCCCGGGCTTTCATACGGAGATGATGGTGGCCTACCTTTATGACGTTGCCCAACGGGTCAATCCTGCGGGCATCTTCGGTATGGTTCTGGTACTCGAAGGCACCAGCTCCTCCCTCGCCCCAGCCGTTGCGAAAATCGTGCAGGAACACCTCGACCTCCCCGACACGGCCATGACCTACCTGACGACCCACGGGGAACTGGACCAGACACACATAGCCCATTTCGAAGCAGTAATGAATCGCGTCTCCAGTGAGGAGGATCGCGCCGCTATTATCCACGCCGCGAACAATGTGTACCGTCTCTATGGCAACGTTTATCGCGATATCCCTTCAGGAGCTGCGCTGACAGCCGAGGCTGCCTGATGAGAGTCCTAATCACCGGTGCGTCCGGTGGCATTGGCGCGGCGTTGGCTCGGGCGCTCGCCGCTGAGGGCCACTTCCTGCTCCTCCAGGGTCGTGATGAGGAACGCCTTCGCGCCCTCCAATTCACGCTGCCGGAAAGCCAGTGCCAGATAGCTCTGGCAGATCTGACAGTGGAGGAAGATCGGCAGCGCCTGTGTAACACCGCGATCGCATTCGGCATCGATGTGCTGTGCAACAATGCCGGCATCAATCAGTTTGGCGCTTTTACCAGCACTGATGTCGCGCGCATTGTTGAGGTCAACGTCACGGCAACGATGCAATTGACGCAGGAGCTTCTTCCACAGCTTCTCCAACAATCCCGACCACGACTGATCATCATTGGATCAGCCTTTGGAGCTATCGGCTTCCCCGGTTATACCGCCTATTGCGCCAGCAAATTTGCCTTGCGAGGTTTTGCAGAGTCCCTCTCCCGCGAGTGCGCTGATAGTCCCCTGCGGGTTTATTACCTGTCACCCCGGGCTACAGCAACCACCATGAATAGCTCTCGCGTAAACGCGCTCAATGAATCCCTGGGTACGGCCACAGACACGCCGGAGGTGGTGGCAGAGCGAGTGCTACAGGCCCTTGCGGGGGACGTACGCCGGCGACAAATCGGCGCTGTGGAGGCATTCCAGAGCACCTTGAACGCTATCGCACCGTCCATTGTGGATCGCGCGCTTCGTGGCAAGTTGAACACCATCAAAAAACACTTTAAGGAGATAGAAAATGTCTAGGCTGAAACCGATTGTATTGCTGACCCTCGGTCTGCTGCTTGCGGGCTCCGTGACTGCAGAGACCCTGGAGAATATCCAGAAGCGGTGGGCAGAGGCCAACTATGAAATGGAGGGCGACGCGCAGATAGAAGCACTGGATTCCTTGATACAGACCCTCGACACCGCCCTGGCAACCGACCGCGACAGTTCGGAACTCTTGATATGGGATGGCATTGTCAAAAGCACTCTCGCGGGGAGTAAAGGCGGCTTCGGCGCCCTTTCGCTGGTAAAGGATGCCCGTCGCTCGCTGGAGACCGCCCTGTCCATTAACGCCATGGCCCTCGATGGCAGCGCCTACACAAGCCTCGGAGCACTGTACTACCAAGTCCCCGGTTGGCCTGTTGGCTTTGGCGATGAAGACAAGGCTCGCGAGCTCCTCGAGAAAGCCGTCGAGCTGAATCCCGATGGCATAGACAGCAACTATTTCTACGGCGACTTCCTGGCGCAGGAGAAGGACTTTGACGGCGCAAGGCGAGCACTCGAAAAAGCGCTCATGGCACCCGATCGTCCTGACCGGCCCCTGGCGGATTCGGGACGGCGGAAGGAAATTAATGCGCTCCTGGCTACTTTTCCCTGAGAAACTGCAACAGATTGCTCCCGAATCATCAGAAACGAACCGTCAGAACGCCCAGTACAGATCGAGGACTGCTGTGCGCGGCGAAGCGTAGAAGGGAGCGCGCAGCAGCGTGCTCTTTTCTCCTAGGGAGTAATCAATACCCACAGCGTTTTCACGATTCCCAAGGTTGTTTATGCCGACCTCCAGTCGCAGCTCATTCCCGCCCCAGACCCATCGTCGAATGGCTTTCATATCCAGAGACAGGTAATGGTCAAACCGTTCGCTGTTACGCGGACCGGCCAGCACCCTGTCTCCGCTTAGAAACAACGGTGTAGCCAGCCAGCCCTCGTGAAAACTACCACTCACCGCGAGCTCCCACTCGCCCAAGGTCGTCTGATATCCGGCGTTCCAGGTCTTACCCTGATCCCAACCCCGGGGAATGTACCCACCCCGGATGCCATCATCGGCAGACGAATAGGCGTAATTCAGCCACAGCTGTCCCACGCGCAGAGGCACGGCCAGACTGAGCTCCGCTCCCCGGGCTCGATAGCGGTCTGCCTCAACAAGTACACGATCGGGCTGCAACTCCGGTAACAGCGTAAATGCGTTGCTGAGGTTGTCGTAATAGGGTGTTACCGTCTGCGCGTCTTTTTCATAGACCTCGATTTGCAGATCCGCGCCCAGCACGGGCAGGGTCCAGTCCAGCGCCACAACCACTTGCTGTGCCACCTGCGGCGCTGGAACAAAGAAACTCCTGTCGGCCACAGGTAATTCGTTCAGTGCCTGCGCCTGGCTATAGCGCCCCACTGCCAGGCGTACATCCAGCTCAGGCAGCACTTGATAGAGGATGCCCAGGCGATAAGACAGTTCGCTGTCACCGCGGTCTGTATAGCGCTGTCCGTCCAGGCGCAGGCCCATATCGATATAAAACTGCGATGTCACGCGCTGCTTCCAGCCAAGATAGACAGCAGCGTTATGCACATGCTGTGCACCCCGGTAGAACGCAGGCTCCTCCCGATCGATATTGCTGAGACCGCGAAACGCCGGTGCGATATCCAAGGTTGTCGCGGTATCAAAACTGGCGTCCATATAACGGTAGTCCCATCCCAGGCTGTACTGTGCACCGTCCGTCCCCCACTGGTAATCCTGGTTCGCGAATACCGTGACCAGATTGAGGTCATCGCGCAGGGCGCCGACGACCTTTCCCGGCTGATTAACATCGCCTATGCGGCTGTTTTGCAGATAGCCGACACCAAAAATGCTGTCTATTTGAAGCGCTGCATCCGGCGCACCGCGCAGTGATGCCCAGGCGTAGCCACTCTGGTAACTGCTTTCTGCGCTTTCTCCTTGATCGCCTCCGCCTAAACTTAGATCATCCCCGTACCAGAGCAGATTAGCGCTCCAGGTCGATCCGTCCTTACGCGCTCGCTCATAACGTAAAAAGGCATCGGCAAATTCCGGATGCCCCAGGGTGTCCTCATCCAGAAGATGTCCGGCCTCGGGTCCGCTTCGGCGCACCGTTCCCAGAAATGCATCATCCTCGGACACAGCGCTGTGAAAGTAGGAAAGCTGGTACAGCCCCAGCCCCAGCTCCCGACGGTTTTCCTGCTCTTCGCCGAGAGGCGGCGTGATGGACATGGCGGCGCTGAGGCTGTCGCCAAAATTCATGGGATAAGCGCCGCTATAAAACTCCAGTTCGGCGACCAGGCGCTCATCAAAGGCCGAGTAAAGACTGTTATAACTTTCGTAGTGAAAAGGGTTGTACACGCGCACGCGATCAAACTCGATCAAGGTCTCGTCTTCGCTTCCACCCCGCACACGGGGACGCACAGAAACTCCCACGGATGCGCTGCCGGGCAACTGGTTAACCACACGTAATGCGTCATTGGCCAGTACGGGACGTCGTACCAGCTCGCCACCGCTGAGATAAACACCACCCTCGCTTCGCCGCGTCCATTGATACACGCTGGAATGAACAATAATTTCTTCAAGCACCGGCGCTGCGCGCTCCTCAGGGGGAGCAGACGATGGCTGTAAGGCGGATGAGGGTGGGCTTTGGGGGCGCAGCAGGAAGGTGTCGGCGGACAACTCTTCCAGCACCAGATCAAAATTCTGCAGATAATCCCGCAAGGCGTCCAGGGAAAATACCGCATCTTCATCAATGTCCAACGTCTGGGAGGGTGTGATCACCGAGGACGCATAGATAATATTAATGCCTGCCGCTCGAGCCTTCGCCAGATAGGCAGAAAGATCCATTGTTTCTGTAGCGCCGGCGGGCACGGCAACAAGCAGGAGAATAAGCGCGCGGCAGCCGTGGCTGGCCAGCCAGCGATATAGTGGAACAGGAAGCAAGAGTAGGTGAAGTGGGTACAGGGAGAGACCTTTGAAAACCCGAAAGGAAAATTACCGTGACAAGATAATCTCATCTGGCGTTTGGTCAACCATCTGAAAACCCGCCCCCGCTGTTACCGCCTTAAAACCCTCCTCCATCGACAGTCCATCGAGGCTTCCATGCAGCAGCGTCTGCCCGGCGATCGCGGAATCTATGGGGTTCTGGAATTGCACTGTCAGGCCTGTTTCCCTTGACCACCAATCTACGTAGGCACTCAGCGTCTGGCCCTCTATGGTCATGGCGAGCTGAGCAGCGTGGGTCCAAGACCAACTATCGTCGCTGCTGCTGACCGGCTCCCGGGCGAAGCCCTGATTGACCGCCAGTAACCGCACTCCGGTGTCCGCTACCGCGCTGCCCGCCACCTCATCCTCGACGATGACTTTTCCCTCTCGCACCTGTATGCGCCACCCCTGATCCACCAGGCGCACCTCAAAGCGCGTACCGATGTCCCGGGCCACGCCACGATCGCTGTAGATAGTCACGGTGCTTTCGCCGGGCGCTTCTACGTAGACAGCGCCGCGCTGAAGAAACAATTCTCCATCCGCCATGAAGTTCAACTGCGTATCTCTATCCATGCGCAGCTGGGCACCATCGGCGAGCGTTAAGGCGCCATAGCTCTTTTCTGTGGTTCGCACGCTGTCGCCAACGGCAAATTCGGCCTCCTCCTGGGTGAGATGCCAGGCGGTTTCACTCTCATCACTGTTTGCTCGGTACTCCACCGGTCCATGCCCGGGAACAAGCTGCGCCAGCGGGAGAGATTGCTCCGAGGGAAATTGCTGAGACAGCATGAACGCGAACCCCAGGGCCAGCACCACGCTGGCCGCTGCCGCCACATATCGCCAAGGACTGCGCTGGGAGAAAGAGTCCTGCACGCTTTCCCGCCAGGCCTCCCTGACTTCAAGACGTGCCCGCGCCATTGCCGCTGGATCGGGCTTTGGACGCTCGCCCACACTCTGGAGGAGGCTGGCTATCTGCTCCTCGTTCATATCAGCTTGCTTGGGCCCTTGATCATTCATGACTACTGCCCCCGTGCTGCAGTAAAGCACGCCCCATGGCGTCGCGAAACGCGGTGCGCGCCCGGGCAAGTAAAGACTGCGCCGCAAGGACCGTCACACCGAGTTGCGACGCGATATCGTCAACCGACTCTCCACGGATGTATTTCCACTCCAGCGCTTCGCCGTAACGCTCCGGCAAGTCGTCAAGAATTGCCTGCACCCGTTCAATCAGCTGCACCCGCTCCGCCACCGCGTCAGGGTCAGTTTCATGGCCCGCCTGCAGAAGCTCCATTATGGAAACTTCACCGTCATCGTCCGTAGCTGACGTATCTACCGTGCGACCCAGTTTACGGTAATGCCCGCTGAGTTCGTTACGGCATATCTGGCAAAGCCACGAGAACAGGCTTGCGTCTCCACGATAACCGCCCAGGCCGCGCACACCGTTGATTAATGTCGTCTGCGCCATATCCTGTGCCAACTCCTCGTCACCCTGGGTCCGCGTCAAAACAAAACGATAGAGACGCGGATAGTATTCGTTGAAGAACCGATCAAATTGCCGTTCATCGCCGTTACGCAACGAATCCGCAAGGGCGCGATCTGCCCTATGCGGCATTTTGAAAAGCCCCACCTAAGCCTGTTATGAGGTAAGAGTCTTGAATCAGGAAAATCATTCGGGAATCGAGGAACTTTTTTTTGAAGCGTAGGTCTGGGCACATGCCTTTATGTTCGATCAGTTCAATACCCGGCAGAGTCTACAGAAAATCCGCACAACAACCGATGCTGATTCATTGCAAAAACATCAAGAGTAACTGTTATTATTCATGCGCTCGGTTCCATCGCTTGCGGTAATCGACGACCCTCAGCAGATTTTGGAAGATGTCCGTAATCAATCTCCTGCGCTCACCAAACCGGCATTAGCACTCCCTTGTATTGTCGGCAGTTAGAGGTTCCAGAATGAGTCATTATCCGCCGTGCCCCAAGTGTCGGTCTGAATTCACCTATGAGGACCGCGACTTACTGGTCTGTCCGGAGTGCGCACACGAGTGGACAAGGGGCGAGAGTGAATCGACCACGGAAACGCCGGTAAGCGTGAAGGATGCCAACGGCAACGATCTCTTTGAGGGCGATAGCGCCACCCTGATCAAAGACCTCAAGGTCAAAGGCAGCTCCAGTGTGCTCAAGATAGGCAGCAAACTGACGGTCAAACGTATTGTCGAGGGCGATCACAACATTGATTGTCGCGTCGATAAGGCGGGCGAAATGATGCTGAAGTCGGAGTTTGTCAAGAAAGCCGTCAGCTAAGCAGCGTCAGTTTTGACCGAGCAGTACATCGATGTACACAGCCAAAGACTATAGGCGAAATATTCGTGGTGACCTCTTCGGGGGTATCACCGCTGCCATCGTTGCACTGCCTCTCGCCCTCGCTTTCGGTATTTCGTCGGGAGTAGGAGCGGTAGCGGGGCTCTACGGTGCCGCCATTGCCGGCTTCTTTGCAGCGGTTTTTGGCGGCACTCCTTCGCAGATATCCGGACCTACGGGACCCATGACCGTAATCATTACCGGCATGACAGCGAATTACCTGGCGCTATGGCCGGATCAGGGACTCGCCCTGGTATTTACCACGGTGTTTCTCGGCGGCTGCATGCAGAGCGCGATTGGCCTGCTGCGCCTGGGTAAATTCATCATCATGGTTCCCTACCCCGTGATCTCGGGATTTATGACCGGCATCGGTGCCATCATTATTCTTATTCAGCTCGGACCGTTACTGGGATTCCCTGCATCGGTCAGCGTCGGCGCGGCCGTGGCAGCGTTCCCCGAGCAGCTTTTACACTCCGATGCAGCAGCGCTGAGCATAGGGGGCCTCAGCCTGGCCATCCTTTTCCTGTGGCGCGGACGCCCTGCAAAAATGCTTCCTGCTCCCTTGGTAGCGCTCGTTCTGGCAACAATGGCGACTTATTGGTTCCCCGATGGAAGCCTGGATCGGATTGGAACCATTCCCTCCGGTTTACCTGCATTGCAGATTCCAACCTTTCGGCCGGAAATCGCTACGGAGATGCTAATCAACGCACTAATGCTTGCGGTGCTGGGTTCCATCGACTCGCTGTTGACCTCGCTCGTTGCAGATAACCTCACCGGCACCCAGCACAACTCAGACCGAGAATTGCTGGGACAAGGTCTTGGCAATGCCCTCGCCGGACTGTTTGGGGGTATTCCCGGGGCCGGGGCGACCATGCGCACGGTAGTCAACATAAGAGCCGGCGGCAGCGGCCCCCTGTCCGGCGCTTTCCACGCGCTGATCCTTTTAGCTGTGGCAGCGGGCCTCGGATTCCTCTTTGAGAGCATTCCCCTCGCCGCGCTGGCGGGCATACTGATCAAAGTGGGGATAGACATTGTCGACTGGCCTTTTATGCAGCGTCTGCACCGGCTTCCCCTGTTCCCCGTCGCGTTAATGTTGCTAGTGCTGTTGCTAACGGTATTTGCAGACCTGATTACGGCGGTCTTTGTCGGGGTGTTCATCAAGAACCTTGTCACCGTGAGCAAGCTGTCGGACCTGGAGCTGGGCAACGTAGTAATGAGCGATGGCTCGGACCGAAACGCGGACCTCACGTCGCTGGAACGGGAGTTACTGGACCAGCATGCCGGGAGCGCCGTTTTACTTCGTATCACGGGACCGGTGAGCTACGCCGTGGGACGCGGGATCAACGCCCGCTTTGAGCCTTACCGCAATCGGGAGTTCCTATACATCGACATCACTGACGCGGCGATCGTAGGCATCTCTACGGCGATGGTGCTTGAGCATCTGATACTGAATGCCAGAGCCAATAATGTCGTCGTGAAGCTCATCGGGGTGGACCGCTCTTTGCATCAGGATATAGAGCAACTGGGGATTCCTGACATTGTAGGCAGGGAGAACTGCCTCACCTCGGCTAAAGATGCTTTAGAACGCCCGCATACTTGAACAACGCGCGGAGGGATCAAAGTTACTCACAGCTGTATTGAGGAC
The DNA here is from genome assembly GCF_965660375.1 of Congregibacter sp. GTDB lineage: Bacteria > Pseudomonadota > Gammaproteobacteria > Pseudomonadales > Halieaceae > Congregibacter. The sequence goes on along the minus strand of NZ_CBFHZO010000084.1, from coordinate 14,179 downwards.
GCCTGAAATTCTCGCTGACCCGGGTCACGACGTGTATTGAAACCAATTAAATCCCTGATGGTCCAACATGTCACATAGCTACTAAGCCGGCCCGGGAAAGCACCGACCTATGAGCAGAATTCTGCTGTGCCTCAGCGTGCTCCTTGTTGCCGGCCTCTCGGCTGGTCACGGGGAAGTAGGGAATGCTGATCTAAAACCGCTTCTACAGTCCGTTATCCTCGAACAGGACAGTAACCCGGACGTTGACTGCGACGATGAGACGCCTCCCGCTGACGCCACCCCTATCGAGGTAGTTGCCCCACCCCACGCTCTCGCACCCACCGATGACATCCAGCACGCTTCCGGCGCCTTAACTAGCCATCCATTCATAAGAGCTCCCCCATCTGCGTAACCAGGTTTCAAGTAACCGTATTAAAACGCAACGATGCATTACTCGAAGTCAAAACGTCACCTAACGGCAGCGTCATTGACTGCAATAGCGAAGGAATTTTTCTTATGAAAACACTCAGTCTGTACCCCATTGGCAAAGCGGATCACCTGGCGTCACCGGAAGCAACAGCGGCGCTTACCGTGGACACCCCGGCGCTCCGTTTCTTCACTGATTTCAAACAGGTGGAGCCTCTGGTGCTCGAATCCCACATGTCTGCACTGGATGCGAAACGGCTCATGCAGACAGCCCATGTGCGGATGAAATTCGTACTCAATGAATCCGGTCAGTTTATTGGGATCATCACCTCAGAAGACCTCATTGAACGAAAACTCGTGCAAAAAGTTTCCGAAGGTAGCAACCGGAATGAGATAGGCGTCACGGATCTTATGACGCCAAGAAGTGAGCTGAAGGCCCTGGACTATCAAGAGGTCGCCAAAGTGACGATCAGCGAGGTCATTCACAAATTGAAGGATAGCGGTGAGCAACACTGTCTTGTGGTTGCACGGGAAAGCAACGAAATCAGGGGCATCTTCTCTGCCAGTGACATTTCACGAAAACTGCATCTTCCCATCGACATACAAGCGAAGTCGGACTTCTATAAGGTCTTTTCAGAAACCGCCTGAAAATCAGGCTGCTGGCAGCGTCTCTCTCGACGCCGCGCTCATGCGTGTATCAATCGGATTGCGCTGCCAGCGGTAATACGGACACTTTCAGGGTCGCGGGCTCCTGAGAGCCGCTCAGCCCTGACTCCTGCTCACTCGTCATGGTCGCTCGCTCCTTACACCACTGGGCCAGGCTGCTGGCACCAGAGGGCGACAAAGCCAGAGCGTGGCTGTAGCCCTCGGCAATGAGCATCTTTTCAATGTGTGTGGCGAACATGGGAACCAGCGCTGGGGATCGGGCGTGAAAAGCCCCTAATTCGGCGATGGCACTGCGGGCCACGGGAGATTCATGATGTCGCGCAATGTAGTCGTCCGCGCGCTCCTCCATAAACTGCTCCAGAAACAATCCGCCCTTTGCCCCTCTCACACCACAAACCGCGGATATACCCCCGTGCCGGAACATGCACGCATAAGCAGGAAAAGCCTGACGGATAGGCTGCAGGGATGAAGCCCCGTACGCTGCAAGAGCAAATTCCACACAGGCGGCATAGTCTTCATTACGACCTTCCACCATGGAAAAAACAAACTGATTCATGGAGGTCGCCTCGCTCTGCGCTGTCAACTGAAAAAAACCAGGACCGCTCAAAGCTGCCCTCAACGTGTGCATGGTATCGTAATTAGTCTCATTGAATCTGTGTGGAAGCAAAGATGAAATACCCGCAAAAGCTGCTCCTTACTCGAAAACTCACGGGTTTTTGCGGCCTGTGGCTATTGACGGTTTGCACCACCGCTTCTGCCGCGGTTGATCAACAGACATTCGCCAGCTGCATTGCTGATCTTGGAGAGCGCGCCCGGGTAGCGGGTGTTGAGACATCGCTGGTTACCGCGGTGCTCCCGGAGATTGCACCGATTGAACGGGTTATCCAACTCGACCGGAAGCAACCCGAGTTTGTGCAGACTTTTGGTGCCTACGTGGACAAAAGGGTCACCGAAGGGCGGGTTGAGCGCGGTCGCGCGCTGCTGGCGAAGCACCAGCCCTTTCTCCAGGACTTGCTGGAGCGTTACGGCGTCCCCCCCCGTTACCTCATCGCTTTTTGGGGACTGGAAACAAACTTTGGCAGTTACCTGGGCAATATCCCCACGCTGAATGCCTTGGCAACTCTGGCCTGCGATCCCCGTCGCAGCGATTTTTTTGCCGGGGAGTTTGTCGATGCGCTGCAACTCATGGAGCGCGAGGAGCTACCCCTGGAGACCCTTCGTGGATCCTGGGCCGGCGCCCTGGGCCACACGCAGTTCATGCCCTCCTCCTATCTGCGCTATGCCGTGGACGGCGACGGCGACGGGCGCGTCGATCTCTGGGCGAGCGAGCGTGATGCTCTCGCCTCCGGTGCCAACTTCCTGCGCAGCCTGGGCTGGACGCCGGAGCTACGCTGGGGTCGCCAGGTCACGCTGCCCGAGGGCTTTCCCTACGAGCTCGCGTCTCTGGGTAAGAAACGCAGTCTGCGCGCATGGGCATCTATGGGCGTTCGTCAGCTCAACGGCGCGAGCGTGCCGGCATTGGATCTGGATGCGGCGCTGCTGCTGCCTGCGGGACATCTTGGCCCGGCCTTTCTCGTCTATGAAAATTTCCGCGTGGTGATGCGCTGGAATCAGTCTTTGTCCTATGCCCTGTCCGTGGGACTTCTCGCTGATCGTCTGGCGGGAGCACCCCCTTTGGCCCTGGGCGAAGCAGCATCGGCCCCCTTGCGCAGTGCTGATATCGAGAACGCCCAGCGTGCGCTGAATGCTCTGGGACACGAAGCAGGGGAGCCCGATGGCGTGCTGGGCAAACGCACCCGGGCGGCGCTGCGCGCCTTCCAGCTAGAGAACGAGCTTCCTGCTGACGGCTATCCGGACGCACGAACGCTGGAGACTCTCGCCGCAGTTACGCTACCCTGAGGTCATGACTCTCCTCTCGCTTCCACGAAAAATGCTGACCCTGGCGGCGCTGTGCCTTCTTATCACCGCCTGCGGTGGTCACAGCGACAAGCTCCCGGACCTCGCGGCCATCGACGATGTTTCACGCATGAAACAGACGTTCTACGAATACCTGACCCCGATCGTAATAGAGCAAAACAGCCGTATCCTGGAGCAGCGCGCTGGCCTGGGAGAGATTCGTGCCGCTTTTTTCGAAGGTGAAGACCCGAACTGGTTTCAGCGCCGTAGGCTGAAAGGTCTCGCCGAGGAATATGAAGTGGCCTGGGACGACAATGAGCTCGCCGCGGTAATTGACACGCTCTGGCGTCGCGTCGATGTGATTCCTGCAGATCTGGCGCTGGTACAGGCGGCCAAGGAGTCGGGCTGGGGGCGTTCGCGCTTTGCGGTGGAGGTCAATAATCTTTTTGGCCACTGGTGCTATCAGCGGGGTTGCGGCGTGGTGCCAGCGCGACGCCAGGCCAGTGCCACCCACGAAGTTGCTGCCTTTGACAGCGTGTCGGAGTCCGTTCGCCGCTACATGAACAACCTCAACACCCATGAGCGCTATGCGCCCATGCGTCGCTTGCGGCTCCAACGACGGAATGAGGACCAGGAAATCACCGGAGCCGCATTGGCACCCGGACTGGAGGCCTACTCTGAACGCGGCGAACCCTACGTTAAAGAGCTACTGTCGATGATGACCCAGAACCAGGCGCTCCTCGGCGACGTCACCGCGGGCTGATGTCGCGCTGGCTGCTTGTCGCTTATCTGGCGGTACTTAGCCTTGGCTCAGGCGCCGCAGAGCATGGGGTCATTCTTCTCTATCACCGAATTTCCGAAACCGGTCCGGACTCCACGCGTGTGTCTCCCGCGCGCTTTGCCGCACATCTCGACCTGATACAGGAGAGGGGCTATCAAGTCATAGCGCTGGGAGATTTGCTCAATGGCGTTTATGGGGAAGGCCCGCTGCCAGACCGCGCGGTGGCACTGACCTTTGATGATGCCTATCGCTCTGTCGGTGAGCTTGCCCATCCCATGCTTCGCGAACGGAATATGCCTTTTAGCGTATTTGTAGCCACTGATGTCGTTGATGAGAACAGCCGCGCCTTCCTCGACTGGCCAGCACTGCGGAGCATGGCCCAAGACGAGCTCGTTACCTTTGGCCCTCATTCAAAATCTCATAAGCACCTTGAGAGCCTGAGTCTCCACGGTGACCCTGGCGCGACTGTGGCGTCTCGAGCAGAGGAGATCGGTATCAGCCTGGCGCGGCTGCGCGCGGAACTGGGTCAGGAGCGGGTTGGGGCGGTACTGAACGTGTTTGCCTACCCCTTCGGTGAATATAGCCGCGACACGGAGAAGCTGCTCTCCGAGAGAGGCCTGTATGGACTGGCGCAGCAGTCGGGCCCCGTCGCAGCAACGACAGCTCGCACGCGCATCCCCCGTTTCCCCCTGTATGTGGGTGGCGACAGTGATGCGCGGCTAAAAACCGCACTGCGCACGCTACCGCTGCCCGTCGTCAACGAGACAGAGACACCGGTGTTTTTTCCACACGACACCACTGTGCCGCAGGAGTGGAGGCTCGAGCTTGCAACTGCCCCCTACGACCGCAAACAACTGCGCTGCTACGCGGCCACCGGTGATGCGTTGGAGCAGCGGCTAACAGATGACGCTGTGCTAATTTCGCTGCCCACAATGCGTCCTGGCCGGAACAAAGTGAACTGCACAGCGCCCTCATCGGAGAGCGGTGTCTTTCACTGGTATTCGCGGCTGTGGTTGCTTGCCGATCAAGAGGGCCGGTGGCTGCAACGATAAACGGAGGCAGCAGATCCGGGTGCCCCAGAAACACATAAAAACCCCAGGATTTGCATGGTGTAATTGCTAAGACAGCTGAGCTAGGATCTTTCTATTTACTACTTTCTACCTTTACCTCTTCAGAGTGCAGTGTGCATGAACCACAATCCAGGTCTCGCTTTAAAGTTACTTAAAGGTTTTCCGCTCCTATGCATGTGCGCTCTATTCTTGAGTGCCTGCAGCGGAACGCAGGTCACACCCTCGGACACTGCGACTTTTGCTGCCACGGCGTACACGGATTACGCATGGCGCAGTGAACCGCCCTCTTCGTCAACTAACAGCAAAGACATGCTCGCGCAGAAGAGCCCTTCGATCCGAGCGGGCGTGGAAGAAGCAATGTCTGGGCTCGGTTATCGTCGCGTCGACAAGACCCAGGCCGAGTTTCTTATTGAGTATGTAGCGGCGCCGGGTTTTGCCGACGGCCAGCTTGTTCGCGGTGGCTCCAACACAACCCTTTACGGAAGCTCCGTTAACCGGCAAGTCGATGGTGCCCTGGAAGACAATGCCTACGCCCTGAGCGGCCCGGTGAAGACCGGAGAAATGAAGCTGATGTTTCTCGATGCAGCATCGTCGGAAGTACTCTGGCGCGTCGACATGAGCATTGTCGTTGAGGATGCAAACCGCATCGATCACGATAAAGTGCGTGCGGCGGTCCGCAAAGGCATTGCAGCTTTGCCGCCCGCACCCTGACGCGACCCTGTCGCGCCTTCGCACTTTGCGAAGGACAACATCTAAGCAACCGGCCCAAAAACTCCATAGCGCTTTATTGATTGCAAATTCCCGGACACTTTTAAGCAAAAAATAGTAGGCTACGCCCCGTAACTCAGGCCTGTTTTGAAACATCGGGAATAAATAACAAGACTCCACATGAATAGCGAACTCAAGAGCGCACTCGCCGCATGTAAAACTCTGCCCACGCTGCCCACGGTAGCGGCACAAATCATTGAGCTGTCTTCCCAGGAAGACTACGGGCTCATGGACATTATCGACATAGTCCGCAACGACATCACCATCGCCACAAAACTCATCGCCAGCGCCAATACGCCGCAGTACTATCGTGGCGAGGCTGTTGTAGATATTTCGCAGGCGGTATCCCGACTCGGCTTCAAGTCCACGATGATGATCGCGCTGAGTTTCTCCTTATCGGTAAAAGCGAGCGATTCCCAAGCGCCAAATGTCGACACCGATGCACTATGGCATCGCTCGGTGGCCAGTGGCGCTATCGCCAGACTGCTCGCCCGCCAGCTGGGTAGCAAAGATCCCGAAGCGTGCTTTCTTGCCGCGCTGGTGCAGGACATCGGAGTGCTCGCCCTGGCACAGGCAGCGCCACAAGCCTACGGAACTCTTTCCAAGACCTCTCATGAAACCCTTTGCGCCGCAGAAATCGCTGCCTTTGGATGCGATCATGCGACGGTGGGAACCTGGCTTCTCGAGAACTGGAAGCTACCGGCACAAATCAACGAGTTGGTAGCAAGCAGTCACGACTTTGCTGAGCTCACCCTGGAGATCGGCTCCCGGAAGGATCACTGGTGTGTCGCAGCCTCCGGCTTATTGGCAGATGCGATGTTGGCCGGAGACCAATTTCAGGCGGCGCGCATGGTATGGCTGATTGACGGCGTCTGCAGCGAGGATGCGGATAGCGAAACGAATCTTGTACCCCATATTGCTGAAGCCGTTCGTGAAGCAGAAGCGCTGTTCGACGCCAGGCTAGTGCACGACCCCATGGCGCTGCTGGAAGCATCAAAGGAAAAGTTGCTTGAAGTCATGAGCGAAGCCTCCAGAGACATCAGCGATGACAAGGTGACGCAGTTGGAGCAACGCGTATCAGTGCTGGAACGCCAGGGTCAGCGAGACAGTCTGACCGGCGCCATCAACCGCGGACACTTCCATAGCGAACTGGATCGTCTTTTTGAGGAGGCCGGTCATAGCGGCAATCCCCTGAGCCTTATGTTCATTGATGCGGATCACTTCATGCAAGTGAACGATAGCTACGGGTATCTGGCGGGCGACGAGGTTATGAAATGGCTGGCGGACGCGTTTACAAAGCTTGTGGGCGATAACGGCATTGTCGGACGCTACGGCGGCGAAGAGTTTGTTGTCATCCTTCCCACTACCACGGAGGCAGAGGCAAGTGCGCTGGGACAGAGGATTTGCGAGCACGTGCGCAACGGTCACATCAGCGCCGGCGACGCGACTATTCAGGTCACGGTATCGGTCGGCATCGCGACCATCGATAACACATCGAGATTACGTGGCACCCGGGATCTTATCTTTGCAGCGGATCAGGCAATGTATTTTGCCAAGCAAAGCGGTCGGGATCTGTGTATCAGTGCCTCAGCTCTTCCCAAACCACCCTCGGCGGCCCCGGCCACGGCTTAAGCGCTTGAGCGCTGTCAGCTAAGGCAACTCCCAAGCATCGTTCGCGCCCACTCGGGCGAATAGCTCTGGTAATGTGCGGGATTGATAACTAATCGGCGCAATTCAGATAAACCGCTAGCAACGTAGCCGGGGTATCGCCGGGATTGAAGCCGTGATGCATCACATTCATCGCCTCCATAATAGCCTCACCTTCACTGTAGGTTCGGGTAATGCCCTGGCCCTGCTCGTAAGTCACTGAAACCTGTCCGGATACGATGTAAGCATAGAGGGGCGTCAGATGTTGGTGCGTCTTGCCCACTTGCCCGGGCGCCATGGTAATGAGCACCGAATGAACTTTAGCCGGGCAGTCTGGGTACTGTAGTGTATGTCCCAATACATCAGTGGTGCTATTGAAGAGATTAATGGCCGGATAGTCTCCTGTCACCTGCGCCTCTGAGTGCGCTGTGGCCGCCGCACCGGAGGACAGATACGACAAGCTCCAAAGCAGAAGCGCTGTGCCCACATAACGCTTCAAAGTATCAATTTCCACCACAGAAAGACTCCCAAAAAACCGAACAAGTAGACTAAGCCTAAGCGCGACAACCACAGCATGTGACGAGTAGCACCCATAGACCCGTCGTTGACATTGCGACTTACCAACAGATAATTGAGAAGCGCGAAAAACGGTGTCGTTATAAACGCCATGATCATGGCAAAGTTCATCAAAGGCATGAGTGCCGCTGCAAAGAACAACAAAATCAACAACGAGACAACCGCCAGTATCAGCATCCAGCTGTGCTCAAGGCGCTGAAAATCAGCACCCGAGGATAGACCCAGCAGCCGTTGTGACTCGGCAATCACACGACTGTAGCCATCAATAACAGTAATGGTACTGCCAAAAATGCAGAAAAACGCTACCACGCCAATTAATGGACCCGACCAAGCGCCAATGGAACTAGAATACATGCCAACCAATTGCCTGCTAAATGCCACGCCAGTTGACGCCAGCTCCACGCCCCGGCCATTAATTATCAAAGCACCCATGGCGACGAACACAAGGGCCAGCAGTGTGGTCCCTACATAGCCCACATTGAAGTCAACCCGCGCCGATGTCGGCGTAACCGCTGTCAGCTCACGCTGACGCTTTAACCACATTGAGGTCAAACTGGAAATCTCAATAGGGGCAGGCATCCAGCCCATGGTGATGACCACAAACCCGATGGCTGCAATAGACCAGGCCGAGGGATTGGCGGTGGCATCCACTGGCGCTTGATATTGAGCTCCGGCAATCACCACCGCCGCTATGGACGCGACCGACAACACCACCATGATGAGCTTTGATAAACCATCGAGGGCCTGAAACCGACCCAAAAACAGGATAAGCAGGCAAACGAGCAAGACCCCTGCGCTTACCCACCCGGGATTGATACTCACTGGTAGGAAGTAACCCAACAGACTGGCACTGAACAAGGTAAGCGCGGCAGTATTAATAACGCCCGCGATCACAACCAACGCGCCAAAGAGTATGAGGTAGCCCCGACCTAGTCGACGATACCCCTCAACCAAACTCTCGCCCGTCGCCATGGTGTATTGAACACCAGCCAAAAAAAATGGGTACTTGAGCAAGTTCACCAGAACAATGAGTGGCACAAGCTGCCAGCCGTAAATAGCACCGGCCTTGGTAGAAGCAACCAAATGGGAACCACCCACGGCTGCCGCAGCGGTCATGATGCCGGGGCCAAGTAATTTTAGTCTCTGTCCCAGCGCCACGGACGCCGTGTCGTTGTGCATAGGTCTTCCTTAGGTGATGACGACGAATTATCAGAGCAGGATTATCAGTCGTTATTTAACCACGATAATCGACTGAGCGCCTTGCTGCCGAGGGGAGTTGTTGGTCTTGCGACGTACATTTACCAATACCCTGTGAGCCATTGCTGTGACTGCGCTGCATTCCTAAATCCTCGCTGTCGGATCATGGCGCTTTGAATAGTACCTGTTGCCCAGAGCGCAATTTTGCAGCTATCTTCCATCCAAGCCGTATTCGACGAACCAATAATAAGGAACACCCATCATGCCCACGATTACGCCTTTTAACCCTGACGCTGAGTTTCTTAAAGCGGATCCTTATCCGCATTTTAAGGAATTGCGGGAGGGGGATCCGATCCACCGTGGCGAGTTCGGCTATTGGGTGGCCAGTCGCTTTGATGACGTGCGCTCGGTGCTCATGGACCGTAGTGGTTTTGGCCAGGGCGATTTTGTACAGAATATTCAGCTTTTTTACGGTCCGGATTTCGATCCTCTGGCGGAGCCTGCCTACCGTTGGCTATCGGAAATTTTCCTCATGCAGGATCCACCGCAACACACGCGCATTCGTGGACTGGTAACGGGAGCACTTACCGCCAAGCGCGTGCGCGCCATGGAGCCGCGTATCCGACAGATAGCCGATAATCTGATCGACAAGTTGAGTGATCAGCTTCTCGCTCACGGTGAGGTAGATGTCATCACAGAATTCGCCTATCGCCTTCCGGTTATGGTGATGTGCGACATGCTGGGCGTGGATCCGGATGATCCAGAACTACCAGCGGTGGTGAAGGCGATTGCCGAGAGCTTTCTGGTTTTTGAGGCGCGACAGTTATCGACGGAGGAACTGACTACCGCCAATAAAGAAATCGAATTGCTGGAGGACTTTTTTGGCCGGCTTTTTGCCGAACGACTGGAAAGACCGCAGGACGACCTGGCAACGGCGTTGGCGCAATCGAGGGACAACCAGGGCGACAACGCAGATGCCTTGAGCCACCGGGAGCTGGTTACCGTTGCGGTTGGCCTGTTTGGTGCGGGGTTCGAAACTACTGCACACATGATCGGTAACGGAATGCTGTGTTTTGGGCGCAACCCGGAGCAATGGCAGGCCTTAATTACCAACCCCACTGCACGGGCAGCCGGCGCTGTCGATGAAGTGCTGCGTTACGAGAGTTCATTGATTGCTACCTATCGCACAGCTCTCGAAGAACGAACGGTTCAAGGCGTCACTATCGCACCGGGCGAAAAAGTACTGACACTGATCGGAGCGGCAAATCGCGACCCCCGGGTATTCGACAATCCCGAGCATTTTGACATCCAGCGGAATGGACCGGGGCATATGAGTTTCGGTGGCGGTATTCATTATTGTGTCGGAGCTGAACTGGCGCGAATCGAGGGGCGCGTGGCTTTTGAGCACCTCGCGACGCGCCTGCCTGATGTTCAGGTCGACACCCGCCACCCAAGCTGGCGCGATGGCTTTATGTTCCGGGGGCTATCTCGCTTAATGTTACGAGCGCCCTAGCTTTATGAATGTGGTTCAGTTGAGTAGCTAAATATTCTAAAAAGCTTGTAACACGCTGAAAAAAATTGCCCGAGAACTTTTATGGGCTCGGTGCTACAAGAGGCTGAAAGTGATGATCGGGCCTGTGTGCTGAAAGATCATGTATCGACTGCAGGTGAAGCCAGAACTCCGGCGACGTTTTTAAGGCTTCTGAAAACAGCCAGGCCGTATCAGGCGTAATGCCACGCTTGCCGCGGACAATCTCGTTGATTCGCTGAACCGGCACACCGAGGTGGGTCGCCAGCGCCTTCTGCGTTATCTCAAGAGGCTCGAGGAACTCTTTAAGCAGAATGACGCCGGGGTGTGTTGCAGTTCTATTTGTTGGAACCATAAATCACCTCCGTACTAGTGATAATCCACAATCTGAACGTCATGAGCGGCGCTACTTTTCCAGCGAAAGACCACACGCCACTGACTATTGATACGAATACTATAGAAACCCTTCAAATCGCCTTTGAGTAACTCAAGCCTGTTACCTGGGGGTGACTTCAGATCGTCAAGATTCTGAGCCGCGTTTATGACATCAAGCTTAAACAACGCCAACGTGTGAATTTGCGTAGGCAGCTTACGAGCCTTCCGACTGGAGATGCCGTTGAAGAGGTCAGAAGTGCCGCTATCGCCGAATGAAACGATCATCGCCGTAAATTAACGGATACCGGGTAATCATGCAACGCCTTAGGCATAAGGTCTTTGATATGGTCCTTGGCGGCTCTGAACTAGGTCACGGAGCAAAGTGGGCTCGGCTCTTCATCAGTAACAATGGGGTAGAGCCGGAAAGCACAATCAATCGATTTTAGTGAGAGCCGGTCTATCACCCGTTAATCGGGGAGAGCCGTGGGTAGAACCCAAAAATCAGGCGTGGTCTCAATATGGTCTCAAACCCCAAAAATCGGGTTCTGAGGGGCAATTGACGCAGTGAACTACCGTGCTAAACTATTGAAAATTAACAAGAAAATTTGGCAGCTACGGGTGGACTTGAACCACCGACCCCAGCATTATGAATTTTGCTGTAAAATTTTAACCCATTGATTTTATTAACTTAAATCCGAACACCCACAGCGCATTTTGCACAACAGAGCACAACTTTTCACCACAATTCCCGCAAATCTCCCGCAGGTACCAGTGGTGCCTTGGCAACTTTGTCTGTCCTTTTATCCGGCTGTAAACGAAATAAGGCGCCCTTAGTTTCACTTTTAGCTCGTAAAGTGAAATAATAGATTTTGTGTTTCACTTTCATTCAGCAGCGCAAGGTTTTTATGGCCATCAGGTTAGAGGAATATCGCTCTGGCGAATACCGGAGGGGTTTCCAGTACCAATTCTTTTTGCCCTCTCATATCAATGAGAGCTGGACCTGGGATACGCCACAAATCAACCAACTTGTAGAGAAGGCTGCCATAAGACTGGGGGAGCTGAATTCCTATGCTCGCCTGGTGCCAAACATTGATTTATTTATTCAGTTGCATGTCACCAAAGAGGCCGTGGTATCCAGTCGGATAGAGGGCACCAAAACCAATATCGATGAAGCCCTGTTACCAGAGGAGGAAATTAACCCGGAGCGGCGGAATGACTGGCGCGAGGTTAACAACTACATCCGGGCGATGAATGATGCCATCCAAACGCTGGAGACATTGCCGTTATCGTCTCGTTTGCTTAAGCAGGCTAACCAGACACTACTCACGAATGTTCGCGGAGAACAAAAGATGCCCGGGGAATTCCGCACCAGTCAGAACTGGATAGGCGGCAGTAGTCTGGCTGATGCGGTATTTATACCGCCCGCGCACGAGCATGTTCCTGAACTGATGGGAGATCTGGAGAAGTTTCTGCACAATGATGAGATTCAAATGCCAGCGTTAGTTCGCATCGCCATTGCTCATTACCAGTTTGAAACCATACACCCCTTTCTGGATGGCAATGGCAGGATAGGCCGTCTACTTATAACTCTGTTCCTGGTGAGTGAAGGGATTCTCAGTCAGCCCTTACTTTATCCTTCTACCTATTTTGAAAAGAACAAGGGGCTGTATTACGACAACCTGATGAGGGTGCGTACTCACAGTGACATGCTGCAGTGGCTGAAGTATTTTTTGGTGGGTGTCGAGCAAACAGCAACCGAGGCCGTCGGCGCCCTGACAAACACTATCAAGCTCAAGACAGATACTGAAACGCTGATTCACAACAACTTCGGAAGACGGGCCGCCAGCGCCACACTCTTATTGCAACAGCTGTTCAAGCAACCAATTTTGAGCGTTGATCAGGCCGCGACGATCTGTGGCGTAAATTATCGTCCGGCGAATGAGTTGGTTGCCTTGATGTGTAAACAACAGATCCTTAGAGAGATTACCGGGCAAAGCCGAAACAGGTTGTTCGCGTTTGAGCCATACCTGGAACTGTTTAACCTTGACTGATCACTCGCCACCAAACTCAGTATTTGGCCTGGCAGTTAGTCAGCGCCATTGTGGACGCCCGGATAGACCTGAGCCCGCATCAGGCTTTAGGCATAGGACATATTAACGGCCTATCGAGAGTAGACATCCTCGCTGATTGTGCTGTCTGGACCTGCAAACCTGTCGAGGTTCATTTGGTCCACCGCAGCAAAGCGGAGGTTTCCGAAGGGTTCAATCGCCAAAGGCGATGGCGATTGAAGACCATTCGCCTGGTTCTACCGAACATGAAACCCTCGCCCGCCGGGCGGGGGTTGTTTGTTTGTAGCGCTGAATATTAATGGGGATCACAGTTCGAAAGATGTGGCTCTAGTCGCTGCCTAGGGTAGAGAATCCGCACCTACAAATAAAGATTTCACGGCGAGGGTCGATTATGGATCGCACAGCAGTAACTCTGGGGCGCATTTTGTTAGGGCTTTATTTCCTGGTGCCTGGCATAACAAAAATCACGGGCTACCAAGCCATGCTCGACTACATGGTCTTACACGGTATTCCAGTGCCCGACATATTATTGCCGCTTACCACCGTTTTGCAGATCACTGGGGGCCTCCTCCTGATTACCGGCGTTCGAATCAAAGAAACCGCCTATATGTTCGTCGGCATGGTCTTACTCATCAATGTGGGCATGCATGACTTTTGGAACACCTATGCAGAACACGATCAAAAGCATGAGTTACAGAACTTCATTAAGAACCTAGGTATCTTAGCGGGTCTTTTGGTGCTAAGTGCCTCCCAGCATGCGATGCAGTGGCAACCATTTAAGCGCTAACAAAGCACTGGGGTCGGAAAGAGCGCGGGAGAGGCACGCGCGCTCGAGACCATCCGTCGGTCCTATCAAAAACCATTGGTCATACGCGTTGGCTCCAGCTAGACACTCACCTGACCTACACTAAGCTGGGAGTCGTTCGAGCTGGCTTAGCCAAATTCAAATGATGTCAGCCCAAATACGCGATTGGTCTTTAAGGCAGCTTGGTCACCGAGATACATCTTTGCGCAGCGAAACACATCCTCCAAACCAAATGATATGGCACGCGCCACGGCTTCTTTGTTGATCTCGGGCACATCCAGCTGGACAAGCTCGCCCCGGACACCAGACATTAGATGCGCTACCGCTTCTCTAGCACCCTGGGGGCTATAGGCGAGAACAGGGTGCTAGAGAAGCGGTAGCGCATCTAATGTCTGG
>NZ_CBFHZO010000083.1:0-5705 GCF_965660375.1 Congregibacter sp. | reverse complement strand
ATTCCGACGCGCCATAACCGTTCATCACTACCCGGTCACCAACCGCAAACTCTTCATGCGTCGATTCCAGCACCGTGCCGGCATAGTCAATACCCAGCACCAGAGGATGGCGCTGGGCGATGGGGGCAGCGCCGCTGATGGCTAGCCCGTCTTTGAAGTTGAGGGTGGAGTACTCCACCGCGACGGTAACATCACCGGCATCCAGGTCATCGAGGGTCAGTGTCTCGTAGGCGCAGGCGTAGCTATCTTCCTTGCGGGCGACAAGAGCGTTGAAGCTGTCTGACATATGCATTCCTTAGTGTAGATTGTTGGCGTTGCCCAAGGTCTGGAGCCAGCGGGGCACATTAAAGCGGAGGTCGCTGTCTCCCAGGGCGATTTGGTAATCCCGGGCCAGGTCATCAAGGGTCTCACGAAGAAGCGCTGTGGCGGTAGCCGAGCGCTCGGCGGTGGCCCCCGCAAGGTCTTCCAGGCGAACACGCTGACCGGGCTCCAGCAGGTAAAGTCTGACGCCGGAAGGGTCGGGAACCTTTGGTGCCAGGCGCACGTGGTCCAGGTCGAGTTCGGCGACTACGACGCCGTTACTGCCGATGGCCTCTATTTCCTGTTCATTGCCGTGAATAATCATGCCGGCGCCTTCGCAAAGGCCAAATCCAAAGCGCTGTTGCTGCGCCGTGCAGGCCATTAGCAGGCGTCCGAGGCGATGCCTGCGAAGAAAGTTCTGGTCAATGAGACCAAGGCGGGTAAGGCCGATGCCCCGTTCAACGACGACGCCAGAGAAGCTGGCGTCCTCGGAGCTGCCGTAACGCCAGGCCGCGATGCTGTCGCCTTCGGCGATCATTCGGTTACCCAAAGCTGTGGCAGATGCGGCAACGGCAATCAGCGGCGTACCACGCTCATAGGCCGTGACAATGCTGTGGAGCACCGGCGTTGCCTCCGCGCAGTGGAGTAAAGCCTCTGTCACCCTACGCTGATCCCCGCCGGTGAACAGCAGGCTGCCCATGCGGTCGATGGTTTTGAGCAGCGCCCGGTCACGACTCGCGCGTTCGATGTTGTGCAGGGAAATGGGTAACAGCTCTGCCTGAACATTTTCACTGGCCAGCCAGTCCAGGTAGCGCTCCGCCATGGCCGTGGGCTCTCCAGAGGCGGTCGCCAGTACACCCACGGGTTCCCGCAGCTCCCCCAGCAGTGTCCTGCGGGCGTCAGAGGACCAGTTGATCGGTGTGCTGCCCAGCATCACCAGGCGCGCCTCGGGCGCGGGATCCGGGCGCAGTACCTGGGTGCTCTCATTGAGGGGGCAGACATCCAGCGCAGCACAGTGAATATCCAGATCAAAGTTGAGTGCGGTATAGCGGATCTCTCCCGCTCTCACGGCCCGTAATGCCCTGGAACGACGGGGGCGGCGATGTATATGCAGCGTAACCTGATTGCCGAACTGGGCGTCAAAAGCGCTGGCGCTGTCCTTGTTGTAAAACGCGGGATCACTCTCTATCAGGCGGAGCATCAGGTCGTGAAGCCCGTAGCTTGCGAACGCGTTTCGGCGCACGGGCGCTGGCGAACGGTAGGAGGCACGTCCGACCCGGGTGCGACGTTTGTCCGCCGCGGGGAGGGGCTTCCCTCGTCGTAAATCGATGGCGTCGCCGTCATCAAGAAAGGACACCCGTGCATTGCGGACGGTGAACTCCTGATCCTGGAACGTCGCTTTGCGCAGGTCGATAAACAGGATGCCGGTTTCGCCCACAACTTCGCCGTGGGTGCCCTGAACAATGAGGGCGCTGTTTTCATCGATACCGAAGGCCAGGGTTTGTTCTGACAACTCTGCCGCTTTGATGAGACGTCCCACGCGTCCGCGCTGGAGAAAGTGCTGATCCACCATTCCCCAGTCAAAGAATCCCAGGCCCTTACCAAGACGAAAGGCATCAAAGTCCTCCGCGGCGTTTTCCCGAGTATCGATGCCACGGCTGATGGCATTGAGGGAGGTACCGCCCATGATCATCGGGCCCGACATGATTGCGGCACCCGCAGAACTGCCGGCAATCAATCCGCCCCTGGTATAGAGTGCCCGGATGGCTTCCAGGGCCGGGGTTTCGCGTCCGCCCTGCACCAGCGTACCCACGATGCGCGATTGGTCACCGCCGGTGAAGAATACGCTGCCGAAGGCCTGGAGCCGCTCGATGAGCCTCGGATCGAAAGCGGATTCCTGGCGGTTCTCGAAAAAAATGGGTACCAGCTCGGCGTAAAAGCCCTGGGCACGAAACTCCTCAACGGTCTCTTCGCCCACTTCTTCGGGATACCCGGAGGCCATGGAGCAAACGGCAATGCGGCCTTCACAGCGCTTATATAGTGCTTTGTAAAGCGCTACGTTGTCCGCTTCAAAACGCCCCCCGATGAGTGCGAGGGAGCCTTGAGGACGGAGGCGGTCCGAGGGGGCTTTTTCTGTGGAATCAAACGGCAATGTGTAGTTCCGGACTGGGCGGTCGAGAGTTTGCGGATATGCTGGGCATTATCGCTAATGTGCCCTGAATTAGCGACCATCAGTGGCTTTCAAGCCTTCTCGTTCGGGGGTAGAGTAGAGGATTCCCAGAGTGAAGCGGAGTTTCCCCATGCAGTTCCTCGATACCAGTGTGTACCGTGGCCCGAATGTCTATGCGCTCTTTCCCGTGATCCGCCATACGGTGGATCTTGGGGAGCTTGAAGAGTGGCCCACGGCGCGGTTGGGAAAGGATTTTGTCCAAGCGCTGGTCGCGGCATTACCCGGTCTTGAAGATCATGGCTGCTCCTATCGGGAACCCGGCGGCCTCATCCGTCGCATGTTGGAAGATGAGGGTACCTGGCTCGGCCATGTGCTCGAGCACGTGGTTCTTGAGTTGCAGGGGATCGCCGGCTACGAGGTGTCCTTTGGCAAGACGCGCTCCACCGATGAGACCGGCGTCTATGACATGGTCTTCGAGTACGAGGAGGAATTTGCCGGTATTCAGGCGGGCAAGCTGGGCCTGGATCTATTGCACTCTCTGCTGCCGGAGAAATTGCGCCTGTCGGATGTTCCCGAAGATTTTAATTTTGATGAGGAGCGGGATCAGTTCATCCGCGCCTGTCAGTCCCGGTCTCTGGGGCCGAGTACTCACTCCCTGGTAAAAGAAGCGGAGGCCCGCGGCGTCCCCTGGATCCGGCTCAATGAACACAGCCTGATACAGCTGGGTCATGGACGTTATCAGCAGCGGCTGCAGGCCACGATCACCAGCGCCACCCCACACATTGCGGTGGAGCTTGCCTCCGAGAAAGATGAAACCAATCGCATCCTGGGGGACCTGGGTCTCCCCGTACCGCGTCAGGCGCTGGTGTACCGCCTCCGTCGTGCTATCGCGGCCGCTGAGCGCATTGGCTATCCGGTGGTCATCAAGCCGCTGAACGCCAATCACGGTCGCGGCGTCACCACGGATATTCAAAACGAAGAGCAGGTAGAAAAAGCCTACGACAAGGCCAAGGAGCACAGTGACGGGATCATCGTGGAGACGTTCCTGCGCGGCCTTGATCATCGGCTTCTGGTCGTCGGCGGCCAACTGGTGGCAGCGGCCAAGCGGGTGCCTGCGCACGTCAAGGGTGACGGCAAGTCTACCGTGGAAGAACTGGTTGCCAGGGTCAATGAGGATCCTCTGCGCGGTGTGGGCCACGAAAAAGTGCTCACCCGTATTTCCATGGATGCGGCGGCTGAGCGCATGCTCTCGCAATCCGGCATGACCAGCGCCAGTGTTCCCGAAGAGGGGGCTATCGTGTATCTGCAGCCCACTGCGAATCTGAGCACGGGCGGCACCTCCGTGGATGTCACCGACGTGATTCATCCGGATAACAAGAGCATGGCCGAGCGGGCGATCCTGGCCCTCGGGCTCGATGTGGGTGGTGTTGATTTTATCACCACAGATATCACCCGTTCCTATGGTGAGGTGGGTGGTGGTATTTGTGAGTGCAACGCGGCGCCGGGTTTTCGGATGCACGTAGCACCCTCCGAGGGCGAGCCGCGTAATGTTGCAGGCCCCGTTATTGACATGCTGTTTCCCAAGGGGAGTCCCTCGTCGATTCCCATCGCTGCCATCACGGGCACCAACGGTAAGACCACGACATCGCGCATGCTTGCGCACATTCTGAAGATGTCGGGGTTGACGGTTGGTCAGACCAGCACCGACGGCGTTTACATTGATGGTCGTCTGACGGTGGCCGGTGACATGACGGGGCCCACCGCTGCTCAGATTGTGTTGCGTGACCCCTCGGTGAATGCCGCAGTCATGGAGACTGCCCGCGGCGGCATCTTGCGCAGCGGTCTGGGGTATCAGCGCTCCAACGTGTCGGCCTGCCTTAATATTGCGTCGGATCACCTGGGGCTCAAAGGTGTGGACACCCTCGAGGACCTCGCTGAAGTAAAGCGGGTGGTGGTGGAAGTGGCGCGGGACGCAGCGGTTCTCAATGCCGATGATGTGCACTGTCTGCAAATGGCCGATCACTGCACCGCCGAAAAACTTTGCTATGTCACCATGAACCGCTCTCATCCTCTTGTGCGGGAGCACATTAAAGCGGGAGGAACGGCGCTGGTTCTTGAACAGGGAATCAACGGCGGCATGATTACCCTCTATGACGAGAACGGTCACAATATTCCACTGCTGTGGACCCACCTTATTCCGGCAACACTCGAAGGTCGGGCGCTGCATAACGTACAGAACGCGATGTTTGCGGCGGCGCTTGCCTACCACATGCAGGTGGATCTGGAGAACATTCGTCAGGGTCTGCGAACCTTCGACAGCACCTTCTTCCAGTCACCCGGTCGCTTGAACGTCTACGACAAGCACCCGTTCAAGGTGATTCTGGATTACGCCCACAACCCCGCTGCGGTGAAGATGGTCTGCGACGTGGTTGATCGCTACGAGATTGGCGGCCGCAAGATAGTGGTCCTCACCATGCCCGGGGATCGCCGGGATGAGGATATCGTAGAGGTCGCGGGTATCGCTGCAGGCCATTTTGATCATTACATCTGTCGCCGGGACGATAACCTTCGGGGCCGAGAACCCGGGGAAGTGCCGGGCCTGCTCAAGCGCGGACTCCTTGAGGGGGGCGTGTCCGAAGACAATATTGAGCTCATTGAAAGTGAAGAAGACGCTAACCAGGCAGCGCTGGAGATGGCGCGGGGTGGAGACCTGGTGCTGATCCTCGCGGACCACGTCACCCGATCCTGGAAACAGATTATTTACTTCCAGCCGGGGGAGGATGTGGTGAGTGAGCAGAGGGAGCGTCCTGCCATTGAGGTGCCCGAAGAGTTTGTGGGCAGTTTCTCCTTTTCCGATGATCTGGAGCTTATTCGTGACGAGCGCGGCGTACGCATAGCCCGGGAGAGCGACGACTAGTACTGCCATGCGTTTGCTTGATTCAAGACGACTCACCGGCGCCAATTTCCTGCTCAAGCGCTCCGGCGCGGTGATGGATATCTCCGTGCTGGAGGGCGAGCGGGAGCTGTTGATCGCAGCCTGGCGTCTCCACGCCCGGCGTTTGCTCGAGGAGCTGGACTGGGATGATGAGGAGCTGGCTGTTCGTCCCTTTGACGGGGGTGTTTCCCTCGGGCTGTCAGCGCCGGTCGACGGCCTGTACACCGCAACGGAGCTCAACGAGACGGCCTTTGAGGCGGCGCGGGACTGGATCGAGGGAGGTCAACGGCACTTGCTGGT
>NZ_CBFHZO010000082.1:0-73957 GCF_965660375.1 Congregibacter sp. | reverse complement strand
ACTCATAGCCGTGAGGCTCTACTTCATAGCCGCGCTGCTTCAGGGCACCAATGGTTGAGTCCGTGAGCGGTGTTGTCGGAGAGTAGCTAATCAGGTCCTTCGGCAGCAGCTGATGGTGGACCCGCGTCGCGGCCTGCGCCTCTGCCGCGGACATTCCAAACTCAACGATATTGCTCATCATCTGATAAACGGTGGTAAAAATCGTTGAACCACCCATAGCACCCAGCGCCATGACCACCTCCTTATTTCTGAGAAGCAGCGTTGGCGACATGGAAGACAGCATCCGTTTGCCCGGTGCAATGGCGTTGGCCTCGTCCCCCACCACACCGTAGTAATTAGGCTGATTGGGCGCCGCAGAAAAGTCGTCCATCTCGTTATTCAGGAGAAAGCCCGCACCGCGGACCACTACGCCAGAACCATAACTGGTATTGAGGGTGTAGGTGTTGGATACCGCATTGCCCTTAGCATCCAATATGGAAAAGTGCGTTGTGTGAATCGGCTCCCTCACCGCTTTCACAGGTTCCGTTGGAGAAATAGACACGGGGTCGATAGTTTCAGCACGTTTTTTTAAACGGACCGGATCCAGCAATGCTTCCATGGGTACATCCACGTAATCGGCATCACCCAGAAACCGCGCCCGGTCGGCGAAAATGCGCTTTTCGATTTCCGCCTTCAGGTGTATGTATTGAGGGGAGTTGTGGGCGAGCCCCGCGAAGTCGTCACGGAGCGAGTCTTTCATGGTTAGGTACTGAAAGATGGCGAGACCACCGGAGCTGGGCAATGGCGCGGTAACCACCTCATAACCCCGCCAGGGAAACGTCAGGGGTGAGCGCCAGCGTACCTCATAGGACGCCAGATCCTCTTTGGTAATGAGCCCACCTCCCCTCTGCATTTCGGCATCGATCAATTCTGCGGTTTTGCCCTTGTAAAAACCGCGGGCACCCTGTGCCGCAATGCGTTTGAGGGTCTCTGCCAATTCGCGCTGTACGAAGGGCTGCCCTGCAACCGCCTTGCCGAAGTAATCAATAAACCCCGAAGAACCCGCTAAACGCTCTCGTTCGTAGTCCATTTCATCGACAAAAGCTTGGGAAACTGTGAAGCCATTTTCTGCCAGCGCTATAGCCGGCTCCAGAAGGGCTGACCACGGCATTTCTCCGTAGCGACGATGGACCGCCCAGAGCCCCGCTACCGTCCCCGGCACGCCGACAGCACGATGACCGGTAAGACTCGCGTCGGGGTTTACCGCACCATTGCTATCAAGATACATATCCCGAAAGGCTGCCGCGGGCGCCACCTCTCGGTAGTCGAGAAACACCGGTGCTCCATCGACATGCAACATCATGAAGCCACCGCCGCCAATGTTGCCCGCTTCGGGGAATGTCACTGCGAGGACAAAGGCAACGGCGGTCGCCGCATCTACCGCATTACCGCCCTCGCGAAGCACTGCCAGACCAATTTCTGTTGCGTGTGGCTCCGGTGAGGCTATTGCCGCCTCCCCGGCGTGAAGCGTCGGGCCCCTGCAAACCACCCCTGACAAGATCAGAGCGGCGATTAGCGGACGCGCGACGTGAATTAATCGGTGATTCTCATGGAGCGATGTCATTGCTTTACTCTCGAACCTCGGTTTCGAATACTTTATCTCCGACTACATCATCGATGGGCTTGAAACGTAGCACCAGGACCACCGCCAGGATCAGCGTGAGCAACTCAGCCAGGGGAATAGCCAGATAAACACCGGCATCGCCCCACCATAATGGCAACAGCAATAAGCCAAAACCTGGCAAAACGAGGCTGCGACTCAGCGCTATAACCGCTGAGGGCAGCGGGCGATGGAGCGCAGTAAAGTAACTTGCCAGGGTGATGTTGGTGCCGTTGAGAAGAAATGCCGGCCAAAAGTAGCTGATGAATGCCAAAGCGATAACCGCCGCTGCCTGTTCACCAGGGCGTAAAAACAGGCTGATCATGGTCTCGGGCAACGCCAGTAACAGCACCGATACAAGTAGGCCCACAGAAAAAACCGCTGCGACTGCGGTGAGCATGAATTGACGGATCCGCTGTGGGTTCCCCGCGCCGAGGTTGCGGCTGATCATGGGCTGCAGGGACTCAGAAATTCCATAGCTTACTTCCAGACCTATCATCATCAGATAGGTGATGATGGTGTAGGCAGCCACTCCGTCGACGCCCTGACGGGTAATCATCACCCAATTGAAAAAGAGCACTACCAGTCCCACGGACAGCTCGTTGATAAATTCCGAAAAGCCATTCCACGCTGCCCGCCCAAGGTCGCTCCATTTCCCGCGCGCCAGCGACAGCCGGAGCGAACATCGAGGATGAAACCAGTGGGAGAGGAGAATGGCGAAAATAGCGAACTCGGCCAGCGCCGACGCCCAGGCAGCCCCGACGATGCCCCAATCGAGAAAGACAATAAACAGCGTATTGAGCGCGATATTGGTCGCCGAAAAGGCCACCAACCCCGTTGCGGCGAGCACCGGGCGTCCGTCAGCGCGCACAAAATAGTCCATGGTCAGGCCTGCAACGAAAACCGGCGCAAAGATGAGTACTATGCGCATGTACGCTGTTACCAGAGGCTGAACTTCCGGGGTAGCGCCCAACAAGCGCACGAGATCCTCCAGAAAAAGCAGACCAGCCCCGGCGATGACAATGCCCGCGCCGACGGCCGCAAGGAGTGTGCGGGTAAAAACAGCTGAAGCGGCGGCCGCGTCTTTTTGACCAAGAAACCGACCGCACATCACGGACCCGCCTACCGCCAGGGTAAAGACAATAGCCGCAAAGGCCGCCCAGGCCGGTTGCGCGAGATTCACCGCCGCCAGCGCTTTTGCGCCCACAAAATTACCGATGAAAATCCCGTCGATGATTCCTGCCGAGGTGACCGCGAGCATACCGAGCACTGACGGCACTGCGTAGCGAAAAAATGTCGCGACCACGGATCCACTGACCGGGTCATAGCGCGGATCGATACGGTCACGGTCATCAAGAGAGTTCATGGAGGGATTCTCGCAAAATAAAGGAGCTCACGCTCTCTGCATGGCTGGCCTGTCGCCGCTGGTCACCAGCAGATCTATCCGGAAGGACGGCCGTCCCTGTGCGCGGCAAGGTCTCCGCAAGGCGTCCATGCATCTATCTTTGCTTTCGGATTCGATTCACGAAGGCTTTGTGTTCGTCCCCAAGGCCATTGGTGGCCGCTATGTCGATGTGCGACTGGTGCAGGACCTCGCGGAACTACAGCGGCAAAAAGTTGCGGCAGTCCACGACAACCGCAAACTACCCATCGCGGATCAGTTGGAGCTCCGCTTTGGTTTTGCGATTCCCCTCCCCGATGGAATTTTCGACTATGAAAAGCTGGACGCGGAAAAAACCTATGCGGACAGGGAGCTTCCGGATCTCAGTCGTGAAGAACTGCAGGCGCGCATCGAGGCTCGTCCCTGCTGCGCCACCGACAACGACAGCACAGGTGACGGAGACCCGGTTAACATAGTGATCGTAGCCAAATCAGGAGACGTGTTGAATTCCCGGTCCCGCGCCGCAAGCAAGGAGCAACCCGCGGTAAACCTGGCGAAGGATCCCTACTTCAGTGACGGCCTGCGGCTGGTGCTCATGCTGTCAGCTGACCCCGTGCCCTACCCGCAGGTAGAGAGCCTGCTCTGGGATGAGGTAGTCGCGCCTACAGCAGAAGGACAAAGCAGCGCCGCTGAGCGTGTGCACTCTGACCGGTAGTGCATTACCATCGCTGGTCATTAACGCGTTTGATTCTCCTGTACTCCGCCTGTGGGTTCCCGGCGTGAGTGCGGAAAACAGCGCATCAAATATTGATTAGACCGGGTAAGCCGCCATGCGTATTTCCATTCTGATAAAACAGTCAACACTGCTCACTCACCTCGCTCGACAGAGGCTCCGGCGTCCGGCCTCAAAGAGATCATCACGGAGACTTCTCACGCTTTTCTTTGTGCTCTGGGGTACTTTTGCAAACGCCAGCAGCTACGAGGAACTGGTAGATCTGTTCGGCGACTGGCGGGCCTTTGAAAAACCACCGCTCCTTAACGGTGCTCCGGACTACACCGCCAGTCGTTTCGCCCAGGCGCACGCAGAATTGCCGGCGCTGCAGAACCGCCTCAACGACCTGGACACCAGCGACTGGCCCATCGAGCAGAAAGTCGATTGGCATGTGCTTCGCGCCGAAATGAATGGCTTTGACTTCAATCATCGCGTGCTGAAACCCTGGGTCCGGGATCCGGCCTTTTATCAGACCATCTGGGCCTACCGCAGCGATGTACCCGCCCACGAGGGCCCCACCCATCACGCGATTCTTGAATTGTGGACCTATGACTTCCCGCTGACGGAGAAAGAAGAAGATCGCATGATCCGTGAGCTGAAAGTGATCCCACCGCTGATGCAACAGGCTCGGGGCAATCTTACGGGCAACGCCCGGGATTTATGGGTGGCCGGTATCCGCAACATCGAGGACCAGGGCAAGCTAATCGATGACATCCGAGCCAAAGTCGGCGAGGGACTCAGCAGCGATCTTGATGCAGCGCTGAACAATGCCAGTGCTGCCACAAGAGATCTCATCGAGTGGCTTCTGGCCCAGGTACCCAATAAAACCGGCCCCTCCGGCATCGGCATGGAGGAGTACAGCTGGTACCAGTCACAGGTGCATTATCTGCCCATCGACTTCAAGGAAGAAACCATGCTCCTGGAGCGCGAGCTCGACCGCGCGTGGTCTTCACTGAAGCTCGAGGAGCACCGGAACAGCCACGTACCCCCACAGAAAGCGGTTGACAGCCCAGAGGCCTACGACGCGTTGGTAAAACGCACCTCGGAGCAGATGCTGCGCTGGCTCGCCGAAGAAGAAGTGCTTCCCATGCGCGACTACATGGCCGAGGAGCTCGTCGCTCATTTGGGAGATTACGAGCCTGAGGACGTGCGGAACTTCTTTACCATCGGTACGCATTACGATCCCCGCCCCCTTCTCTCGCACTTTTATCACTGGTTTGATCTGGCCGAAATACAGGAATACCCCCACCCCAGCCCCATCCGTCGTGGACCGCTCCTTTACAACATCTTTGACAGCCGCAACGAGGGCACCGCGACCGGCGTTGAAGAAATGTTCATGCACGCGGGACTGTATGAAGACAGCCCGCGCTCCCGGGAGCTTGTATGGATCATGCTCGCCCAGCGTGCAGCCCGAGGCCTGGGCTCTCTCAAAGCCCACGCCAATGAAATGACCATGGCGGAAGCCGGCACGGTACATGTGGAATGGACGCCCCGGGGATGGATGAGCAACGAACCAGAGCTCCTCAAATTCGAACAGCATCTTTATCTGCGCCAGCCGGGTTACGGCACGAGCTATGTCACCGGCAAATATCTGCTGGAGCGACTCCTTGCAAAACGCACGCAGCAAATGGAAGCCGCCGGTGAAGAATACCCGCTGTCTATGTTTTTCGAAGAGCTCCGTGACGCGGGTAGCGTACCGATATCCCTTGTTCACTGGCAGCTCACCGGAGATGACAGCGACATCCGGAAAATCATGGGCCGCCAGTAACGACCGCAAGCCAAAGGGGCTCTATCTCATAGCTTAAACGGTAGAAGCCTCTGGCCTGTGAACGGCTGAGAACCTAGAATTCGCGCCTTCACGCTGAATCAGGGTCTCGTCCTAACATCGCCATGCTTCCTCTTCCCCACTTTTTTCTTAGGCGCGGCGCCCGCTGCGCTGCGTTCGCTCTTCTTTTTCTGCTCGGAGGTCTCGCGCAGGCCAATGTTGACCGAATTGAGCTGGTCAATGGTTCGGTCATTATTGGCAGCTTCCACGACGCGGATAACGGCAAAGTGATGATCGATACTGATTTTGCTGGAATGCTGACCATCGAAAAGAGCAACATCGTTGCCATGGATGTGGCCTCAAAGGTGACTCTGCAGATGAAGGACGGCGCCGTTCTGAAGACCGACAACCTGGTGGTAGACAACAGAACCCTGAGCCTCACCACTCAGGGCAGGACGAGCTATGCCCTGGAGGAGCTTCTGCGTATCAACCCGGAACCCTGGGAACTTGGGAAGGGTTATCGTCACACGGGGGTGGCGAGCTCCGCATTTTCCCTGCAGCGGGGCAACTCGGTGCTGGATGAGCTCGATTACCGCGTGGACACGCGCTGGAGCGGGCTCAAGGATCGCTACACCCTCAAGCTGGAAGGCGAAGTCCGGGAAGCCAACCGAGAACGCAACACAGAAAACTGGATGGTTACGGGCAAATACGACCGCTTCAAAACTGGCGATTACTATTGGGGAGTCTCGGCCTCGGCAGAAGAGGACCGCTTTGCGGATCTCGATCTGCGCACGACCTTCGGCCCCTATCTCGGACGCAGTCTGCTCGTGGGAACACCTTTTGTACTGGAGCTCGAAACGGGCCTGTCACAGGTCAATGAGGATTTTAGCGCTGCGACCGATCGCAGTTACGTGGGCCTTACCTGGAGCGTGCGCTCGGAGAGCCAATACTTTGGAGACGCGTCGCGCGTATATGTGGATCATAAAGGCGTCAAAAATCTGGCCGACCGGAACAACCTCATCCTCAACACCACCGTAGGACTAGCCTTTCCACTGCTCGGACACCT
Source organism: Congregibacter sp. (assembly GCF_965660375.1). Classification (GTDB taxonomy): domain Bacteria; phylum Pseudomonadota; class Gammaproteobacteria; order Pseudomonadales; family Halieaceae; genus Congregibacter. Next base: position 67,334 of record NZ_CBFHZO010000082.1, on the reverse strand, counting down.
ACAGGGCGCCACCGAGGTGGTGCTGGATTACAACAGCGGCGCTGTGGAGGGAACGGAGGAGTTGGATCAAACTTATCGTTTCCGTCTTGGCTATACCTGGTAAAACATAAGCCCGGGTAAATCCAAAGCTCTTTTTCCTCGAAGACTTTCTGATTTAAGGAAAGGCACCCTAAAAAGCGCGAATCCAGCTTAGAGAGAACAGATCGTAATCACCGCCGGTTTCAGTGACGGTGCCCGTGGACGCACCGAAGCGCAAGGCATTACCCGGTGCGAGGGGATAGACGAGAGTCGCTCCGAAACGGGAGTTCCGCTGCAAGTCCTGATTCTTTGAGCCTCCCACACGAGTCCGGCCACCCACGTAATAATTGGCATCCAACGCTGCCCAAAAACCGCGGGAGAAACGTTTGATAAGGTGAAGCTGCGCATTAGCCACCGGTTCCTGCTCCCGGGTCTCACCCACAAAGTTATCGTTATCCCCAAAGAAGGCAACGGATAGTTCGCCCTCGAGAAGCCAGGAAGACGTCAGGGGGTAGATAACACCCAGACCCGGTTTAAGCGACCAGCGATTGGTGCCAATGTTGATGATCCGGTCGTTGTCATAGGCACCGGTGGGCGCTGTCACGCTGAGACTGCCTCCCACAATAGGCTTGGGATCGGCCCTCAAAGCGGCAAAGCCTTCTCGATCCATGGCGGGTGCGCCTAAAAGGTTTACCGCCAGCCTCATGGTGGTATCACCCAGGCCCACGGTGCGCCGCGTTAAAAAAACGTCCTGAACCTCAGCGGAAGTTTTACCGTCGGAGGCAAGTTGGATAAGCGAAAGGTTTGCGGTCCGTCCGGCGATATCGAGAGTTCTCTGATAGCTGAGCTGAAAGTAGTCAATGCTTGAGTCGACGCCAGAAATGGGGAGAGATTGATCGACGATAATATCGCCGCGGCTGTGTTGGTAACTCAACGACAGCACATTCGTGCCTACGGGACTGGGCCAGAAAGCCCGGGGAACCAATTCCTGCGCGGAAACGTTGATGGACGCAGCGAGTGAGACCGCGCCAAAACATATCGCCATACGCTGCAACGTTCTCACCACCTATCCCTCCCGCAGATAATCGGAGCAGAGCTTACCGTATTTCGTCAAGGGTGCCAGCGGCGCAATATTTGTTATATTCCCTCGCTCAGTCAGCAGGATTCCACAGACCAACTACATGACCTATTGCCTCGCCATCGCGCTTGAGGAAGGACTGGTGTTTTGCTCCGATTCGCGGACCAACGCCGGTCCGGATCGCGTCAGCAAGTACAGCAAAATGCATCGATTCTCCGTGCCCTACGAGCGCTCCATGGTGATTCTCACTGCGGGCAATCTGGCCACGAGCCAGGCCGTTATCGCGCAGATTCAGCGTGACCTGGAAGAAGACACCGAGCTCAACATTTTTAACGCGCGCTACGTGAGCGATGTAGCGGACTACATCGGTGAAATCAGCCTCAAGGAGCAGCAGAAGTACGCCAAGAAAGGTGGCCCCAACGCCGGATTCAACGCCAGTGCCACATTTATTCTGGGCGGGCAGATCAAGGGACACTCGCCAGAGCTGTACATGATTTACCCCGAGGGAAATCACATCACCGCGTCTGATCTTTACCCCTATCTTCAGATCGGTGAGACCAAATACGGCAAGCCGATTCTGGACAGGATTATCCGCAGTGACACCCCGGTGGAAACGGCCATGCGCTGCGCCCTGGTTTCGGTGGACTCCACCATGCGCTCCAACGCCACCGTGGGACCTCCGCTGGAGTGCCTGTTCTATCGCAGGGACAGCCTCCAGCCCCATGAGGAATACTGCATGCTGGAAGAAGGCCACCCCTACCTGTCAGATCTGCGCCAAAGCTGGGATGACAATATCCGCCTGGCTTTCGACAACCTGCCATCGCTTAGCGCAGTGTTCGAAGTCGATCCATCGCAAGATCAATAAGCTCCAGCTTCTCGGCCACCACCTCGTTGATGACAAAGGGATAGGCATCACCCCGTCCCACGCTACGGTTAAGCTCGTTGAGCATGAGGCTAACCTTTGACCAGGCACGCAGGCGCTCTGACATGGACATGAACTCCGGCTGACGGGACAGTAGCTGGTGCGCCCAGGCAGTATCCAGCGCATCATAAATATGCAAATAGTGCCCCCAGCATTCCGCCCAGTCTTCACTGGGGTGGGCGCTCGCGTAGGAACTGATAAACCGCCCCCTCCAGCCCGGGGGCGGACCGCTCTGGTAGTGGGTATCCAGTGCTGCCTGATAATTCAGGCGCTCATCACCGAACACCTTCCGAAACTCCTCCAGAAGCCGGGGCTCAGGGTTCAGCAGTGACCAATAATAGTGACCGGATTCATGGCGCAGATGACCCAGCACCGTGCGATAGCTTTCACCCAGTTCGTCCTGCACGGTGACCCTGGCCACATCGTCAGCCTCGACCGCGTTTATGGTGATGACACCGCCTAAGTAACCGGTGGACACAAAAGTCTCGGGATACTTTTCCGACGTCCGCGCATCCTCGATAAAGTCCAGCAGCAGTCCCCGCTGGGGATCTGCCCAGCCATTAAGCATGGGCAACTTCAGCTGCGCCAGAGTGTAGAACAGGCGCTTTTTACCCCGCTCAAGGACCAGCCAGCGCTCCTGGTTTTCCGGTCGGGATTGATCCGGCACCGTGCGATTAAACTGGCAGGCAGTGCAAAACTGACTGGGGGAGTCCGCTGGTCGTAACCAGTTGCAGACCCCGAACAACTCACCGTTGGAGCAGTAACGAAAGGCATTGCCCAGAAAGTCGCGAAAAATACCCTCGCCCCAATCGGCGAGGGTAATCAGGTCGGCACGGCTTGGGTCGTAACCCAGCGCAGATTGGCAGTTGATACAGAAGTCGTTCTCAAAGTAGACCGCGCTACCGCAGTCACAGGCAAAACGTCTCATCCTTCTCCACTGTGAAACCAGCTCTCATAAACCGCCTGATGAAGATCGCCGATAATAAGTTGCAGCTCATCGATATAGGCGTGCAGCGCCTTTTGATCCATATTTTTAGACTCGAAACCGCGCAGCTTACGTCGGATGCGCTCCACCACGCGAAGCGTTCCCTTGTTATTGCTCAGAGGCGTGAGCTCGTCCCGGATGCCTCGCACGCAGAAACGCACGGATCGGGGAAAGGTCTCTTCCATAAAGACAAAATCCACTGCGGCATTCTTCTCCACCTGGGGTCCAATCATGCGGCGATAAGCCCCCAGTGCCGACATGGACTTCAGCAAAGTGCCCCAGAGAAGGTGCTCAATACCCTGGGCCGCCCCTTCCCGCTCGAGGAAATCCGAAGCGCCCACGTCGATGATGCGCGTGGTCATATCCGCGCGCTCCAGAAGCTGGCCCAGCATGATAAAGCGGTAACTGTGATCCCGGCACAGGGTGCTGCGTAACACGCCATTGATTACCTGACAGCGCTGAATCACCTGCTCAAGGTACTGTTGGCGATTTCTTCGTCCCACGGAATGTTCCGCGGCATCTGCGGTATAGAGATACAGTTCATTGACCAGTTCCCACACCTCATCGGGAATCACATCCCGGGTGGTGCGCACGTTCTCGCGGGCGGCGTGTACCGCATAGGGGATACTGCAGGTGGCGTCGGCTTCTCCAATGAGCAGGCGCAGGACGTTCTGCTCGTTGCGCACATTGAACCACTCATCGAATACAGGGTCAGCATCCAGGATCCTTACAAGAATCTCCCAACCGGGCTGGGACCCTTTTGGGATATCCATAACCAGATGGTTGTAGGCAGCGACCAGTCGTGCGGTATCTTCAGCGCGTTCGATGTAGCGCGCCATCCAGTAGACCCGCTCGGCAACTCTCGACAGCATGATCATAGTCGACCCTCCACGATCCAGGTGTCTTTGCTGCCACCGCCCTGGGAGGAGTTCACCACCAGGGAGCCCTCGACCATAGCCACTCGGGTGAGCCCGCCGGAGGTCACCCAGGTATCCCGGCTCTGCAGAATGAACGGCCGCAGATCCAGGTGCCGAGGTTTTATCTCATCACCGATATAAGTCGGAGCCGTGGAGAGAGAAAGCGTTGGCTGCGCAATGTAATTGCGGGGATTCTTTTCGATGAGTTTGGCAAACTTGCGGTGAGTCGCCTTATCCACATGAGGCCCCACCATGATGCCGTAGCCCCCGGACTCATTGGCCGGCTTCACCACCAGCTTCTCAAGATTGTTGAGCACATACTCCCGGTCCTTCTCGCGCATGCACAGATAGGTGGGCACGCTGCGAATCAGGGGTTTTTCATTCAGGTAGTAGCGAATCATGTCAGGCACGAAGGCATACACCACCTTGTCATCCGCAACGCCCGATCCCGGGGCATTGGCAATGCCGACCTTGCCGTTCAACCAGGAGCGCATAAGCCCGGGCACACCCAGTGCCGAGTCCTCCCGAAATGCTTCAGGATCCATAAAATCTTCATCGATGCGTCGATAAATCACGTCTACCTGTACCGGGCCATCCACAGTCCGCATAAAGACGCAATCATCGTCTCCCACAAAAAGATCGGCACCCTCGACCAGCTCTGCGCCCATACCCTGGGCCAAAAACGCATGTTCGAAATACGCGGAGTTATAGATACCCGGGGTAAGCACCACAATCACCGGCCGTTTACGATCGCGTGGCGAGAGTGCGGCGAGCATGCGGTAAAGCTGGGACGGGTAATCATCGACGGGACGGATGCTGTAATTTTCAAAAATTTCCGGGAGCACCCGCTTGGTGATCTCGCGGTTTTCCACCATGTAGGAAACACCCGAGGGCACGCGAAGATTGTCCTCCAGCACGTAGAAATGCCCATCGCTGTCGCGCACCAGATCTGACCCACAGATGTTTGCCCACACGCCAAAGCGCGGCGATGCGCCCAGACACTGCTCTTTAAAATTAGAGGACTCAAGCACAGTCTCCGGGGGCACGATGCCATCGGCGAAAATCTTCTGCTTGTTGTAAACATCATGGATAAACATATTGAGAGCACGGCTGCGCTGCTCCAGCCCCCGACGGACCTTGTCCCATTCCCGGGCAGTGATAACCCGTGGGATCAGGTCAAAGGGCCAGGCCCGGTCGATGTTTCCCGCCTCACTGTAAACCGTGAAGGAAATACCCATTTCCCGGATAGCCACCTCGGCAGCGGTGCGTCGGGCGGCCAAGTCGTCCGTGGGCAATTCCTTCAACAGCTTCACCGCCGGCCGGGCCACCTGCCTCGGCGTGCCTTTCGCGGTAATCAGCTCGTCGTAGTAATCCGTCGCGCTGTAACGGTTCCAGTTCTTGTCCATGACATCTCCATGCGTTGCTTGTTCGGAAGATCTCCAGGAGATTCTCCTCATCCGCAGTGCTACAGTGTAACAATCTGAGAGAAACGACGAGTGGGACAGGCTTTCCGGTGCTATCCGCGGGGTAGACGCGCAGGTCGTTCTACTGAAGAATCCCGTCTCACGACATGCCAGCACCAATACACTAACACCAACACGCTTGCGGACATCGCCCATGACACAACAAACCCACTATCGTGCCTGCCATCTTTGCGAAGCCATCTGTGGCCTGAAGATTGAAACCCGTGGCGAGGAGATACTGTCCATCAAGGGCGATCCCGACGACCCGCTTAGTCGCGGACATATCTGCCCGAAAGCCGTAGCATTGAAAGACATCCACGAAGATCCCGATCGACTGCGCTATCCCGTGCGCCGCGTCACCGACGACGACGGAGCGCACAGCTGGGAAGAAATCAGCTGGGAGGAAGCACTGGACGCCACCGCTGAGGCCCTGGTAAAGAGTTATAAGGATCACGGGGTTGACTCCATTGGCGTGTATCTGGGCAACCCCTCGGTACACAACTACGGCATGCTCACCCACCAGAATTATCTCTTCCGCTGGCTGCGATCCAAAAATCGCTTCTCCGCCACCTCAGTCGATCAACTCCCTCACCACCTCACATCCTTATGGTTGTTTGGACACAAATCCCTGTTCCCGATTCCTGATATTGATCGCAGCGATTTCTTCCTGATGTTGGGCGCCAACCCTCTGGCCAGCAACGGCAGCATCTGGACCGTCCCCGACGTCAAACAGCGCATCAAGGACTTCAAGACCCGGGGGGGCAAGCTCCTGGTGGTGGATCCGAGGCGCACGGAAACCGCAGAACTGGCCAGTGAACACTTCTCCATTGTTCCGGGCAGTGATGCGCTGTTTCTGGCGGCGCTGCTAAACACTCTGTTTGAAGAGGGGCTTACAAACCCCGGCAGACTGTCAGAGTTCACCACCGGTCTGGAGGAAGTTGCCGGCGCCGTCGCGTCCTTTACGCCCGAACATGCGGCAGAGCACTGCGGCATCGACGCGCAGAGCATTCGCCGTATCGCAAGAGAATTCGCCGCGGCTGATGCGGCAATCTGTTACGGGCGCATGGGAGTATCCACACAGCTCTTCGGCGGCCTGTGCCAATGGCTCATACAGATCATCAACATCGCCACGGGAAATCTGGATAAACCGGGAAGCAGTATGTTCACCCTCCCTGCCGTAGATCAGGTACCCCGAACCGGCCCCGGTGGTTTCGACCGTCACCGCAGTCGCGTGCGCGATCTCCCGGAATTCGATCGGGAGCTGCCTGCCGCGGCCATGGCGGAAGAAATCACCACCTCCGGGGAAGGCCAGATCCGCGTGATGTTCACCGGGGCGGGCAATCCTGTGCTGTCCACTCCCAACGGGCGGGCGCTGGATGATGCTCTTGAACAGCTGGAGTTCATGGTGTCTCTGGATCCTTACATCAACGAAACCACGCGACATGCCGATATCATTCTGCCACCCACATCTCCCCTGGAGCATGATCACTACGACATTGCTTTTCATATTAACGCCATGCGCAACACCACGCGCTACAACCCGCCGGTGTTTGAGCCCGCGGACGACAAGCTTCACGACTGGGAGATTTTTACCGCACTGGGCGAACGCGTTGCCCGAGCGTTGGGCGAAGAGCCCAAGGAGCTGGTGCCGCCCCATGAAATGATCGACGTGGGCCTGCAGTTTGGTCCCTATGGCAAAGACAGCGCATTTGATCTGAGTCTGGACAAGCTCAAGGAGAACCCCTCGGGTATCGATCTTGGGGAACTGCAGCCAATGCTTCCCGAGCGCCTCATGACCGCCGACAAGCAGATTCACTGTGCAGCACCCCAGGCCCTGGCCGACCTCCAGCGCCTGTCGGACAGCTTTGGAGAACACCGCGCCGAGGGCTTGCTACTCATCGGGCGCAGGCACGTGCGCTCCAACAACTCCTGGATGCACAACTATCACCGCCTGGTAAAAGGTAAATCCCGTGATCAACTTATGGTTCACCCCCAGGACCTGAGCGCCCACGCTCTCAAAGATGGCGACCAGGCCGTCTTGCAATCTCGCAGCGGCGAAGTCACGGTCACGCTGCTGGCCTCCGACGAGGTGATGCCCGGCGTGGTCAGCCTGCCCCACGGCTTTGGCCACAACCGTAAGGGCATCCGCATGGATACCGCCAGTGCTCACGCGGGCGTGTCCTGTAATGATGTGACCGATGCGGCCTACCTGGATGAGCTTTCGGGTAACGCCGCGATCAATGGAGTCCCGGTCAAGCTTAGCGCCATCGCATAGGGTAAGCTTTCACCATCACGGGTATGCCTTCAGCAAAGGAGTAGTCTCATGGAAGTCTCATCAATCGTGTTCTGGCTGGTGCTACTGGGTCTGGTGATTTATGTCATCAACATCTACAACACCCTGGTCAGCCTCAAGAACCGCCATGAAAATGCTTTCGCGCAGATCGAGGTCCAGCTCAAACGACGCTATGACCTCATACCCAACCTGGTGGAGACCGCCCGCGCCTACATGGCCCACGAGCGGGAGACTCTGGACGCGGTAGTCAGTGCCCGCAACGAGGCCGCCGCCGTCCTTAAAGCGCTTGGCGACGGTAACAGCGGTGCATCCATGGCCAGCCTCGCGGGCGCGGAGAACAATCTTCAGGGCGCCCTGGGGAAACTCAATATCACCATGGAGGCCTATCCGGACCTCAAGGCCAGCGAGAATATGCAGCAGCTGTCTGAAGAGCTCACCAGCACGGAAAACCGGGTTGCCTTCGCCCGCCAGGGCTTCAATGACGCCATTATGGCGTTTAACACTTACCGCCAAAGTTTCCCGCCGGTAGTTCTGGCGGCGACCTTTGGTCATCCCTCTGACGCGGAGCTTCTGGAGTTTGATGACTCCGTGCAGATTCAGGCGGCGCCCAAAGTCAGCTTCTGATGCGGGGCTTGTAGGGCCCTATCGTGGATTTCTTTTCTCAGCAGGATCGCGCCCGGCGTAATACCCGCTATCTGGTGGTTCTGTTTGTTCTGGCGCTGGCGTTGATCGTGATCCTCGTTAACGCCCTGGTGGCCGCTTTTCTCTGGGTGGGTCGCGACTACAACATCTATGTCGGCGGCAGCGGCTGGGAGGGCTATCTGGCGCTCTTCTCCTGGGAGCGCTTTGGCGTCATCGGCCTGGCAGTGCTGTCTACCGTGGGTTTTGTATCCCTCGTGCGCTGGCTTCAGCTCTCATCGGGAGGCAAGGCCGTGGCCGAGAGTCTGGGCGGGCGCAGGGTGCTCCGCCAAAGCGCCGACCCCTATGAAAAACGTTGCCTGAATATCGTTGAAGAGCTCTCCCTCGCGGCCAATATGCCCGTACCTGCCCTTTATGTGCTCCCGGACGAACGGGGTATCAATGCTTTCGCAGCGGGCGTCAATCCCGCGGACGCCGTGGTGGCCGTCACGCGGGGTGCCGCGCTGCAGTTGAACCGCAATGAACTCCAGGGGGTTGTGGCCCACGAGTTCAGTCACATCCTCAATGGCGATATGCGGCTGGGAATCCGCCTCGCCTCGCTGTTAAAAGGCATCACCTTTATCGGCGACGTGGGGCACTTCCTGCTGCGCATGGGCGCCTACGGCGTGGGCCGCAGCAATCGGCGCAGTGAGAGCAGTGCGGCGCTACCCATCGTTGGTCTGGGACTGATGGTTATCGGCTGGCTGGGTTCACTGGCGGCGGGATTTATCAAAGCGGCTATCAGTCGTCAGAAGGAGTATCTTGCCGATGCCAGCGCGGTGCAGTTTACCCGCGATAACAGCGGTATTGCCGACGCACTGAAGGTCATTGGTGGTTTCGTTCCCGGCTCCCTGGTTCACAGCGCCCGAGCTCCGGAGATGTCGCATATCTTTTTTGGCGAGGTACGCCATCGCCTTTGGGAGGGCTTCTCCACCCACCCTCCTCTGGAGCAGCGCATCCGTCGCCTGGATAACGCCTGGAATGGACAGTTTATCCAACGGGCGGAAGTCCGCTATGCCACCGAGCCCCTGTCGGAGAACGATGTACAGACCGGAGTCGGCAGAGCGGCGCTCGTGGCGGCGGCAATGGCGACTGCGGGGCTCACGGAAGCAGAAGAGAGCAACAATCAAGAATTCGCCGATGCGGAGTTTGCACCGAGTGGAGGCGGTGCCGGCTCGGGCAATGATGATGACACCGCTGGCGATGACAGCGGCGCATTGCCCGAAGCCCTTCACGACAGCGTTATGGAGCCCCTTGGCGCAACAGCCATGGCCATGGCCCTGGTCATCGCTCAGCGGGAGTCGCAGTCCCAAGGGGCAGCACTGGCAGTGTTGCGCAACAAAAGCGTCCGGGGACAACTTGAGTTGGTAAGCGTCTTGCTGCCCCAAGTCCGCGATCTGCATCCGGGGCAGCGCTTCCCGCTGATGGCCACCGCCATGCCGGCACTCAAAAGCCTGTCAACGCCCCAGTATCGCGAGTTCAAGACTACCCTGCTGTCAGTCATCCAAAGCGATGGCCGCATCGATCTTTTTGAGTGGTGCCTTTTTCAGCTACTCAGACATTATCTCGACCCGGAGTTTCTTCGGGTAGAAAACAGCCGGCCCCGCTATCGACACATAGCCAAAGTCAGGGCGCCACTACGACAGGTGCTGTCGGTACTTGCCCATCAAGGGGAAGGAGACAGCGCTCGAGCCTTTGCCCTCGCCTGCGAAGAGCTGGGGCTGACGGGACTCGCGCTCTTACCCCTGGAAGCGTGCAGCGTGGCCGAGTTTAGCCGCGGCGTAAACACTCTGGGGGATTGCTACCCTCTTCTAAAGCCCCGCATCCTGAAAGCCATGGCCCTTGCGGCGGCTGATGATGGGAAAGTCTGCCCCGTGGAACGCGAGTTGGTGATCGCCGTAGCGGCGGTGATGGACTGCCCGCTACCCCCGGAACTTTCCCTCGGATGAGGGCTTACCCCTGTCTCCATCGGGCAGGCGCATTCGATCAATTGTGTCCACTCCCGAAAAGAACCGCTTTTCATCTGCCGGTGCTCTGCTAGACTTTTTCTGTGCTGTGCACATCTCGAGGTCAAGGATGACATCGAGTCCCCGCCGCCCCGCGCCACATTTCGGCGTTTCGGGCCGCATGGGGAAATCAATTAATCAAGCAAGGAGGCTTCGATGATCCGATTGTCTACATCCGCTATTACATCCCACGCTATATCCGCTGTTACATCCGCTGTTACATCCGCTGTTACATCCCCGGCTACATCCCACGCTACATCCCACGCTGCATTCCCAGCCCATACCTCAACCGGGACCCCGGCCACACCCCGAGCTATTCCTCGTAGCCTTCCTCCCGAGCGTCAAAGCCCGGGTATTTTAGAAAGACACGGAACGGACACACCAGAACAACGGGGCGATTGGGAGCACTTTGCCCGCTACGAATCAAGAGACTGTCTCGCTAAGCCGCAATCCGCAGCAGAGGCCCACCCGGTGGCAGAACTCCGGGAAAATCATAATCATCATCCGTCAACACTCGCACGACGGAAAGCCTGCAAGTCACACCGAACAGCAGAGAACGAGAAGAAAAACAGCTGTTTACCCCTATCGCGGACGACCGATAAAGTGCTCCGGATTTTGCTGGACGGTGACCTGGCCCGAGTACGCGCCGAGAGCGTAGCCGAGACCCTGGGTATCAGCTGCACCACCCTGCGACGGCGTTTGCGTAACGATCACACCAGCTATCAATTTCTCCTCGATAGAGCCCGCCAGTACCGCTGCGAAGCCCGCTTGCGGGAGCGGTGGCTCCCCGGCAAATGTCTCGCCGATGAGCTGGGGTATCTCGAAGTAAACAGCTTTTACCGCGCGTTCCGCCGCTGGACGGGGCTGAGCTACAGTGATTATCGGCAGCGGTACCACTGATCAGTACATGCCCGGCACCACAGGAACCTAGCTGAAAGGATCGTGAAGGATGATCGTCTCCACGCGGTCAGGGCCGGTGGAGATAATGTCGATAGGTGCACCGACCACGGTCTCTATGGTGGAGATGTAGTCGCGTGCCGCCTTCGGCAGCTCTTCAAGGGACTTGGCGCCCACAGTAGATTCGCTCCAGCCGGGTACCGTTTCATAAACGGGGACCAGGCCTTCGTAATCTTCCGAGTCCATGGGGTTAAGTACCGCATCCCCGGCCTCGTTGGTGTAGCCGATGCAGATCTGGATGGACTCTAGGCCATCGAGAACATCCAGCTTTGTCAGGCAGATACCGCTGACAGAGTTAATGTTGACGGCGTTGCGCAGAGCGACGGCATCAAACCATCCGCAGCGCCGAGCGCGCCCCGTGGTCGCTCCAAATTCGTGACCCCGGGTGGCCAGATGCTCACCGGTAGCGTCGAACAATTCTGTGGGAAAGGGCCCGGAGCCCACGCGGGTAGTGTAGGCCTTGGTGATGCCCAGCACATAATCCAGATAAAGAGGACCAAAACCCGATCCCGTTGCTGTGCCACCGGCGGTGGTATTGGAGCTGGTTACAAAGGGATAGGTACCGTGATCAATATCCAGCAGCGAACCCTGGGCACCCTCGAACAGAATACTCCGCGACTCGGCGCGGAACTGGTGCAGCATTGCAGTCACGTCGGTCATCATGGGGAGCAACTGCTCGCCCATGGTCAGACTGGATTGCAAGACTTCCTCTACATCCACCGGATCGACCTTGTAGTAGTTCACCAGCTGAAAGTTGTGGTACTCCATGACTTCACGAAGCTTGCGCTCAAAGCGCGCGGGATCCGAAAGATCCCCCAGACGCAGGCCCCGTCGCGCGGCCTTGTCTTCGTAGGCGGGACCAATACCGCGGCCTGTCGTGCCAATCTTATCCGCACCGCGGCGCACCTCTCGCGCCACATCAAGGGCCACGTGGTAGGGCAAAATCAGGGGGCATGCAGGCGAGATCCTCAGGCGCTCGCGCACCGGCACCTGCCGCTCCTCCAGTTCCAAAATTTCCTTAAGCAGTGCATCCGGGGCAAGGACCACGCCGTTACCGATGCAGCAGACAACGCTGTCTCTGAGAATGCCCGACGGAATCAAATGGAGCACGGTCTTCTCGCCATCACACACCAGTGTGTGGCCGGCGTTATGTCCACCCTGAAAGCGCACGACAGCATCTGCCCGATCGGTCAGCAGATCGACAATTTTACCCTTGCCCTCATCGCCCCACTGGGTGCCCAGCACTACCACGTTACGGCTCATTTACCCTCTCCAACGAGTGACTCTTGCCGCGTTTCGGGCTGCCACTGTCCATCAACTTTGATTAACTTCCGCATGCAGCGGGCATCTCTTTCACCGTCGAGCATGACGATTACTGTTTCTCCCTGACTGCGAAGCCTTTTCACAGCCTCCTGCAGGGCGGGGTCTTCCTCATCCGGCGCCGCAATTGCATCCTGGGCTATGTCCTGCTTTTGCAGCTGAGCTGCCAACAACTTCAAATCTGTCGCAAAGCCCGTTGCGGGACGGGACCGGCCATAAACCTCACCCACGTTGTCATAACGTCCGCCGCGCGCCAAAGCTTCTCCCAGCCCCTGTGTGTAAGCGGCAAACACCACACCGGTGTGGTATCTATAGCCACGTAACTCAGCGAGATCGACGTACAGGGACACGTTGGGGTATCGGGACTGAAGTGCCGATGAGAGCTCGCGCAGCTCCCGAAGGGAGTCGCGAATCTCGGGTGCGGTTCCGGCAAGCTCCGCCTCCGCACGATCCAGCACCGATAGATCACCATGCATCTCCATGAGCGCAAGCAAACCGGCCCTTGATGCTTCGGGCAGCCGTGCAAGAAGCCGCTCAAGATCCGGACGGGACTTGCGCTGGAGCGCGTCGAAAACCGCCGCCTCCATACCCGCTTCCACGGCACCGCTGGCGGCGAGCACGTGTTTGAATATATCGCCATGACCTAGATCCAGCGTTAAGGCCTGGCCAATTTCCACACCCGCTACATGGAGCATGCTCAACATCAGGGCAATAACTTCGATGTCCGCGGACAACCCCCGGGCACCGTAAAGTTCCGCGCCTAGTTGCAGGGGTGAACGGGACGCGGCCAAAGACCCGGAGCGAGTGTGTAACGTCGAACCGGCGTAGCACAGTCGATTCACCTGGTCACCGTGGAGACTGTGGGCATCCATGCGCGCCACCTGCGGCGTCATGTCCGCACGAAATCCCAGCATCCGGCCCGTCACCTGATCGGGCACCTTGAAAGTCAGCAGATCGAGATCTTCACCCACACCCACCAACAGCGAATCCGTGAATTCCACCATCGGTGGAGTGACCAGGCGATACCCCCACCGCGAGGCACAGTCCAGTAACCTCCTGCGAAGAGCCTCGACCTGTGCCGCCGCCTCCGGCAGGAGTTCGTCAATGCCATCCGGCAGTTGCCATGCCCGAATGGGGCTTTGCTTTTCCACGATTAATGCACCAGATACAACATCACGACGCCAAAGAGCATGCTACCCAACCCGAAGCGTCTGATCGCATCGTCATCCAACTGAGCGACGGTCGCAATCATGGAACGCCAGCGTTCCGGGCTAATAAAGGGCAGCAGCCCCTCCATCACAAAGACGAGCGCCACAGCAACGGGAAAGACCTGCCAAAATTCCTGCAAAACACTCCCCCAAGAAAAAACCGTGGGTTAGTACGCGCTGATTTAGCGCATCATCCTCCACGGTTTACGGATTTTAGCACAGGGCTGCGGGCGCAGCCGCTGCTTTAAATGCCTCCGCTGGAATCCTTCAGATAGCGGAAGAACTCGCTGTCAGGCCGTACCAGCATGATATCGCCACTGCTCTGAAACGAGTCCTGATAGGCGCGCAGACTTCGGGTAAAGGAGTAAAACTCCGGATCCTGACCGAAAGCCTCAGCATAGACCCGTGTGGCCTCGGCATCTCCCCGACCTCGAATCTGCTGCGCTTCCCGATAGGCATTAGCGCTGATCACCGTGACCTCACGATCCGCTGCGGCACGAATACCCTCGGCAAGCTCCTGACCCTGGGATCGACGCTCCCGGGCTTCTTTCTCCCGCTCCGCGTTCATGCGTCGGTAGACCGACTCGGACACTTCCGGCGGCAGATCGATCTGCTTCACACGGACATCAACAATTTCGAGACCTAACTCTGCGCGAGCCACGACATCCAGCTCCCGGGTAATGGTCTCCATGAGCTGATCCCGCTCACCGGATACCACTTCCTGAATGGTCCGAATCGCCACCTGGTTACGCAGACGGTTGTTGATCCGCTGGGCTAGCAGGCCTGACGCTCGGGACTCTTCGCCGTTGGTGGCTTTATAGAACGTCGCCGTGTCCGCGATGCGGTACTTGGCGTAGGAGTCGATGATCAGTGCCTTTTGTTCCTGGGTGAAAAACCGCTCTGGCTGAGAATCCAGAGTGACAATCCGACCATCGAACTTGCGGACATTGTTCACAAAGGGCACTTTCACATGCAGTCCCGGCTCGAGGTTTGGATTAACCACTTCACCAAACTTCAGGAGAACACCGCGCTCGGTTTCCTTGATGACATAAAGAGAATTGCTCGCCACGAACAAGAGCAGCGTGGCTACGACTAACAGTGTCAATGAACGTCCTGTCATATCAACGTCCCCCCCGTCGTGATTGCTGAGCGGCGGCATCGCGGCGCAACTGCTCCGTTACCGCATCGGTCAGCTCACGAATATTGCTTGAATTGATATCCATAGGCGCACTACGACGGGTCGAGCTGGAACCGGCGTTAAGCTTGTCCAATGGCAGATACATCACATTATTACCGCCCTCGACGTCCACCATGATCTTGCTGGTATTGCTGAGCACGTTCTGCACCGCATCGAGATAGAGACGCTCGCGGGTGACCTCCGGCGCCTTGCGGTACTCCGACAGCAGGTTGTTGAAGCGATCGGCCTCACCTTCTGCGTTGGCGATGACCTGCTCGCGGTAGGCGCTTGCCTCCTCGATCTGGCGCTGCGCCTGACCCCGGGCCTCTGGCACGATACCGTTGGCGTAGGACTGAGCTTCGTTTTTCACGCGCTCCTCGTCCTCCCGAGCCTTGATCACGTCATCAAAGGCCGCCTGCACCTGTGAAGGTGGCTTCGAATCATCGACGTTAACCGCCGACAAGCGAATACCGGTGGTGTAGTTGGTCAGATAATTCTGCAGCCGCTCATCCACCTCCGTTGCAATCCGCGTCCGCCCTTCGGTGAGCACCAGATCCATGGTCATACCACCGACCACATGGCGAAGCGCACTCTTCGCTGCCTGCTGCAGCGAGTTCTCGGGCTGGCGAACTTCAAGCACAAAATCCTGCACGTTATCGATGATGTATTGCACCGACATACGGACCTCAACGATGTTCTCGTCCTGGGTCAGCATGATTTCCCGGAAACTTGCCGCGCGAACCTTGGTCGTGTTGACCCGGATGACTTCGTCAATGCCCGGAGGATTCCAGTGGAGGCCCGGCTGCACCGTGGAATGGTATTTACCAAAGCGAAGCACTACCGCGCGCTCCTGCTCGTCGATCTGGTAGAGGCCCATAAGACCCCAGACCAAGGCAGCACCGCAGGCCAAAACAATAAATAGCGAAGCAGAGGGTCCACCGCCGCCTCCACCACCACCGCCTTTTCCGCCGCCAAAGAGGCCGCCAAAGCGTTGCTGCAGTTTTTTGAGCGCTTCATCAAGATCCGGCGGACCCTGATTGCCACCGCCCCAGGGGTCGCGTGAATTGTTACCGCCACCCGGTTCATTCCAGGCCATGCTCTATCTCCTCAAAACAGGAAGCGCGGCATTCTAGCAAAATCTCAGGCCAACTATAGGTTGGACTCCAAAATCCACTGCCGCGATTAAGCGCCTTCCCGGGAAATCAATCGTTCCCAGTCCGAACGCGGCAAACGCACCTGTAGGTGAGCGCTGCCATCGTCACCAAATTCTTCGTTCTCTACCGCGCCAAGAGCATAAAGCGCTGCACGCAATTTTGCCTGTTCAGGCCGTAGCTCAACGTCTTGAGCCAGCACGTCAGCACCGAGACGCTCCGCCAAGGCCTCCAGCACCAGATCAAGCCCCAGGTTTTTTTCAGCGCTGATCCACACGCGATAGGGCATCCCCTCATCGTCGCGGTCAATGCGCGGCTGCATTTCCAGCAAATCAATCTTGTTGTAGATCTCCAGCACCGGTCGCTCTTCTGCGCCGATCTCCTCCAGCACCGCCTGCACCTCGTGACGATTGTCATCGCGCTCTTCGCTGGCGGCATCGACAACATGCAACAACAGATCCGCTTCGCGCGTCTCCTCCAGCGTTGCCTTAAAGGCCTCTACCAGGCCATGGGGCAGCCGTGCGATAAACCCCACGGTATCTGCGATCACCAGCGGGCCCAGATTATCGACTTCCAGGCGCCGCAGTGTGGGGTCCAGCGTCGCAAACAACTGGTCCGCCGCATAGACTTTTGAGTTAGTGAGCGTGTTAAACAAGGTGGACTTACCGGCGTTGGTGTAGCCCACCAGCGCCACGGTAGCCAGCTCCGCGCGCTGCCGCGCTCTGCGCCCCTGACCCCGCTGGCGGCGCACGCGATCCAGACGGCCGCTAATGGATTTAATGCGCGCACGCAGTAAACGACGGTCCGTCTCCAGCTGGGTTTCCCCGGGGCCGCGCATGCCGATACCGCCCTTCTGGCGCTCGAGGTGGGTCCATCCCCGGATAAGACGAGTGCTCATATGCCGCAGCTGGGCCAGCTCCACCTGGAGCTTGCCCTCGTGGGTTCGCGCCCGCTGGGCAAAAATATCCAGAATGAGCCCCGTACGATCCAGAACCCGCGCTTTGAGAGTCGCCTCCAGGTTGCGCTCCTGGCTGGGACTCAAGCTGTGATTAAAGATGACCAGGGAGGCTTCCTCGGCCCGAAGAATCTCTTCGATCTCTTCGAGCTTTCCGCTCCCCACAAAACTACGCGCTTTAGGGGTGCTGCGGTGACCAGTGACCAGCGCCACGGGGTCACCCCCGGCAGAAATTACCAGCGCCTCGAATTCCCGGGGATCAATACCGCCACCGTCATTATCCAGACTGATATTGACGAGCACGGCCCGCTCGCCGCTGTCCGGCCTATCAAAAAACAAGAGGATTCCAGTGTGTCTTACTTACTACAACGCCCGCAGCACCCAGTGTCTCGGTGACAGTGGAACGACGAAACAGGGTATGGCGGTGTACCGAGGACTTAGCTCTCACCGTCATCCTCTGGTGGATTTTGCATGGGCATGCGAACCACTCGCCCAGGCACCACCGTTGAAATCGCATGCTTGTACACCATCTGACTGACGGTATTTTTCAGCAAAACGACAAATTGATCAAAAGACTCGATTTGACCCTGCAGCTTGATGCCGTTGACCAGGTAAATGGAGACGGGGACCCGCTCTTTTCGCAAAAGATTCAGATAAGGGTCTTGTAGGGTATGCCCTTTAGACATGATGCAACTCTCCTTCAGCCACGCGGGCTATTTGGGGCTCAAATCGAGCCAAAAAAAACCAAAGAAAAAACCTGAGCACGGCCCGAGGCCGGCTCTGCAGCCGCCACTCCCTCAGCCACGGGCCGGGGACAGTGCCGCTGCCTGCTCAGCTTACTACATGGGGTTGTACGTTAGGTAGTTCAAGAGCAGATTTAAGGGATCGGTGATTTTAAGGAGATCCGGGTCATTTAAGGCCAAATCGCTGTCAACTACCCCGCCCGAACCGTCGGTATGAATCCAGTGCAGATCAGGCCATTTACGTAACCAGGTGAACTGGCGCTTCGCGAGCTGGCGGGTTGCAACAATCGCGAGCTCCTGAGCCTCGTCCAAATTGCACTCCCCCTCAAGATGGGCCCAAAGCTGCCGATAGCCTACGGCTCGCACTGACGGCAAGTCTCCGTGCAGGTCCCCACGTGCCCTGAGAGCCTGCACTTCATCGAGGAAGCCCGCCTCCATCATCTGCCCGAAACGCGTGGCGATTCGCTGATGGAGCACCCGTCGCTCTGCCGGGGCAATGGCTACCGCCAGCACCTCCTCATCAAGGGAAGCGTCCGGTGTTTGCCCGTGAAGCTCCGTCATGGTTTTTCCGCTCAGCCGATACACTTCCAGGGCACGGGACAAACGCTGGGAGTGATTCGGATGGATGCGCGCCGCGGCATCGGGGTCAACCCGCGCCAGTTCACGGTGCACCGCCGGCCAGCCATCCCTTGCCGCCAGTGAAGCGATCGCAGCACGGACCTGGAGATCAGCATCGGGCATTGCAGCGAACCCCTGCACCAGGGCGCTGTAGTACAGCATGGTGCCGCCCACCAGGATAGGCCGACGCCCCCGACTTCTGATCTGCTCCATCGCAGCCCGCGCATCTTCGGCAAAGCGCGCGGCTGAGTAGGCATCGCGGGGGTCACAGATATCGATGAGGTGGTGGGGATAGCGGGGCTTGGCGCTACCGATATCCAGGCCGCGATACACCAGCGCGGAATCCACGCTGATCAATTCACCGTTGAGGGCATCAGCGAGGCCAATAGCGAGGTCGGTTTTTCCTGAGGCCGTGGGCCCCATGATGCACAGCAGCGGAGCACTCACCTCAACGTCCGCGAAGGAACAGGCGATCCAGATCCTGCACACTGAGCGCCGTCCAGGTGGGACGACCGTGATTGCACTGCCCTGAGCGTTCAGTGATTTCCATGTCTCGAAGCAGCGCATTCATTTCCGGTACCGTGAGGCGGCGATTTGCACGCACGGACCCGTGGCAGGCCATGGTAGAGAGTAGTTCGTCCTCATGCCTCGCAATCCGCTCGGAGGTGCCGTACTCAAGGAGCTCCGCAAGAACGTCACGGAGCAGCTGCTCCACGTCCGCGCCCTGCAGAGACACGGGAATTTCGCGGATTAGCAGGCTTTCTTCGCCGGCAATATCCACCCCCAGTCCCAGGCTTTCAAACAGCGCGGCGTGTTCCTCCACAAGAATCGCCTCACGACTGCTGACGGACACGCTCTGAGGGACAAGTAGGGGCTGACTGCGGATTCCCTGCTCGTCCCTGGCCTGCTTCAGGCGCTCATAGGTAATGCGCTCGTGCGCCGCATGGGTGTCCACCAGAACCATACCCTCGCGATTCTGGGCGAGAATGTAGATCCCGTGAAGTTGTGCGAGGGCGTATCCCAGAGGCGGAATATCGGCGCCATTCCCCTCCTCTACCGCACCCGGCTTGTCCGACGGTCCGTAAAGCTGCTGATAGCTCGCCGCCGTCGCCCCATCAAAGTTCGCCGGTGCTCCCCGGCCTGCCTGAAAATCGCCGCGGCTCCCGCGATCATTAAAAACCGCCGTATTCCCTGACATCAGACTCGCCGCGCCCTGCTCTGTGAGACCCATCTCCTGCTGCCGCACCAGCTCGCCGGTGAGCAAATCCAGGCGCCCCGCGGATGCCGATACCGGAGATGTGCTCGCCTGGGTGGGAACCGAGCTATCGCTGGGCCGGATATCTGCGAGCGCCTTGTGCAGGGTACTGTAAATAAAACTGTGAACGCTGCGACCATCCCGGAAACGCACCTCATGCTTGGTGGGATGGACATTGACGTCCACCTCCGCCGGATCCAGCTCGAGATAGAGGACAAAAGCGGGATGGCGGCCCTGGTAGAGGACGTCACTAAACGCCTGACGCACCGCGTGCACCACGAGCTTGTCGCGAATGTAGCGTCCGTTCACATAAAAATGCTGAAGATCGGCCTGGCTCCGGGAGAAACTCGGCTGCGCCACCCAGCCGTGCAGGCGCAGCTCTCCCGCATCGCGATCGATGGCCACCGCATTGTCCACAAAGGCCGGTCCGCAGAGGGTCGCCACCCGGCGCAGCTGATCGGCTTCATTGTCGCAGCGACGAAGGTCCCTAAGCTGACGGCCGTTGTGACGCAGGGCAAAGCTCACATCAAAACGCGATAGCGCGATGCGCTTCACCACATCGTCCAGATGATTGAACTCCGTGCGCTCCGTGCGCAAAAACTTGCGCCGCGCGGGCGTGTTAAAGAACAGGTCCCGCACTTCCACGGTGGTGCCCTGCGGATGTGCCGCCGGTTTGAGCGTCACCTGCATATCGCGACCGGAACAACTGGCGGCCTGTCCGTCGCTGCCTCCGTCCGCCGTGTTACTGGTGACCACCAGATGGGCAACGGAGCCGATGCTTGCAAGAGCCTCACCCCGGAATCCGAAGCTGCCCACCTGCTCCAGATCATCCAGGGACCCGATTTTACTCGTCGCATGACGATCCAGGGCCAGGGGCAGGTCGTCCGGGGCGATACCGGAACCGTTATCCCGGATGCGAATCAGCTTGGTGCCCGCCCCTTCGATGTCGATGTCCACGCGGCGAGCGCCGGCATCGAGACTATTCTCAAGCAGCTCCTTGACCACCGAGGCGGGGCGCTCGACCACCTCACCGGCAGCAATCTGGTTGGCGAGGCGCGGTGGGAGGCGCTTAATCAGGGGCATGAAAGGTATCCACTTATTCAGCTGGTGGGGATACGCAGCGTTTGGCCTACAAGAATCTTGCTATTACGTAGATTGTTGTACTGGCTCAGCAGGTTGACGTTCACGTTAAAACGCTGGGCGATACCCGAGAGCGTGTCACCGCCAACAATCACGTACTCGCGCTCACCGGCATCGCGCAGGGTTGCCAGCAAGGATCCCGGCGGTGGATGGGCGCGAAACCACTGCACAATACCGCGATGAATGGCTTTGGCCATACGTTTGCGATAACTCGCCGATGCTAATTTTCTGGCCTCTTCAGGGTTGGATATAAAACCCGTCTCCACCAGTATCGACGGCACATCCGGCGATTTGAGCACGGCAAAGCCCGCCTGCTCCACCTGTTTTTTGTGCAGTCTTGCGAACTGGTTCATCTCATTGAGGACACTGGCGCCTACGTTAAGACTGCTGTCCAGCGTGGCAGTCATGGAGAGATCCGCGAGGGTCATCGCTAGCGCGTCTTCCTTGTCTGAGAGACTCACACCCCCCAGGAGATCCGCAGCGTTTTCCCGCTGGGCCAGATAGCTGGCGGTGGTGCTGGTGGCGCCCCGCGTGGAGAGCGCGTAGACCGACGCTCCCCGGGCACGCTTATCGCGAAACGCATCCGCGTGCACCGAGACAAACATGTCGGCCTGACGCTTGCGGGCCAGATCCCGACGACCTTTCAGACTTACGTAGTAATCGCCGCTGCGAATCAGCGTGGGCGCAAAACCGGTGTCCGCCTTAAACAAATCGTGCAGCTCTTTGGCTATTTCCAACACCACCTGCTTCTCGCGCAAGCGTCCCGGCCCCGACGCTCCCGGGTCCTCGCCCCCGTGCCCGGCATCGATGGCAACCACAATGTCGCGACGACCACTGCTGCGAGCACTCTTTTTTACTGCAGGCGCCGCCACCACCGTATCCAGATCATAGAGATCGATCACCAGACGATCGTCCGCGCGCTCCGAGGCTTTCAGCGCAAAGCTTCGAGGTCGAACCGCTTCCGAGAGATCCAGCACCAGGCGGAGGTCATTGCCCTCGCGGACGCCGCTGCGAATGCCCGAAATAGGCGTTTTGTCGAGCTCCAACTCGCCGATGCTGGCAAGGAGCTTTGCGTCGGTCACATCTATGACCAGGCGCCTCGGGTTCTGTAGCTCCAGAAGGCGATGCTCCGCCGGGCCGGACAAATCCAGAACCAGGCGCGTATGGTCCGGCGCCCGCCACAAGCGAAGATCCTTCACATCGACATTTTTCGCCTGGAGAAGCGACGGGATCAGACACAGCAATACCGCGACAGCCCGCAGTGCCCACCGGCCGGATCTCACTGTCCACGCTCCATCGATCGCGAGTCTCTCCCAACTATCATGATTATGTTGCACTTTCACCCGGGATAGCGCGAAGTCCTCCAAGGCATGCCTCGCCGGCATCGCCATAGGCACTAATCTGCAGCCGCCGCCCGGCGTCACTAACCGCCAGTCTAATCTCCACATCAGGCTGCGGCAAAAAGTCGCCTCCGCGCTCGGGCCACTCAACGACTACCAGCGCCCGTCCGTCGAAATAGTCCCGGATACCCAGGTACTCCAACTCCTCGGGATCACCCAGCCGATAAAGGTCAAAGTGGTACAGCGGCGTCGCCAAATCGAGGTAAGGCTCTACCAGAGTATAGGTAGGACTCTTGACTGCCCCGCCATGACCCAGGCCCTGAGCAATCCCCCGGGTCAGCGTTGTCTTACCGACGCCCAGTTCGCCGTGGAGGTATAGCGTGGTACCGGGTGGCATCACTCGCGCCAAATCCCCGCCAAAGGCCACCACCGCGTCCTCGGTGCTTAATTCAAGGTGTAGTTTTGCGAAAGGCTTCGCTCTCACTGGAGCAATACTCCTATAGGTGCCATGAGATCGCTGGCCAGCAGCGAGCGCGGTGACGCGTCTCCAACTGCCGCATCGCCCGCCCGGGCATGGAGCACCACACCCAGCGCTGCCGCCTGCTCCGCCGGCAAGCCCTGGGCCAGCAAGGCTCCAACAACACCACTCAACACGTCGCCCATGCCGCCGGAAGCCATGCCAGGATTTCCGTCCAGACACAGGGCGCAACGTCGGTGCCCCTGAACAAGACTGCCGTTGCCTTTCAGCACCACCGTGGCACCCCATAACTCGGCCAGCTGCGAAGCAACGCCGAAGCGGTCATTCTGCACCGCAGAGGCATCCAAAGCCTGCTCCGACGCCAATAGTCCTGCGGCCTCCCCAGGGTGCGGGGTGATCACGGAGCCGGGCGGGAGGCTTCGCGGGCCCTGTCTACCCAGAAGATTGAGGGCGTCCGCGTCCAGGAGCAGCGGTTTATCGCAATCCAGCGCCGCGTGGATTATCTGCTCGCCCCATACCTCGCCCCCCAATCCGGGACCGATGACCACAGCGTCTGCCCAGTCCAGCATCGGCATCAGGGCGTTTCTATGATCAATTGCCGTCACCATGGTCTCCGGTCGCCGCGCCAGAAGCGCAGCGATATGCGCCCCCCGGGTTGCCACCCGGACAAGCCCGGCACCACTGCGCAGCGCCGCCTCCGCCGCGAGAACAACAGCGCCGCCCATCCCGTAATCACCGCCGATGACCAGACAGCGGCCGAAATGACCTTTGTGAGCGGTGGTCCTGAGTCGCGGAAGGTTTTGCAGTTCCGATCCCAGGTCCAGCGCTTCAACAGCTTCCCCTGCCACCGCATAAGCCGCCTCGGGTACCTCCAGGTCATCACAGGAACAATCGCCCGCGTGCTCTGCACCCATTCCGGTGTAAAGTCCACGCTTTGGCGTAATGAAACTCATAGTCCAGGTGGCATTCACGGCTGCGCCGCATACCGCGCCGGTATCGCTATCGATCCCCGAGGGAACATCCAGGGCCAGCACCGGGACTGATAGCGCATTTACTTCCTCGATCGCCGCGCCGTACCCGGGACGGACCTCACCACTAATCCCCGTACCCAACATTCCATCGACGATAAGGCCGCCTTCGACCAGCGCTCCCGGGACGTAATCCTCAATAGCAACACCAGCAGACTTCGCGCGCGCCATCGCGGTCTTACCATCATTGCTACGAGGCGCACCGTCGACAAGGAAAACCCTCGTGGGTATTCCCCTGGCCGTCGCCAGCATCGCAAGCAATAGCCCGTCTCCGCCGTTGTTTCCGGGGCCACAGAGCACGTGCAAGGGCTTTTGGGTCGCGGTGATTTCGGGCTGCCTGGCAAGGAGAAACGCAAAGGCAGCGCGCGCAGCCCGGGCCATGAGCAGGGGACCGGGGAGGCCGTGCACCTCTATCGCCTCGCGATCAACGGCACGGCTTTGCGCGGCCGTATACAGCAAGCGCGGCACTTTCATACTCATGAGAACCGGACCTCTGGCACAATCGCTGTTATGACTTGCAAACGCATTACGCAATTATACGGTGAGCGTGGGAAAAGGGCTGCACACTCATGACAGAGAATCTCCTGGCCAACGACGGCGGCGCCCTGGTGGCGCAGATTCGCGCCTGGGCAAAAGAGCTGGGGTTTGCACAGCTAGGGGTCAGCGATATTGATCTTGCCGAGCATGAGACCTACCTCCAGCGCTGGCTTGCGGCAGGCTACCAGGGGCAGATGCAATGGATGGGTGACCATGGCAGCAAACGCTCCCGACCGGAGGAACTGGTGCCCGGTACCTGCCGGGTCCTCACCCTGCGTATGGACTATCTTAGCGATGGCGCCGAGCCCATGGCAGTACTCGAAGATCCCCATAAGGCGTACATTGCGCGCTATACCCTCGGGCGCGACTACCACAAACTGGTGCGTAAGCGCCTGGCGCAGCTGGCCAAACGCATCGAAGAACATCTGGGACACGGTCGCTACCGCGCTTTTGTGGACAGCGCACCGGTGCTGGAGCGCGCCCTGGCCGAGAATGCGGGTCTCGGGTGGATTGCCAAAAACACCATGCTCATCAATCAGGACGCCGGCTCCTGGTTTTTTCTGGGGGAAATTTATACGGATCTGCCTCTGCCCGTTGACCCCCCCCAGGACAGCAAGCACTGCGGAAGCTGTCAGGCCTGCCTGGATATCTGCCCCACAAACGCTTTCGTCGGACCTTTCGAGCTGGATGCGCGCCGCTGCATTTCCTATCTCACTATCGAACATAAAGGCAGCATTGATCCAGAGCTTCGGCCCTTAATGGGAAACCGGATTTTCGGTTGTGATGACTGTCAGCTTGTCTGTCCCTGGAATAAGTTCGCCCAGCCCACAAAAGAGCAGGATTTCCGGCCGCGCCATGGACTGGACGACAGTGACCTACTGACACTGTTTAACTGGGACGAAGAGACTTGGGCTGCGCGCACCGAGGGCTCGGCGCTGCGCCGCATTGGCTATGAGCGCTGGCTACGCAATCTGGCTATTGCCCTGGGGAATGCGCCTACCAGTGCGGCAATCATCGAAGCGCTGCAGCGCCGCGCAGCGTACCCGTCAGAGTTGGTGCAGGAGCATGTGAGCTGGGCGCTGGAGCGCCATGGCGCTGCGATATCCTAGCTGTCTGACTGGCAGTTCAAAAAGTGCTGCCGATAGTGACGAAGCTCTTCGATGGAATCCCGGATATCTTCCAGGGCCAGATGCACCGCCCGCTTTTTTAACCCGGCGGCTACATCCGGTCGCCACCGCTGCGCCAGAATCTTCAGGGTGCTCACGTCCAGATTACGGTAGTGAAAATAGCGCTCCAGCTCCGGCAAATGCCGCGCCATGAAGCGCCGGTCCTGACAGATGCTGTTGCCGCACATGGGAGACGCCCCGGCGGGCACCCAGTTCTCAAGAAATGCCATGGTCAGACGGGCAGCCTCCACCTCATCAATAGCGCTGGCACGCACGCGATCACAGAGACCCGAGTTACCGTGATGGGTCGTGTTCCACTCATCCATGGCCTCCAGGGTTGCATCCGACTGATGGATGGCAATAACCGGCCCTTCGGCAAGGGTGCTCAAATCGCTGTCCGTGACGATGGTCGCGATCTCGATAACGCGATCGCCATCGGGATCAAGCCCTGTCATTTCCATATCTACCCAGATCAAATTGCGCTCGTCGACCATGCTTGTTTCCGCTCCTCAAAGGACAATGAAGTTTAGCATGTGCTCGACAGTCTCCCGGCGCCGCTCAATAATGCGAGGGTGAGTAAACGAAAACTTAACCGTCGCCAGAACTGGCGCATAGAACGCAAGCAGCAGGAGCGCGCTGATCGCGCAGAACGCTCGGCGGCACTGGGTGACGAGGCGCTCGCGGGGGGGCAGCTGGGCGGCGAGCAGCACGGTCGCGTAATCGCCCGCTACGGCACCCAGGCGGACATAGAAGCGGATGACCGGCTAATACATCGTTGCCATCTGCGCATGAATCTGGGCTCTGTTGTAGCCGGGGATCGGGTGATTTTTTGCGCCGGCGAGGAGACCGGGGTGGTCGTGGCGCGGGAAGATCGCAGCACCGAACTTCGCCGGCCGGACAAGTTTGGCAAGTTGCGCAGCGTTGCAGCGAATATCGACCGGGTGATTATTGTGATCGCGCCCTACCCGGAGCCCCACGGCGGGCTTATCGACCGCTACCTCGTGGCCACGGAAAATCTCGGCGCGGAAGCGGTCATTCTGCTTAACAAGGCCGATATGCTGGAAGACCCCGCTCTCGCTGATGCCATGGAGGTATTGCTGGAGCCCTATGCACCCCTGGGATATCAGACCATCCGCGCCCAAGGGAAATTTGGTGCCATCGAAGAACTCACCAGGCTCCTCGCAGGCCATACGAGCATACTTGTAGGGCAGTCCGGCGTAGGCAAAACCACCCTGGTCAATGCGCTGATCCCGGAGGCGCAGCAGCGGGTGTCAGAGCTATCTCCTGACAAACAGAAAGGCCGACACACAACCACCACCGCACGTCTTTTTGACGTACCGGGCGGTGGCGCCTTGATTGATTCCCCCGGCATACGGGAATTTGGTTTGTGGCATATGGATCGGGAGGACATTGAGCAGGGGTTTCGGGAGTTTCGGGAGCGCATCGGCCAATGCCGCTTCCGGGATTGCCAGCACCAGAGTGAGCCGGGCTGCGCGCTGACCGCAGCCATTGAAGCGGGCGCTATTCACCCCGCACGCCTCGATAGCTACCGTCGCATTATCGCGTCTCTGGATCAGCCACTGCAGGGTTAGCTAGGCCGACAGCTGCTGGCCCATACGCACCGTCGCCCCCGGGACGCAGTCTTCGTTCCAAGCAGCCACGCCCCTGGGAAACAACAAAATCACCGTGGAGCCCAGTAAAAACCGCCCCATCTCGCTGCCGCGATCCAGCAACACCGGCGTCGGCGTGCCGGCATGATCCCAGCGCTCCACCTGACGCGGCCGCGGCGCCACCTGCCCACTCCACACCGTCTCGATGCCGGCAACAATCATGGCGCCCACCAACACCATCCCCATGGGACCTCGGGGCGTATCGAAATAGCTGATATGCCGCTCGTTTCTTGCAAAGAGACCGTCGATGGCCGCAGCCGTGGTCCCGTTCACCGAAAACAGGTCACCGGGCACATAGCTGCTGGCCTGCAACCGCCCGTCGAGGGGCATGTGCACTCGATGATAGTCCTTGGGGGAGAGATAAATCGTCGCAAAGCTGCCGCCGGTAAACTGCCGGACCCGGGCCTCATCGCCAGCGAGCAGGGCGTCCAGAGAGTAGCTGCGTCCCTTGGCCTGCAAAATACGCTGGCCGTCGATATCGCCAATTTCACTGATGGCGCCGTCTGCGGGGCAGGCGATGCCACTGCTGCATAACGGCCGCGCACCGGGCTTCAGGGCCCGAGTAAAGAACGCGTTGAAGCTCTCATAGGCCTCGGGAAACGGTCGCTCCGCCTCCTCCAGCTCAACATCGTAATGACTGACAAAAGCGCGAATGACGCGGTTTCTCAACCAGCGGGGGCCGGTGGCTGCGGCAAGGCAGCCAACGAGTCGGGACAGCGCGTGCTGGGGCAGCAGGCGCTGGAGCAGGATAAAAAGATTGTCCACGGTGCGTTACTAGTCATCCAGGCCGATCAGGGATCGGCCGCTGCGGTTAGAGGTTCTCTTCAGCGAAAGCGGCAAGTCGTGAGCGCACTATGCCGTTCACGTGCATGATACCCGCGTGATCATACCCTTTGCTGCGCTCCACCAGGTAGGTGAGGCCTGAAGTCAGGGGAGAAATGTATTTATTATCGATCTGCGCGAGATTACCCAGCACCACAATTTTAGAGTCCTCGCCCACACGGCTGATTATCGACTTCAACTGAAACTGGGTCAGACCCTGAGCTTCGTCGATAATGATGTAAGCGTTATTGAAAGAGCGTCCACGCATAAAATTCAGCGACTTGAACTGGATATTGGCACGCTCTTTAACGTAATCAATACTACCGGTGCAGGACTCATCAGAGCCGTGGAGAATCTCCAGGTTGTCATCAAAGGCCGCCAGCCAGGGGGCCATTTTCTCCTCTTCGGTGCCCGGGAGAAATCCAATGTCCTCGGCGATCGGGGGTGTGGAGCGCGCGACAATAAGCTTGCTGTAGCGCCCTTCTTCGAGAATGGCATGGAGACCATAGGCAAGGGCGATAAGGGTTTTACCGGAGCCCGCTGGGCCGGTCATCACCGTCATATCCACATCGTTGTTGCCAATGAGGGACATGGCCATGGCCTGCTCAAGATTCCTTGGTGACAAGCCCCAGAAGCGTCGATTCATCAGGTTGTCGCGACTGTCACAGCGCAGATATAGGTGCTCACTGTCGATGCGATGCACAAAGGCCAGGAATTCATGGTCGTCATGAAGAAACATATTGGGATAGGCATCGGGCACCGAGCCCCGGGGCACACGATGGAGCGTAATATCATCTTCGCGGATGGTGTCCACCTCGCTGATGCCTGCCCAGAAGTCGCCCTCGATGTGCTGATAGCCCTTGCACAGCAGATCAATATCATCGAGCACCCGGTCCCGACGGTAATCTTCCACATGCAGCAGACCGGAGCCTTTGGCCTTGATGCGCATATTGATGTCTTTGGTCACAAGACAGACAAAAGCGCCCTCGTTTTCCGCCTGGAGCTTCAGTGCAACATTGATTATTCGATTGTCGTTGGCCTGATCCGGCGTGCCGTCCAGATAGGGCACATCGCTGTCATCATTGATCAGCTGATCAGGGAAAATCGCCAGGGTGCCACGACTACCCTCAGCGTCCGCTGAGGGAATCCCCACCCCCTCCTGTATCGCCTGGGGGGAGGCCGCATCCACTATTTTGTCGATCATGTTGATCGCAATCCGGGCTTCGCGGCTGACCGTTTTATCGCGGCGGTCTTTGATGTGGTCGAGTTCCTCCAGCACCGTCATGGGTATCACAATGTGGTGCTCGTTGAACGCGGTGACTGCCGTCGGGTCGTGTAAAAGCACATTGGTATCCAGCACATAAACTTTCTTGGCCGGTTCGACGAGCGGGGTCAGATCGTGCACAACGGAGCTAGATTCCATAAGCGATTCCTCGGGGTATGGAGCAAAAAAACGCCGTATCGGGCGATACGCCGGTTACAGACAAGAACTGGAAAGCAGGCGCGCACGGCACTGTGAGCGAGGCTGTGGGAGGTTGAGCGCGCCGAGAAGGTCTAGCGCGCCAAAGTGTCAATACAGGATACGCGGGAGTGCTGGAAGCAGGGGCAGGGGTACGACCGGGCGCTTTTATCGCGCTGCCGCTCTGCCGGGTACCTTTAGTACCGCCAGTACCGCCAGTACCGCCGAGACTCAGGCCTTCAACAACCGTGGCTTTGCGCCCGGTGTGTCTGGTGCCCTGCTGATCACCCTCAAAGGCTGGAAAGATCGTCGCATCCACCTGAAGCTGGAAACACCCCGATTATTAGCCTCCGCCACAAACAGTGTCAACGAACTTTTTCATTAGTGACGATGCGCCCCGGGTTAGTCGGCGCCCCCCCCTACTCCAGTTGTGCGCCCCTGGACAGGCCACGGAGAAATGCTTCCGCCGTTTTTATCAATATCGCCACTAAAACCGCGCACAAACTGACACCTGCAGGCATTTCCGATAGCATAGCGCCTCTAAAATAGATGTAGGTCAACCACAGCTTTCCGATGTTAGATCGAAATGCCCTTGCCCAGCTAAAAGGGCTGAAAACCCAGATTGAGGCCGAGAAAGAACGCACCGAGGCGGTGCTTCGCGGTACTCCTGCGCGCTACGGATTCGCCCGCACAGACGATGGTCGCGAAGTTTTTGTACCACCGGATGAAATGCTCAAGGCTTTCCCGGGCGATCGTGTGCGCGTTTGCCTGCGCCCGGGCAAGGACAAGCGACCTATTGCCGAAATTGAAAGTCTCGTGGACTGCCCCATAGGCGAGTTCACGGGCCGCTGTGTCAGCAAAGGCAAAGCGATGTTCGTCGAGCCGGACATCCCAGGGGTAAATCGCTGGTTGTTTTTACCCCCCCAGGCGCGCAACGGCGCGAAGGCCGGTGATTACCTGCACTGTGCGCTGCAACGCCACCCTATTCGCGACGGCAAGCCGCAGGCCAAGATCCTTGCCATCATTGGCGCGGCAGACGACCCCGGCATTGAAAACAGTTACACCATGGCCAAATACGGCCTGGAGCGGGATTGGCCGGAAGAAGACCAGCGGCAACTGGAATCACTGATCGGGTCCGTAGCGCCGGAAAACGACGATCACCGCGAGGATTTCTCTGACCTGGCTTTCGTCACCATCGACGCTGCCCGAACCCAGGACATCGATGACGCGCTCTATGCTGAGGTTACCAATGACGGGTGGCTGCTCTACGTGGCCATCGCAGACCCCACGGCTTACATCACCGTCGACTCCCCCCTGCGGGCGACCGTTGCCGCGCGGGCCAGTAGCGCCTATTTCCATGGCGCGGTGGTGCCCATGTTGCCCGAAAGCATTGCCCAACAGTGCTGCGCACTCATCGAGAATGAGCTTCGCCCCGCACTGGTTTGTCGTATCGCTATCGCAGAGGACGGGAGCGTCGGAGAGTTTAAGTTTTTTGAGGCAACAATCCGCTCCCGAGCGAAGCTGTCCTACTTTGCCGTAGACCGCTATCTCAACGGACAGGACGAATCACTCATTTGCCACGCCACGCCTCTGGAGGCGCTCTATCAGGTGTCCCGTGCACTGCGCACCCGCCGGGAGGCCAAAGAGCTGGTGATGGAAGATCGGCAGGAATTTCGCTGGTTACTGGATGACCGGGGACACATCGAAGCCATCGAACCCTGCGAGAAATTAAGCTCCCAGCGCCTCGTTGAGGAGTGCATGGTCGCCACCAACCGCTGTGCCGCTATGTTTCTGGCAGATGCCGGCGCCAGCGGTCCCTTTGTCGTCCACGATGGCTTTCGCAGAGATCGCCTGAAAGATCGGACAAAGTTCTTCGAACTCTATGTACAGGACGCTGATCAACTGGATCCGGACTCTCTGGAAGGCTACCGGGATTTACTGCGCCAACTCGCCGCCAGCGAGCATGAACTGCCCCTGCGCAGCATGGTGAATCGCCTGCTCACCCGGGCCCGCCTGTCAAAAAATCCGGGTGCCCATATGGGCATGTCGCTACCGCTGTACACCAATTGCACCTCGCCGCTCCGCAAGTACCTGGATTTTCTTGTGCATCTGCAGATCAAGGCCGCGCTGCGGGGAGAAAAAGCCGCGCTCTGCGAGCAACCGGAGCTCGACTCGCTGACCCAAAAGCTGCAGAAGCTTCGCAATATCAGTAACGAAGCGGAGCGTTGGCTGACCCTGGAGTACCTACAGCGCCAGGCCGAAAGCACGCCCGGCCCCTGGCCCGCAACGGTGTCGCATATGAGTAACAACGGCTTCAGTGTCCGTCTGGATGCGAGCGGCCTGGAGGGTTACGTGGACTTGCGAAAGGCCGGGGAAAAGTTTCACTTTGATAAGTGGACAGCCACGTTAAAAAGCAAAACCCGGGAATTCAGGGTGGGCACCCCGGTAGATGTCACGCTCATCGGCAGCGATGACGAGACCGCACATCTACCGCTCTTCAAGCTCGACGCCAACTCCGGACGAAAACTGGAAGTCATCGGCAAACCCAGCGAGCCCACAGCGCCCGAATCCACTTAGGCTGTGTCACAAACGCCGTCTGCCTCTCGCATCGGAGGCAGGTGGGGTTGCAGCAGAGACTGCCCTAGAAGTGCGCGTTACCCGGTGTTCGGGGAAAGGGAATGGCATCGCGGATGTTTTCCATGCCCGTGACATAGTTGATAAGTCGCTCGAAACCCAGACCGAACCCTGAGTGCGGCACGGTGCCGTAGCGCCGTAAGTCGCGATACCACCAAAGTTCGTCGCGAAGTTGTGGATCCATTCGTGCGTCAAGCACGTCGAGCCGCTCCTCGCGCTGGCTGCCACCAATGATTTCCCCGATGCCGGGCGCGAGCACGTCCATGGCCGCTACGGTTTTTTCATCATCGTTGAGGCGCATGTAAAACGCTTTGATTTCCCGGGGGTAGTTCATGAGCACGACAGGACGCCCCACGTGTTCCTCACAGAGAAATCGCTCATGCTCGCTGGCAAGATCCACACCCCACTCCACGGGAAACTCGAACTTCTTGCCACTATCCCTGAGGATGGTGATGGCATCGCTGTAATCCATGCGCTCGAAGTTCTGATCCACCATGGCGGTGAGTCGGTCGATAACCGTGTTGTCGATGCGCTGGTTAAAGAACGCGAGATCGTCCTCGCACTCATTCAGCACGCGGCTAAACACGTATTTGAGCAGTGATTCCGCCAGATCTGCATTGTCAGCAAGATCCGCAAAAGCCACCTCGGGCTCGATCATCCAGAACTCCGCAAGATGGCGACTGGTGTTGCTGTTTTCCGCCCGGAAAGTGGGCCCAAAGGTATACACTTTGCTCATGGACAGGCAGTAGGACTCCACCGCCAACTGTCCACTCACGGTGAGGAACGCGTCACCACCGAAAAAGTCCTGCGTATAGTCCACCGCCCCATCGGGAGTGCGGGGAATATTGCTCATATCCAGGGTGCTTACGCGAAACAGCTCCCCAGCGCCCTCGCAATCACTGCCGGTAATGATGGGCGTGTTCACCCAATAAAAGCCGTTGTCATGGAAGTAGCTGTGCACGGCGTTTGCCAGCGTGTGGCGCACGCGGGTAATGGCACCAAAGGTATTCGTCCGGGGACGCAAATGGGCCTGCGTTCTAAGGTACTCGAAAGTATGCCGCTTTTTGGCCACCGGATAGGTCTCAGGATCGTCTACCCAGCCCAGCACCCGCACTTCGCTCGCCTGGATTTCTACGCTCTGGCCCTTGCCCTGGGAGGGCACCAGGGTTCCCTTCACCTCGACAGAGCAGCCGGTATTCAACGCCAGGATCTCGCTCTCGTAATTCTCGAGCTCCGAAGGTACTACCGCCTGGATCGCATCGAAGGAAGATCCATCGTGGATGGCCAGAAAAGAAATGCCCGCCTTGGAGTCCCGCTTGCTCCTGAGCCAGCCTCGCACCGCCACCTCACCGCCCGTGTCAGGGTCGGTACGCAATAAATCCAAAACTCGTGAGAACGCTGTCATCCTGGGCCTCCGCAGCAAAGGCGCGGAGCATAACCAAAGAATCCGCTTACCGCCATGGCGGTGAGCGAATCAGAGGGCGGCGGCCTGCTCCTCGCGGATAATTTTCAACTGCACGCGATAGCGCTGTTTTTCGACCTGGAAAGACGCCTTCTCAATGGCCCGAGAGACCAGACGCTCTGCCTCAGCAACATCTCCAAGCTGGTGCGCCGCCAAGCCCTTGCTATAGATCAGCAGACCGTCGTCCGGCTGCATCTTTGCGGCTTTCGTGTAGTGATCGTAAGCGGCTCCCCAGTCCTCTTCTTCCATGGCGGCATCGCCAAGACTGGCGTGATAGTAGGGATTGAGATTTCGGTAGCGCTCAAGACGCTCCTCCCAGTAGCTCTGCTCGTTGCTACGGCCCTGCAACTCATACAACACCACCAGATTATTCATTGCCGAGCGATCGCCGTTGTCTATTTCCAGAGCATGAAAATAAGCCTGCTCCGCCTCATCGTACTGCCCTGCATAGCGATAGATGGCACCCAGGTTCACCCATAGCTGGGACAGGCCGGGGGCCTCATGGAGGCCTCTGACCAGCTGTTTCCAGGCATACACCGGCTTGTCATCGGCCAACGCGCTCATGGCGAGGTTGTTGTAATACAGGGCGAAGCCCTCCCGATCGCTCATGAGCCGCGCGCCGGCCACCTCATTGCGATTGAGGGGGTCAATGTCGACCATATATTCCGTGGAATCACGCATTTTCACCTGCACATTGACGTGCAGTCTTACGGCAACCCGCTCTCCCATGCGATGCCATTCGGGGCGCACCTCCATCCACTGGTATTGGGCGTTCAGGCCCGCCTCCCGCGCCAGCGCCGTAAACATATGGGCATAACTCAGGCAATTGGCCGAACCGCGGCCAAAGGCCTGGGCAGCAGTACCATCGGCGAAGGGGTCGTATTGCATCGCCAGCGCGCCCTGCCCCTTGATAGCGCGATGCAAGGAAATCAACTTGTTGTGGGCGTTGTTGGAGTCGGCGGTATACAACTCCACAAATTCACGCATCTGTGGAGTGACCTCCAGGATGCCAGGGTCCCTAAGGTCAGGACTGTCGGGGTCGTAGCTATGGATTTGCCCGTCCAGTTTCAGGGGCGGCACGTTACGCAGATCAAAGGCCCATTGTGGTGCCGCCGCGCAGCCGGCCAATACCGTCAGCAACAGCGATGCCAGTAAACCCCGGCGGATACTCCTTAGGACTGGTAACTTGGCAACAGAATACGCAGCAATGTAGGCCCGCCATGGAGCCCCGGAAAAAGTCCTGCGCCTAACGCTGGCCAAACTGATGTCTGACGAATTCATCGGCCAGGGCCTCGACGTAATCCTGGTCCCCTTGGCTGAAGCGGGCGACGGAAGGGCTGTCTATGTCCAGCACGCCGACTATCCTGTCGTCAGTCTGAATGGGCACCACAAGCTCGGAGCGCGAGCGAATGTCACAGGCGATGTGGCTGGGAAAGGCATGCACATCGTCTATGCGCTGGGTTTCACCGGAGGCCACGCAGGTTCCACAAACACCACGGCCCACTGGAATGCGTACGCAGGCAGGATTCCCCTGGAACGGACCCAGCACCAGCACATCGTCGTGCACAAAATAGAACCCCAGCCAGTTAATATCCGCCAGGAGCGTATTCAGGAATGCTGCCGTGTTGGCAGCATTGGCGATGAGGTCATCCTCACCCGCAAGGAGTCCAGTCAATTGCTGACGGGCTTCCGGTAAGGGCAACAGCGGCGCTGTGGTGTCGGCCGCGCCAAGCGTGGCTAAGTCGTTCATGTCTTGAGTATGGTACAAGCTGCACGCCATCGCCAAGTTAGCAGCGCGCTTTTTGTCGCGGTCACCCCTTATCGAGGGCCGCGTGCAAGTCACGATACTGCTGTGTCAGTTTGTGAGAGGGCGCAAGGTCGATCAGCGGCCGATGGAGGTAGTGGGACTCTTTCATCTTCACTGAGCTGTTAAGGAAGGTCGATATCACCGGGTATCCCTCGTCCTCCAGCTCCGCGACCAGTTCTCCGGGTAAGCGCGCCTGACTGTTGAACTGGTTGATGACGATCCCCTCCACCGCCAGATCCTCATTGTGGTCTTCCTGAAGTTCGGCGATATTATCCATCAGCGCGTAGAGACTTTGCCGGGCAAAACTATCGCAATCAAAGGGAATTAAGACGCTATTTGCAGCGATCAGCGCTGATTTTGAGTAGAAGTTGAAATTTGGCGGCGTGTCGATGTACACCCGGTCATATTCATCCTCGAGTTTGAGCAGGGCATCCCGGAGCTTGTAAATCTTATAGCGGGCTTCAAGCTCGCGCTCCAGTTCCGACAGCAACGGACTGGACGGCATAAGAAACAGGTTCTCGTAGGGTGTCTCCCAGACAAAGGCGTCGGGATTGCGGCTCATACGCCGGGATCCCACCGTTTGCTTGAAAAGACCCGACACGCCCTGGGCCTCCGCCGGGAATGCTTCGGCGTCGATTTCCCCGACCAGGTAATGGGTCGTGTTGCCCTGTACATCCAGATCAATCACCAGGGT
This sequence comes from Congregibacter sp., assembly GCF_965660375.1. Lineage (GTDB taxonomy): Bacteria > Pseudomonadota > Gammaproteobacteria > Pseudomonadales > Halieaceae > Congregibacter. The sequence goes on along the minus strand of NZ_CBFHZO010000082.1, from coordinate 31,353 downwards.
CTTGCGGCCAAGGCTCGCATCGATGGCCGCGAGGTTGCAGGTGATACTGGTTTTGCCCACCCCGCCTTTCTGATTGAAAACCACACGCTTCATCATTATTCCCCGCTTGGATCCGCACCACGCAAAGGGCAGGGAGTGTAGCCAAGCCCGGACAGGCTGTCAGCCGCTCAAGGAGGGATAAACGCAGAGATTGGACTGTTAAACGCGAGCCTGTGCTATTTTCCGCACCCGAACTATTCCTGCTGGAGAACACCATGGCCCCTAAGCCCCGCGTGCAGCTGCTGCTCACCGGCGACGAGTTGATGAGCGGCGACACCGTGGATTCGAACTCCGCGCTCATTGCCCGGGAACTTGCGGGACTGGGGCTCACCCCCTGCCGACGGGTAACCCTGGGCGACGACCGGGTTGCGCTGACCCGGGAAATGGCGGCCCTGGCGGGCGATGCAGATGTGCTCATCGTGAACGGTGGGCTGGGGCCGACCATCGATGACCTCACCGCTGCGGTACTTGCTGAAGTCGCCGGAGGCGGTCTCGAGGAGCATCCGGAAGCCCTCGATCATTTGGAGCGGTGGTGTAAAAAACGCAACCTGCTTCTCAATGCCGCCAACCGCAAGCAGGCCATGCTGCCGGCGGGCTGCGCCATCATTCCCAATTCCGTGGGCAGCGCCGTGGGCTTTTCCCTGATCGTCGGCAGTTGCCTGGTCATGTGTACCCCCGGCGTCCCCGGAGAACTGCGGGCCATGCTACCCGTCATGGTCCAGCGCTTGCGGGACCGCTTCGGTATCACCCTCCAGAAAGATGTTCTGCGCCTGCAAACCTTCGGCCTGGGTGAATCCACGGCGCAGCAACTGCTTGTGGATAATCACCCGGACTGGCCACCGGAGGTCGTGCTCAGCTTTCGCGCGGGGGCGCCACAGCTGGAAATAAAACTCAGCATCACGCGGGCAGAAGACCGGCCCAAGCGTGACCAATGCTACGAGTGGCTGAAGACGTTGTTTGGCGACCATATCATCGGCGAAGGTGATACACGCATCGCAGAGGCCGTGATTGATCTGGCACGGACCTCGGGCACCACTATCAGCTGCGCCGAATCCTGCACCGGCGGCATGATCGCCTCCATGCTTACACAAATCGCTGGCGCCTCGGATGTGTTCCCCGGCGGCTTTGTGACTTATTCCAATGCGCTGAAACAATCGGTTCTCGGGGTACCCGGTGCTACCCTGCAGTCCGAGGGTGCCGTGAGTGAATCCACGGTAAAAGCCATGGTTCGCGGTGCGCTGGATGCCTCGGGAGCTGATCTGGCTGTTGCCGTATCCGGAATTGCAGGTCCCGGCGGGGGCAGTGATGACAAACCCGTGGGCACCGTCTGGCTAGCCTGGGGAGACCGGAATGTCGTGGAAACCGTGTGCCTTTGCTGGCCCGTGGAGCGAGTGCTGTTTCAGACCATGGTGGCGGCTGCGGCTCTCGATGTGCTCCGGCGAAAGCTGGCGGGCATTGAGAAACAATCCAGCTATTTTGACCAGAGGCGCCTGCGCTGAGTTCGTCGATCGGCTCAGGGCTGCCTACAAGCTCAGGGCTGTCCAAACGCTCAGGGCTGCCTACAAGCTCAGGGCTGTCCAAACGCTCAGGGCTGTCCACACGCTCAGGGCTGTCCACACGCTCAGGGCTGTAACTGCTCCACCTGCCAGCCGCCAGCGCTGCTACGCTCGTAGCGGAAGCGATCGTGGAGGCGGTGCTCTCCTCCCTGCCAGAACTCAATGCGCTCGGGATCGATGCGATAACCGCCCCAGAAGTCCGGTACCGGCACCTCACCCTCGGCAAACTTGCTCCGCAGCTTGCGCACCTCCTTCTCCAATAGAGCCCTTTTGGCGATGGGTCGGCTCTGGCGGGAGGCCCAGGCCGCGATCTGGCTCTCCCGGGGCCGGGACAAAAAATAGGTCGCCGATTCTGCAAGGCTCATGCGTTTTGCAGCCCCCCCCACAATGACCTGACGATCCAGCTCATTCCAGGGAAACAGCAAAGACACCTTGTCGTTGGCGTCAATGGCCTTCGCTTTATCACTGCCAAAATTGGTGTAGAACACAAAGCCATCATCCGACAGCCCCTTCAACAATACGATGCGCTGCCAGGGCCTTCCCTTATCGTCGATGGTGGACAGTGCCATGGCGGTGGGATCGGAAAGGCCCGCGTTCACCGCCTGCTCCAGCCAGCGCTCAAACTGAGTAATGGGTGACTCACACAGATCGTCGGCAGTGAGTCCGCCGGCGGTGTACTCCCGCCGATAACTTTCGAAATTACCGCTCACTGCGGGGGGCTCCACTCCGGCGGGAACGGAGCCAGCACTGCCTTGGCGGCCACCGCACGATTTTTTGCAGCATCGTCGGGGTCGGGCTTGCTCTTGAGGGTTGACTGTATCGTCGATCGCCAGACGGAGCGGTTGCGGGCGGGGTCGATAAGATCGACGATAAATGTGCCCTCCACGTACTGGCGCACGCTGACATCAGACACCGGAGGACCGCAGCGCCAGCAGTTATAGGCGCTGGCGGCGTTGTAGGCGCGGATATCAGTTTTTTCTCGGGTCACCAGGTGCCAGGCTAGGTAAACATCCGCCTCCGCGCGATCGTCCACCACTTCATACCCGCGGGACCGCAACTCTTCACCGAGCGCTTCATTAACACGATCCACCTGCAGGTCGCTGATGAGCTTTTCTGCAGCGGATGTTCGGTCGATGGGCAGAATCGCCAACCGCTGGACCCTGTCAAAGGCGAAGCTCGTATCGTAGTCACTTACCGCTTTCAGATCCGTGCTAGCACAGCCGTTTAACAGATAGGCCATAAAAATCACGACGGCCAAGCGAAGGGATGCACCCATCTAAAATTACTCCTGAATCACAGAATCGTCCGGTTGGCTGTGCAGTATAGTCAATCGCTGGTTGATGGAGATACCGGCGCACGCTCCATGTAGAGCGGAATCTGAGGAAAGGGATGCCAGCGCTTCCAGCGCTCCCCGAGTCGGGCGTCGAGAGATTCTCCCACGATATTCCCGTGGAGCTCTGCAATGAGCTCCCGGAGCTCATCCTCTTCACACTCGCCGGTGAGCACTGCCGCTTCCATGAGCCCCTCAAGGCGAAAGCGGGGCCCGGGTGGCAGGTCGTGACCGTCGGCAACGCGCTGGAACTGCGCCGACAATCGCTGTCTAATCTCTTCAGCTAAGGTGCTCATGCGCACTCCCAAAACCGCCGTAATACGACTTCATAGTGCCATCCTACCGGCGGTCACCCAAGGGCCGTGCGATCTGCCCGCGTTGGGCGCCGGCGTGAGCCATAAAGAGCTATAGTACGTAGAGTGACAATGCGGAGAACGACCATGCGTAAGGTGAAGTACGCAACAGCTATCGAGTACTGACTGGAACCAGCGATCCACCCTAAAATGAAGTTCATCCACCGACAAGATACGTCATCGAGAACAGCGCCGGTTATCGGCGTGCTCTTCCTGATTTTGAATTGTCTGACCCCGGCCACGGGCGCCACTGACACTGCGATGTCAGAAACCGATGCACTGGCCAGTGAAGAGGCCGCCCAGGAAGCGCTCATGAGCGATGTGCGCGCCTACCTCCAGCGTATTGAAGCGCAAGAAAGCCGCGATGGAGCCTTTGCGCCAGGGCTCACGGAAGACCTTCTGGGTCTGGGGCTGGCCCTACAGCGCAATGGCGACCACGAGCAGGCTGTGAAGGTGTTCAAACGGGGGATACACCTTTCCCGTGTTAACGAAGGCTTGTACAGCCGGCGACAGCTGGCACTGCTGGAGGGCGAAATAGCCAGCCATATTGCCCTCGGCTCTCTCGCGGCAGCCGACGAGAGGCAGCGCTATCTGTACCGTGTGCAGGCCAAAACACTCTCGGATGTCACCCGGGGTCAGGCGTTGATGGAGCACGCTCTGTGGCAGCGTCAGGCCTACGAGGCCGGCATTGGCGAGGACCCCTTCGCGCGTCTGGTCAACATGTGGAGCCTCTATCGCTTCGCCCTCAGTGAATTTGCCAAGGTGGAAGGCGACACGTCTCCCCTGTTACTGCGACCGCTCTACGGCATGCTGCAGGCCCAGTATATGCTCAGTGGTTTCGTCGGTGAAACCACCAACGGCCGATATCGCACGGGCGGAGTTTATGGTGACGAGGAATCACGGCAGATAGGATATCGCAGTCAGAGTTACAAGCAGGGTAACGCGGTTATTCAGGCCATCTACGACATTCAGGTCGCCCAGGATGATGTGACGCTGAAGGATACTGCGGAGGTCCTATTATTACTGGGTGACTGGCAGTACTGGCATGGCAAGCGCACCGAAGCGCTGGACACCTACGCGCAACTTTACGGGGAACTTGCAGAGACTGAGGCTGCCCAAGACTTGAGAGAGCAGTTGTTTGCAACACCGCAACCCCTGCCGGGACTTGAGGGAGTCCGGGCGCTGCCCCGGCACCTGGGCGAGCAGAATGGGCGATTGCTGCTAGAATTCGGGGTTTCCGAGCGCGGACGGGTCATGGATGTCGTCCGTCTCGACGACCACAGCCACAACGACGAAAAGGCGGGCGACATTATCAATCGCCTGAGACGAACGCCGTTCCGGCCACGCATAGATGATGGTCTGCCGGTAGAAACACAAGGATTGCGCTGGGCTTATGATACTTCCGCATGGTGAACAGCAGGGACCGCAGAGTCAGCGGGAGAAGGTGTCGAACACGACGCCCTTGACTCCAGGCCAGGCAGCCAGATTGCCTCTGGCGTCTCTGCTGGCCTGCCTGATGCTGAGCGGCTGTCCGAGCGCCAGTAATCCCACCACGCCGCAAACACCATCGATGCCAACGCCGAGCAGCCCGGCGCCACCGTCCAGCAGCTCATCATCGAGTTCGTCCAGCAGCTCATCGAGTAGTTCTTCGAGTAGTTCTTCGAGCAGTTCATCAAGCAGCTCCCCTAGCAGTCCCTCACCCCAGAGCAGTCAGAGCCCGACGAGCAGTGCGTCGTCGCCCGGCAGCCAAAGCAGCAGCCAGGGTGCCCAGGGCAGCGAGCAGGCAGGCGAGCCATCGGCTGAAAGCACCGCCTCTTCGGAGCAGTCCGGAGAGACGGGATCCACCGACGGCGATCTTGAGGGCGCTGGTGACGTATCCCGGGACATGGGAGAGTTCCCCGAGGGTCAGGCCCCCGGCGCCGAGGTCGCCGGTAGCGGCGAGACCGGGGAGCAATCTGGCAGCACCGGCGACAGCAGCGAAGCCGGATCCGCTGGTGAGGCCGGCGAGGATTCTGCGGGCGGCAGCGCCGGTGCAGACACCACGGCGGGCACCAGTGATGGCGCAGCGGGCGACAGTGGCGGAGCCGGCGAGCCCGGGTTTGAAGACAGCGCCGGTGGCAGCGACGCCCTCCCCAGCATGGAGGATGAAGAGTCCGTAGCCTCCGGTGGCAGCGGCATGGGCCAACCTGCGGGTTCCGCAGGTAGTGGCGGAAGTGGCGGAAGTGGCGGCATGCAGGGCTCCATGGGAATACCCGGTATTCCCGGGGTTCCAGGCATTCCAGGCGTTCCGGGTCAGACTGGAGACGCGGGGGCTGGTGGAAACGGCGCCCAGGGCGCCGGCGATGTTGCCGGCGGTCCCCAGGGCAGCAGTCAGGGTACGGGCACATCCGGTGCGGGTGACAGCAGCACGGGACAAGGCAGCTCCGGGCGCTACCCATCCGGCGGACAGGGTCCTTTAACCCCGGCAGAACAAGTGGCTATTCTTGACGCTGAGCTCGAGCGAGGCATGGGCGAGTTTGATGCCATGATTCTGGAAGAACAGGCAGCACAGCGCGAGGCCAGCCGCAACCAGCCCACGGAACCCACGCAGACCGCCTCAGCCGGAGGCGGCAGCGGCAACGGTGAAGCAGAAGGCGGTTATGGCCGCGAGATGGGCGGCGGTGGCTACAGTGTCGGTGGCGGCATGGGCGGCGTGGGCGCCGGGGGTGGCAGCATCCCCCAGAACACGGCGAAGTACCCGCCTCCAGCGGATATTCCCAACGGCAATGACGATGACGTAGTGGCGCGACAGCTGCGCGAGGCCGCCATGCGCGAGCCCGACCCCGAGGTGCGCGAAAAGCTGTGGGTGGAGTATCGCAAGTACAAGGGTATCAAGCAGCCGTGATAGCCAGCTCCACCGTCAACGCGACGATCGGCCTGCGTTTTCTGGCGCTGCTGTGTCTTGGCCTCAGCCTCGCGGGCTGCGTCAGCCAGACGGTGAAAAGTACATCAATCCCGGCACTGCAGGCGCCGGCCTCGATGGTGCCAGAGGATGAGCTACTGGACGTGGCCGTCGCCATCTTTGATCCGGGTATTGATTTCGCCGACGAAGATGAACGCCTCTACCCGGAAGTTCGCCGGGCCGAGGCACGCTACATCCCTAAATTGCTGGCTGAGGTGCTACAAAATTCCGGTGCCTGGGGCGCTGTGAGGGTTGTTCCCAACGACGATCGAATCACTGACCTTATGATCAGGGGCACCATACTCCACTCCGATGGCGAAACCCTTGAAATACAGGTGGTCGCCAAGGACTCCCGGGATTACGTCTGGCTGGACCGCGTTTACGAGGGCAGTGCCAGCCGCTATGCCTACGACACCAAAACCCGTTCCAGCTACGACCCTTTTCAGGCTGTGTATCACCAGGTAGCCAATGATCTGGTGCGGCGTTTTGACGAGCTGCCCACGGCGCAGCGAAAAGAAATTCGCATGGTGTCGGAACTCCTGTTTGCCCAGAGCTTTTCTGCCGAGGCCTTTGATGGCTATCTCGATAAAACCCGCAAGGGAAAACAGCTGGTGGTTAGACTCCCTGCTGAAGACGACCCCATGCTGGAACGGGTGCGCATGCTGCGAGAGCGCGACCATGTTTTCGTAGACACGCTGCAAACCTACTACAACGGCTTTTCTGACGACATGTTCGGCCCCTACCACGAATGGCGAAAGCTCAGCTACCAGGAGGTCGTCGCCTATCAGGAACTCAAGCGTGAGAGTACCCGTCAGCTCATTGCCGGGGGTGCCGCCATCATTGCCGGTATCGCCGCCGCGGGGAGCGGAGACCGTAGCGCCCGCGCTGCCGGTAACGTCGCGATTATCGGCGGCGGGTATCTGCTAAAAAGCGGTCTTGAAAGTCGCGCCGAGGCACAGATACACGTCGAGGCCCTGGAAGAAATCGGTCAATCCCTGGAAGCGGAAATCACGCCACAGGTCATCGAGCTGGAAGACCGTACGGTGATGATCAGTGGCAGTGTCGATGATCAGTATGCTCAGTGGCGTGAAGTGCTCGCTGAGATCTACCGCAATGAGATCGGAGAACTCGCCCCCCCAGCGTCCGACGATCCCGTTCAGAACTAGTCGGAAACCATCTGAGTGACAGAGCAGTACCAACGGGTCCAGCCCACACCCTTTGATGCACCGGAGTCCACGCCGGCGGCCGACTCCGCTGCGGCGGATACCCGACCCCCGTGGCTGCTGCCCGCTTTTGGGGGCCTCGCAGTCTTGGCGCTGGTCGTCATTTTTGTATTGCCCGCCTGGGTGGAATCTCGCGGCAATAGCGTCGATCCAGCCAGCAATCAAACAGCGCAGGGAACGTCACCAGCCAAGGCCTCCCCCGGCACGTCCTCTCCTAAGGCCGCAGCGCCCGAGACAAGCGATGAGGCCTCGCCCTTTGCCGATGCCCGGGCCGCAAAAGCCCGCGCCGAGGCTCAGGATCTTCTCGCTGAATTACTGGATGTGCAGGAGAACCTCACAGAGCGCGGCGCCGAGGAATGGGCAGCGGATGCCATGGCGGGCATCGCAGAACAGGCACTGTCCGGCGATGAGCTGTATCGAGAGCGCGCCTTTGAAGAGGCTATCACCCAGTATCAGGCGGCCCTGACGGCGGCTCTAGCTCTGGAACAATCCCTGCCGCAGCGCTTCGAAGCGCAGATCGCCAGCGCCACAGCAGCCATTGAAGCCTTCGATGAAGATACTGCGGCGACGGCATTGACCCTCGCCGAAAAGCTGGAGCCCGGGGCACCGGAGACCGCCTCTCTCACCGGGAGGTTTGAGGTGCTCCCCTCAGTAACAGAAGACTACGTCGCAGCTTCGGAAGCGGAGGCCGCCGGTGAGCTCGACACTGCCGTTGCGCGCATGGAAAGCGCCGCCGAAAGCGACAGCGCGCACGAACGCGTAGGCAGTGAATTGACACGACTGAGGGCGGAGCTCACCGAGCAGCGGTTTAATGCCGCCATGTCAGAGGGCTATGCGGCACTGGACGAGGCCAACTTTGACAGGGCACAGCGGCGCTTTGAGCGCGCCGGAAGTCTTTACCCCGGCTCCTCTGAGGCCGCAGCTGCCCTGCAGGAACTATCGTCGGCGCGCACGGCAGCCACGCTGCAAGGATTACAGAACCGCAGCAATTCGCTCCTTGAGGACGAGGACTGGTCAGCGGCCATCAAGGTGTTTGAAGAAGCGCTTGCCATAGATCAGAGCCTACGCTTTGCGCGAGAGGGTCTCCTTGTTGCCCAGCCCCGGGCGCAAGTGGAAAAAGAACTCACCGCAATCGTGGAGAAACCCGAGCGCCTTGTGGATGACGCTATTTTACGGGAAGCGCAAAGCGCCGTTGCCCGTGCCCGGTCCCTGAGCGAACTGGGCCCCCGCCTCAGCGCGCAAATAGACGCCGCGGAGAATGTCCTGGCGGTAGCCAGCACCCCGCTGCCGGTCACGATCCGCTCCGACGGCCTCACGGAAGTCACGGTCTACAAGGTTGCGCGCCTCGGTCTTTTTAACCGGGAGCAACTCAGCCTGCGTCCCGGGCAGTACACTGCGGTGGGCTCGCGACGGGGTTATCGCGATGCCCGCGTGGTATTTACCGTTGCCCCCGGAAACACGCCAGATGTTTACGTCGCCTGTACTGAGTCCATCTGATGAGTGAACAAAAACCCCGGAGTATTCAGGCTGCGGCTTTTGAGCCGCTGGACCCCACTGCCGTTGAGAAGAAAGCCCGTATCCCTGCGTCGCGCTGGCTACTGTTCGTGGCTGTGGCGCTTTTTCTGGTGGCGCTGTGGTTTTTGCTTACCGCCCGCTCTCTGGAAATTTCCGTTGTTGCCGAAGAGGAAGCTGCCATCGATCTTGCCGGTCTCGTGCTGCCCTTTGGTGACCGTTTCCTGCTCCGCTCGGGTACCTATGCACTGACGGTGACGGCGCCCGGCTATCACCCCTACGAGAGCGACATAAATGTCTCAAAGGACGCCACCCAGCGACAGGAGGTGATCCTCCAGCCGCTCCCCGGTCGCCTGACCATTGCTACCACGCCAGCGGGTGCCACCCTCTCTATTGATAAGGAAAACACCGGCATCACGCCGCTGACTGATCTTCCGGTGGAAGCCGGCAACCGATCCTTGCGGCTGGAGCTCCCACGCTACCTGCCGCTGACCCAGGACATCGACGTCACCGGGCGCAACGTTCAGCAGCGTCTTGATCTGGCCCTGGATCCCGCCTGGGCCGAGGTCAGCATCATCACGGACCCGCCCGGGGCCGTGCTTCTGGTCGACGGAACGCCGCTAGGAAACACGCCCGGCACCTTTGAGATACTCCAGGGAGAGCGCCAGCTGGCGTTGATGCGACCCGGCTTTGCCCCCGAGGAATTCTCCCTGACGTCAGAGGCCGGTGTAGCGCAGGATTTGGGCAGCATCGAGCTCACACCAGCTACCGGTGTCCTTACCCTGAGCAGTACACCGAGCGGTGCAAATGTCAGCGTCGATGGAGAGTTTGCCGGGCAGACACCGCTGGAACTCGAACTCTCGCCCAATACAGACCATCGCATCAGCCTCTCCCGGGCGGGCTACCGGCGCGCCAGCGACACGGTGCGTATGGAGGCAGGCGCGCGCCTTGATCGCAGCGTCAGCCTCAAACCGCTGCTGGGCGATGTCCTGGTCAAAGTCAGCCCCGCAGACGCGGAACTACTGGTAAACGGTAAGCCCGTGGGTCGCGGCACGCAGACGCTGTCTCTGCCCGCGGTGGTCCAGCGGATTGAAGCGCGCTTGGACGGCTATGAAAGCAGCAAGCGCAGCGTCACGCCCAGACCCGGTCTCGAACAACTCATTGAGCTCACACTGCTGACCCCCGAGGCCGCACGCAAGGCCCGCCTGACCCCCACCATCACCACCGCCCTGGGCCAGACCCTGGTGCTGATGAATCCCCTGGACTCACCGCGCAATGAGTTTTCCATGGGCGCGTCGCGGAGAGATCCGGGGCGCAGAGCCAACGAGGTGCTCCATCCCGTGCGCCTGGAGCGGCCGTTCTATTTTCAGAACCAGGAAGTGACCAACGCGCAGTTCCGCCAGTTTCAGGCATCGCACAATTCCGGTCAGATTGAGGGCAACAGTCTCAACCGCGAACACCAGCCGGTGGCGCAGATCAGCTGGCAACAGGCCGCGTCATTCTGTAATTGGCTAAGCCGGCGGGAAGGCATCACACCCTTTTATCAGGAGCAGCAGGGCATCATCATTGGATTCAATCCCGATGCCCTGGGCTATCGCCTGCCTACCGAGGCGGAATGGGCCTGGGTGGCGCGACTCAAGGGAGAGGAGCTCCAGCGCTTTACCTGGGGCGAAGAATTCCCTCCCAAGAAGACCGCTGAGAATGTTGCCGATAACAGCTCCGCCTATGTGACCGGTCGGGTACTCAATGGTTACGACGATGGCTATGTGGTCAGCGCCCCCGTGGGAAGCTTTGCGGCCAACGAGCACGGTATCTTTGATCTTGGGGGCAATGTCTCCGAGTGGATTCATGACGTGTACACCATCCCCGCCTCCAGCGGCGTGGTAACGACGGACCCCCTGGGTGGCCAACGGGGGGACAATTACGTGATTCGCGGTGCAAGCTGGGCCCTGGGGAGACTCCCCGAGCTGCGCCTGTCCTACCGCGATTATGGGCAGGCAGGGCGAGATGACGTAGGATTTCGCATCGCTCGCTACGCGGAGTAAGACAAATGGGGCACAAGAGCACGGTCAAGAAAGTTTTCGTCGGACTACTGCTGCTTCTGGGTAGCTACACCCTTTTTAACATCGTCGCGGTGGCCCAGCCGCCGGCCGAGACCCCTGCCCCCTCAACCGGGGGGGTGGATCGGGAAACCGGAGACACTGACGCCGATCCGGTGACCAGCCCACCGGTCAATCAACCTTTCGAAGACTACGAGGCATCGGAGCAGATCTCCGAGGATCTCTCCGTCGCCTTTCCCGTCGACATTTAGGAAGCCCCATGAAGAACAGCCTCTCCTCCGAGTTCATGTTCCAGCTCTTTGCCTTGCTCACGGCGATCATATTGGTGCACGCAATGTACGTGGCCGTGATCCGTCCCAGTGCCGACGACCAGTTAGCCGCCGAAATGGCCGCCCAGGCTGCGGGAGAGGAAGTTGTTCCCAAGCGCAGTCTGGCGGTGGTAATCCGCGACTACGAACAGGAGGCCTGCTTTATCCTGCTGATCTGGGCGCTGTCCATCATGGGCTACAAGGGCCGCCAGAACATGAAGGAGCAGCAACTGCTGGAAGACGAGTTGCTCTCGATTCCCGAGGGCACCAGTGTGCTCCCGGAAGACGCGCGGCAATACAGCCGCTCCATCGAGGCGCTGCCGGTAACTCAACAGGGCTACCTGTTGCCCCGCACCCTGCTTTCGGCCCTGCAACGCTTTGCCACCACCGGGAGTATCCCTGCGGTATCCGACGCTATCCGGGAGCAGTGTGATATCGAGTCCGATCGCCTGGACTCCGAGCTGTCCATGGTTCGCTACATCGCCTGGGCCATTCCCTCCATCGGGTTTATCGGTACGGTTCGCGGTATCGGTGATGCCCTGGGACAGGCGTACAAAGCGGTGGAGGGCGATATCTCCGGAGTTACGGTGAGCCTGGGCGTCGCCTTTAACTCCACCTTTGTGGCGCTGGTGCTGTCTATCATCATCATGTTCTGCCTGCACCAGCTTCAGCTGGCTCAGGAGCGACTGGTGCTTAACGGGCAGCGCTACGCAGACAGCCGTCTCCTTCGCTTCCTGGTCGCTAACGACTGATGGCCATTCTGGATTGTCGCGATACGCAGATCAGCCTCTGGCAGGAGGGATCTGCCCTGCACAGCCCAGGCGTCGTGGTACTGGAGGGCGGTGAGTATCACTTTGGGCAAACGGCTCTGGAACAATCGCGTCTGCGCCCCCGGGACAGTAACAGCCGCTTCTGGTGGCAGCTCAGCACCCAGCCCCTGAAGCCCACGCTGGGCGCCGCACGGCACACCGCCGACCTGGTGCACTCCCACCTCCGTCACATTCATGCAACGGCAGGAGCGCCCGATGCTCTGGTGCTGGCGGTGCCGGACAGCATGCCTCCGGAGCAGCTTTCTCTGTTGCTGGGGGTAGCCCAGGCCAGTGACTTTACCGTGTCGGGAATAGTAAGCCGCAGCGTGCTTATTGCGAGCAATCACCCGGTCGTATTGCAGACGGGCAGAGCAATTCATCTGGAAAGCCAGCTCAACCAGACCATCATCAACGAATTGCTGGTGGAAAACGGCAAGATCCGGGTGACACGTAGTACCCCCCTGCCCGCCTGTGGCCTGCTCGCGTTGCAGGAGCGCTGCGTCTCGGCCATTGCCAGCGCGTTTATCCAGCAGACCCGTTTTGATCCCACTCGAAGTGCACGCAGTGAGCAGGACCTGTACAACAAGCTCCCGCAAATTCTCGCCACCCTGCGCGAGCGTGGTGAGGCCAGCGTCGATATCGACGGTCATCGCAGCCGCGTCACCGCCAGCGCCCTCGCTGGTGCCAGCGAGCGCCTGATCAAAGGGCTGGAACAGTCCAAGCCGGACACGGGAGTGCCCATACTTCTGGACGCGGAACTGCATCTCCTCCCCGGCATAGAAGCTATGGATGGCAAAACCAGCACGCTGGCTGCAGACACACTGTGGACCGCCTTTATCGCCAGGCGGAATCACATCGAGCTACCGGGTGAAGATGTTCACCTGGTAGACCAGCTACCGCCGGCGGACTCGGAGGGCAACGAACGCGCGTCCTCGGCAGCTCCGTCAGTTCCCGCTTCCTCCTCAGCCCCTTCTACTCCCTCGGCTACCAACGCGGAGCCCCCCGTCTCCAAAACAGCAGGGACTCAGGCGACGGCGTCTGCTATCGCCACCCATGTGCTTATGGGCACTTTGGCGCTGCCTCTGCGCGGTAGCGAGGTGGCCCTTGTGGGGGGGTTCTCCCTCCGCAAGGTGGACGACTACTGGACCCTCCACGGTGATGGCGCGCTGATCAATGGCATGCCCTGCGCACCGCAGCAGCCCCTGGCGCTGGGCGACACCCTGTCCCTGGGCACCGCCGGCCACGGACGGCTCATCGAAGTGCGAGATTGAGGCCGGGACGTGGCGAGGCGCAATAAACGAAGCTTCAGCACCTTCAACCTGTCCTTTCTGGACATTATGTCCTGTGGATTCGGCGCCGTAATTCTTGTGTTTTTGATCATCGATCACTCCATCGTCGTGGAATCGAAGGAACTCAACGTCGACCTGCTTTCCGAGGTGAATATGCTCGAGGAAGATATCCGGGAGGGCGAGGAGGGGCTTGTTGTGCTGCGCAATACCCTGGATGAGGTAAACCTCGACATTGTTGAAGCCGAGGGCCGGGCCACCCGCGTCATCGACGAGGTAGAAGAGTACGAGGCCCTTATCGCCGCATTGATCCCCGAGGATGTGAGCGAGGACGAGGCGGTGGAAAAACTCAAAGCCGAAGTCCAGTCTCTCGAGGAGGAGGTAAAGAAACTGCGTGAGGCCGCGGAAGAAGAAAGCGGCAAAAGTGCCCGTAGCTTTGTGGGCGACGGTAACCGGCAATATCTCACGGGACTGAATCTCGGCGGCAAGAACATCGCGATTCTGCTGGATGTTTCCGCAAGCATGCTCGCCGACCGCGTTGTCAACATCATCCGGCTTCGCAACATGGACCCAACACTCCAGCGCAGCGCCGAGAAGTGGACGCGGGCACTGAACACCATGGACTGGCTCACCTCCCAATTGCCGGTGGGCAGCGAGTACCAGGTAATCACTTTCAATACCCAGGCACAGACCGCTTTGCCCGACACGGCCGGCCAGTGGCTGGAAGTAGCGGATCAGGCCCAGCTGGAAGATATGTCCGAGTCCCTGAGAACGATTACGCCCGCTGGCGGCACCAGCCTGGAAAACGTGTTTGATTATCTGCAGACGCTGTCACCAATACCCGATAATATTTTTCTCATTACCGATGGCCTCCCTACCCAGGGAGCCAACCCGCCGCGCGGGAATACCGTCAGCGGCAACCAGCGGCAGCGCCTCTATCGGCAGGCGGTGCGGAAACTCCCGGCCAACGTGCCCGTGAACATTATCCTCGCGCCCATGGAAGGAGACCCCCTTGCGGCCTCCGAATTCTGGCAGCTTGCCCAAAGCACCCGGGGCTCCTTTATGAGTCCGTCCAGTGACTGGCCCTAGGAGCAAACGGTATGCGTAAGCGTCGCGAAATGTCTGAATTCACGCTCTCCTTCCTCGATGTCATCTGCTGTGGCTTTGGTGCCGTGATCCTGCTGCTGATGATCACAAAAACTGTTCAGCCCCAGATCATTGAGGCCTCCACGGTGAACCTCGAGGGTTTGGTGGCGGACCTGCAGGAGCAGTTGTTTGAGATCCGTGGCGAAACCCGTTTTCTCAACAGAGATCTCAATGCCCGCCAGGAGCAACTCTCGGAGTATAAGGAGCGCATTGCCGTCCTTCGCGGCCAGCTGGCTTCCACGAAATCGCGCTATGACAGTCTGCAGGTGGAGAGCAACACCAACTCGGTGATCACCGAGCAACTGGCCATCGCCCGACAGTCACTCACCGCCGAGCAGAAGCGACTCCTCGCCGGCCTGGAGGTCACCAGTAACCTCATCGGCGGTATCCCCGTAGACAGCGAGTACATCATTTTTGTGATTGATACCTCGGGCTCCATGTTTTCCTACGCCTGGGAGCGAATGATGCAGGAGATCGATGCCACCCTGAACATTTACCCCAATGTGAAGGGCATCCAGATCATGAATGACATGGGCAACTACATGTTCAGCCGCTATCGAGGCCAGTGGATTCCGGATACCGATGGACGACGCCGCGTCATCATGCAGAACCTGCGCAACTGGAACGTGTTCAGTAACTCCTCGCCGGTCGAGGGTATTACCGCTGCGATCCGTACTTTTTACGACCCCAACAAAAAGATTAGTATTTATGTCTTCGGAGATGAATTTACCGGGGACTCCATCGGACAAGTGGTGGATACTGTGGAGCGAATCAACCGCGAGGCCGCCGACGGCCAGCGACTGGTGCGAATCCACGCCGTGGGCTTCCCCGTACAATTCATACGGGCAGCTAATCTGCAAACCACGGGTATCCGGTTTGCGGCGCTCATGCGGGAGCTGACCTATCGCAATGGAGGCACGTTTGTCGGACTTAATGACTTCAGACCCTGACAGGCGCACGGGCAGGCAAGGACATTTGGCCGCTGCCGGGGCCCGTCCCGGGTATTCCCGTTCCGCTTGGGCCATGCTGGTACTCACACTGCTGGCTCTGGCTGGCTGTGGCGCCAAGGAAGTCATCGTGTCCGGTAACTTCCCCCCTCCGCTGATGCAGCCACTGCCGGTAAAACTTGGCGTCTGGTACGAACCGGAATTTGAGGGCCACGAATTTTTTGATGAGGCCAAAGGCCGAGCGGAGTCATCCTGGATTGTTAAAACCGGCGAGGCCCAGGTCGCCATGTGGGGACAGCTGCTGGACAACATGTTTGTCGGCGTCACCAAGATGGATGGCAAGCCCGCGCCGGAGCAAATGAACCCGGTGGTGGACGCGGTGTTGATCCCCCGGGTGGACGAGCTCCAATACGCCATTCCCGCACACACCAACGTGAAGGTCTACGAGATCTGGATGCGTTATGCCTTTGAGCTTGTTACCACCAACGGTGAACCTATTGCTGAATGGACCATGACCGCCTATGGCAAAACGCCCACGGCCTTTCTCCAAAGTGATGAGGCGGCGGTCAACCTTGCAGCGGTCGTGGCATTGCGGGATGCCGGAGCACACTTCATCACCAGTTTTCACAAAGTCCCGGAGGTCGCCCAGTGGCTGGAGCAACTGGAGCTGGAACGAGCGGGAGTAGCGGCGCGATGACCACGGTCAGGACTCGCGTTGTGCGCGGTGTACTGCTTTTGCTCCTGAGCGTATCGCTCATGGGGTGCGTCACATCCACCGTAGACGAAATGGTGTTCAACGAACCAATAGAAGGGATCGGTGACTCCACGGTAGTCATTCTGGGGCGACGTCACGCCAGCGACTATGAAACGGAATTTGATTTTATTGAGTGCATCGCAGACCACGTGGTGGCCCGGGACTCGAGCATCGAAATCATTGATGAAATTGAATTTATCAACACGCTTTACCCCTGGTTCGAACCGCGGACGGCGCCGCTAAGGCCCGCGGATATCGATCGCCTGGTGCAACAGGAACCCGTGGCCCAACAACTTGCCAATCTGAAACTCGAGTACATGATCTGGGTGGACGGCAGTACGGTGCAAACCAACTCTGCGGGGTCCATGACCTGCGGTGTGGGACCTGGCGGCGCGGGCTGCTTTGGCTTTGGCACCTGGGGTAATGCATCGGATTACGAGGCCACAATCTGGGATTTCACGGACAAGGCTGAAGTAGGTCGCCTGAATGCCAGCACCAGCGGTCAATCCTATATGCCCGCCGTGGTAGTACCCATCCCCATCATCGCCCCGGTGCAGGGCACAGCCTGCGATGGCCTGGGGGATCAATTGTTACAGTTCCTGTCCAGTGAACACTGAGCTGCAGCGTCTGTTCATCGCAATGGTGCTGGGGGCCACCCTTGGCAGTGTGGCGGGCTGCGCGGTGAACCCCGCCACGGGCGGCACCTCCGTAGTGCTCTCCGGCGCCAGCGGTGAGCGCGAAACCGGCCAGGAAATGTACGACAAGTTTCTCGCCGAGGGCGCCTTCTACGAGGATCCGGAGCTTCAGGCCTACGTGGAAAAAATCGGTCAACGCCTGGTAGCACAGAGTGACATGCCCGACCGGGAATTCACCTTCGCTGTGATCGATGCGCCGGAGATAAACGCCTTTGCCACACCCGGGGGATTTATCTACGTAAATCGTGGACTGATCGGCTATCTCAACACCGAAGCCGAACTTGCGGGTGTCATCGGCCACGAGATTGCCCACGTCACTGCGCGACATCACGGTCGCAGAAAAACCGCAGGGGTCACCAGCAAGGTGCTCTCCACTACCGCCTACGTACTCACCGGCAGCAGCGCCGTGTATGAGGCGTCCAATATGTACGGCGCCGAGGTTATCAGCGGCTATGGTCGCGATATGGAGCTCGAGGCAGACGGCCTGGGCGCAGAATACATGTACAAGGCCGGCTATGAACCCGAGGCACTCCTGGACGTCATCGGCGTACTGAAGAATCAGGAGCAGTTCATGCGCCTGAAGGCGAAGGCCGCAGGTAAAAGCGGCACTACCTACCATGGCCTCTACGCAACACACCCGCGCAATGACAAGCGCCTGCAAACGGTGATTCGAGCCGCCAATGAACTGGACGACGGCACCTACATCGAAAGCCCCGAGGAACCCGGGGAATTCCGTCGCGTCACCGATGGGCTGGTGTGGGGCGAAAGCGTTGAGGGCCAGCGTGCCGACGATCGCTACTATCACAACAAGCTGGGATTCACGATCGAGCAGCCCGAAGGCTGGGCAGTGACCACCAGCTCCCAGGCTGTGGTTGTTGCAGCGCCGGACGAGAGCGCAAGCCTGACCATTACCCTGCGCAGAAAAGATCCCTCTGCCACACCGCAGGCGGTGCTGGAATCCTCCGCCAAAGGCAATCTCAGTGCTGGAGAAACTTTGCAGCAAAGCGGACTGGACGGCTATACCGCGGTCGCGGCCGCAGCGGGCAAGGACAAGCGTCTTGCGGTGTTTAACCTGGGCAATCTCACCTATATGTTTGAGGGCGATGCCGCGGATTTTGCAGCAAGCGACGGACAGCTGCTCGCACTCATTGAGAGCTTCCGGGCGATGCACCCCAAGGAGAAGAGCTCCAACAACGGACGTTATGTTCGCTACATACAGGTGCCCCGGGGAGCAGACGTAAGTTCCCTTGCAGCGAGCGCGCGCATACCTGACGCCGAAGCGCAGCTAAGACTCATCAATGACTTCTATCCCCGGGGCGAACCTCGCACCGGTGACTGGATCAAAGTCATTCAGTAATCGCCGCATTCCGCCAGCCCCTTCATTACCGCTTGACGCTTTTTTACAGCTAGACTTGGCGTTATCCAGCAATTGACGCGACCCTATCTTATGGCGGGGCTTAGGAAGATAAGAACACTGTTTCCCTCATCGGCGGGCTGCGCCCTGGCGGTTTGCCTGGGAGTGTTATTGAGCCTTACGGCCGCCCCCAGGCTCAGGGCGGAGGTGATTTTCACGGCAGAAAAGATTATTACCATGGATCCAGGCCTGCCCGAGGCAACGGCGGTTGCCGTACACAGCGGCCGCGTTGTTGCCGTAGGCAACCTTGCGGAGTTGCAGGACACTCCAGCCCTCGCTAGCTACGCGATAGACAGGCGATTTGAGGACAAGGTTCTCACTCCCGGATTTATCGATCCCCACGTCCATCCGACGCTACCGGCGGTGCTCACACAGTTTCCTTTCCTTGCGCCAGATGACTGGGACCTGCCCACGGGAACGTTTCCCGGAGCCTTGTCTCCCGAAGCCTTCGAGAAAAAACTACGCATGCTCGTTGACAATCATGAGGGAGACCAGCCTTTTATAGCCTGGGGATATCACCCGCTGTGGCATGGGGATGTGTATCGACAGCAGCTGAGCGACTGGTTCCCGAATCAGCCAGTCATGTTGTGGCACCGATCCTTTCATGAACTGATTCTCAACGATACCGCCATCAAGGCGCTAAACCTCAGCGAGGCAGAGGTAGAGCAACTCCATGAAGCGGACTGGGGGAAGGGACATTTCTGGGAGAACGGACTCAAAGCCCTGGTCCCAAGGCTCGGCTTTGTTTTTGAACCCACACGTTTCCTGGTCGGTATGGAGAACTTTCTGGCCATGGCCCACCGCGGAGGTGTCACCACCACTTTGGACATGGGCACCGGCATTTTCGGCAATCCGGAGCAGGAACTCGCTCTTATCCGGAAGGCTGTGGAGGACACCAACGCCCCGCTGCGCATCATCATGACGCCCATCATCACTGACTTTTTGGCCCGGGGTCGTAGCCCCGCTGAAGCGGAAAAGGAGATCGATCAGTGGCGGGAAAGCAACACTGACCGCGTCATGATCGACCATCATTTCAAGCTGATGATGGACGGCGCGATTTACAGCGGGCTCGCTCAGATGGGTCCACCGGGGTATCTCGACGGGCACAAGGGCCAGTGGATGGCGCCTCTGGAGGTGACGCACAGTTGGGCAGCGCATTTCTGGAAAGCCGGTTACAAAATTCATGCCCACACCAATGGCGATGCCAGTGCTGCCGCGCTCATCGACATGCTCAAGGCGCTGCAACTGGAACATCCCCGCCTTGATCACCGACTCACCCTGGAACATTTCGCCTACACCACCGAGGAACAGATCCGACAATTCGGCACCCTCGGAGGAGTCATCTCCGCCAACCCCTACTATCACTACATACTCTCTGATCTGTACGGAGAAGCCTGGCTGGGACCGGATCGCAGCGCTCAAATGGTGCCCCTGGGATCCGTAGAACGCGCTGGCATTCCCCTCGCATTGCACTCAGATGCTCCCATGGCACCGCTGGAGCCTTTAACGCTGGCATGGGCCGCCAGCAATCGCGTGACAATTAATGGCAATGCGACGGGACAGAATCAACGCATCAGCCTTGAGACTGCGCTGCGGGGAATCACTATCGACGCGGCCTGGATCATGGGCTGGGAAAATGAAATCGGGTCCATTCGCGCGGGAAAACGCGCGGATTTTACGGTGCTTGAAGGTGACCCTTACGCAGTGGGAGTCCAAGGCCTGCGCGACATCCCCATCTGGGGAACAGTTTTTGAGGGACGTCCCGCAAAGATCGATCAGCGCTAGGGCATCAATCAGGCGCCGGGGCCAGCGATGGTCCTGCCTTACGTTCCTGCACCAACACCCAGGGGTCTGCCACAACGGCCCAAAGTGAATGCTCATGGGCCAGCCAACGAGTTGCCTGCTCGTCGCTGACACCGGCCAGCATGGACGCATTCAGCCATGCCTCGAACTGCTTCGCATTGTCCTCGGACAACTGCACAGCCACCTCAACAAGATCAAGCGCGTCGTTCACGAGTACCAGGCGCCCTGCCGCAAAATACCGTTGAAGCTCAGCAAAAGGAATTCGGGCCGTTTGCGCAAGGAAGTCCGACCGACGCTGCGCCTGCCCGGGAGATTCAGCCATACCGCTGATCAGCGACAAAGGGGTTACTCTGGCGCTCCTGCCCGAAGGTAGACGTGGACCCGTGACCGGGAATAAAGGTGATGTCGTCACCCAGGGGGAACAGGGTATTGCGTATGCTGGCGATGAGGTCGTCGTGATTCCCCCGAGGAAAGTCCGTGCGACCGATGGAGCCCTGAAAAATCACGTCGCCCACCCAGGCGAGGCGCTGATCATCGTGGAGAAACACCACGTGACCCGGCGTATGCCCCGGACAATGAAACACCTTCAGGGTCTGCTCCCCCACCGTTATCGTGTCTCCCTCCACCAACCAGCGATCGGGCTCAAAGGCCTCGGCTATCGGGAAACTGGCCATCTTGCACCACTCGGGCAGCTTATCAATCCAGAAGCGATCGCCCTCGTGGGGCCCTTCGATGGGAACGGACAACTGCTGCCGCAGCACATCCGCGGCGGCGCAGTGATCCATGTGTCCGTGAGTGAGAATGATCTTCTCAACGGTAGCACTCAGTTGCTCTACCGCTGCCAGAATTCGATCGGTGTCTCCGCCGGGATCAACGATGGCCGCCTTACCGCTTTGCTCGCACTTTAATATGGAGCAGTTTTGCTGATAGGGCGTGACGGGAACAATGGTGACTTTGATACTCATAATAAGACTCAGGTCCCAGCAGTGCCGGCGACTTTATGGGAGTCACCGGACCCCTGCTGCGCATCGGCATTGGGGTTGAAGAACACTTCCTCATCGAACTGTCCCTCGCTCTTGCCCACCACCACTGACGCGGTGGCGTCACCGGTAACGTTTACCATGGTGCGGACCATGTCCAGCAGTCGGTCGACACCGATAATCAGCGCAATACCCTCAACCGGCAGACCCGCCTGCTCGAGCACCATGGCAAGGGTAATCAAACCGACACCGGGAACCGCCGCGGTTCCCACGGAAGCGAGCGTCGCCGTCAAAATCACCGTGATATAGGCAGTCATACTGAGGTCAAATCCATAAACCTCAGCGATAAAGACCGTCGCCACGCCCTGCATGATAGCCGTGCCGTCCATGTTGATGGTCGCACCCAGGGGAACGGTGAAGCCGGCAACGGAATTGTGAACGCCCAGTTTTTTCTCAACGGTGCGCAGGGTGATAGGAAGCGTCGCTCCCGAAGAAGCGGTGGAAAAGGCAAAGGCCCAAACGGAGCGCATCTTCTTGAGCATCACTCGCGGAGGCAGGCCCGTCAGGGTCTTGAGGATCAACCCGTAGGTCACGATACCGTGGAAAATCAGCACCCCCAGCACCGTCAAAAAGTAGGCGCCAAGGTCCAAAATTGCGCTGAGCCCCATTTCGGCAAACAGTCGACCCAGCAATGCGAACACGCCGTAGGGCGCGAATGCCATAAGCACACCGACCATCTTCATCACGATAGATTCAAGATCGCTGAAGTATGCTGCCATTCTCTGTCCAGCGTCACCCGCCTGGGAGAGGGCATAACCAAAGAGCAGGGCGAAGACGATGATTTGCAGCATCTCGCCATCCGCCATCGCCTTGATAGGATTCGCGGGAAAGATATTAACCAGTACTTCTTTGAGCGGCGGCGCCTCTGTGGCTACAAAAGCCGCGCTGCTGTCGAGTTCCACAGAGCTGCCGGGACCGATAAACACGGCCACGACCAGTGCCACAGAAACAGCGATGGCCGTAGTGGCCAGGTAAAAAAGCAAGGTTTTTCCGGCGATGGGCCCCATGCGAGCACTGTCACCAAGGGAACTGGAACCACAGACCAGAGAGACAAAGACCAGAGGCACCACGAGAAGCTTGAGGGAGGCGACAAAGATGCGCCCCACAACGTCGAAGACGCCACCGACCAGCCAGTCATCGATGATGGTTCGCACCGTGCCATCAACCGCGCTGCCGTGACCGATAAGATTCAAAAGCGAGCCGAGCAGGATTCCTGCCAACATACCCAGCAGGATCCGATTGGTCAGACTCATAAACTATCTCCCTCTTCTTCGCAGGCGCCGTCGACATAGGTGAGGACCTGATCATCGGCACAGGCATTGCAGCCCGAAGCGTGGTTTGTGAGTTCACCGGTCACAGTAGTGGCACAGACCGGGGCAAAGATCATGGTGCAGACCTGGGGTCTGGGCTCTTCACAGGTCGTAAAGCTCGGTATTTCAGGCTCCACCGGCGTCGCGCACCCCGCTGTCGCTGTGATGACCGCAGTGAGCGTTAATGCACTGATAAGAAAGGAAAAATGCATGGTTTACCTGGGACAGAAAAGCTCGCAAGGGTAGCACCATTGCGCAGCCCTTGCAGCCCCGGGGCAAGTGTGACGTTCCGGCTAGGCAGCGAAGCTCCCCGACTGATAATCGCGGATCGCCTGCTCGATTTCCGCCTCGCTGTTCATGACAAAAGGCCCGTAGTGCACCACTCGCTCGCCGATAGGCTGGCCGCGGAGCAGCAGCACACCTGCACCCTCAGCGCCACCGCGAATACAAAGCTCCTCGCCTTCTGCGAACAACAGCATATGTCGCTCTGGGAAACTCGCGCCGTCATCTTCCAGACCGCCGTCGTAGATGTACACCATGACAGACTCTCCGGCGTCGGTGTCGACCACCACCTCCACGCCGGCGTCGAGACTCAGATCAGCCAGTGCCGCCTGGGGGGCCAATTCGCTAAGGGGACCTTCAATGGCACCCATGCCTTTCAGCCGCCAGTTACCGGACACAGCGACAAGCCGACATCCCTCACCGTCGCCCACTGCCAGTTCGGTCACAGGAAGATCCCGATAGCGGGGCGAATCCATCTTCTGCGCCGCGGGCAAGTTGAACCAAAGCTGAAAGCCGTGGAGTCCCATGCTGTCCTGCGTGGGCATTTCAGAGTGGATGATGCCCCGGCCAGCGCTCATGTACTGCGCGCCGCCGCTGCGTATCTCACCGCGGTTACCCTGGCTGTCCTCGTGAATGATGCCCCCGTGCTTCATGTAGGTCAGCGTCTGCATGCCCCGATGAGGATGGGGCGGGAAGCCCGCCGCGAAATCCTCGCGATGCTCCGAACGCAACTCATCAATCATGAGTACCGGATCCATGCCCCGCTGCTCAAAACCCGCAACCCGATGAATCGCCACACCGGCACCATCCATGCTCGGCTGCGCTTTCATCACCTGGTGTACTTGTCGATTCATAGTAAAGACCTCCATTTCCCGACAGATTAGCGCTTGTTAAATCGTAAGAATATTGCTTTATTTTGCTCTTATCTTTCGATTTTTTAGACAAAAGGCAAAGATCATGCATCGCAGCACCCTGGAGCAGTGGCGAATGTTTCGTGCGGTTGTTGAGCATGGCGGTTTCGCTCAGGCCGCCGAGGCGATCCACAAAAGTCAGTCCAGCATCAACCACGCGGTTCACAAACTGCAAAGCCAGCTGGACCTGCAGCTGCTGGAGGTCGTGGGTCGCAAGGCCCAGTTGACCGACGCGGGCGAATTGATGCTCCGTCGCGCAGAGCAACTCATCGAGCAGGCAGAGCAACTGGAAGTTATTGCGGGCGGACTTTCCCGAGGCAATGAACCGGAGCTGCGGGTCGCGATCGATGAGATCTTTCCCCAACACTGCCTCGCGGAAGCCCTTGCGAGTCTGTCCACAGAATTTCCCTACACCCGCGTAGAGCTGGTCGAAAGCGTGTTATCCGGCGGTTCTGAACGATTGCTCCAGGGCGAAGTGGATCTCCTGGTGGCAGGCACGGTTCCGCCGGGGTTTTTAGGCGAACCCCTGATGGATGTGGAATTTATCGCGGTGTCTCACCCCGAACACGCGCTGCACAGTCTGGACCGGGCGCTTAACCTTCAGGATCTCGCGGCGGAGCGACAAATCGTCGTCCGCGACTCTGCCACCGGACAGCGCGTTGACTCCGGGTGGCTGGGCGCAGAGCAGCGCTGGACCGTAAGCCACGTGGCGACCTCCATAGCGATGATACGCCGAGGTATGGGCTTTGCCTGGCTCCCCATGACGCGTATCGATCAGGACCTTAAAAACGGGCAACTTCGGGAGCTGCCTCTGGAGCGAGGCTCGCGACGCCGCGTCTCGCTCTATCTGGTCTATGCCGACTCGGATAAGGCAGGGCCTGCCACCTGTCGCCTGGGGGAACTCCTGACGGAGCAGGTTCAAGGCTCATAAACGTTCTAATAAATCGAAAGCAATATCGCTATTTATCTGATTTTAGTCCTTCTCATTCGAACCTATGCTGTTGTCCGCTCAAAACACATCATGAAACAGCAACGGAGGAAGCCGCCATGGGTTTGTTAGTAGACGGTGTCTGGAAAGACCGCTGGTATGACACCAGCGAATCGGGAGGACGATTCGTGCGCGAAGACGCACAATTTCGCCATAGTATTGGCGGCCCCGATAGTGAGTTTCCCGCGGAGTCCGGTCGTTATCACCTCTACGTCTCTCTGGCCTGCCCCTGGGCTCACCGCACGCTAATCGTGCGCAGTCTCAAAGACTTGCAATCCCACATCGACGTATCCGTGGTCAGCCCGATCATGCTGGAAAACGGCTGGACCTTTGCCGGCAGCGAGGGCAGTTCCGGCGATACTGTTCAGGGACATAGCTACATGCATCAGGTGTACACCACAGCCCAAAGTGACTACAGCGGCCGCGTTACCGTCCCGGTGCTGTGGGACAAGACGCGCAAAGCCATCGTGAATAACGAGTCAGCAGAAATTATCCGCATGCTGGGGACGGCTTTTGACGATCTCACCGGCAATCGGCTGACCCTTTACCCCGAAGCGCTGCGTGAGCAGATCGACACATGGAACAAGCGTATCTACCCTGCCATCAACAACGGAGTTTACCGCGCAGGATTTGCCACGGCGCAGGATGCCTATGACGAAGCCTACGGCGAGGTATTCGCGGAACTGGACCGCATTGATTCGCACCTGGCGAACAACCGTTATCTATGTGGAGACACCCTTACAGAGGCTGATATTCGGCTGTTCACCACCCTCATCCGCTTTGATGCGGTGTATCACGGGCACTTTAAATGTAATCGAAACCGGCTGGAGGACTTTGCGCACATACCCGGCTACGTGCGCGAGATCTATCAGCTTGGCGATCTCGCCGGGACAGTCGATTTTTATCACATCAAAACGCACTACTACGCGTCTCACGGGACCATCAATCCCACAGGCATCGTTCCCCGAGGTCCGGATATCGACTACACACGCCCTCATGGTCGTGACGCGCTGAGTGCCGCCTCCGCCGCGCGAGGATGATTTCCCTGGAACCGATAGTAGGCCGTCAGGGAAGATCCCGGGGGAATTGCCACTCCGTAAGGGTGGCAATCCCTTCGGTCACATCGCTCCAGTGGCTCACGGGAATATCCAGCTGCAAATAGCCTGCAGTGGGCAGGTTATCGATGGCCTGCCGTCCCACCAACTGATTGCATAGATCGGTAAGGCCGGGGTTATGCCCCAGCAAAAAACAGCGACCCCTCGCGCCGTGGTAGTCCTGAAGCCAGGCCATCACGTCCTGATAGTCAAAAGTATAAAGGGCGTCATCGATCTCGTGCTGCTGCAAGGCCATGGCGGGCCAGCCGTCGCACAGTCCCTCGAGAGTCTGACGGGCGCGCGTTGCAGAACTACAATGTACGGGCTGGGGCGATACCATCCCCGCCAGTGCTCGTCCCATACGCGGAGCGTCTCTAAAGCCTCGTTCGTTAAGCTCACGCTCGTGATCGCTCAGGCCCGCAGCCTGCCAGCTGGATTTTGCATGGCGCATGAGATGCAACACTTTCATTACACTTCCTCCGATTAGAACCCCTGTGCTTTGACTGTTTTAGTCGAGGCTTAGGAATCTACTGCCTGATTTTGTCCAGAAGCACCGCGGCCGCCACCTCTTCGTCCGGGACCACTTCAAGCAGGTCAAGATCAGCCGGTCCGATGTACCCACGAGTCACACACTCCCGGGCGAGCCAATTGTAAAGTCCACTCCAGTAATCGTGCCCGACCAGCACCATGGGGCAAGGCTGGAGTTTACCCGTCTGCACCAGTGTCAGAAGCTCAAACAGTTCATCAATGGTGCCCATGCCCCCGGGATAAATAGCGAAACCCATGGCATAGCGGATGAGCATAAATTTTCGCGTAAAAAAGTAACGAAAGGCGATATCCGTATCCACATAGGGGTTCGCGAGCTGCTCATGGGGAAGGGTAATGTTCAAACCAATAGAGCGTCCCTCACCGGAGCGTGCGCCTCGATTCCCCGCCTCCATAACTCCGGGACCACCGCCTGTAATGACTGAGACCCCCGCCTCTGCCATAAATTTCCCGAGGGACTGGGCACTGCGATATTCCCAGCTGTCCTCTGCGACCCGAGCAGACCCGAAAATACTGATCGCAGGCCCCACATCCCCAAGCTCCTCGACTCCCGCCCGCAGTTCACCGCTGATCCGCTCGATGCGATCCTGTTCTTCCGGGCTTAGACCGCTCCCCGCGGCTGGCGGCATATCCGTTGAGCTCATCCTCGATCCTTGTCTCTTAAAAAGGCAACGGCACCGCTGCCCGCAGCTTACAAGCTAACAAAAACGCACTGCATGGGAGAATCCGTCTTTTCCCTGGCAGCGTACATGGAATTATTCCGACGCGTGTGTGTCTTACTGTTTATGAATAGACGAAATTTTTTATCTGCAAGCTGCAAGGTCGCACTCGGGGCAATGGCAGCCACGCTGGCGACGTCAGCGCCAATCCTCTGGGCCAAGGACAAGGGACGTATGATGCTTGAGGACATCCAGTCGCAGTGGAGGAGCTTTCTTCCCGACGGTTTCCGGGAGGTCAGCCCAAAGGATAAGCTTGAACTCAGTAAGGAAGAATGGCGTCAGCGCCTTGATGAGCCCCTCGCTTTTGACGTCCTCCGTAGAGAGGCCACGGAACGGCCCTTTACAAGCCCCTTAAATGATGAAAAACGCGACGGAGTATTTGTCTGCGCGGGCTGCGATCTCCCCGTATTTACCTCCCAAATGAAGTACGACAGCGGCACCGGGTGGCCCAGCTTTTTCACGTCAATTCCCGACGCCCTGGCGACAAAAAAAGACTTTAAGTTGATATTTCCCCGCACCGAGTATCACTGCGTGCGCTGCGGGGGGCATCATGGCCACGTCTTCAGCGATGGGCCAGCGCCCACCGGTGAGCGCTGGTGTAACAATGGCGTGTCGTTACGCTTTATACCAAAGACGGGATAATTAATTCCCTGAGCACCCGTTTTAATACAGCGGCCGCTGCAGTGCTCTACCCTCGTAGTCATCGCGCAGCATCAGCCAACGGAAATGCAGGCCTTCTTTCGCTTCTTCAGTGAGGCGGCTAGCAAGATCCTGGTCAGATCCTGCGGAGCTTAAATCACTCATTGAGTAGCTAAAGCAAAGATTAGTGTCGGGCACTACGGCGCATTCGTTCTCGTAGTCCCGGCAGGCCGCCGAGGCGCCGGGGAAGTCTCCCTGAGCAACATGAACGGTGACCACGGCGTTATAGTCGCGACATTGGCTGGCGCCGGTGCCAAAGAAAAACCCGTTGATGCTATTACCCTGCGCCGCTTGAGCCGCGATCAGCGCCGCATCGTAATCGCCCTGCTCAGCATGATAGAAAGTTTGATAGTCGCTGCGCCCGGCGCAGGCGCCGAGCAGACAACCAGCAGCCGCTACGGTTAAAGCTTTTTTAAACATGCCTGGATCCTCGTGACTGTCAGAATAATTATAACCAGTGTTGTCCTACTGTGCCCCCTCCGCAAGAGCCCTATCGGCTTTCACTTTGAGCCGCTGAGCGATAACGTGCTGTGGATCGAGACGCAGAGCCTCATTCACCGATTCTGCGGCGGCGGGGTAATCGCCCTGCTCGTAGGCGATAAACGCGCGAATGTAGTGAGCCTGCGGCCAGTCTCCCGGACCCAGCTGACCCAGGAAGATTTCCGCCTCTCGCCTCGCCTGAGCAAAATCCCCCAGTTCGGCGTAAAAGGATGCGGGAAAATAGCTCAGCCGTGCAACGTAAGTCGGATTCGCATTCTCCATAGCATCGATGGCTCGAAGCGCCTCTCCCGGGCCATGTTTTGCGTGAATCCATTCCAGATATTCGATGCGAACCGCCCACTCATCCGGGTAGCGCTCGGTAAAGTCGCGATAACTTTCAATGGCCAGGTTCGTGAGATCGTCGCGAAAGCCTGTTCTCAGCGCTGTCCCGCTTTCACGGGCGCTAATAAGCTTGAGTGTCATAACGTAGGGGTCGAGCAGGAGCTCCCCCCATGCGCCGACACCACCTCTCTCGCGCTTAATCTCATCAACGAGGGTCTCTCGCTCTTTAGCGTCATCCGTCATGCGCGCCAGAACGCTCTTTGCAATCACAAAGTCCGGTGCCGTGGCCAGGGCCGCCCGGTACAAACGCTCGGCCTCTGCCCAGCGACCCCGTTCGAGAATCTCGGACCAGCCCTGGCGATAAAGGGCCAACGCCTTCTCGTTGACCCCGCCATAAGGGTAGCTCGAGGGAGTCTCCGCCAAGATAGAAGAGCTCGTAACCAGCGCACTCAGGGCAAGAACTCCGAGGGAACGCCGAACCAAACCATACAGGGTATCTAGCACTGATTATCACCGGTTTTGGGGATTCAGAATTTAAGAGTATGCACCGCAATGGACCCCGTCACCACGGAGACTGTGGCATGCTAGCAGCTAAGCACGGCACGACTTTATCTCTGACGATGCTTTCGCAGATTCTCGAGTATTTTTCAGGAGGCCCCTTGGCCAAGCTGTACTTTCATTACTCTTCCATGAACGCAGGTAAATCGACAACGCTACTACAGTCGAGCTACAACTATGCCGAGCGGGGCATGCGCACCTTGATCATGGCGCCGGCGCTCGACGATCGCTTCGGCAGTGGGAAAGTGACATCGCGCATCGGCATAGGTGCGGACGCCTTTATCTTTGATCGTGAGGCTGACATTTTTGCGATAGTTACCGGAAAGCATCGCGACGAAAAGCTGGACTGTGTGCTCATAGACGAGGCGCAATTTCTGACCAGAGAGCAGGTCTTCGCTTTGGGAAAGGTATGCGACGAACTGAAAATCCCCGTGCTTGCCTACGGGCTTCGCACAGATTTTCGTGGCGAACCCTTCGAGGGCAGTAAGTACCTACTTGCCTGGGCGGACAACCTGAAAGAGATTAAAACCATATGTCATTGCGGCAAAAAAGCCACCATGGTGGTCCGTCAGGATGCCGACGGAACCACGGTCACTGCCGGCGCCCAGGTAGAGATCGGCGGCAACGACCGCTACGTATCGCTATGTCGCCGTCACTTCAATGCCAGCTTTCACAAGACAACTTAGCGCCCCCTATTGAGCGTTTCTCTGCGTCTTTTACCTCGGGTAGCTGTGCTACCCCTTTGCCGTATCGTCGAGAAGGTTCATAAAAAACTCAATGGCATTGCCGTATTCGTTGATCGGAAGCTGTTCGTTAACACCGTGTATTCGTTTGAGCTCCTCAGCATCAGCCCGTACCATGATAAAACGATAAATGTTCGGCGAGAGGTCATAGAAATGCTTTGAATCTGTGCCGCCAATCACCAAATAGGGCGCCACCAAAGCGGTTTCATCCATGCGGCGAATGTTTTTCTCAATAAGCCGGAACCCCACGCTGTCCGTCGGTGAGATCCGGGATGGCTCATTCTCCATGAAGGTTGTTACTTCCACTCGGGGATCGTCGATAGCTTCAACAAAGTGCGCCTTTACCGAGGCGACACTATCGCCCGGCATGATACGAACATTGACCACGGCGGTAGCGCGAGTAGGCAAAATATTGGACTTGGAGCTTCCCTCCAACATGGTGGCGGCGATGGTGCTCCGAGTGCTGGCCGCTGTCGACGGAGCTTCTGCCAACACCCTGGCAACAACAGGTTCGAAAAGCCAAAGATTGGCCATCATCAAACGGGTGACAAAACCCATTTCACTGCCGATGCTGTCCAGCGTCATCTTGGTGTAGCTGACGTCACTTGGAAAGGGGTGCGACTCAAGGGCCACAATCGCTTCACTGAGAATACCCACCGCGGTGTGATCGGGGGGCTGGGAAGAGTGGCCTCCTGGCGCATTAACGGTGAGTCTCAGATTAACGAAGCCTTTTTCGGCAACGCCCACCAATGCTACGGGAGCATCGATATCGGACATCACGCCCTGGGTAATGACACCTCCTTCATCGAGAACGAACTCAAACTCCACCCCCTCTTCAGCAAGTATGTCAGCCATGGCCGCTGCTCCCTGAGGCCCACCGATTTCCTCATCATGACCAAAGGCAAAGTAGATGGTTCTTTCAAGCTCCGTCCCGGACTCAAGAAGGGCCTCCATCGCCTCCAGTAGGGCGAACACCGTCACTTTGTCGTCCATGGCGCCTCGGCCCCAGATCACGCCGTCTTCCATCGCCCCCGAAAAAGGCGGATAGCGCCATTCGCTAAGGGTAGCCTCATCTACGGGCACCACATCCACGTGGCCCATAAAAAGCACAGGCTTCAAATCTGAACGGGTTCCGGGAAAACGGAACAACAGGCTATGTTCGTTGATCAATCGCGGCGGAGCTGCGCCGTATACCCGGGGGTAACTGTCTGCCATGTGCTGACGCAGCCCGGAAAAGGCCACCGCATCGAGCCTTGCAGCGTCATCATAGGAGATGGTGGGGTAGGTGATCGCCCTGGCGAGACGCTGAGCAGCGGCATCGACATCCACCGAAAACAGCCGCTTCTTCACGGGTATCTCTTGCACCGGATTTTCAAAATGGTTTTCGGCGCGATAGACCAGCACAACAGCAAGAGCTAACAGTGCGCCAAAACAGGCAACAACTAAACGCTTCATAAATCCTCTT
>NZ_CBFHZO010000081.1:0-7435 GCF_965660375.1 Congregibacter sp. | reverse complement strand
TCCACCCAGGAACCAGTACTGGCCCAGAGGATCGTAGATACCGGGGTAAGTGTTACCGTTCTCACGAGCGGTTACACCCTGGTATACGAAGGGAGGATCTTCGTCCAGCACGTTGTTGATACCGAAGCGCAGAGTCGCGGTATCGGTAACAGCCCAGGTTGCCGCGATATCGAAGTAGTTGTAATCATCGATATCGTTAGGCACGTCGGTAAACTCCTGCGAAGTACCGGCAACATGTCGCCAGATAATGTTCGCATTCACGTTCCAAGGAGTCGCCCAGGTCGCCTGGAAGCGGTTTTTCAGATCAGGCGTAGGAATCGAGCATGCGCCACCATAAACGCCAGCGCAGTCAATCACGCCCGCACCAGGGTATTCTTCCTGGTCGTAGGCCATTACGAAGCCCGCGATGTTAGCGATATTAACTGTACCCATATCACCGATATCGAAGTTGTAATTAACCTCTACGTCCACACCTTCTACACGAAGGAAACCGATGTTAGTGCTGGCCGCGTTGATACCATTCGTCGGAGACGCCTGGCCCAACCACAGTGAGTCATTCAAACCACGGTTAACAAGGTCACAGAACGCAGGATCACCCGTTTCAATACACTGTAGCAGTGTAGTTTCCGGGGCGACACCCTGGATTGCTCCAGTGATCTCAATCTCGTAGTAGTCAACGCTCAACTGCAGACCTTCTACAAAGCTAGGCTGCCAGATGGCACCCACGCTGTAGGTGTCAGCTTCTTCCGGCTCGAGGTCCGTAGAACCACCACCCGTTGAGTTGTACTGCGCCGCGGGGCTGTCCTCTGGGCCGCCAAGATCCCAAATGGCTTGGGTTACACCAGAACGGGCACATTGCTCAAAGCTGTACCCGCTCAAGCTCACGCTGTCACCGGGGTTTGCCTTGTTACAGGGGTCACGATCCATCGCGTAGAGACCGGTGGTCGCAGGCGAGAACAGGTCTACGATGTTCGGTGCACGAACCGCACGCTGGTAGCTACCGCGTACCTTGATGTCGTCATTGATATCCCAGCTGGCTGCAAGCTTGTAGGTGTCGGTTGTGGTACCCGTGCTGTAGTCAGAGTAACGGTAACCAACATCCAGGACCAAAGACTGCACCAGAGCTACATCTTCAACAAGAGGCACGCTGGCTTCGAAGTAGATCTCGTTGACATCGTAACGACCGTCAACGGGAACAGGAACACCAAAACCACCGGCTTCGCCACGCTTGGCGTTGTCAGAAAGGTCATACTGCAGGCTCTCTTCACGATACTCCGCACCGACAACTAATTCGATACCGTTCTCGGCAAAGGGAGAAGTGATGCCGTAGTCGCCCAGGCTACCCTGGACATAGCCCATCAGGACTTCCTGTGTGTTGCGACCCGTCTCGTAGACTTCCTGAGAAAAGTAAGCCGTTGCTTCGTCCGTAACACCGCCAGTCTGGTAGACGTTGTAAGGAACACACTCTGGGTTACCAGACTCACAACCAATGGAGCCGTCGTCCAGCAGAACAGCATTCAGCTGCTCTTCTACGCGATTGATATCAACGTAGTTGGTGTTGCGGTTGGCCATATCGACTTCAGCGTACTGATAGGACACGTCATAACGCCAGCTGTCGTTGATATCACCACGCAGGCCGAACACGCCGCGGTAAGTAGAGTGACGCTGAGCGCCCCTACGGGGTCCACCCTCTACGTTACGACGACCGAGGGTACCGGTCCAACGATCTTCGGGAGATGTACAACCCGTAATACCCAGCTGCTGCGCAGAGAGCAGTGGGTTATCGCAGTTGAGGTCGTCAAAGGTCTGGAAGAACACGCCAGAAGGGCCAAACTGCGTGATGGACTTGGTGTCCATAAACATCAGTTCTGTGTAAGCCTCTACGTTTTCATTAATGTCGTAGTGAGCAAACGTGCCAATGGTGGTCCGACGGTCTGGACGCTGTGAATAGGATGGTGCGGCGAAGTTAAAGCCAGGACCACGACCTTCCAGGAACTCGTTACCTTCCGTACGGAAGTTGCCTGGCGTCGCAGCAAAAATCCACGAGCCTGACTGGTTAGTACCAGAACCGAGGCAATCTCCATTCACGGCACGCACGGGACACGCCGAAGTATCACGAGTGACCTGCGTGACGCCCTCGATGTCGCGGTAGGTCACAAATGCAGTGGCGTTACCACGACCGTTGTCGAAGTTACCACCCATGATCATGGTCATGTCGTACTGGTCACCGTCAGTTGCAGTGCCAGTAGCGAAGGGCTGACCTGCACGCTCGGCTGCACGGCCTACAGGACTTCCATCGTTGTCAGCACGGAACTGGCCAGCCTGGAAATCAATTTTGATGCCTTCAAAGTCATCCATCATGATGAAGTTGACAACACCAGCCACAGCGTCGGCACCGTAGGTAGACGAAGCACCACCTGTCAGTACTTCAACACGCTCGATGAGCTGACCGGGGATCATGTTGATGTCGGCAGCGTTGGAGGAAGCGCTAGGTGAGCCCGCAGGCAGGCGGCGACCGTTCATCAGCACCAAAGTACGCTGAGAACCGAGGTTACGCAGCTGCAGCGTAGCAATACCTGTGGCTTCAATAGCCTGGCCGGATGATTGATCGAGTGAGATAGCTGGAATGGCGGCGAGGGCATCCTCGACACGGGTCAGACCAGTAAGACGGAGCTGTTCGCTATCAAGCTGAGTAACTGGGCTTGAAGAGACGAGGTTGGCGCGCTGAATACGCGAACCGGTTACGACAACTTCTTCTACCAGCTGCTCGTCCTGGGCGTTGACCGGAGCCATACCCATCGAGAACGCTGCGCCGACGGCGGCACTGACCGCCATCGTTAGCGGTTTTTTATGCAACATATTTAATTCCCCTGTGAAGTGAGATGTTGGCCTTGCCCATACGACTGAAGGCATGGTTTTACCAACTGCCGCCGATATTACACATTCTCATGCGGCGTTGATTGTGAAAAATTCACATGAACCGGTCAGAGAGCGGACAAGTTTCATGGACTTAGCGTAGGCAATTCATGTCTTGTAAGAGGTAAACATAGCAAATCGCGTCAGTCAGCTATCTGGGTCACGCCGATGCTTTTGTCGATGTCCACCAGGGTCATTTTGAAAAATCCAGCCCAGTTCTTGCTGATTATGACCTCGGGGTTGGCAGGACCGCGGTAGGGGTAGCGGCCTGAAAGTCGCTGCCTCCAGGTCTGCCCGTTTTCAAGGCGAAAAACCGTTTTCCCGCTCCAGCCGGAGAAATCGCCCACGATGCGACTTCGTACCTCGTAATTCTTTTCTGCTTCGCGCACCGCCTCACTGGTCGCCTGAAGCACCTGCGCCTCTCCGGCGGTGTACTGGATCAGCCACTCCGTGAGGGCATCGAGCTCTTTACCCGAAAGCTTGTCGAGACCGGTGTTCTCAAACTCCTCCACGGTCATCAGTTTCTTGAAGCCGGGAAAATCATCGTCAGCGGCTGTAGTGAGAACCGAGCAGATAAGAAGAAAGGTCCCGAGGAGAAGGCTGGGGAGTTTGTGTGTAAGAGCGAACATAAGAAAACCTGTGAACTGACGATAAAGAAATGAGTCTAGCAAATGCTCCCGTAAACTCAGGCAACAGATAGCGACTGATGAGTGCTGACTTTATACTGATTTATTAACGTTGGTCACTGCCGTGCATGGCTCTCGGTGCGCGAACTCGAAAGACAACCTCAAGGAACAACAGCGTGGACACCCTTCTCAGCGCCTTCATTACCCTGGTTCTTGTCATGGACCCCCTGGGCAACGTGCCGATATTTCTTTCGGTCCTCAAAGATGTGGAGGGAAATAGGCGGTACTGGGTGATTTTTCGGGAGCTGCTCATCGCCCTGGCCGTGTTACTGCTGTTTCTCTACGGCGGCAGCGCAGCGCTGGAGGCCATGGGCCTGCGACAGGAATCCATCAGCATCGGCGGCGCGATTATTTTGTTTCTCATCGCGATACGCATGATATTCCCGTCGCCTTACGGGCTGCTGGGTGACACTCCTGATGGCGAACCATTTATTGTGCCCCTGGCGATTCCGGCGGTCGCCGGGCCCTCATCACTGGCCATCGCCATGCTGATGGTCAATACCGACCCTACGCGCATGACCGAGTGGACCATTGCCCTGGTGGGCGCCTGGGCGGTCTCCGCCTGTATATTGATGACGTCTCCGCTACTGCTCAAGGCGCTGGGAAACCGCGGCCTCATGGCAGTGGAACGTCTGATGGGGATGATTCTGGTGATTATTTCCGTGCAGATGTTCTTTGAGGGCGTTTCTACCTCGCTACATCTCGTCAACGGATAGCGCCAGCGACCAGTCCTACAGTCCTCCCGACCAGCCAGCGCCTACCCCGAACAGGTCAGCTAGCGGATTTCGGGCACCAGCTCCCGGGCGTCGTAGCGCTGCTGCATGGTGTCCAGGGACAGAACCCGGATCTTGCTGGCATTGCCGGCGGTGCCAAAAGCCTCGTAGCGAGCGATACAGATATCACGCATGGCCACCTGAGTTTCTTTAAGGTACTTACGTGGGTCAAATTCTGCAGGGTTGTGCGCGAGGAATCGGCGGATTGCACCGGTGGACGCCAGGCGCAGGTCCGTATCGATGTTTACCTTGCGAACCCCATGACGGATTCCTTCCTGGATCTGCTCCACGGGCACGCCGTAGGTTTCCGGAATTTCGCCGCCGTACTCGTTGATGATCTCCAGCCAGTCCTGAGGGACCGATGAGGAACCGTGCATCACCAGGTGAGTACCCGGTATCCGCGCGTTAATTTCCTTGATGCGATCGATGGCCAGAATGTCTCCCGTGGGCGGACGGGTGAATTTATAGGCACCGTGACTGGTGCCACAGGCAATGGCCAGCGCATCCACTTCCGTCGCTTTCACAAAGGCTGCAGCTTCCTCCGGGTCGGTAAGCAGTTGATCATGGGTCAGCTTGCCCTCAGCGCCGGAGCCATCTTCTTCGCCGGCCTCGCCGGTCTCCAGAGATCCAAGACAACCGAGCTCGCCTTCAACGGACACACCGCATGCGTGAGCCATGGCGACCGCGGTGCGCGTCACGTCGACGTTGTAGTCATAGTCCATGGGCGTTTTGCCGTCCTCACCCAAAGACCCGTCCATCATCACCGAGCTGAAACCCAGGGCAATGGAGCGCTGGCAGATCGCCGGCGACATGCCGTGGTCCTGATGCACCACTACGGGGATATGCGGAAACTCACGCATGGCCGCTTCCATGAGCGCTCGCAGAAAAGGCGCTCCCGCGTACTTCCGGGCCCCGGCACTGGCTTGCATAATCACGGGCGAATCCGTCGCGTCCGCAGCTTCCATGATCGCCCGGGTCTGCTCGAGATTGTTGACGTTAAACGCGGGAACTCCGTAATCGTGCTCTGCTGCATGGTCCAGCAGTTGGCGCAGGCTGATCAAAGCCATCTGTGCTCTCCCTGAATAATCAAAACATTGGGGTTGGTGAATCGGCGTACTCTTTAGGGCTAAGCGGGCTGATGAGGTCAGAGGGGCTGAAAGGGCTCATTGGCCGAGTGCCCGCTCCTCAAGGACCGCCACCGCCGGCAACACCTTGCCCTCGACATACTCGAGAAAGGCACCGCCACCCGTGGATATATAAGAGACCTTATCGGCAATGGCAAACTTGTCAATTGCAGCGAGGGTATCGCCACCGCCAGCCAAAGAAAATGCGACGCTGTCCGCAATTGCGCGGGCCAGCAAGCCGGTGCCCCCCGCAAAGCTGTCGAACTCAAATACGCCCACGGGCCCATTCCAGAGAACGGTTCCCGCGTTTTTCAGGAGGGCACCCATGGCAGCGGCGGATTCGGGCCCGATATCGAGAATCATGTCATTCTCGCCCACCTCATCCACCGCACAGGTCCGGGGAGCGGCGTCTTCGGCGAATTCCGTCGCAGTCACTACATCGGTCGGCAGGGGGATGTGCGTTTTGGCCCCGATGCGCCGGGCCTCGTCCAAAAGCTCGTGCTCGCACAGCGACTTGCCCACGGGATGTCCCGCCGCGGCCAGAAAGGTATTGGCAATACCACCACCGACAATCAGCTGGTCGACCTTTTCGGAGAGCGCGTCCAGCACCTCGAGCTTTGTGGACACCTTGGAGCCGCCGACTATGGCGACCATGGGCCGGGCCGGGTCAGCGAGGGCTTTCTCCAGTGCCTCCAGTTCACCCGCGAGCAAGGGGCCCGCGCAGGCCTGGGCCGCAAAGCGCGCGACGCCATGAGTAGACGCCTGGGCGCGGTGCGCGGTGCCGAAGGCGTCCATCACAAAAACGTCGCAAAGGGCGGCATAGGCCTTGGCCAGCTCATCGGCGTTTTTCTTTTCACCCACGTTAAAGCGAACGTTCTCCAGCAGCACTACCTCGCCATCGGCCAGTGTGACGCCGTCCTGCCAGTCCGCCACCAGGCGCACGGGAAGGTCGAGGAGGGCGCTCAGGTGCTCGGCAACCGGCCCCAGAGAAAACTGTTCGTCGTATTCGCCCTCAACGGGCCGCCCCAGATGCGACATGAGCATGACCTGCGCGCCCCCATCCAGGGCCCGGCGGATCGTGGGCACCGCGGCGCGAATGCGCGCATCGGAGCTAACCTTGCCGTCCTTAACCGGGACGTTGAGATCTTCCCGTATCAGCACCCGCTGAGCATTGAGGGAGAGCTCCTCCATACGCTGGACTTTGAGACTCATAGGCTTACTCCTGCTGGGAAAGGTCAGACCAGTACCGGGCGACATCAAGCATCCGGTTGGCGTAGCCCCACTCGTTGTCAAACCAGGTCAGCACTTTGACCAACCGCGTTCCACTGACGCGCGTCTGGCAGGCGTCGATGATACTGGAACGACTATCGCGGTTGAAATCGCAGGAGGCCAGAGGCTCTTCCGTGTAACCCAGCACGCCGTGAAAGCCACCGGCCGCGGCTTCACAGAGCGCACGGTTCACGTCAGCCACGCTCACGTCCTCCTTTGTCACAATCGTGAGGTCCATAGCGGAGACATTCAGGGTGGGGACGCGCAGCGCCTGGGCGGTAAAACGACCGGCCAGGGCCGGCAAAATACGCTCCACGCCTAACGCCAGGCCGGTATCGACGGGAATAATGGACTGGCCCGCCGCGCGGGTCTTCCTGAGATCCGTGTTGTGATAGGCATCGAGTACCGGCTGATCATTCATCGCCGAATGGATCGTGGTGATCGTGCCGTGCTCTATAGCAAAGGCATCATCGAGCGCCGCAATCACAGGAACAATACCGTTGGTGGTACAGGACGCGGCAGACACCACGCTATGTGCGGCGCGGAGGCTGTCGTGATTGACGCCAAAGACGACCGTGGCGTCAACGTCGGGCTCCGCGGGCTGGGAAAACAGCACGCGCCTGGCACCGGCTTTCAGGTGCTGCTCCGCGGTGAGGCGATCCGAAAA
>NZ_CBFHZO010000080.1:0-11036 GCF_965660375.1 Congregibacter sp. | reverse complement strand
ACGACCCTGGTGCTGATTCTTGCGCAGTTCCGGGCCGTGAAAAAACTCTCGGGTGCGCTCGTATTGGGCAACTATTTGCTGCTGTTGTTTTTGGCTACCAACGGCGCTGTTTCAGTCATTGCGAGGATCATCGAGATTGGTCCGGCTATTTTTTACTTTGCTCTGGGCACGGTGTTCATCCATGGCGTGATCATCTTCGGCGTCGGCATTATGCTCAAGATCGACTCGACCGTGATCGCTATCGCCTCGCAGGCAAACATAGGGGGAGCGTCTTCGGCCATGGCAATAGCGGGAGCAAGGGGCGTGCCTAATTTGATATTGCCAGGAATTGCAGTGGGTTTGCTGGGTACTGCGCTTGGGAATTATGTGGGTTTGTTACTTGCAAACGGCATGGAGGTTCTTATTTCAAACAGCTTGCATTCTTCGCCCTGAGCGCTTTAATGGGGTGACGTCACATAACAAATATAAGTGAGGACACACCATGGCTGAAGCAGCCTTAGCAATCATTTCCACCGACGTGCCAGACCCCGGCTCA
This sequence comes from Congregibacter sp., assembly GCF_965660375.1. Lineage (GTDB taxonomy): Bacteria > Pseudomonadota > Gammaproteobacteria > Pseudomonadales > Halieaceae > Congregibacter. Next base: position 10,501 of record NZ_CBFHZO010000080.1, on the reverse strand, counting down.
TTGCCTCTGGATACATTGGATGTCGCCCGCGCTGAGATTTTTCAGGCCAACGCCCACGGCGAGTATTTCCGCCGTCTCCGTCGAGAGGCGCCGGTGCACTTTTGTCCTGAGAGTCAGTTTGGACCCTACTGGTCCATTACCAAATACAAGGACATCATGGCGGTGGATACCGATCACACGCGCTTTTCCTCGGAGCGTGACATTGTCATCGGCGATCAGCCTCAGGGTTTTGCCCCCCCTATGTTTATCGCCATGGATAATCCCAAACATGATGTGCAGCGCAAAACGGTGCAGCCCGCGGTGGCGCCACAGCGACTCAATGAACTGCAGGACCTTATTCGTCAGCGTGTTGTAACAATCCTCGACAGCCTTCCGGTGGGAGAGGAGTTCGACTGGGTGGAGCGGGTGTCCAAAGAGCTGACTACGCAAATGCTCGCCACGCTCTTTGATTTCCCCTTCGAAGATCGACATTTGCTGCCTTACTGGTCTGATGTCACGACCACCTCTGAGACCGTGGGCATCGACGTGGATATGAACGAGCGTCAGCGGGTGCTGGGAGAGTGCCTGGAATATTTCAGCCGCCTCTGGCGAGAGCGCGCCGCGCAGCCAGTGAAGTTTGACTTTATTTCGTTGCTGGCCCACGGAGAAGACACGAAGGACATGATTGATAATCCCGAGGAATTTCTTGGGAACCTGATGCTGCTTATCGTCGGTGGTAATGACACGACGCGAAACTCCATATCTGCAGGCGTGGTGGAGCTCAACCGTAACCCTGATGAGTACGCAAAATTGCGGGCGAATTCGGATTTAGTCACGAACATGGTGTCAGAGATTATTCGCTTTCAGACCCCTCTGGGGCATATGCGGCGCACGGCGTTGGAGGACATCGAGTTTCGGGGGCAGCATATTAAAAAGGGCGACCGGGTCGTGATGTGGTATGTGTCCGGGAATCGCGATGAAGAAGTCATCGACCGGCCTGACGAGTTTTTGATTGATCGTGAGAATGCTCGGCAGCATCTGTCCTTTGGATTTGGCATTCATCGCTGCATGGGTAATCGGGTTGGCGAAATGCAGTTGCGTATTCTCTGGGAAGAGATACTCAAGCGCTTTGATCGCGTTGAGTTAGTCGGCGAGCCTGAGCGCGTACTGTCTAACTTTGTTATGGGTTACTCAAAGGTACCCGTGGTACTGCACGCAAAGGCTTAAGCGCGTATGGCGGATTTATTCGAGATTTCCTCGGGTGTCATTGATGGGCGGGCCGATCTGGAGCAATCGGGGCCTCTGAATCGTATCAACCACGAGTTGTCAGAACTCACCGAAGACACCGCGATGGTCGAGGCCTTCTCTCACTGTATCTTGTTCAAAACCGACGAGGGATTGGTGGCCTTCGATACCTCCAATGAGCAGGGCGGCAAACGCTGTGTAGATGCAATCCGTCACTGGACGGACGATCCCTTCCATTCAGTCGTGTTTACCCACGGGCATATTGATCACGTCGGCGGTTGCGGGGCTTTTTGTGGCGAAGCGCTGAGGCCGAGCATAGTCGCCCATGAAAATGTGCTGAAACGCTTTGAGCGCTACCGCCTGACCAACGGCTATAACCATGTGATTAACGAACGTCAGTTCGGGCAGTTTAAACGTCGTGGTTACGATCTGGCCGGTGACGCGCAGTTCTTGCCGACCACAACCCCGGAGCCGGATCAAACCTATGATCACGCTCATACTTTGATAGCCGGAGATACGCGCTTTGAGCTGCGCCACGCCAAAGGGGAGACCGACGACCATACCTGGGCCTGGGTGCCTTCCCGGCGTGCGATTTGTGCCGGCGACTTTTTTATCTGGGCCTTTCCCAATGCGGGTAACCCCCAGAAGGCGCAGCGCTACCCCAGAGAGTGGGCGCAGGCGCTGCGCGATATGGCAACGATGGACGCAGAGCTGTTTCTCCCTGCCCATGGTCTGCCGATTTGTGGCAAGGAGCGAATTGCGACTGTGCTGGATGATGTCGCCAGCGCCCTCGAATATTTGGTCGATGAGACCCTTGCACTCATGAATGCCGGCGCCAGACTCAGCGACATCATCCACAGCATCAAGATACCGGGCTCACTCACAGACAAGCCCTGGCTTGCGCCCACCTATGACGAGCCCGAGTTCGTTATCCGCAATCTATGGAGACTGTATGGCGGCTGGTACGACGGCAATCCGGCTAACCTGAAGCCCGCCCCGGATAGTCGACTGGCTCAGGAGCTGTCCGCCCTTGCTGGCGGCGCTCAAAAACTGGCCAACCGCGCGTTGGAACTCACGGATTCGGATATCCGCAGTGCCTGTCACCTGGTGGAGATGGCGAGTCTTGCAGAACCTGAAAGCGCAGACATTCATGCCATGCGCGCAGAGGTCTACCAGCGACGCAGGGCAGGCGAGACCTCGTTGATGGCCAAGGGGATATACGGGTCGGCGGCCAATGAGTCCAAGAGTCGATTGAAGACGGAATAGGGCGGCAGCGGTTTAATCCTAAGATAAGTGCAGCCATTAAAGTTACTGTTATGAGCCAGACAAAAGAACGAGACGCCGAGATAGGTCAGGATTTTTATCTTCAACTACGACGGATTACCGAGCGTCTGGCAAAGCGCCACGGGATCGAGCTGGATCGCGCAGCAGACTATTTGCTGGCAGGCTCTGTGTTCACCGCGGCAGATATCTATGAGGCAAGTATCGACGACACCGTCGAGGTGATTCGAGAAATTGCTGCGTCGGTGCAGGTTGATGAGTTTCCTGCGGAAACGCGGCACTGATGATATGGCGAGGGTCGAGAATTACCCCATGAATACGCCAACACCGGTGGCGCCCAGCAGCCCGAAAGTTGGCAGGATGCTTAATGCGAAACCCGGGCCGCGCTTTGCGGGGTCCTTCATATACGCCGTGGCGTAGATAAAGCGGCCTACCAGATAGATCACTCCCACCCCAGCGATCACAGAGTTTGGCCAATAGACACCCGCCAGCAGTAGCGCAGGTAAAAAGCAGACTAATTGCTCGAGGGTGTTCATCTGAACGCGGTAAGCCCTTTCGAACATCTCGTGACCAGAAGTGGCCGGCGCAGCTACGCCGTATTGCCCCCGGGCACGGCCCACCATGATGCCGAAGTAGAAAAACTGAAAGATGGCGATTACCGCCACCAGATGTACGTAGTTCATAGAGTTCCCCGATGTAGCCTTTAGGCGTTAGGTGCTGCCGGAGCATTTATCTATCGTGGATAGAGGGCATGCGACCCTGTGTATATCAGGCAGCACTGTGATAGATCTTCTGCACATCCTCCAGGTAGTCCAGCAAGTCGATGAGATTGTCCAGGACGGCCTGATCTTCATCGTTAAGTGGCGTCGTTAGCTGCGGCACAAACTGTATCTCATCCACCTCGAAGTCGGTTTCGCCATATTCATCGATGAGGGCCTGCCGCGCTTTGAAATACTCAGTCTGTGGTGTGAACACAGTAACTTTCCCGTCCTCGCTCTCAATATCGCTGACGTCGACGTCCGCCATCATCAACGCTTCGAGCACAGCCTCTTCGTCGCTGTGAGAGAAGACAAAAATGGCGCAGTGGTCGAAGAGGTGGCTGACGCTTCCGGTGTTGCCTAACTTGCATTTCGCTTTGTTAAAACACTGCCGCACATCACCGAAGGTGCGATTGGGGTTGTCCGTGAGGCAGTCCACGATGACCATGGTGCCGTTGGGACCAAAACCCTCGTAGCGCGCCAGCGCAAAATCTTCGCCGCCGGTGCCCTTGGCTTTGTCGATGGCCTTATCGATGACGTGGGTAGGGACCTGATCTTTCTTGGCGCGGTCAATAATGCTGCGCAGGGCCAGATTCCCCGCGGGGTCCAGGCCGCCAGACTTTGCCGACACGTAGATTTCGCGCGCGTACTTGCTGTACACCCGGGCTTTTTGGTCCGAGGTTTTGGCCATGGACTCTTTGCGATTTTGGTAGGCTCTTCCCATAGTCTTCAGTCAGTCTTTAGTTGAACTAGCTGCGAAAGATAAAGCTTTAGCGCCCTCGTATCCAGAGTCGGTTTTATTCTGGCGTTTTAGTGTCTATCGTAGGTTCGAGAGCTAAACGCATGCAAGGAGGAAATATGGGAAGCCAGCAATTGGTCGGTGCGGATTTGGACGACAAGCTTGAGAAGCTGAATTCAGGCTCTGGCGATGTCTGGCAACTAAATGAAGGCGGAAAACTTGAAAAAGAATTCAAGTTTGATGACTTCAATGCTGCCTGGGGATTCATGTCTCGAGTGGCGCTGTTTGCAGAGCGCAACGATCATCATCCAGAGTGGTTTAACGTTTACAACGCTGTCCGCGTCGAGCTGACAAGTCATGATGTGGGCGGCATTTCTGGCAAGGACATCGATATGGCGTTGTTTATGAACGAATGCTCGAACGCCTAACTCAGGCGCTCATCGAGGGACTAATCCACGGACAAGGCCTCTGGGCCTTCTGACGTGCCGGCCGGCGCTCGAGCCTTGTCGGCGACTAGTTCTGCATGGGGATTGAATCATCCCAGCGAAAGCCTATACCCCCAAACTGCCAGACGCCTTCCCCAAAAGGACTACGGTCGCTGATATCCAGGTATTGGGGCAAACCGTAGTCTGGCGCCAGCGGGCTGACGCCGCGGACGGTGCTGCGGTGCATGATACGCAGGCCCTGCTGCTCAGCGGAAAGGTGTGCCTGGGGAGCAGCGCGGTGCGCGACGGCAAGGTTGTCAATGAAAACACAGTCATTGGCTTCGTATTCGTAGGCAACGCTGTAGCCATTCTCCAGTCCCGCATTAAGAATATCGTTGTATTCATGACACAGCTGTCGGAGCTCGTCGGCATCCAGCAGTCGAAACGCCTGTTCATTGGCCTGTTTTTCGATCACGGCACCGGTCATGCCCAGATGCAGCCATAGACCTTGCTGTCCGCTCAGCGGATGGGTATGCACCGCCGGGTGAACCGCCCCGGAAGTGGAGTTCACCGATGACAGGCGTCGCCAGAATTCCTGCCGCGGCTTTGGGAGGGCTTCATAGGCAGCGCCCTGGTGCGCAAACCAGGTGCCGCCCCCCTGTTCCGCCGGTCGCACCATGTGATAGCCCGAGTGCGAGAACGTCGTGTCATTGAAGCTGCCGTCGTTGTGCCACTGTGGGCCCACGCCGGGTATGCCGTGGCGCGGGTCGTTCGAAAGGCGAAAAACATGTGGATTGCCCTGGGGAGTCGCGGGGTGAACGCCGTGAGTACTATGTAGCTCCCTGCCGCCCCACCAGCAGCTGGCGCTCAGAAAATCATCCACGCTCAGGGGCCTTGGGCTTTTGAAGGCGATGAAGCCACGCTGCGCCATCTCCAGTTCCAGCATGCGAAGAATGTCCTCTGGCGGCGATGCTTCCGATGCCAGATCGAGCCCCCGAACCACTGCGCCTATAGGCGCCAGGGGGGTGATGTCGACACCGGTTCGGGCAAGGGCCTGAGCCCTGTCGATGTTGATTGCCTCAATGGCTGACGTTTCAATATTCGTGGTGAAATTTGTGTAAGACATGCCCCGGACCCTAACGAATCGCGCTGAAAGATTAAAGCCGCCGTATGAGCATCTGTGATGCGTTGTGGACAGTGTTGGTCGCGGTGCGTACAGTAAAACAAGCTACTTAATGTCCTGCGAAAGCCTAGCGACTTTTAAAGAGGAAACGATGACCGAAGCCATTCGTGGCTCATTCACGGGAAAACTCAAGTTTCTTGCGGATCTCTCGGCACCATTGGTGTATGTCCCTTCAAAAGGTGGTGGTGACCAGACGGAGCATCAGGGTAATTTTTGCACGGAAGAGGTCGATATCCGCGATGCACGAAGTGATCTACCCGAGGCTTCCCTCGACCGTGAGGGTTTCGCGTTGGTGCCGTACGAGAGCGCGGTGAATGATTTTTACGATGACGATGAGCTGTTAAACACCTATCACGGCGAACTCGCGGCACTGCTAAAGCAAATCACTGGCGCGACCCGCGTTGAGGTATTCGACGATACGCGCCGAAGCTCTTCCAGCGCTCTGCAGCGCGAGCGAGGTATCCGCGAGCCAGCAAATATCGTGCACAACGATTACACGGCGGCATCGGGTCTTCGGCGACTGGCTGACTTCTTTGTTGACTCCCCCGAAGAGGCGCAGGCTCTGCAGCGAGAGCCCTTTGCCATTATCAATGCCTGGCGGTCTATCGCCGGCCCCGTCATGAATCATCCCCTGGTGCTTTGCGACGCGCAAACTGTGGGTAAAGACGACCTGGTCGCCATGGAGCGGCGCTCCGAGGAGCGTAGAGGCGAGCTCCAGGTAGCTCTTTACTCACCGGGCCAGCGGTGGTTTTACTACCCGGGTATGACCCGCAATGAGGTTCTGTTGTTCAAGACTTTTGATTCGGTACAGGACGGGCGCCCGCGCTTTACGCCGCATTCATCCGCAGTCGACCCGCGGGCTGCCGAAGGCTTGCCATCCCGGGAGAGTCTGGAGAGCCGCTGTCTGGTGTTTTTCTAGGGGACGCCCACGCCGCTGTCAGTTATCCGGCAAGCGTCGGTCAGTAAATCCAGATACGGATCAAGCCTGGTTCACGGTCACGCAGTGTTGCGGTTTGAAGAGTAAGATGGGACCTGTGAAACTGCATAATGTTCGGAAGTAAAAAAGTCAGAGGTATCGACTATTGAGAGCATCTTCGAAGACATCGGGACCGGACGCTCACAACATCAGTATGCAGGTTTTTGATGCTCTGTCGGTTGGCGTGGCTATTTACGAGCCTGTGGATGATGGCGATGATTTTCGCATTGTTTCCATGAACGCGGCAGCCCTTCGAATCAGTCAGGTAAAGGAAGCAGCCGTTTTGGGGCGTTTGCTGTCTGAGGCCTTTCCCGGCGCCATTGATGCGGGTGTTTTTGATGCTCTTTGTCGCGTACGGCGAAACGGAGAGCGCGAGTTTTTGCCGGCGATTCATTATGAGGATAGCGAGCGTCGCGGCTGGTACCGTAACGAGCTCTCCTGCCTGCCCGATGGCAATATCATGGCTGAGTATGTGGATGTCACCGACGATGTGGTGGCGCGCGCCAGCCTCGCCGAGAGTGAGACGCGTTACCAGTTGCTGACCGAGTCCATGGCCGACGGCATTTATGACTGGGATATCGTCACAGGCAAGATGTATTTTTCGCCGGCCTGGAAAGCTCAGTTGGGTTATGCGGACCACGAGTTTGAAAATGCGCTCGAGACTTGGGAGAGAATTCTTCACCCGGATCAGAGCGACGCCGTTTTAAGCGATCTTCAAGAGTTTATTAACAACGACATAGCGATTTGGGATCGGCAGTTTCAGCTTCGCCACAAGGCGGGGCACTATGTATGGATTCATTCGCGGGGAACCCCGCTTCGCGATCCAAACACCCACAAGGCGCATCGGCTTGTCGGGGTTCATATGGATATAGATCGCGAGAAAGCTCAGGAACAGGAGGTAGCTCGTCAAAGAAGCGTCACGGATGCACTCCTTAATGCAATGCCAGATTTGGTTTTTCTGGTGGATGATGAAAGTCGCATACTGTTTTACCAATCGGCCAATTCAGATGATCTTTACACAGCGCCCGAGGATTTTGTTGGGGAGCGTATGAGCGACGTTTTGCCTCCTGAAATCGGTCCAAAGGTCCAGGAGGCGCTGAGCAAGGCCGTCGTTACCCGCTCCCTCGTAACGCTGGAATACGCCCTCCCCATCAAGGGAGAGTCTCAGCAGTTTGAGTGCCGGATATCATCTACTGAGGAGGGTCGGGCTGCACTGATCGCACGAAATATTACGGCTCGGAAACACGCCGAAGAATCCCTTCAGGAGCGGCTGAAAGAACTCCGGGGGCTATACGAAATATATCATTGCACTCAGAGCGAGACCGATTTGGACACGCTGGCGCCAGTTGTAGCAAGGCAATTGGTCGCGTCTATGCAGTCCTCCCAGTCTGTCCTGTCGAAGGTGACAGTTGATAGCAGGGTTTGGGAAATGGGGGAGGGCAATGGCGATGGCGAAGTGCTGACTGCGCCGTTAGTTGCTGCGGGCAAGCGCCGGGGTTCGCTGGAAATCTCTTTTAATGCAGCCACAGCTCCTGTGGAGGAAGAAGCCGAGTTTTTAAAGGGCGCTGCTACCGCGCTAGGTCTTTGGTTGCAAAACAGTCAGTCCTGGAGTGAAGCAAGAATACTGGAAAAAATGTTGGGAAGCACAGATAGCCAGGTTGCGCTTGTTGATAGCAATTTTCGCTATGTCCTGGCCAATACAGCTTATGCTGACCGGCTCGGGCAAGAGCCGACCGACCTCGTTGGTCACAAACTCTCTGCGGTCTTGGGCGATGAATACGAAATCAGCGCTTTAGAAGGAAAACACGCCAAGGCGCTGGCGGGCGAGACAGTCCATTTTCAGGAGTGGCGAGACAGTCCTCAAGGGCCGTGTTATCTGGACATTGTTTATGCGCCATACCGGGATGCTGATGGCTTGCACGGGGTTGCGGTGAGCATCCATGACATTACGTCGCTGTACGAAGCTGAAGCCCAGCTGCGACGCGCTGCGCAGGCTTTTAGCTCTTCTGCAGAAGCGATCATTATGACGTCGGTTGATACGCTGATTATCGATGTTAATGAAGCGTTCACGCAGATCACCGGATATGAGCGCGATGACGCTTTGGGGCATTCGCTCCAAATGCTGCTATCAGATTTACACGCTCCACAGTTCTTTCAGGAGATGTTAAGCGTCATCGAGAGGGAAGGTCGCTGGCAGGGAGAAATCTGGAGTAATCATCGTAATGGTCGGGTATTTCCTTGTTGGATGACTATGTCTCAGGTGAAGAGCCCCCATGGCGAGAACGATGGTTATGTTGGTGTCCTGGCAGACATCACCATCATTAAGGAGAATGAGCAGCGCCTTGAGGTCCTTGCGCACCAGGATGCTCTCACGGGTCTGCCCAATCGAAACCAGCTTATTAGAAGCATGGACAGTCGCATTGGTCGTTCGGCGACGGAACACCAGCCTTTCATTGTGATGTTTATCGATCTTGATCAATTCAAGAACGTAAACGACACCCTGGGGCATAGTGCCGGCGACCGCTTACTCCGGGAAGCCAGTCAGCGACTCCAGCATCTGCTTAGAGATGAAGACCTGCTGGCGCGCCTGGGCGGCGATGAGTTCGTGGCGGTTTTGCCCGGTGTTCGAAGTCGTCAAAACGCGTCCATAATCGCAACAAAAATCATTGATGCATTGACTGCGCCGTTCTCAATTGATGGGCAGCGTGTTCAGGTGTCCGCGAGTATCGGCATCTGTTGCTATCCCGAGGATGGCAGCAGCAGCGAAACGCTTCTGCGCAACGCAGATACGGCAATGTACAAAGCTAAAGCAGCCGGCCGATCAACCTGGTGCGGTTATTCCCAGGAGATGACGGCTGAAGCGACACGGCACATGCTTCTTTCCGGGGCCCTGCGCGATGCCGTATCCGCAGGAGAGCTTGAACTTGTGTATCAACCGAAGTTCCACGTAGATTCCCTGGAGCTTAGCGGCTTTGAAGCGCTGTCTCGCTGGAACCATCCAGAGTTTGGCGCGATTCCGCCCAGTGAGTTTATAGTGATTGCAGAAAACAGCGGCTTGATTTCCGAGCTGGATAACCTGGTGCTTAGGGCGGTGTGCCGGCAAATCAAGCTTTGGCGCGGCGCCGGGCTTGAACCGCCCCCTGTCGCCGTGAACGTCAGCGGTAATTCCTTACAGCAGGTGACATTTTTTGAGTCCGTGTCGGAGGTCCTTCAAGCAGAGGCCATCAACGGAGACTGGCTTGGGCTGGAGCTAACCGAAACCGCTCTGTTACCCCGTCCGGAAGAGCAGTCCAGTGTTCTGGATGCGCTGCGGGAGCTTGGTCTGGGTATCGCCGTTGACGACTTTGGTACCGGCTATTCGTCTCTGTCGTATCTGCAGCAACTTCCGGTCACGCAGCTGAAGATTGACGCATCTTTCGTGCGCCATGTGGCGTCCAGCGACGACGCTGCCGCGATCGCAGAAACCATTATCGCTATGGCTCGGGCGTTAAAAGTGGGGATCGTTGCAGAGGGCGTGGAAACTGAGGAGCAGGCCGCGTTTCTGCGCGAGCGAGGTCCCATGCAGGTGCAGGGGTTTCTGTACAGTGAAGGCCTGCTTCCGGATGAAGCTGCCAAGCTACTCCGGAGCTAAGTTCCTGTGTGGATTAGAGCCAGCGACTAGTAGACTAGTTGATCGCTGTGCAGCACTGGACCTCTGTTTCCCTGTGATGCGTAGCTGAGCGTTAAACCGTCATTTTTTATAAGGGTGTAGTTATGCGGAAGTTTAAATTTTTAGTGGGTGCGGTGTTGCTTCTTGGACTTGCAGGTCTGTCGCAGGCTGAAGATAAAAAGGCTGTCTACGACTTAACTTCAGGTGATGGAGCAAAGATCGAATCTCGATTGCTTGGTGGTATTAAGCGTATTGCGGAGTACTAC
>NZ_CBFHZO010000079.1:0-7195 GCF_965660375.1 Congregibacter sp. | reverse complement strand
TGCTACGCACTCCGAAGCCAGCTCCAAGTAAGCGGGAGGCTGCTAAGCATGGGAGGCTTCCTAGAAACCATTCTCGCCTTTATGGATAAAGGCGGGAATGTGCTCTGGCTCATCGCGATTCTGGTCTTCGTTATGTGGACCCTGATCTTTGAGCGATTGTGGTTCTTCACCTTTGTGTGGCGCAAAGAGGTCTTTGAGACTATCAATGCCTGGGAGTCGCGCTCCGAGCGCAAGTCCTGGAACGCCAAGCAGATCCGGAATCAGCTGTTGTCTGTTAGTCGCGAAGATATTCACGCCAACCTCAATGTGATTACCACGCTCGTAGCCCTGTGTCCCCTTCTGGGGCTGCTGGGCACGGTGACTGGCATGATCGAGGTATTCAACGTGATGGCCGTGACCGGCGGTGGTGATGCCAAATCCATGGCAGGCGGTGTCGAACGGGCCACAATCCCCACGATGGCGGGTATGGTGGCAGCACTCTCGGGACTGTTTGCCAACACTTACATTCAGCGTATTGCCGATCGCGAGCAGGAATTGCTCGAGGACCAGCTGACGTCTGATCACTGATTCGCGAAGCACTGATTCTCGGGCCCCTGGCCCGTAGCAACAGGTACGAACAGGTATTTAATACATGCGCAAACTTGTTAAAAAGCAGGAAGACGAAGGAGCTGAGATTGACCTCACGCCGATGCTGGACGTGGTCTTTATCATGCTCATCTTCTTCATCGTGGTCGCTTCGTTCATTAAGGAAGCGGGTATCGAAATTAATCGTCCCGATAACACCAACTCTGACCCCTCGGACGCCACGAGTATTCTGGTGCGCATCCAGTCTGACGATCAGATCTGGATGGAGAATCGCCGGGTAGATGCACGCGCTGTGCGGGCGAACATTCAGCGGCTTCTGGCTGCGGATCCGGAGCAGGCCGTGAGTATCAAGGTAGACAAGGGCGCGAAAGCCAATACCGTCGTCGACGTTGCCGATGCGGCACGCGAAGCGGGGGCCGGAGCGGTCAACTGGGCCAGCGGGGAGCGTAAGTAATATGAGCTTGCAAGAAAACGCTGCCAAACGAAAAGCCGCAGACGGCGAAGCAGGTCAGATCGACCTCACGCCCATGCTCGACGTGGTTTTCATCATGTTGATCTTCTTTATTGTGACTTCTTCTTTTGTAAAAGAGCCGGGCATCGAAATTTTCAAGCCCCAGGCTACTACAACCATCGCCTGTGATCGCGGCACGATCATTTTTGCGGTTGATGACAAGGGTGATATCTACTACAACAAGAATAAGGTGCCTATGGAGCGCGCCTCCCAATTGGTCGAGATCGCCAAGAAGGAAGCACCCCAGGCAAACATGGTAATTCAGGTAGATCAGGACACGCCCGCCTACGTGGTTGAGGATCTGTACGACGCAGTCCGTGACCAGTTAACGGCGCCACCCTGTATTTCTACGGATGACGAGGCGTAATCGTTATGGGAAATTCATTTGTACGTGCGTTTATTGGTGCCATCGTCGCCATACCTGTGGCGTTCGGGCTCTTCTTTCTCATGCAAAGTCTTATTGACAAAGATTACGAGCAGACAGACACGAAAGGCCGCAAGATTGCCGATATTGTGGTGCCCGAGCGCGAAATCGAAGTTAACACCAAGGAAGTGAAGCCCGAGAAGGTCGAGGATCCCGAGGAGCCGCCGCCTGAGATGGAGCCCCTGGAGCTCGACTTCGACACCGATATGGACGTCGCAAACATTGCACCCAATGCCGGTGTTGATGTCCAGATCAGTAGCAGTGGTATGTCTTCTGGTGACGGTGAGTATCTTCCCATCGTGAAGGTTGCACCGATTTATCCCCGTCGTGCACAGACCCGCGGGATCACTGGCTATTGTATCGTGGAGTACACCGTCACCAAGAGCGGGTCGATTCGGGATCCCCTTCCGGTTGACTGTGCCCCCTCCGGCGTTTTTGAGCGTGCATCCGTGAAAGCGGCCGGAAAATTCAAATACAAGCCTCGCGTAGTAGACGGCGAGGCGATCGAGGTGGCCGGCGTACAGAACAAGTTCACCTACGAGCTTGAGCAGTAAACGGCATCTAAACCCTAGGCTCAGTCCAGAGAAACAATCGAAGGCAAGGTTATGATTTTCACAAAAAGCGCAATAAATGTTGGGGTCAGGAGCTTTCTGCTGGCGCTGCCCGTTGTTGCCGCACAGATTGTGGTTTCCCAGACAGCGCTTGGCCCCCTTGTGAGCGGCTTTGCCCAGGTACAGGCGCAGGACGCGGAGCCGAAGAAGGAGCAGGAAACGCGGCGTACACCCGCCCTTCGGAACAAGGTTTATGAAAAGCTCGCCGAGGCGCAGGAAGCCGCCGAAGCCAAGGATCTGGCTACTGCAGCCGAAGTCCTGGACGCCATGCTCGCCGGCCGCCGGGACAATGAGCTTAACAGCTATGAGCTAGCCAACGTTTACAACCTGTACGCATTTATTCACTACTCCAAAGAAGACTACACGTCGGCTCTCCAGTCCTACGAGAACGTGATCAAGCAGCCTGATATCCCTCTGGCGATGGAAATCAACACCCGTTTCACCGTCGCTCAGCTTTACTTTGTGCAGGAGCGTTGGGAAGAGGGAATTGATGCCCTGCAGAAATGGTTTCAGATGACAGATACCCCCAACGCGACCGCTTATGTGCTGCTGGCTCAGGGTTACTACCAACTCAAGGATTACAACGCGGCCCTCAAAAATATCAATATCGCTATTGATAATTTTGACGCCAAGGGCAAGATCCCCAAGGAGCAGTGGTACAACCTCCAGCGTTTCCTTTACGCCGAGCTCAATATGGTCGACGAGGCGACGGATACTCTGCGCCAGCTCATCACCTTCTACCCAAAAAAGCAGTACTGGGTACAGCTGAGCTTTATGTATTCCGAGCAAGGCAAGGAAGCCAGTCAGTTGGGTGCCATGGAAACTGCTTATGTTCAGGATATGCTGGAAAAGGACGGCGAGTACCGCAACATGGCGTCCCTGTTTCTGAACGCCGAGGTGCCTTACAAGGCAGCCGTCGTGTTGCAGGACGGCCTGAAGGAAGAAATTGTTCAGGACAACTCCAAAAACTGGGAGCTGTTAGCGGGGGCACTGCGTCAGGCACAGGAAGTAAAGGACGCTATTCCTGCTATGGAAAAGGCAGCATCCATGTCCGACGATGGCGATCTCTATGCCCGACTGGGCAACATCTATCTGGACGCGGACCAGAACCAAAAAGCTATTGAAGCGATCACGAAGGGCTTGGATCGCGGTGGCGTAAAGCGACCAGATAACGCACGGCTGGTTCTGGGGATGGCCTACTTCAATGTCGATGAGTATGCCAAGGCACGGGATGCTTTCCGCGCGGCGGGTCGTGATGAGCGGTCGAAGAAATATGCCGATCAGTGGATCAAGTACATGAACTCCGAACTCGAGCGCCAGAAGAGTCTTGCCGCTGAGAGTTAGCAAGCGACTGTAGTGTCCAGACGTTTTTAAGAACCCACCAATAGGTGGGTTTTTTGTTTGTAGGCTCTTAAAAATCGTCCAGTGAAGGTGCCACAATGCCGCTCGATACCGTGCGCTCGCCTGCTATTGGCGAGAGCCTTTGACTTCTTGCGGGGTCTCTAATGCTCACCTAGACTCGATCGCCAGATAACGCTAATAAGGTACGTGGGTTCCATGAATAATAGCTCGAGTCACGCCACCCGGAATCTCTTTAAGATTCCAGAGAGCCGCCTGCACAGGGCCAGGGACTACAACGATTCGGGTCTCTGGGGCACGCAGACGCTTCATGGACTTCTCGCAAAGAATGTAAACACCCACCCCGAGCGGGAAGCGGTGGTGGACCAGCCGGATAAGGCGTCGCTCATGGGGGTGCAGCCACGCCGCCTGACGCTTCGCGAGCTCGATCGGGCCAGTTCCACCTGCGCCCTCGCGTTGCAGGCCCGCGGGATCAAACCCGGGGATGCGGTGATCCTTCAGCTCCCCAATACCTCAGAACTGATCGTTCTCTACTACGCTCTCAGTAAGCTGGGCGCGGTGATATCGCCCATTGCGGTGCAGTACGCGGCCCATGAAATTGCGCATTTTGTCGATGAGTTGGGCCCTAGCGTTTTTATAACGGTGAGTGAACTGCGCGGCGCTGACCTCGCAGCACAGGCACGGGAGGTGCTCCCCGAAACCCCCGTTATTGACCTTCTCACAGAGCTTGACGTGTTTGCCGGGGCCGAGCAGAGCAGCGCGACCACGCCGGAGTGGGCAAGTGATGCCGATGGGATTCTGACCATTGCCTGGACCTCCGGCACCACGGGCACTCCCAAGGGGGTTCCTCGAAGTCACAATATGTGGATTGCCCAGGGAAAGATCACTGCCCATGCCGCCGGATATCAGGATGGTGAGCGTTTACTGTCGCCCTTTCCCATGATCAATATGGCGGCCCTGGGCGGGTTTCTTTTCCCCTCGGCGTTGTGCAACTGCACTCTGGTGCTTCACCATCCCCTGGATATTCCCCTTTACCTGCGGCAGTTACAGGAAGAGTCCATCAATTTCACCCTGGCCCCACCGCCTCTTTTGAATCGCCTCGCTCAGCAGCCGGAGCTGTGGAATCAGTTCGACTTTTCGGCGCTGCGGATTATCGGTTCGGGTTCCGTGCCTTTGTCTCCTGCGATGATCGAAGTTTTTGAGCGCGATTTCCATAAACCCATCATCAATTTTTATGGCTCCAACGAGGGCATTGGGCTCATTGCGACGCCCGCTAATTCGCCCTCCCCGGCGGATCGCGCGCAGCTCTTTCCCCGCCTGGGGGCCGCGGGCACAGACTTCGAAAGCTTTGCCCCCAATGCAATGCTCACGCGCATCGACGATGTGGAGACCGGCGCGACGGTGACCGAGGCCGGAGTTTCCGGTGAGTTGGTGGTCGATGGTCCCGGCGTTTTTGATGGGTATCTGAATCACGATGGTGATGGGGTGTTTACCGCTGACGGCTTCTTTCGAAGCGGTGATCTCGTAGAGATATGCCCGGTCAAACCCAGCCACTATCGCATCGTGGGGCGTTGCAAGGACATTATCAATCGCGGCGGCATCAAACTCTCTCCCAGTGAAATCGATAGCTTGCTGGAAGGCATGCCGGGGCTGGCAGAAGCCGCGGTTTGCGCCTACGCTGATGATGATCTGGGGGAGCGGGTCTGCGCCTGCGTTGTGGCTCTTGCCACTAGTGAGCCCCCGACCTTGGAAGCTTTGCGGGAATTTCTCGGCGATAAGGGTCTGGCTCGCTTCAAGCTCCCCGAGCGCCTGGAGGTGTTTCCGGCATTGCCCCGCAATCCGCTGGGCAAGGTGCTGCGCAATGAGCTTCGCCAGCGGGTGGAAAGCGTTTAGAGAGCGTGTGGCAAAGCGCCAGAAAACGTTCAGTAGCCAGGCGGCGCGTCGGGCAGACAAAGCATCGCGGCGATGTTGCCCAGGGCAGGAACATGAGGAGGTTTTTCATTTGATAGTTGCAGGAGTAAGACCATGAGCGCGGTGTACTTGTTGGGTGGCGCCCAGACGGACTTTGCCCGGAACTGGAGCCGCGAAGGTCTCGACATCTACGCCATGTTCCGTGAGGTAATGGAAGCTGCGGTAAGCGATGCGGCTATTGATCCTGCGCGCATAGAAGTGGGACACGTGGGTAACTTTGTCGCCGATCTTTTTTGCGGCCAGGGACTTATGGGCGGCTTTTTTGCCCATGTATTTCCCGAATTGAACGGTATTCCCACGTCCCGCCATGAGGCGGCCTGCGCTTCGGGCTCCATCGCCATGTTGTCGGCCATGCGTGATATCGAGGCGGGGCACTATGACGTGGCCTGTGTTCTGGGTATCGAGCTTATGCGCAACGTGGACGGGAAAACCGGGGCGGAGCATTTGGGCGCAGCGGTGTGGCAGGGTGAAGAAGCAACGGACTGCGATTATCCCTGGCCCTTCCTCTTCGATCGCATCAGCGAAGAGTATGAGAAGCGTCATGGTTTGCAGCATGAGCACCTCGCGCGTATTGCGGAGATTAATTTTGGCAACGCGCGGCGCAATCCCCATGCCCAATCCCGGGACTGGCAGTTTCCCCCGGGTTGCTTCAGTGACGACGACAAGCTCAATCCGGTGATTGAAGGCCGGGTGCGCAAATTGGATTGCGGGCAGATAACCGACGGCGCCGCCTGCGTGATTCTTGTGAGTGAACGCCTCGCCCGGGAGCATGCACAGAAAAATGGCGTGACCCTCGCGGATATTCCACGGATCAAGGGCTGGGGCCATCGTTCCGCACCGCTTCTTCTTGAGCAGAAGCTCGCGCTCAGCGAAGGGCAGCCGCTGCTGTTTCCCCACGCGGCCAATACCATCACCGATGCTCTGCGCCGCGCTGATGTGCCAAAGATCTCTGAGCTGAACGGCCTCGAGACCCACGATTGCTTTACCATCACGGAATACATGGCTCTGGATCATTGCGGTCTAACCGCCCCCGGTGAATCCTGGAAGGCGGTGGAGGAGGGCACCATCGCGGCGGATGGGAGCTTTCCCGTAAACGCCAGCGGCGGGCTTATCGGCCTTGGTCACCCCGTAGGCGCTACCGGTGTCCGTATGGCGTTGGACTGCGCGCGGCAGGTAACTGGTAAAGCGGGCGCCGCACAGATTGCTGATGCCGAAAACATGATTACCTTTAATCTTGGCGGCAGCACCACTACCTGTGTAAGTCTGCTGCTGGGCGTAGGTGACTGAACTGGGCCTCAGCGCACTGAGGCCTCAGCCGTCGCAGCAAGCTTATTTGTCTGGCGCCTTGATTAAGGCGCCTTGAAGCGAAGATCACTATCCGCAGCCAGCCAGGCAAATACCGCAAAAGCGGCGACGTTCTGGTCCAGATTGTGAGGATTGATCTTATCCAGGGTGTCATCCGCGGTGTGATGAAGATCGAAGTAGTCGCGGCCATCCTGATTCAGCCTGAGGGAGGGCATGCCGGCTCGTACCAGGGGCGTCAGGTCAGGACCGGCGCCCGGGGAGTCACTGCTTCCCGGAGCGACGCCGATAGGTGCCAGCAGCTCTGCCATTTTGTCCACCAGGGGCTGGGCTTCTTCGCTCACCTGTGAGTTCAATTGCCAGATTCTCCCCGCACCAAAGTCGCTCTCGGTGCCGATAATCTGCTTGTCGAGATCCTTTTTGTGGCGTTCA
>NZ_CBFHZO010000078.1:0-11820 GCF_965660375.1 Congregibacter sp. | reverse complement strand
CTAAATATGGCTCCGCCTGCTGGGCTCGAACCAGCGACCCAATGATTAACAGTCATTTGCTCTACCAACTGAGCTAAGGCGGAGTAGCTCTCCGCATGCGACTCTCTGCGAAGAGGGCGCGATTCTAATCACCCTCCGCTTCGGAATCAACACCAATTATACTATTGGGCTTTTCGCCAAAAGCATCTGCTATGACCAAGCCCTTCAAAGTTAATTCGTCCTTTCAGCCCGCAGGAGACCAGCCGACCGCCATCAAGTCACTCGTCGAGGGTATCCATGCGGGCTTGGCGGCGCAAACGCTTCTGGGTGTGACGGGGTCGGGCAAGACTTTCACCATGGCCCACGTGATCGAGCAACTCCAGCGCCCAACGATCGTGATGGCGCATAACAAGACGCTTGCCGCCCAGCTTTATGGGGAGTTCAAGGAGTTCTTCCCGGACAATGCCGTGGAGTATTTCGTCTCCTATTACGACTACTACCAGCCTGAGGCTTACGTGCCCTCGTCCGATACCTTCATTGAGAAGGATGCCTCGGTGAACGAGCATATCGAGCAGATGCGTTTGTCAGCCACCAAGGCGCTCCTTGAGCGTAAGGACTGTATCGTGGTCGCCACAGTCTCCGCGATCTATGGTCTGGGCGATCCCAAGTCCTATTTCAAGATGGTGATGCATGTCTCCCGCGGCGAGATGATCGATCAGCGGGAGGTGCTCAGGCACCTCGCGGAGCTGCAATACCAGCGTAATGACATTGATTTCGCCCGCGGTACCTATCGCGTGCGTGGTGACGTGATTGATGTGTTCCCGGCGGAGGCGGAGGCCGAGGCCATACGGATCGAGCTCTTCGACGAAGAGGTGGAGAACATCAGCCTCTTTGACCCACTCACCGGCGCGATTATCGCTAAGGTGCCCCGGGTGACGATCTACCCCAAGACCCACTACGTCACCTCCAGGGACATCATGCTCAATGCCATTGAACATATCGAGGTCGAGCTTGACGAGCGGGTGAAGCAGCTCAAATCCGTCGAAAAACTGGTGGAAGCCCAGCGACTGTCCCAGCGCACCCGCTATGATATTGAGATGATTCGGGAGCTGGGCTACTGCCAGGGCGTGGAGAACTACTCGCGTTATCTGTCGGGCAGAGCCCCCGGCGAAGCGCCACCAACCCTCTATGAATATCTGCCTGATGATGCGCTTGTGATTATCGACGAGTCCCACGCCAGCATTCCGCAGATCGGGGCTATGTACAAAGGTGACCGCTCGCGGAAGGAAACGCTCGTGGAGTACGGCTTTCGATTGCCCTCGGCCCTGGATAACCGGCCCCTGCGCTTTGAGGAGTGGGAAAACCTTCTTCCCCAGGCGGTGTTTGTTTCGGCGACGCCCGGCCCCTACGAGGAGGCTCATGCCGGCCAGGTGGTAGAGCAGGTGGTCCGACCCACGGGCCTCACGGATCCCGAGATCGAAATTCGCCCGGCCACCACCCAGGTGGACGACCTCCTCGGTGAAATACACAAAGCTGTGGAGATGGGCGATCGCGTTCTGGTCACCACGCTCACCAAGCGTATGTCGGAAGACCTCACTGAGTATCTTGCGGAGCACGATGTGCGCGTGCGCTACCTTCACTCGGATATCGACACCGTGGAGCGCGTGGAAATTATTCGCGATCTGCGCCTGGGCAAGTTCGACGTACTGGTGGGTATCAATCTGCTGCGTGAGGGGCTGGATATGCCCGAGGTGGCACTAGTGGCGATTCTGGACGCCGATAAGGAGGGCTTTTTGCGCTCCGATCGATCGCTTATCCAGACCATCGGCCGGGGGGCGCGAAACCTGCGGGGCAGGGCGATTCTTTATGCTGACAAGGTGACGGGATCCATGCAGCGAGCCATCGATGAGACCGACCGTCGTCGCCGTAAGCAGGTTGAATTCAACGAGGCGAACAACATTACCCCCATCGGCGTGACCAAGAGCATTCAGGACATCATGGAGGGTGCCCGGCGCATGCCCACCAAGGCCAAAGCCAAGGGGCAAAAGGTCGCCGAAGAAACCCTGGCCTACGGGCAGGAGCTGCTCAAACTATCGCCTGCGGCCCTGTCCCGACGTCTGGATAAGATGGAAGCGCAGATGCACGAGCACGCCAAGAATCTGGAGTTTGAGCAAGCCGCTGCGCTCCGCGATCAACTCACGGAGATCAAGCAGCAAACCTTTATGAGCTGAGTCGGCCTGGCTACCAGCAAACCGTTCTAGCGAATCACCAAGACCCGGTTGGTCACGGGGTAGACCCATTCCACGCCACGCTCGGTGACCACCGCATCATCCTCCAGGGGAACGCGCAGCTTCTTGTTGCCCCACTCTGGAATAGCCGTGTACGCAAAGAGCTCTATGGAAAAGAGGTTGCTCGGGTGGATCATGTATTTCATGCGCTCGGGGTTAAACCAGGCGATGGACGGGCCAATGCCATGGCCGAGATTCCCTACGCTATGACAGCCAATGATCACGTCCACCACGCCGGGGTCGTCGGTGGGTTGGTTAAACTTCTCCATGACCTTGAAGCCCGCCTCATTGATCTTGTCGTTCATGAGGTCGTAGGTGTCACCCGCTGTGCGGCCGGCTTTAATGTTGGCCTTGAGGATGTCGCGCACTTTGCGGCCGTTATCGAAGGCTTTTTGGATGCTTCCGGGGACCTCGGTTTCGCCTTCCTTGAGCACGTAGGCCTGGCGTTTAATATCGGTAAAAAAGTTGAGGTAGCCCACGCCCCAGTCGATGGCGAGAAAATCGCCGCGCTGAATGACGTGATCGTCCGACAGGGCGACAAAGCCGTCGGGCCCGGTGATGTATACCGAGGGCATGCCAAAGGATGTCCCCAGGTTGTTAGCAAATTGCTGCTCTCGCATCCACCAGGCGACGTCGGCAAGCGTGGTAACCCCCGGTGTGATGACTTCATTGGAGAATGCGGTTTCAGCGATTTTGCGTGACATTTCGCCCGCTCGGGCAAAGGCGGCGATCTCCGTCGCCACGCGACGGGAGCGAAAGTCCGAGGCGAGCTTCTCTGCCGATACAAAGCGCTGGCTGTATTTTTCACCCAAGGTGCTTTGGAGGTGTCGATACGCCGTTAGCGTAAGGCCGTCCGCACCGCCGATGTGCTCCGCATAATTCAGCGCGATAGTCTTTGGGTCGCGCTCGGCGACGAACGCCGCCAGATCATATTCCCCCTCGGTGGTGTAGTCATAGGCGCCGTTCTCCTCGATAAGGTGCGTGCCGATACCCAGCGCGACGCGCTCGACCCGCCCTTGACCGTAGTCCTCTTCCCGGTAGGTGAAGATGTAGTAGCCCCAGCCACCCACATATCCTCTACCAAAGTCCTCCGTAAGGGGGTCGTTGTAACCCTCACGATTCACCGTAATCCACATTTCCACACCGTTTTCCTGCATAACCTCTGGTAGGACCAGGTCGAACTTCTCCTGACGGATCTGGTTCATAAGCTCCCAGCGGGTCTGTGCTTCGCCTTTACTCAGCGCTGGAAGCGCGGTCAGTATGAGGGACGAGGCGATGACAGAGACGAGAACGAGGCGTACAAGGTGAGTCATGGGTAAGATCCGTGGCGAGAAAGGCAGGGCAAAACTCTAACAGCTCGGTGGCGGTACTTCTTCTCTTTAATCTCCTGCGGCTCTGGGGCAGAATGCGCGCCCCGCGATGGGGTTCTATCTCCATCGAAATCACGTGGCCTTTCGTGGGGGCCACCACTGAAGGAGACGCACAAGATGCCAACCGTTACTTTGCCTGATGGCAGCCAACGACAATTTGACAACCCCGTGACGGTCGCGCAGGTCGCTGCGGATATCGGACCGGGCCTGGCAAAAGCCGCCCTGGCCGGTGTGGTTGATGGCCGTGAGGTCGATACCAGCTTCAGCATAGACGCCGATGCCGCTTTAGCGATTATCACGGAGCGCGACGAAGCGGGCGTGGAGATCATTCGTCACTCTACCGCCCACCTGCTGGCCATGGCCGTACAGGACTTGTTTCCCGGTACCCAGGTCACCATTGGCCCCGTCATCGAGGACGGCTTTTACTACGACTTTGCGGGAGAGCACCAGTTCACCCCGGACGACCTGCCCAAGATAGAAGCGCGCATGGCGGAGATCGTGGCGGAAGATCTGGGCGTGGAGCGCATCGTCATGGATCGCGATGCCGCCGCTGCCGCGTTCGAAAAAATGGGCGAAAGCTACAAGGTCGAGATCATTCGCGATCTTCCCGAGGGTGAAGAGATATCACTGTATCGTCAGGGCGAGTGGATGGATCTCTGTCGCGGACCCCACGTGCCCAGCACAGGGAAACTGGGCGCCTTCAAACTGACCAAGCTGGCGGGCGCCTACTGGCGTGGCGATTCCAACAACGAGATGCTGCAGCGCGTTTATGGCACCGCCTGGGCCAATAAAAAGCAGCTCAAGCAGTATCTGCACCGCATCGAAGAGGCCGAGAAGCGCGATCACCGCAAGATCGGCAAGAAGCTGGATCTGTTCCACACCCAGGAAGAAGCACCGGGCATGGTGTTCTGGCACCCCCAGGGCTGGACCATTTATCAGGTGATTGAGCAATACATGCGCGAGCAACAGCGCGCGAATGGCTACCAGGAAATCAAAACGCCCCAGGTCGTAGATATGTCCCTCTGGGAAAAATCCGGCCACGCCGACAAGTTCGGGGATGACATGTTTATGCTCCAGGCGGATGACCGGGAGTTTGCGGTCAAGCCCATGAACTGTCCCTGTCACGTGCAGGTGTTTAATCAGGGGCTGCGCTCCTATCGTGATCTGCCCCTGCGTCTGGCGGAGTTTGGTAGCTGCCACCGCAATGAGCCTTCGGGTTCGCTCCACGGCATCATGCGTGTGCGCGGTTTTACCCAGGACGATGGGCATATCTTTTGCACCGAGGAGCAGATTCAGCCGGAGGTATCGACCTTCATCGATTTTCTCCATGCGGTTTATAAGGACTTTGGCTTTGACGAAGTGATTTATCGTCTCTCTACCCGTCCGTCCAAGCGGGTGGGGTCCGACGAGGACTGGGATCGTGCCGAGAAAGCCCTCGCCGATGCCCTGGATGCCCAGGGACTGGATTGGCAGGAGCTTCCCGGAGAGGGGGCCTTTTATGGCCCCAAGATCGAGTTCTCTCTTAAAGACTGTATCGGTCGAGTCTGGCAGATGGGCACCGTGCAGGTGGATTTTTCCATGCCCGGTCGACTGGAGGCCCAGTACGTTGCCGAGGACGGATCGCGCAAAACACCGGTGATGTTGCACCGCGCGATACTGGGATCTTTCGAGCGATTTATCGGAATTCTCATCGAAAACTTCGAGGGCGCATTCCCCGTTTGGCTTGCGCCAAAACAGGCCGTGGTACTGAATATCACCGAAAAGCAGGACGAATACGTCCAATTTGTGGAAGATTCCTTGAAAAACAAGGGTTTTCGTGTTTTTTCGGACTTGAGAAACGAGAAAATCGGCTTTAAAATCCGCGAGCATACAATCCAGCGCGTTCCCTACCTAATCGTGGTGGGCGAAAAAGAAGTCGAAGCGAAGACAGTGGCCGTGCGGTCGCGTAATGGTGAGGACCTCGGAACGATGTCCATTGAGGCATTCGCAGAAGTCCTTGACCGTGACGTAGCGCTCCATGGCAGCGTAGCTGTCGGTGACGCTCAGAAATCGTAAGCGGAAGCGAAGGTCTTCAAGCGAAGGATTGATTTAAGGCTCCCTAACCGGAGCGCAGAATTGGAGAACAGCAATCAGCAAAGATAGCGGTAAGGGCAAAAGATCCCTTATCAATGACGAAATAGTCGCGGATAAGGTCCGTTTGGTGGGTGCAGAAGGCGAGCAGGTGGGCATTGTGCCCCTGGCCGAGGCACGGGCGGCGGCAGAAGCCGCCGGCATGGACCTTGTACTGATTGCGGATCAGTCGGATCCCATGGTCTGCAAGGTCATGGATTACGGCAAGCATATCTTCGAGGCGAAGAAACAGAAAAACGCCCAGAAGAAGAAGCAAAAGCGTACGCAGCTTAAAGAAATGAAGTTTCGTCCAGGGACGGAGGAAGGAGACTACCAGGTAAAACTACGCAACCTGGTGCGTTTTCTTGAGAACGGGGATAAGGCCAAAGTCACGCTGCGTTTTCGCGGTCGTGAAATGGCTCACCAAGAGATAGGCATGGAGCTGCTCAAGCGAGTGGAAGCCGATCTTGCGGAACTTGGCGGTGTCGAGCAGTTTCCGAAAATGGAAGGCCGGCAGATGACCATGGTAATCGCCCCGAAAAGGAAGAATGGCTAGCGGCCCGTGAATGCCCTGGATCATTTAATTTGATGTGAGTTCCGGCTGTTTACTCGCGGAAAGCCCCACAAGGGAGCCGTTGTGTAAGGTTGGACCCAATGCGGAGTATGAGAAATGCCTAAAGCAAAAATTCACAGCGGAGCGGCTAAGCGCTTCAAAAAAACCGCAGGCGGCTACAAGCGCAAGAGTGCGCATAAGAGCCATATCCTGACCAAAATGACCACCAAGCGTAAGCGCCAGCTGCGTGGAACTTCAATGATCCACGACAGTGACAAAGTGCTCATCGACCGCATGTTGCGGGCACGCTAAGCGGCTTATTAAGGACAGGAGAAAACTATGCCTCGCGTAAAACGTGGTGTCGTCGCTCATCGCCGACACAAGAAAATTCTGAAGCAAGCCAAAGGTTATTACGGAGCGCGTTCGCGCGTCTTTCGCGTAGCCAAGCAGGCCGTCACCAAGGCAGGTCAGTACGCCTACCGTGACCGTCGTCAGCGCAAGCGTCAGTTCCGTACCTTGTGGATCACGCGTATCAACGCCCAGTCCCGTGCGAATGGTTTGACTTACAGCAAGCTGATCAATGGCCTCAAGAAAGCCGAGATCGGTTTGGATCGTCGCGTATTGGCGGATCTCGCCGTGCACGATAAGCCAGCTTTTGCAGCAGTCGTGGAGCAAGCCAAAGCAGCTTTGGCTGCCTAAGCCCCTGGCGGTCTCAATCCCGCCGCGACAGCGGTAGGGCTTGCAACACGGAAAATCAAAGGGAAAGGGCCCAGCCTTTTCCCTTTTTTTGTGGCCTTATTTTTTGGCCTTACAAGAGTGTTCTTACGGGTAACAGTTGAGCATGGAAAATCTTGAGAAACTTGCCGACGAGGCGCGCCGGGCAATTAATGCGGCGCCGGATGTACCAGCGCTGGAAGCAGCCCGGGTCGACTATCTGGGCAAGAAGGGGGCGCTGACGGCGCTCCTCAAAGGCTTGTCTTCGCTGTCGGCAGAGGAGCGACCGGCGGCGGGCGCGCAGATCAATGTCGTCAAGCAGGAGATGCAGGCACTCATCGGTGAGCGCAAAGCGGCTTTGGAAGAAGCCGCTATCAGTGCGCGTCTGGCGAGGGAGTCCATTGACGTCACGCTCCCGGGTCGCTCCGTGGGCGGTGGTCGCATACATCCCATCAGTCGCACCATCGAGCGCATTGAAGAGTTCTTTGGCTCCGCCGGTTTTTCCGTTGCCGACGGCCCCGAGCTTGAGCAGGACTACTACAATTTTGAGGCGCTGAATTTCCCGCCTCACCATCCTGCCCGCGCGGAGCATGACACTTTCTTTATCGATCCGACCACGGTACTGCGCACGCACACCTCCCCGGTGCAGGTGCGCGTGATGGAGAACAGCGAACCGCCCTTGCGGATTATTTGCCCGGGGCGGGTCTATCGTTGCGACTCAGACCTGACCCACACGCCAATGTTTCATCAGGTCGAGGGCCTGCTGGTCGATGAGCATTCAAGTCTTGCGGACCTTAAGGGGCTCATCGAGCAGTTTCTGCAGGTGTTTTTTGAGAAAGAATTCGCCGTGCGCTTTCGCCCCTCCTACTTCCCCTTTGTAGAGCCTGGCGCCGAAGTCGATATCCAGTGCGTGCACTGCGGTGGTGAGGGCTGTCGTGTTTGCAGCCACACCGGCTGGCTGGAAGTCATGGGCTGCGGCATGGTGCACCCCCGGGTATTTGAGATGGCGGGCATTGATCCCGAGCGCTACTCCGGCTTTGCCTTCGGCATGGGCGTGGAGCGTCTGGCCATGCTTCGCTATGGCGTAAACGATTTACGACTGTTCTTTGAAAATGACCTGCGCTTCCTGGCGCAGTTTTGACGGCGATTGAGCTCGCGCGGTTTTTCCTGACAACCGCGCTGCAGTGTTTTGGTAAGAAGGAAATAATCAGTGAAATTTAGCGAGCAATGGCTGCGCGAGTGGGTTAACCCCGCGCTCAGTACCGAAGCCCTGGGACACCAGATCACCATGGCAGGTCTCGAGGTGGATGCCATCGAGCCCGTCGCCGGCGCTTTCACGGGCGTGATTGTGGCGGAGATCACCGAGGCGGTGCAGCACCCGGATGCGGACAAGCTGCGTGTGTGTACCGTGGATGCCGGTAACGGTTCTCCATTACAGATCGTGTGCGGTGCACCCAATGCCCGCCAGGGGCTAAAAACACCGCTGGCGGTCGTGGGAGCCATGCTCCCCGGTGATTTTGCGATTAAGGCTGCCAAACTTCGCGGCGTAGAATCCCAGGGAATGCTGTGCGCAGCGTCCGAGCTGGGTTTGTCCGACGAGAAGGATGGCATCCTGGAGCTACCGGGCGATGCTCCCGTGGGCACTGATCTTCGGGAATACCTTAAGCTCGATGACGTGAGCATCGAGATTGGTCTCACGCCTAATCGCTCAGATTGTCTGGGTATGGCAGGTATTGCGCGGGAGGTGGGTCTCCTCAACGACCTGGCGGTCTGCACACCGCCGGAAAACGTTCAAACAGTTGCAACTGATGAGGCGGTGACGGTAGATCTGCGCGCAAAAGAGCGCTGCCCCCGCTATCTGTGCCGCGTGATCGATGGCGTGGACCTGAGCAGGCCATCACCCCTGTGGATGCAGGAGAAGCTCCGTCGCTGCGGCGTGCGCAGCATTGATGCTGCGGTGGATATCACCAATTACCTGCTGCTGGAATTCGGACAGCCCATGCACGCCTTCGATCTGGACAAGATCAACGGAGGCATCGTGGTGCGCGAGGCGACTCCGGGGGAGTCCCTGGAGCTGCTGAACGACCAGAAAATCACGCTGGGTAGCGACAACCTGGTGATCGCCGACCACGAGAGACCCCTGGCTTTTGCAGGCATCATGGGTGGAGCGGATTCCGCCGTGGGTGAGGGCACCACGCGACTTCTTCTGGAGTCGGCGTTCTTTGCGCCGGTGCCCCTCAGCGGCCAGGCGCGGGCCTTTGGTCTGCATACGGATTCTTCGCACCGCTTTGAGCGCGGCGTGGATTTTGAGCTCCAGCGTCGTGCCCTGGAGCGGGCCACAGAGCTGCTGCTGGAGATCGTAGGTGGTGCGGCAGGTCCCATAACCGAGGCGGTCTCAGAAGCTGACCTGCCGGCGCCGGCACCGATCTACCTTCGCGCAGCGCGCATCGAGCGCCTCCTGGGCGTCACCATCGAGCCCGAGGCAGTAGAACGCATTCTTCGCGGTGTGGGTCTCGACGTGACCGCGGTGGAGGGTGGCTGGGAATGTGCGGTACCCAGCTGGCGTTTTGATCTGCGTATCGAGGCCGATCTCCTTGAAGAGCTGGCCCGGGTCTACGGCTACAACAATCTGCCGGTGACGCGCATCCGTGCAGATGTGGTGCTGCCCGCCATTCCGGAGGAGAAGCTGCGCCTCCAGCAGCTGCGTCGGACGCTTGTGGCGCGGGATTACTTTGAAGCGATTTGTTACAGCTTTGTAGACGCCGGTATCCAAAAACAACTCGATCCGGCAATAGAGCCGGTAGAACTCAACAACCCCATTTCACCCGAGCACGCCGTAATGCGCAGCAGTCTGCTGGCCGGCCTGCTGCGAACCGCGCAACACAACGTCAAACGTCAGCAGCCGCGGGTGCGGCTGTTTGAGACCGGGCTCCGCTTTGTTCCCGGGGCCGACGGTCTCAGTCAGCGGCCTGGACTGGCGATGCTCGTCTGTGGATCACTGGCCGCCGAGGGCTGGGCTGATCCTGGCCGTAACGCGGATTTTTATGATCTCAAGGGGGACGTCGAGGCGCTATTGGAGCTGACTGGCGATACCGCGTCCTTCCGTTTTGAAGCCGGAGAGCGCAGTGGTATGCATCCCGGGCAAACAGCCTGGCTGAAGCGTGGTGACGAGACTGTTGGGTTTGTGGGTGTACTGCACCCCACGCTGCAAAAAGAAATGGACTTCGACCTTCCCGTCGTGGTCGCTGAACTGGATCTGGAGATGCTGCGTGCGGCGACCATTCCAGCCTTTACCCCGGTTTCCCGTTATCCGGCATTGCGTCGCGATATTGCGGTGATCGTCGACAAAACAGTCAAAGCTGGCGAACTTCTAGCCAATGTGCGAGCTACCGCAGGCGCTTACCTTCAAGACTTAACCCTCTTTGATGTCTATGAGGGCAAAGGTATTGATCCTGCAAGAAAAAGTGTCGCTCTGGGTTTGACTTTTCAGGATCATTCGCGCACCCTTGATGATAATGAGGTCAACACGTGTATCCAGCAAGTCGTTGATTCACTGAAAGAAAACTATCAAGCGGAGCTTCGTGGTTAGCACTATTACTTAACCTCAAGGTTTCCAGGCAAGGTCTCACCGGGACGGTTGAACATGAGCGCACTGACCAAGTCCGAAATGGCAGAGCGGTTATTTGAGGAACTCGGGCTGAACAAGCGCGAGGCGAAAGAAATAGTCGAGCTGTTTTTTGAGGAAATCCGCGTCTGCCTGGAGAACAACGAACAGGTCAAGCTGTCGGGTTTCGGCAATTTCGATTTGCGTGATAAAAACCAGCGTCCCGGACGTAACCCAAAGACGGGTGAAGAGATTCCGATTTCCGCACGCAGAGTGGTAACCTTCAGGCCAGGGCAGAAGCTCAAGGCCAGAGTAGAAGAATATGCTGGAACCGAGTCACAATAACGAGCTACCGGCAATTCCGGGAAAGCGCTACTTCACGATCGGTGAAGTCAGCGAACTCTGTGCCGTTAAGCCTCACGTACTTCGCTACTGGGAGCAGGAATTTCCCCAGCTTAAACCCGTCAAGCGTCGCGGCAATCGACGCTACTATCAGCGCGAAGATGTGCTCACGATCCGACAGATTCGCACCTTGCTCTATGATGACGGCTACACCATCGGCGGGGCACGACAGCGCATGACCGATGAGAAGACTCGCGGCGTGCATCCCACCCACATCGAAGCCGTGATCCAGGAAACCATCGACGACCTGGAAGAATTGCTCGAACTGCTAAAACCTGGCCGCTGATCGATAAGCACGGCCGCTGAGTTTGCTGCGCCATCTGCTGCACTACCTTCCGCACTACCTTCCGCACTACCTTCCGCACTATCCAATGCTCGACCGGCCCCTGTAGAAGTGCTCAGAGACTCGCACACATCCATTGTCACGATCAATTTCTTGCGTATAATGCCGCCCTCGGCAGGCAACGTGAGTTCTCACTAGCTTGTCGGTGTCTACCGATCGGGGCGTAGCGCAGCCTGGTAGCGCACCACACTGGGGGTGTGGTGGTCGCAGGTTCAAATCCTGCCGTCCCGACCATTTTTCTGATTTTTTAATCTCCTTCATAGTCTGTCCAGCCAGCATCCGTGGTCGCGGCGGGATCTTTGGCTCTACCCACTTAAAGGGGGATGCACCGGTTTTCACTAAACTCGGTTGATAATGCCATCCCAACCACAATGGGTTAAGACTCTCAGTCGATAATTCTCAAAATTTCTAAATCCATACGCTCGTCTGCTCATCATTTCCATCTTGTTATGGAAGCC
>NZ_CBFHZO010000077.1:0-3439 GCF_965660375.1 Congregibacter sp. | reverse complement strand
GACGACAAAAAAGATTAATTCGCACTACTGAGATAGCAGTGCTTAAGAGCACTGATACAGAGGACCAAACCATGGACATTATTCTGCTGGAAAACATCGGCAACCTCGGCGGCCTGGGTGACAAAGTTACCGTTAAGGCTGGCTATGGCCGTAACTTTCTGATCCCTCAGGGCAAAGCGGTGCCCGCGACCGATGCTAACGTGAAAGAGTTTGAAGCGCGTCGCGCTGAACTAGAGCGCGCAGCGGCGGAGGCACTCACAGCGGCCGAGAAACGAGCGGAAGCGCTCGCGGCACTGGACATGATCACCATCGAGGCCAATGCCGGTGAAGAGGGTAAGCTGTTCGGATCTATCGGCACCCGCGATATTGCTGATGCCGTGACTGCGGCGGGCTGTGAGATCGACAAAGCGGAAGTTCGATTGCCGGAAGGTGCGCTTCGTGAAACGGGTGAATACAGCATTGCGATTCAGGTTCACCCTGATGTAATGACCGACGTCACCCTGGCTGTCGTTCCTGAGTAACTGCCGCCGGAGCGATAGCTTCGGGCTCCGGTACTTCTAGAATCAGGACCTCCCGAATAAAACGCGGCTTTCGGGCCGCGTTTGCTTTTTACCTTTCGTAATTTGGGCTACTCTGGACGGCCCTGCGCCGGCAAGGCCCGCTGATGGCAGAAAGTAGCCCACAACAACCCCAATACCCCCGGGGCGCACAACAATCCCAGTCCAACCGTCCCTACGACGGGGATGTCGCCCGCATCAAGCTCCAGCCGCAGTCCATTGAAGCCGAGCAGTCCGTTATCGGCGGTCTGATGATCTCCCAGGATGCCTGGGACAGCGTCGCCGAGATGGTAAGTCCTGAAGACTTTTACCGACCCGATCACCGGCTGATCTTTCGTCAGATACGCCACCTCGCCGAAGCTGCGCAGCCCGTTGATGTGGTGACTCTTGCCGATCAGCTGCA
This sequence comes from Congregibacter sp., assembly GCF_965660375.1. Taxonomy (GTDB): domain Bacteria; phylum Pseudomonadota; class Gammaproteobacteria; order Pseudomonadales; family Halieaceae; genus Congregibacter. Next base: position 2,479 of record NZ_CBFHZO010000077.1, on the reverse strand, counting down.
ACTCAGCGGTGAGCTGGATGCCGCAGGGGGGCACGCCTACCTGTCGGAGCTTGCCGAGAACACGCCCAGTGCTTCGAATATTCGTGCCTATGCCCAGGTGGTGCGCGAGCGCTCGGCGCTCAGGAGTCTCATCGAGGCAGCCCAGGAAATTGCCGATAGCGGTTTTACTCCCGAAGGTCGAAGCTCCGCGGAGCTCATCGATGAGGCCGAGCGTCTCATCATGCAGATCGGGGAGCAGGGCCCGAAAGCTGGGGGACCCCAGGAGGTGGGCGCGCTGCTCACGGAGACGGTGCAACGCATCGAGGAGCTCTGCAACAGCGGCGGCGATATTACGGGGTTGACCACGGGGTATATCGATCTTGACAAGTACACGTCGGGTCTACAAAAGTCTGATCTGGTGATAGTGGCCGGACGCCCTTCCATGGGTAAAACCGCCTTTGCCATGAACCTTGTGGAGAACGCGATCCTCGCACAATCGGATCCGGTGCTGGTGTTTTCCATGGAGATGCCCGCCGAGGCCCTGATGATGCGTCTGCTGTCATCGATTGGTCGTATCGACCAGACGCTGGTGCGGACGGGGCGTTTGGATCAGGCCGGCTGGGAGAGCCTGTCTGGCGCCGTCGGAAAGCTGAAGAACACCGGGCTGCTCATTGACGACACGCCGGCTTTGACGCCCACGGAGGTTCGCAGCCGCGCCCGACGGGTAAAGCGCGAACATGGCAACATCGCCATGATCATGATCGACTATATGCAGCTTATGCAGGTTGCCGGAGCTTCCGAAGGACGCACCGCGGAGATTTCGGAGATTTCGCGGAGTCTCAAGGCCATCGCCAAGGAGTTTCGCTGCCCTGTGGTTGCCCTGTCCCAGCTCAACCGTTCGCTGGAACAGCGTCCCAACAAGCGACCGGTGAATTCAGATCTACGGGAGTCCGGCGCCATCGAGCAGGACGCGGATGTGATTATGTTTATCTATCGTGATGAGGTTTATAACCCCGACTCCGCAGATAAAGGCACCGCGGAGATCATCATCGGCAAACAGCGAAACGGCCCCATCGGTACCTGTCGCCTCGCGTTCTTTGGCGAATACACCCGCTTTGAAAATCTCGCCCGGGGCGCGTCGGGCGGTTACTCCGACGGGTACTGACTCTAGGAGTCAATCCATGTCAGCCTGAGCTCGCACATAGCGTGCGGCCTCTTCGTGGGTAGCAAACCATACGTCACCCTTGGCCTTGATGTGCTCGATGAGTCCCTCCAGGGCCACGATGCGCGAGCGGTGGCCGCTGACATGAGGGTGCAGGGTGAGAAGGAACAGCGTGCCTTCCTCCCAGGCCTTGTCAAATTCATCAATCCACACCTGCATGATGTCCCGGGGGTTCATATAGCGGTTGCCCAGGGGATTCATCAGGGGCGCATCGTCCAGAATCCAGTCCACGGGCAGTTCTACCAGGCCCGTGGGCTCTCCGTCCTGCACCAGTTCGTAGGGCCGATCGTCGTGCATGAGCGAGCTCTCGTAGAGGAAGCCCATCTCCCGGACGGTGGAGAGCGTGGCGGGACTGTGGTTCCACGACGGCGCGCGGTAGCCCACGGGACGCTGACCGCTGATCTCCTCGATGGTATCCATCGCCTGCGCGAGCAGCCGCGCTTCCGTGGCCGCATCCAGGCGGGTGTTCCGTTCATGGATCCAGCCGTGGACAGCAATTTCATGGTCGCCCGAAGCGTTGATCAGGGCGGCCTGCTCCGGCGCAATTTTCAGGCTCCAGGCGGGAAAGAAAAAGGTCGAGGGAATGGCTTCGTCATCCATAAGTTTGACGATGCGCGGCAGTGCCACGCGGTGACCGTACTGGCCCTGAGACAACGGACCAATGCTCACGTCTCCGGTGCGTAGACCCATGACCGTCTCGTTATCCACGTCATAGGACAGAAGCACCGCCACCCGGGCTCCACCGGGCCACTGCTCCGGTGTGAGATCTTTCCCCGCCCGCACCTGATTCACCGCATTGAAGACGGTCTCGTCAGACCAGTTCCATGGGGTTGCCGGATTTTCGCCGTCGGGAATGGCTTGGGCGAACGCGAAGCCGCAGGCCAGACCTGTCAGAGCACCCAGGCAGAAGCGCGCGAGGGCGGCTCCGCGACGAAAAGAATGATGGACGTTCAGCATGCGGGGTTCCTATAAGTCGTTGTCGTTTTTCAGGCGTTGCAGCTGCGCAAGCGCTGCTTCCCCTTCCAGTGCCGTCGAAGCCAGGCGGTTTTTTTCGGGTTCCGGCACCGGGGGTATTTCCTTTCCCGAGAGCAGCGTTGCACAGCGGTTTTGGTAATGGCGCTTAAATAGCGGCCAGCTTTGGGCCTCGGTGCTGGTGGCCAGCTGTTGCCAGCCGCTGTCCCGGCCGGCCCAGTAAACCGCCGGGTGTGACCATTGCTTGTGCTCCGGCGGAGAGCCGGCGTTGCAGGCCTCCAGGTAGGCGGATCTGGCCGCCGGGAG
>NZ_CBFHZO010000076.1:0-12302 GCF_965660375.1 Congregibacter sp. | reverse complement strand
GACTCGGCGCGCACGTAGTTGGCAACGGTGACCGGCTCCGTGGCGAGGGCGCCCGCTGTTATTCCCAGGAGCGCGGTAAGGGCCGCAAACTGGTGCATCCTGAGACGCTTGTTTCGTGGCTTATTCAATGTCATGACCGGTTATCTCCCTATGATCGATAGCAAAATCGAAGTAGTTAATAAGGCCGGGGTTGCGTGATACGGCACGCATGGTCCTAGCTAAAGCGCATGTTCCTCCGGCGTGTAGCCCAGACTCCATACAAAATGAGCGTACCGCGTAACGGGCAATCCCGCCGGTCATTTCGCGCCATAAAAACGCTCGGTACGGGGGTGGCCGCGAAAATATGATGAATCGTTGATGGAAATCATGGTCTGCGCGCGTTGCACGACTTCCAAAACCACCTCGCTGGCGTTAAGGTTTTTTGGTTTAGGGGTGTCGAGGAATAAAAATGAAACTTAAATACTGTGCAGTAATTTTTATGACGGCCTTTCTCACGGTCGCCTGTGGGGGCGCCGAGCGCAAGGCCAACAAGTCGATGGCCAAGGTCAACGAAGAGCGATTGGCGCTGGTCGAAAAATACCAAAAGTGTGTGAAGAAGGCCGGGGATAACGAGGCGGAAGCGGCCGCCTGTGAGACCTATCGCAAATCAGCGGAGGCGCTCCAGTAGATAGGTTCTATATCTGGGCTCGTCTAGGTTAACGACAGTGCGCTAAAACAGTGCCCTAAAAGGCATGCCATTTGCGATATTCGGCTGGAGACGCTCCGCTGGCCCTGCGAAATGCGCGAGCAAAGTTCGAGGCATCTGTGTAGCCCAGCTCCGCCGCGATTTCCGCGACCGACATCGGCGAATCCCGAAGCCACTGCTGGGCGCGACAAAGCCTGGTTCGTGCGACTATCTCCGTGTAGCTGCATCCTTCCATGGCCAGGCGTCGCTGCAAATGACGCGTGCTGGTCCCCATGGACTCAGCCAGCATATCGATACTGACTTTGCCATCGCAGTCCAGAGATTCCACCAGATATTCCACGGCTGCCAGAAAGCCTTCGGGCATAGCTGGCACCGACGACCCAAAGGCTTGCGTCACCGCGTCGTGCGTCCACTGCGATACGGGCAGGCCCAGCGCTCGGCGGGGCACCGTGAACGATGTGTGCGGCTGCTGGGTACGCAGGTTCCCGGGAGACGCTTCGGATAGCCAGCTTCCCAGAAGCTCTGCGGTGCCGCTCCGCAGCGCCAGGTCATTGGGAATCCACTGTGGGCCAAGCCATTGCCGCAACGTGTTGATAGTCATCACCAAGGTGTAAGCATCGACAATCGCCGGGCCTATGCCATCACCCAGGGCCATGCGCTGATGGATGCGAACCGAGTCCTCTTCACAACTTAGCCACATGGTGCAGCCGTGGTTACTGTGATCAGCCATGAACCGAATGCCGCGATCGATGTAATCCCCGACCGTTGCAGAGCGACCCAGCAGGGAGCCATATCCCCCCAGATCAAGCACCGAGGTTCGCTCCGCCACTTTCTCCCCGAGCTCTGATACGTCCTCGGACTTCGAGACCAGTTCGAGAAAGCGATAACAGGAAACCAGTGAGAGAAGTCCTTCATTTTTGATGAGTTCAGAATGCGGCAGATTAGCTTTAGAGAGGCAGCGCTCTACGGGCACTCCCCAAGCCCCAAGACTGTTCGTAAAAGGTCGTAGGGAACTGCTGCGGACAAAATGCGTCTTCGAGGGGGCGGAGTGTCGGGCTGGAGACCGCGATGCGACAGCGTGGTTACTTGATTGATGCATGTCGCGATCTCCGTTCCTTGCTATGCGGTTCTATCGTTAAGCTAATCCTGCGTGCAATGGGCTCCGTGACGCATGACGCAAAACACTGCACTGATGAAGTGATGGGTGTTTTTTTTGCTCACAGGCTCGCAGTTTCTACAGGTCCGGTAGGGGATTCTCAGACCTGCCAAGCATCTTTTGGAGGCAAGCATGGAGGCATTGAATATCCTCCTCGCTGAAATCCACTGTGAATTTTTTGTTGGTGGATTTCGAGGCAGCATGTCCGCGGCGAACTGCATTGCGGCCCTCTTTGGTCACGGCAATAACAGTGGAGCGGCGATCCGAAGCGCTGGGAGTGCGCTCAATGAACTTCAGCTTTTCAATTCTGTCCAGATGCCGGGTGATGGCGGCGCCATTCACGCCAAGAAACTGTGCGAGATCGCCCGGTGTCGTTTTGTTGTCGTTTTGGATTGCGCTGAGAACGGCAAATGCTGCCCGCGTGATACCCAGGGGGGCAAGGCGGATTTCGAAGTCCTGTTCCATGGACCGAGTGACGCGCGTCAGCCAGTAGCCCGTGCTCCCACCGATCGAACCCTTATCGCTCATGCTTTTTGAATGCCCTTTTGATGTGACAATCGATTAAGGCCTTACATATACATCATAGGGTCAATAATTGACTCTATCAATTAATTAATCGTTGTCGATGTAGATGTGTCCGTAGCGATGATTCCTTACAGCGGTAGCTCAGATGTCTCCTTGATGCTCTCCATCACAAAACTGGCGGTCACATCAAAAAGATCTGCCTTGATGAGCTCCTGATACAAGCTGTCGTAGCCGGGCATATCGGCAACTACCGCCTTGATGAGATAGTCGATGTCGCCCCCCATACGATAGACCTCCAGTACTCCCGGAATGCCTTCCACAACGTCTCGAAACTGTGTGGCCCATTCACGGTTGTGCTGGTTCGTTTTCATAGAAATAAAGACGGTGAGGCTGAGTCCCACAGCCACCGGGTCCAGCAGGGTGACCTGGCCCCGAATAATGCCCTGATCCTCCAGCTTCTGGATGCGTCGCCAGCAGGCGGATTTGGACACTCCCACCTGTTCCGCCAGATCAGCGACGGACAAAGAGGCGTCTCGTTGGAGGCGGGTCAGAATCAAACGGTCTGTTTTGTCCACGGAAATAGCCTTGTTTGGGAGTCGTATGCAGCTGGTGCGGAATTAAATCACGATATTGGTAGGCATGGTGAAACAAAGTTTCGAATTTAAATAAATTAACGACCCAATTAGAGATCATATTTCGTCTCCTAAGGAATAGAATTCTCAAATGCTTTAATGGGTGGCATCAATGGATCAGCTTGTAGAACACATCAGAAACTCGGTTATCGGTGCGAACACCGCTATCACCACTCCCTTCGGCGTAAAACCGCTGGTGTATGCGGACTACACGGCGTCCGGACGCTCCCTGACCTTTGTTGAAGACTACATTCGCGATGAGGTGCTGCCGTTTTACGCCAACACCCATACCGAGAACTCTTTTAGCGGCGCGCAGACCACGGCGCTTCGCGAACAGGCCCGAGACGAGATTCGCAGGGCAGTTAACGCCGGTCAGGATGATCGCGTGGTTTTCTGCGGTCCGGGTGCTACTGCTGCGATCAACAAGCTCATCGATATTCTGCAAATGCGTTTGCCCCACGACCTGGATCGCCGCTTTGACCTCGCGGCTCAAATTCCCGTCGACGAACGGCCTGTGGTTTTTGTGGGACCTTACGAACATCACTCCAACGAGCTGCCCTGGCGGGAATCTGTAGCCGAGGTGGTGGTGATTCCGCTCACAAAGGAAGGGCAGCTGTGCGAAAACACGCTGGAAGAGAAGCTGGAGGAGTATCACCACAGACCGGTAAAAATCGGCAGCTTTTCGGCGGCCTCCAATGTCACGGGTATTCGCACCGACGTACTGAACGTAACCGGACTTTTGAAAGACCACGATGCCCTGGCGTTTTGGGACTATGCTGCGGCCGCGCCCTATGTGCCCATCGACATGAATGGGCCCGCAGCTATAGACGCGGTGTTTATCTCTCCCCACAAATTCATCGGCGGCCCGGGTACGCCTGGCGTCTTGGTTGCAAAACAGCAGCTTTTCACTAACTCCGTGCCGTCCACCGTCGGCGGAGGCACTGTGAGTTACGTGAGGCCTGAGGGTCACAGTTACATCGAAGATATTGAGCGCAGGGAGGAGGGAGGAACCCCGGCAATAGGAGAGTCGATTCGCGCGGGTCTGGTGTTCAAGCTGCAGCAGGCAGTGGGTACTAATGAAATAGAACGACGGGAAGCCGATTACCTCAAACGCGCCACGGATTTTCTCGCTAAATGTCCGAACATCGAAGTGTTGGGATGCGGTGATGTGCCGCGCGTGTCCATCATGTCCTTACGTTTCAAGCATGGGGAAAAAGATCTCCACTATGGTTTTGTCGTGGCGCTTCTCAATGACCTTTTTGGGATTCAGGTTCGCGGTGGATGTTCCTGCGCCGGACCCTATGGTCACAGCCTGCTCGCCATGGATCGGCAATACAGCCGGGCGCTGGAGAAAGAGATTCAGCGCGGAGCCGGTGTGTTGCGACCGGGCTGGGTGAGGCTGAATTTCAACTACTTTATAAGCGATGCCGAGTTCGATTATCTCTTGAATGCCTTAGCGCTGGTGGCGGACCATGGCTGGCGCATGCTCCCTTTCTATGAATTCGATGAAGAGACTGGAGTGTGGCGTTATCAGGGGCAGCCCATGAATCTTCCCTCTGATCTTCAGACTCACGATTTTCTGTCTTCCCCATTAAGTGACGATGACAGAGAATCGCGGCCCGTGCCCCTGGATGGCCAATGGGAGCGAGCGCTCGATGAACTGCTTCGCACCCGGCGTCAGGAACGTCACTATGCGTTAGCGCTATCCCAAGCCGCCGAGGCCTTGCGGTGGTTTGTTCTGCCTCAGGAGGTCAGCAGACAGTTGGGGCAATGGTCGTCGGAGCAAAATCAGGTTTGTGTGTAGTGTTTTTTGGCGTCTGCCAAAAAACCACTTAGACTTTTCTCTTCTCTGGGTAGTCAGTGAAAAGGCGCGACTTCTAAATGAGTTTCTGGACCTATCAGCGACCCTTCAGCTATGACACTCACGCCTGCCTCGTTGAGGTCAGCGTGGGTTTACAAAGCATGCAATCCCGTCTGTTTATCGATGGGGAGCTTCAGGACAGTCAGGAGCTTGTGTTTTCTGCCGGGTATCGCAACCCAGTGCATCGCGCGATTCTTTCCAGCGAGGGCAACGACGCGGAGCTTCGGGTAGAGGTGGGCTACATCAACTGGCTGTCGGTGGGTATAGAGGCCTTTGTTGATGGGCAACCGGTTTACGCGAGCCATCCGGACACGAGTATTCACTTTGCCGAGGAATCGCGCTTTCTTAAGGCGCTGCCCACTCAGGACCCCGAGGTCGCGAAAGCCGCTGCGGCGCGCTGGGAGCGCAACAAATATTCGATCTATGCTGACATCGGTCTTGGTGCCCTGTTTTTTCTGGTGGGAAAATTCACCGGCAATCTCACGCTCGCTGCGTTGATTGGAGCGGGAGCAGGGCTGGCGCTGGTTACGGCGCAACGTTTTATTCGCGTTGATCTTCTGGGGGGCTTTGCGGTGTTCGGGACGGTGATGCTTCTGGTCTCTGCTTTGTTCTCTCTGGCGTTCCAGAGTGATTTTATGGTGCAGATGAAGAGCACGATTCTGGGAGTCGCTTCGGCCCTGCTGTTTTTTACCGATGGCGCAATCCGCAAAGGTCAGTATTTTGGGGAGAGGATGCAGCGTTATATGCCCGAGCCCATAGATGCAGGGCGCATGGCTTTGGGTCTTGGGCTGCTCGGCTTGTTCATGGCCGGGGCCAACTACTTTGTGGCAACGCTTTTCAGTGAGGACACCTGGCTTACCTACACGACGTTTATCGATACCCCTTTGTCTATTGGTCTGGCCTACAGCGTGTATTTTTGGGCGCGGCGGGGCGCTCGCGAAGCCACAGCGCAGGCGTGATACCGGTCAGATAAGAGTTTCCATGGGATGAACCACAGCATAATTGTTGTGGCAGATCTTGACAGGCTTAATATGTCGATTATTCTAGACATATGGAAATAAGTAATGCCGTGTCGATGTTCTCAGCCCTCGCTCAGGAAACCCGCCTCGGTGCTTTTCGCCTTCTTGTGCAGGCCGGTCCTGACGGCCTGGCGGCAGGCGAGCTCAGCGAAGCGCTGGGCACGCCGCACAACACCATGTCGTTTCATCTGAGCCATTTGTCCCACGCCGGAATCATCTCGTCCCGAAAGCAGGGGCGGTCCGTCATTTACTCCGCCAACTTTGACATAACCCGTGATCTTATCGCGTTCATGGTCGAAGACTGCTGTAACGGCGCGTTTGCGAACATTCGCAAAGACAAAGAGGCGGGGTGTTCCATTATCGAGTTGAGTAACTTCTGCGAATCTGAGGACAAGGACAAGGACAAAGACAAGGGCATGGAGCAAAACCGTCAATGAAAAAAGTACTGGTGTTGTGCACGGGCAACTCCTGCCGTTCGGTGATGGCTGAGGCTCTCATCAATCACCTGGGTGCGGGACGTTACGAGGCGGTAAGTGCGGGTAGTTTTCCAGCCGGTTATGTCCATCCCAAGTCCCTCGAAACTTTGGCTCGTCACGCTGTGCCTGTCGCCAATCCCAGGAGTAAGTCCTGGGACGAGTTCTTAGACCATCGCTTCGATCTCCTTCTTACCGTCTGCGATCAGGCGGCGAAGGAGACCTGTCCTGCGTTTCCGGGGCGCTTTGAGCGTAAGCACTGGAGTATTCCTGATCCGGCCAAAGCGGAGGGAGCGGACGATGAGGTACGGCAAGCCTTTGATGACGCTTTTAATCTCCTGAAAAACCGAATTGAGGAAGATCTGCTGTGACCGGGGAGTCGCCGTCAACCATGGGCCTGTTTGAGCGCTATCTGTCCCTGTGGGTGGGTCTGTGCATTGTCGCCGGTGTTGCGCTGGGCGTCGTGATGCCGGGGGTATTTCAAGTTATTGCCGCTTTGGAATATGCCAGCGTTAACCTGGTGATCGCTGTTTTTATCTGGGTGATGATCTACCCGATGATGGTGAGCGTCGATTTTGCATCGCTCAAGGATGTGGGTAAAAAGCCCAAAGGTCTCTGCGTTACTTTGGTGGTGAACTGGCTGATCAAGCCCTTCACCATGGCGGCTTTGGGTGTGTTTTTCTTTGAGGTTGTTTTTGCGGGCTGGGTCGATCCCCAGAGCGCCAAAGAGTACGTAGCGGGAATGATTCTACTGGGGGTAGCGCCCTGTACAGCCATGGTGTTTGTCTGGAGTCAGCTGGTGCGCGGCGATGCGAATTACACCCTGGTTCAGGTTTCCATAAACGACATCATTATGGTGTTTGCCTTTGCGCCCATCGCGGCACTTCTTTTGGGCATTACCGATATCGTTGTACCCTGGCAGACGCTGCTGCTATCGGTTTTTCTGTACGTGATCATTCCTCTTGCCGCAGGCTACGCAACGCGCAAGGCGTTGGACGGTGCGGCGGGGAATGATCGCATTGATGAGTTTACGACCAGGGTCAAACCGTTTTCCGTGCTGGGACTTCTGGCAACGGTGGTACTGCTCTTTGGGTTTCAGGCGCAGACGATTATTGACAGGCCCCTGGTAATCGCCCTGATTGCGGTGCCGCTACTGATACAGAGCTACGGTATTTTTGCCCTGGCCTACGGATGGGCCTACCTTTGGCGCGTTCCCTTCGACACAGCAGCGCCCGCTGCTTTGATCGGTACCTCCAATTTTTTTGAGTTAGCCGTGGCCGTCGCGATCAGTCTTTTCGGTTTGAACTCCGGTGCCGCCCTGGCGACGGTGGTGGGGGTGCTCGTGGAGGTGCCAGTGATGCTGTCTCTCGTGGCTCTCGCGAATGCTACCCGGGGCTATTTTGAGGGCCGTGCGTGACGCTCGTGTTTGACGTTCGAGAAAAAGGCGTCGCCTAGCTCTCGCTGTCCACCGATTTCAGCGGTTCTGATTTCGGCAGAGGTTTTGAGGTCACCGGTGCTGACCAGGTGCAATTGGCACGAAAAATATCATTGATCAGCATTTCGAGATCGGCATAGGCGCGGTTTCTTCGCGCCTCCAACAAAGCTTCGATACGACTTGTCATCTCACCCGAGGTCCAGGTGACGTGGCTTGCGAGCAATACAAAGGCCTTTTGCGTGAGTACGGCGCCTTCTATCCCGGTGTTTCTGGGCTCCAGGGTGCGAAACCGCAGCAGGTCGTGCTCCCCAAGCCACACGAAAGTTTCGAAGCAGGCCTGGGAGCGCCGATCCGGCAGTCCCGTCATATCCCATTTGATAGGGCCGGTTGTATCCTCTACCAGCAGTAGATAGGGCACCGGAAAAGCAGAATACAGCGCGCAGAACACCTCGGCGCAGCAGTAGTGAAAATCATCAATATGCGTTGTTCTCATAGGGAGACATATCTTTATTGTGTTTCAAGGGATAACTCTATTATGACGCAAAAGCAGCGTTTTTTTTGTTGCCAGAATGCCCTCCGGTAATGCGTGGCAGGACAGGTCCATCTGCTACCATCCCCGCCATGGCAAATCACACAGAAAACCGCTTGCGTCGGGACATCGGATCCTTTGGTGCTGCTTTCCTGGTGCTAAACGGACTCATCGGCGCGGGGATATTCGCCCTTCCTGGAAAGGTCGCCGTTAACGCCGGTCTGCTCAGTCCCTGGTTGTTTTTAATCGTAGGGGCACTGTTTCTCAGCGTTGTTCTGGTGTTTGCGGAGCTGGCCAGCTATTACGATGAAACCGGGGGGCCGGTACTTTACGCGACCGATGCCTTTGGGCCCCTCGCCGGCTTTGGCACTGGGTGGCTGCTTTTTTTGTCGCGCACCACGGCCTTCGCTGCCAATGCCACGGTGATGGCCTCCTATCTGGGTTCGCTCTTCGAAGTGTTGGCAGGCGACGTGCCGCGAATGCTCATCATCACCACGGTGATTCTCGGGCTGACCTGGGCCAACATTCTCGGTGTTCGCGATGGTGTGCGTGCAATGGGGGTGTTCACTTTTCTCAAGGCGGCACCGTTGCTCGTTCTTGTGCTGCTCGGTTTTCAGTATGTGTCGGGGAGTACCCTATTGCCCTCGGCGGCGCTTCTCGTTGACGATCTGGGGAGTACGACCCTGCTCATGATTTATGCCTTTGTGGGCTTTGAGACGGTCGGTGTCACGGCGGGAGAAACGACTCACCCTCGCCGCACACTGCCCCGCGTGCTGGTAGCAACGGTGACGACGATCGGAGTTTTGTACTTTCTCATCGTCCTGGTTTTTGTGTCGGTGATTGACCAGGGCGATTATGCAAATGCCACCCTGGTGGATGTGGGAAGAGCCCTCGCGGGAACCGCAGGCGCCTTTGCCATTACCCTTGCCGCGGTTTTTTCCATCGGCGGCAACCTTGCGGGCTCCATGCTCGCAGCGCCCCGTCTGGTGTTTTCTCTTGCGGAGAACCGTCAGCTGCCCCGATGGTTTGCCCACGTACATCCGCGCTACGCCACGCCGGATCGCTGCATCGTCGTAATGGGTGCCCTTGCGCTGGGGCTTGCATTGACCGGATCGTTTGTGAAACTCGCCGTCGCCAGTTCCGTGGCACGTCTACTCAGTTACATTATTTGTATTGCATCCCTGCCCGCGATCCGTCGCCATGCCAGCGTCGCTGTGCGTCAGGATGCCTATCGGTTGAAAGGAGGTTATTTGATACCGGGCATGGGCCTGGCGATTTGTCTGTGGTTGCTGATGCAGTCCAAGGTGGAGTCCTGGATCGCCGTGGGTGTGCTGTTACTCGCAGGTTTTCTTTTCTATGCTTTCGAAAAACGCGTTGGTTTGGGGGAAAAGCTGTGAGCGTACCGTTCCAAAGTGTTGCCCCATGAGCGATGCCGAGTTTGATTTTATGGCTCGGGCGCTGGAGTTGGCCCATGAGGCAGCAAAGCAGGGTGAGGTCCCCGTAGGTGCGGTGGTGGCGCTTGATGGGCGTATCCTGGGGGAGGGCCGCAACGCCCAGATCGGTTCCGTGGACCCCACTGCTCACGCAGAGATTAACGCCCTGCGCGCCGCGGCCACCGCTTTGGAGAACTATCGCATGCCCGGTGCCACTCTCTATGTCACCTTGGAGCCCTGCAGCATGTGCTGCGGTGCACTGGTCCATGCGCGTATCAGCAGGCTGGTATTCGCAGCCCGGGAGCCCCGGGCCGGCGCCGTGATCAGCTCCCGGAAACTTCTGGATGAATCAGCATTCAATCATCATGTCGCCTGGCTCGAGGACGAACACAATGCGCCCGCAAGCGCTGCTTTGCTACGAAGTTTTTTCCGCGAGCGCCGCTGACACCGCGTTTTTACGGTTGTTTAGTATCAGGGGTTATTCCCTGCACCCGTGACTCAGCGAGGTCTATGAAGGCTCATAGTGCGCGAAGCTTCAAACCGCGGAGAGTCTCTGGCACCAGCTCTTCCGCATTCCGGGGAGCCTCAGGCCGCTCCGCGCGGGCCGTCTGCCAGCGGAGGATATTGTAGTAGTGACGGATGTTCTGCACGTAACGCACAGCCTCCAAGCCCCGGGCGTAGCCGTAGCGCAGGGTACGATAGTGCTGCGGTTCCTCCAGCAGCGGCAGGGTGTCCATGATGTCTTCCCAGAAATGGGGATCACCACCCCGTCGTTCGGTGAGCACCCGGGCGTCCTCCAAATGGCCCATGCCGATGTTGTAGGCCGCAAGAGCAAGCCAGCTTCGGTCCGGTTCCAAAATGTCCTCGGGTAGTCGTCGCCTGAGCTTCTTGAAGTAGCGCGCGCCACCACGAAGACTCTCCGCCGGGTCCGTGCGGTCGTCGATGTCCATTTCTTCAGCGGTGGCCAGGGTGAGCATCATCATGCCGCGAACCCCTGTGCGTGAGGTGGCCTCGGGATCCCAGTGAGACTCCTGATAGCTGATGGCCGCCAGAAGCTCCCAGGGGATTTTTTGTTCCTTTGCAACAATTTCAATGAGTTGCTGATAGCGGCTCAGATCTTTGCGGACCTTGCCGACAAACGTTTGTGAGTCCACCCGGGAAATAGCGTCGTCTCGATCAAAGTAGCGGGCACGGATGGCATCGATGCTCCCATCGGCCTGACGGCGTTCGAGAAAGTTATTCACTGCTGCCAGTAGCGGTGTGTCCTTGGCTGAGCGTGAGAGGTACCAGACAATCTCCTTCTCCGGGGCAAGATTGAAGGCAACCTCAAGCCTGGGCACCAGATTTTGCTGTATGAAAAAATCTCTGGAATCCACCACAGCCAGGTCGCTTTGATCCTCGTTGACCAATGCCAGGAGCGCGGCGGTGTCGCTGGCATCGATGCTGTCCCAGCTCAACCAATCCAGGCTCTCCTCACGCAGGCTCTCCAGTAGCCCTTCGTGACTGCTGTTGGTAAGCACCGCAAGACTCATATTCCTGAGGTCCTTGGGTTTGCGGGGTTTTTTCCGTCCCACTTTGTAAATCACCTGAGGTGTCTGTGTCGCATAACTCGTGGAGCTGGCAAAACGTGCACTGCGGGTCTCGGTGTGCGTCAATCCCGCGCCCGCGATGTCCGCTTCGCCCCGTTCCAGGGCCGCGAAAATCTCTTCGATGGAAAAGGCCTGGGAGACGACGAGTTCGACGCCCAACTCCTCCGCCAGCAGTGCCGCCAGGTCGTATTCAAACCCCTTGGGGCCCCCGCGCCCCAGGTAATAGGTGGTGGGGCCGTTGCGGGTGATCAGTCGAAGCTTACCGCGCTCCTGTATTGCTTCCTGCGTGTCGCCGTTCTGATTGCAGGCGGTCAGCAGGCAAGCCGTAAGCAGAGCGAAAAGACTGAGAAGCACGCGGAGATGAGCCATGGTTCGATTGTAACGCTTTAAAAGCCCCCCAAGACCTGCTTTTCTCTTAACGCCGCGCCGTGGTGGCGGTACAATTCCCCCTTCGCAGCTTCACGCTTTTGCCACCGAGAGATCCCCCTCTGATGCTCGTTATCCCTGGCGCTTCGGCCCTGTCCCCTTTCCGACAGCAAGCGTTGGAACAACGTTTACAGGAGCGATGGCCTGCGGTCAGTCTCCAGCGCTGTGGTTTTTTGCATGTTGTCGATGCAGAGCCGCTCGATGCAGAACGTGCTGCCCATTTGGCGGATCTGCTCCGCCAGGCAGCAATTCCGGACTTTTGCGCCCTTGAATCTTTGGAGGCGGGCAGCTGGCTTTTTGTTATGCCGCGTCCCGGCACTATTTCCCCGTGGTCCAGCAAGGCCACAGATATTGTGCGTCGCTGCGGGTTTGATGAGGTTCATCGCGTCGAGCGCATTTGTGCCTACGAGCTCGAGGGTCTCAAGCCGGGGACTCAGGACTGGAATGACCTTTCCGGCGAGCTCCACGATCGAATGGTGGAAGAGACCACGTGCACGCTCCCGGGGGTGGCCGCGCTGTTTTCCCAGCTTGCGCCGGCA
>NZ_CBFHZO010000075.1:0-2016 GCF_965660375.1 Congregibacter sp. | reverse complement strand
TACCGCGGACTTCCAGTCGTAGCCTTCTTCAATGTAATGGTTGATGAAGTCGACCATCACCAGGCTGTCGTTCACCACCACGCCGATGAGTCCGATAATCCCAATAGCGGACAAGATACTCACATCCATGCCCAGTATCAGGTGCCCCAGTAAAGCGCCGGTCACTCCAAAGGGAATAATGGACATGATGAGCAAAGGCTCGAGATAGCTCTTCAGCGGGATTGCCAGGGCGGCGTAGATCAGGAGCATCACCAGAATGCCGCCGTAGAGCAGACCGTCCGACGTTTTGCGCTGCTCGTCCACCTCGCCGGCCACGGAGTAGCGAACGAGGGGATGCTGCGCCAGTATCTCCGGCAGCATGCTGCTCTCCGCAAGCGCCATAACATCGCTGGACGATGTTTGGGCCTTATCAACGTCCGCCCGGACGTTGACCACCCGAGAGAGGTCAATACGGTTGATCACACTGAGGCTGGTCTGCTCCCGGACGCGACCCACCACCGAAAACGGCGCGCGCCCACCACCGGGCAGACTGATCCACAGCGACTGCAGGGAGTCCAGTTGCGTGCGATCAAGCTGCGGCAAGCGCACATAGACGCGAACCTCGTCTCTCCCCCGCTGCACCCGCTGCACCTCCGCGCCAAAGAATGCCTGGCGGATTTGTCGGGCCAGGTCCACATCCCCCAGCCCCAGCGCCTCGCCCTCGGGAGTGACGCTGATATCCAGCTCCCGCCCGCCGGCGTTGAAGCTGTCGCGAATATCCCGAACGCCATCGACCTGCGCCAAGCTCAGTTTGAGCTCACTCGCTGCCTGACGGAGCTGCTCCAGATCATCACCTTCGAGTTGAATATCGATGGGAGAACCGCCGGGGCCCGCGGCCGCGTCAATGCGGAAGGAGCGTACTCCTGGTAGCGGACCTAGTTCCTCGCGGAGCCATTTACCGAGCACCACAGAATCAATGTCGCGCTCTTCGCTCACAATAAGATCGACGATAACCCGTGCCTGGGTATCGCTTTCCGACAGCACCAGTAACGTGCGGATCACATCACGCCCCTGGGCGTCCTGCGCCTTGAAGCGATCGTTCATGGCCTGCGCGGCGCTTTCTATACGGCGGGCATACTCGTGGGTTTTTTGCCAGGGAGTTCCCTGGGGCATATCCAGGGTGACACCAATATTATCCGAGGGTACCGATGGGAAAAAGACCACACGCAATATCCCTGAGGGCACCAGTGCCAGACACACGATGAGTCCCGCGAAGAACACCGCGAGGGTTGTGTAGCGATAGGTGACGGCCCGCCCGAGCATACGACGGTAAGGACCCTGAGCGAAATTCACCAGGCCCTGCGCGATTCGCTGCTGCACGGTACGAAAAAAACCGATCTCGTCACCAGGCTTGGGGACCTGGATGTGTCGAAGGTGCGCAGGCAGTACAAGCTTGGTCTCGATCAAAGAAAAGATGACACAGAGAATCACTACCCAGCCGATATGCGACATGATCCTCGCAAAACCTTCTGTGAGAAACAGACTGGGACCAAAAGCCACCACCGTGGTCAGCGCGCCAAAAATCGTCGCGGTGGCCACGCGATGAACGCCGCCCACCACACTCTTCAAGCCCTCGCCATCGCGTTCCAGGCGAGCGTAGGCACTCTCCGCCGTTACGATGGCATCATCCACAAGCAGTCCCAGGACAAGAATAAAACCAAAGACCGACAGAACGTTGATGGACACGGGCAGGCCAAAAACCTCCAGTGCCGCCAGGCAGCCCAGCACAGCAAAAGGCAAGCCCAGCACCACCCAGAACGCCAGAGACAGATCCAGGAAGAGCGCCAGCGCAATCACCACGAGAATGCCACCCTGCGCCGCATTGCGCAGCATCAGGTCGATACGCCCGCTAAGGATCCGGCTGGCATCACCCCAGGCCTGCAGCTGCACGCCCTCGGGCAACTCCGCCTGCTTACGCTCCACGTAATCACGAATGGACTCGGTGATCCCCAGCACGTTCTGATCACCTACCCGATC
>NZ_CBFHZO010000074.1:0-12409 GCF_965660375.1 Congregibacter sp. | reverse complement strand
GCCGATGACATCTATCAGGTAGGAACGGTTTCCAACATCCTCCAATTGCTGAAACTACCCGACGGCACCATCAAGGTCCTCGTTGAAGGCGGCTACCGCGCCGCTGTTGATTTCGTAAACGACGATGGCGAGTTTACGGTTGCCGGTGTTCGGGAGATTGAAGCGGATGAGCCTGATGAGGACGAGGCGGAAGGCCTCCTGCGCACCACCTCGGCGAATTTCGAAAAGTACGTCACCCTCAGCAAAAAAGTTCCTGCCGAGGTTCTTACATCGCTGACGGGAATTGATGAGCCAGGCCGCCTGGCAGACACCATCGCGGCGCACATGGGTGTGGAGCTTGACCAGAAGCAGAAGATACTCGAGATCTCTTCCGTAAAAGGTCGTCTTGAGTACCTTATGGGCCTTATGGAAGCAGAGATTGACGTTTTTCAGGTCGAAAAGCGCATCCGCGGCCGCGTCAAAAAGCAGATGGAGAAAAGCCAGCGCGAGTATTACCTGAATGAGCAGATGAAGGCCATTCAGAAAGAGCTTGGCGAGATGGATGAGGCACCCAATGAGGCCGATGAGCTGGAGCAGCGCATTGCCGAGGCCAAGATGCCCGAGGAGGCCAAAGAGAAGACGCTGACGGAGCTGGGCAAGCTCAAGATGATGTCTCCCATGTCTGCCGAAGCGTCGGTACTGCGCAGCTACATTGACTGGATGGTCAGTGTGCCCTGGACGAAGCGCAGCAAGGTGAAACATGACCTGAAGCGCGCCACAGACATTCTCGATGCGGATCATTACGGGCTTGAGGAGGTGAAAGAACGCATCCTCGAGTATCTCGCGGTGCAAAAACGCGTGCGTAAGGTCAAAGGGCCGGTGCTATGCCTTGTGGGTCCTCCCGGTGTTGGTAAAACCTCCCTGGGTGAATCTATCGCTCGAGCCACCAACCGTAAGTTTGTCCGCATGGCCCTGGGCGGCGTGCGGGACGAGGCGGAGATTCGCGGCCACCGCAGAACCTATATCGGTTCCATGCCCGGCAAATTACTGCAGAAAATGGCCAAGGCGGGCGTGCGTAACCCGCTGTTTCTTCTGGATGAGATCGACAAGATGGGCATGGATCACCGGGGCGACCCGGCCTCAGCGCTTCTAGAGGTACTGGATCCTGAGCAGAACCACCAGTTCAATGACCACTATCTTGAAGTGGACTATGACCTGTCGGATGTGATGTTCGTGTGTACTTCAAATACCATGAATATACCGGGGCCACTTCTGGACCGCATGGAAGTGATTCGTCTGCCTGGTTATACGGAAGACGAAAAACTCAATATCGCGCAGCGTTATCTTATTCCCAAGCAGGTCAAACGTAACGGCTTGAAGGCGGATGAGCTGACCATCAACGAAGATGCTCTCATCGATGTGATCCGGTATTACTCTCGTGAAGCGGGCGTGCGAGCCCTGGAACGGGAAATAGCCAAGATCTGCCGCAAAATGGTCAAGGCCATTACCCTGAAAGAGAGTGAGTACGGTGCTAACGTCACGCCCGAAATGCTCTCAACCTTGCTGGGTGTGAGGAAGTTCAATTACGGCGTTGCGGAGGAAGAAAACAAGATAGGACAGGTTACGGGTCTGGCATGGACCTCCGTGGGCGGTGAGCTGCTGACCATTGAGACAGCGGCAGTCGCGGGTAAGGGACGCTACGTGAAAACGGGCTCCCTGGGCGACGTCATGCAGGAATCGATTCAGGCGGCGAGCACCGTCGTGCGCAGTCGTTCCCAAGTGTTGGGTATTCCCGCGAGCTACCACGACAGTCACGACATGCACATTCATGTTCCCGAGGGCGCCACTCCCAAGGACGGTCCCAGTGCTGGCGTCGCCATGTGTACGGCACTGGTGTCCGTGTCCACGGGAATTCCTGTGCGCGCCGACGTGGCGATGACCGGAGAAATCACCCTTCGTGGCGAGGTCCTTCCTATCGGCGGGCTCAAAGAGAAGCTGTTGGCAGCGCGACGCGGCGGCATAAAAACAGTCATCATTCCCAAGGAAAACGAGCGTGACCTGCAGGAAGTTCCGGATAACATCAAGGAAGATCTGGAGATCACCGCTGTGAAGTGGATTGACGAGGTGCTCACGGTCGCCCTGGAGAGCCCACCGGTTCCCCTGAGTGATGAGGACTATCTCGCAGGGACTGAGCGATCTCAGGCGGAGCAGGGGCGTGACGGGGACGAAAGTCGTATAAATACCCATTAAAACGTTGAATTCCAGCGGCGATAGTTGACCCGTCTCTGGAGGCTGGTATACAGTCTCGCAGCTGTTAGGCGTTCCGTTTAAACCATCGAGAACAGGCACTAGCGGGTCAGGTAGATCATGCAGTTCATACACAGTTCATACACAGTTCATGGTGATCATCCTGTTGCCCAGCCTTTCATCGGACTCATGCGAGGGATGCTTGCAACCTCTCCCATGTTAGAGGGCTTTTGAAAAGCAGCTGTCCCGTGCCACCTGTGAATTGGGTACACGGTAGAACACCAATAGGCAAAAAGGTAAGCAGAGAATCAGGGTGGGAACGGCAGCATCCTAAAATTGCCTCCGACCCGGCACCAACGTTTTTACAACTACATGTCGTCGTAATTTTTACGATCCAAAATTAAAAAAGGGGACCTTAGTGAACAAATCAGACCTTATCGACGCTATCGCGTCAGCAGCTGACATCAATAAATCGGACGCCGGGCGTGCTCTGGATGCGGTCGTCGACAGCATCACCGATACTTTGAAGAAAGGCGACCAGGTGTCGCTTGTGGGTTTTGGAACTTTTTCCGTAAAGCATCGCGCTGCCCGCGACGGTCGCAATCCTCAAACCGGTGAGACCATAAAAATCAAAGCCTCAAACGTACCCGGGTTCAAAGCAGGAAAAGCGTTGAAGGACGCGGTTAATTCCTGAGGCTCTTCCGGGGTTGGGTGGAAGTCGGCAATCTAATCGCTTCCACACAGTTCCCTGGCAGGATATTCATGCAAGGCGCACTTCTGGTGCGCCTTGTGCGTAAAGGCAGTCAAAGAAGTTATTTTATCTATCATCGCAGGGTACTCATTCAATGCTGCAGGACATCCGGGCCAATGCCCAGGGAACGGTCGCCAAGGTCATTATCGGCCTTATCGTTATCTCCTTTTCTATCTTTGGTATCGAGTCGCTCCTGTTCAGCGGGGGCTCGGACGGCGTTGCGGAAGTAAACGGTGAAGAAATCACGCCTTTTGCCTTGCAGCAGGAGCTATCTGTACAGCAAAGACGGCTTCTGTCGATCCTTGGAGAAAATGCCGACCCGATGCTTCTTGACCAGGGGCAGCTAAGCCAGCAGGCGCTGGAGACCCTAATCCAGAGGGAAATCATCAAGCAGGCGGCCCGGGACCTTGGACTCAATAGCTCTGATGAGGCACTGGCTGACATCATCGGCTCCATGGAGCAGTTTCAGATTGATGGCCAGTTTTCCCCCGACATGTTCCAGGGTGCTTTGGCAAGTGCCGGCTTCACCCCTGCGCTGTTTCGTGAGCGGCTGTCGGAAGATGTCGAGATCGGACAACTTCGCGCCGGTATTGCAGGTAGCGATTTCGCCACGGCCGCGGAGCTTGAACTCGCGTCCTCCATTGCACTGGAAGGGCGTGATGTGCGCTACATCAGCCTGCCCCTTATGGAGTTTATGACCGAGATCGAGGTGAGCGAAGAAGCCATCGAAACTTTCTATAACGACAATCCAGAACGTTTCGAGAGTGAGGAACAACTGGTTCTCGAGTACATTGAAATCACACTGGATCGCTACATCAACGAGATTGACGAAGAGCGCGTCCGGGAAGAGTTCGAACTGGTGCGGGACGAGTTTGAACTCGCCACCGAAGCCCGTGTATCCCATATCCTTGTGGAAGGTGATGACGACGAGCGTGCGGCACGCATTGCCGATGCTCAGGCGGCGCTGAGCGCCGGGATGAGTTTTGCCGACGCTGCTGCTGAATTTTCTGATGATATCGGGTCGTCTCAGTTCGAAGGGGATCTTGGCTACACTGCCGGCGATACATTCCCGGAGCCCATGGAAGAGGCCATCGCCATGCTCGATGTCGGTGAGCGATCGAACCCGGTTCAAACGGAGGCGGGAACCCACCTGTTGCTGGTAACCGACCGGCGTGAGGGCAGCAGTGTCAGCTTTGAAGAGGTCGCTGCCGAACTGGAGGACCGCATTGCCCGTCGTGATGCGGCTGCAGAGCTTCTTTCAGACGTCGAACGGCTCCGCGACATTGCGTTTAATGCTGCTGATCTGGATGCACCTGCCGAGGCTTTGGAGCTTACGGTGCAAACGTCGGAGCCTGTGAGTCGCAACCAGGGAGAGGGCTTGTTTAGTCGCCCCGCGCTCCTTCAGGCGGCCTTCTCTGAGGATGTGCTGGAGGCTGGCCACAACAGTGAGGTCCTTGAGCTGAGCCCGGAGCAGTTTGTTCTCCTTCGTGTTGCCGAGCGACGCCCGCCGGCTCAAATGCCTTTGGAGAATGTTGCTGGCGAGATAGAAGGCCTTTTAAGGGAGCGCCTGGCGAGAGAAGCGGCCGCGGAGCAGGCACGCGAACTGCTGGCGGCACTGCGTGAGGGAAGCACCGTCGAGGAGGCTGCAAACGCCGCCGGATTGCAATGGCAGGTGGAGCTGGGTGCTCGTAGAGACAGTGCTACGCTGCCCCCGGTAGTGCGCGAGCGTTTGTTTTCCATGGCGACGCCCTCAGAGGGTGACGCTGTTCGCGAGATCGTCAGTGAGGACTCGGACGCGACTTATGTAGTCGAGTTGGCCCGGGTAAGCCCGGGTAATCCGGACAGCCTTCCGACAGAAGAGCGAAGTGCTCTCCGACTGCGTATCGCCGGTGAAACTGGAGGCACCTTGCAACAGCAGTATGAGCGCAGTCTGCGGGAGCGGGCCGAGGTCGTCGTCTACTAGGTACTGCCGGGTGGATAACTCGCTGCAAAACGTCGTCGATACCATCGTTGCCGCGACGCCCGGACTTCCCGATCCCCACGCGCTGGCCCGTTGGTCCCCGGCTTTAAGCGGTGACATCGACATACGTATTCTCGCCGATGGCTCCTGGACGCACGATGGCGACCTTATTCACCGCGAGGGGCTGGTACGGGTTTTTGCCTCGCTG
Source organism: Congregibacter sp. (assembly GCF_965660375.1). Taxonomy (GTDB): domain Bacteria; phylum Pseudomonadota; class Gammaproteobacteria; order Pseudomonadales; family Halieaceae; genus Congregibacter. The sequence goes on along the minus strand of NZ_CBFHZO010000074.1, from coordinate 7,264 downwards.
CTACGGCGTGAGAATGACGGGCACTACTATCTGGTCACGCCTGCGGAAAAATGGCGTATTCAGGTGGAGCGCCACGCATTGGTGGGTGTTGATTGTGAATTCGTCGATGACGTCCTGTGGGTGTTACTTAACACCGGAGGGCGCTGCCAACTAGGGGGCCCCAATCGTCTCCATGTGCCGGGCGAAGAAGATCAAGAGTGCGCAAAAAGCGGGGAACCCTTTATCGAAGTCCCGAATGGGCTGACTGCACAAATAACCCGGGCAGCGTGGTATCGCCTCATAGATGCAGCTCAGGTGGAAGGTGATACTGCTTACGTGATTAGCGCCGGGGAAAAAATCAGCCTCGGGGCGATCGGCTAGCGCTTCCGCTGCGAAGCGCGAACCTCGAGCCCGAACTACATGTTCGGGTAGTTAGGGCCACCAAAGCCTTCAGGGGTAACCCAGGTAATATTCTGCGCCGGATCCTTGATGTCGCAGGTTTTACAATGCACACAGTTTTGTGCATTGATCTGAAACCGTTTTCCCTGCTCATCTTCTACCACTTCATAGACACCCGCTGGGCAGTAGCGCTGCGCGGGTTCATCGAAGAGTGGCAGGTTAGACTGAATGGGAACGCTGCTGTCCGCCAGTGTCAGATGACAGGGCTGGTCCTCTTCATGATTGGTGTTCGATAGAAACACCGACGACAATTTGTCAAAGCTGATGACATTGTCAGGTTTGGGATATTCGATCTTGGGACAATCCGCCGCGGGCTTGAGTACCGCGTAATCCGGCTTGCTGTCGTGGAGGGTGAAGGGCACCTTGCCACCAAAAATATTCTGGTCAATCCACACCATAGCGGCGCCGAGCATAAAGCCAAACTTGTGCATGTAGCCGGAAAAATTGCGTGTGCTGTAAAGCTCATCATAAAGCCAGGAGTCCCGGATTTTGGCGTCGAAGCTGTCCAGTTGAGCCGGTGGCGCGTCAGACAGCAATGCCTCCACAACAGCTTCTGCCGCAAGGAGGCCGCTCTTCATGGCGGTGTGATTGCCTTTAATCTTCACCGAGTTCAGGGTCCCCGCGTCACAACCTATGAGAAGGCCGCCGGGGAACTGCATCCGGGGCAGGGAATTTAATCCGCCTTTGGCAATCGCCCTGGCGCCATAGCTCAGACGTGATCCACCCTCCAGGTACTTGAGCGTCTCGGGGTGATGTTTCCAGCGCTGGAATTCCTCGTAGGGAGAGACGTGAGGATTGCTGTAGTTCAGGTCCGTGATAAAGCCGATGTAAACCTGGTTGTCTTCAGCATGGTAAAGAAACGCTCCACCGCTGGATCCGCTTTCTTTTAAAGGCCAGCCCAGGCCGTGAACCACGAGCCCCGGCTGATGTTTCTCCGGAGGAATTTCCCAGATTTCTTTGATACCGATGCCGTAGTGCTGGGGATCTTTGCCCTCATCGAGCCCGAATTTGCTGATGAGCTGTTTGCCCAGGTGCCCGCGGCAGCCTTCGGCAAACAAGGTGTACTTCGCGTGTAGCTCCATACCGCGCATGTAGCTGTCTTTTTGTTCTCCCTCCGCGCTGATGCCCATATCTCCGGTAGCGATGCCTTTGACGCTGCCGTCATCGCCATAGAGCACTTCTGACGCTGCAAACCCGGGATAAACCTCTACACCGAGATTCTCCGCCTGCTCTGCAAGCCAGCGGCAGACGTTGCCCATGGACACAATGTAGTTGCCCTCGTTATGCGTGGGCTTGGGAATAGCGAAGTTGGGTAACTTGGTAGCTGACTTTTCCCCGGTATAAAAGTAAAAATGGTCTTCGGTCACCTTGGTTTTCAAGGGCGCACCCATTTCTTCCCAGGTGGGGAACAACTCGTTGAGGGCGTGAGGTTCAAGCACCGCACCGGAGAGAATATGCGCACCCACCTCCGAGCCTTTCTCCACCACGCAGACCGTCAGTTCGCGATCTTTTTCCTGAGCCAACTGCATAATCCGGCAAGCCGCCGACAGTCCGGAAGGACCGGCACCGACAATAACAACATCGAACTCCATGGCTTCGCGTTCCACTGGGTAACCTCTCTCGCTGTGGTTTAGGCGCCCGGGACCGGACGTCGTAATATCAAGACGGTAATTATAAAGTTTTGGGCACCCTCAAGGCCACAGAGTTTTGCCGGACAATTATTGCCGTTGTTTTTAGTTGATCGTTGTTAACTCGCTATCTGATCATAGTGAAGGCAGGTCCAGCGCGACGCGAGGATGGTTTCAAGGTCTTTCCTGAGCCTCAGTTCGCCATCATGAGGATGAATGGATATGCGAAGAGGCCTGCCTCTTCGTTGCGCCTGACGACGCTGTAGTCCGTTCCAGAGACGCAGAAACAGCGCGCGAAAACCGTTGTCGGCCTCGAAACCGAGCAGCGGTAGCGCCTTGAATCTCACCGTGCCAGAGCCTTTTGAGTACAGCCCCGAGAGCGTTTCCACATGATCGAAAGGCTGCAGAGTCAGCTCCCGTGGTGACAGACCAAGGGCCCAGGCGGGAGGGATGTACGTCGTAGGCCGGGGTAGTCCCTGTCGGGAAAACCAATCCTGGGAGCGTTGCATAAGCGCCACAATCTCATCTCGATCAAACGCAAGGTGCTCCGCGACGTTTCGTGATAGCAGCAGCGCATGGAGTCGGTGTCGCAGTCGGGTGGGCTTGGTGTGATGATGCCAACCATGGGCGATCAACTCACAGCCACCAGAAACCCAGGCTCTAAGCTGTGTGATCTCATCGTGTTGCCAGTTACGGCCGGGAACCACAAGCAGAGCTGGAGGCGCCAGGCCGCTTCCGGCAATCAGTTCCAGAAGCTTTTGCACGTCATCCAGTGTTTCAGGCATCACATCATGAATCGAAAGCAAGATCTCCGGTGGCGATTGATCCATTGCTCAACGCTCCCGATTCAAGAGCGACTGGGGATGCTCACCCAGAAGCTCAAGCCAGTGCCCCACGGTTTCTTGATTAAGTGTCTTTGCGGCTTCCAGGGCCGTTGCGGATTTCTGCTGCCACTCTTGGGGCGACAAGGCTTTTAGCCCCGTTAAAACATCACTCAGGTTTTCCGGCCGATTCAGTTTGAAAAGCCCTGGTTGCAACGACGGCCAGGCCTGAATACCCGCATTAGCGGAAACCAGTGCCGGTCTCCCTCGCGCCATGGCTTCCAGTGCAATGGACCCAAAAGTTTCAAAGGCCGAGGGAAGTAAAAGTAGACTCGAGTCATCGATAAGAGCGACAAGTTCCTCGCGATTGAGCCAACCTAGAAAACGGACATTTTTATAAGCGTTTGCCTGTTCTTCCAGGCGCTCGCGCAGGGGACCATTTCCCCCGATTAGGAACTCGATGTCCGGGTGGTCTCTGGCGGCATCTAGGATGTGATGAACATTTTTCTCAGGTGCCAATCGACCGGCAAAGCAAACCCGCTGCAAGGTGTTCGGTATATCTGTAATGTCGCGCGACAAAAAAGGGCGCGGCAATGGTGTGCCGATCACATCTACCCGTTTTGCCCCCAGCTTGAGCACATCACCCCGCAGGGCTTCGTTATTGATAAAGACGCTGCGACTGGAGCGGCAAATGACGCTATTGGCTGTGCGTACAATGAGCCTGGCAAAGAAACCCGTGAACCGACTCCAGTACATCTTCACCAGTTGCTCAAAGTCCGTATGGAACGCGGATAGCAACACCGCATTACTCCGTCTGGCTTCATAAACGCCTAGCAGCCCGTAAAGACCGGGAGTAACCACTACCACGACGTTGGGAGATAGCTCGTCGCAGGCTCTGCGAATTCGACGGAGCGGGGGTGTTTCCAGCCGCTGACCGGCATCACCGGGCATAGCGATGGATAACAGCGGCCGGTGCTCCGAACAAAACTTGGGCTGGAAAATTGCTACCGCGCCCACTTTCCCCTCCAGTTGGGCGATGAGGTCATGGTAGTAGGCACCGGTTCCGTTACGCTCGGGAAAGGCATCGGAGAAAAACGCAACTCTGATCGCGCTTTCATTGCCTTCTGGGGCATCGGTTGATCTATCGGATTCAAAAACCGTCGACATCTGTCTTTTCCGTAGGAGAGGGCTCATCCGATAGGCCGCTGCGCTGCTGCACAGCGCAAGCGACAAGCTTGGCATAGCTCGCCGCTGATGCCTTTTCAAATGCGACAAGGTCGCATTGCAGCTCATGCATTTCATGGCGGTGCGCCGAAGCCGAGGATTGGGCTGTTGGATGGGATATCAAAGCTTCGCGCTTCCGTCCCAGTCGGTTATAGATAAGATCCAGTGCATCATTGGAGTGGTGCCGAAGCCATTCCTGCTCGATGACCAGCGGTTTGGCTCCCTCGCCTCGAAGGCATCCGGACAATGAAGAAATCCAGGAAACATAAAAATCACTGAAAGCTCGGTCTCCTGCGGCCCGAGACGCACCTGCGGGGTAGCTCCCAAAAACTGAGAGAGCGGACTCGATACTGGACATTTGGGAGCTCAGCGCTTCCTGTGGCTGTCGTATGCAGAACACGAACAGGGCGTCAGGATAACGCTCCATAAGATACGGTGCCCAACTCGCGTAAGCCGCATTTTTTGACAACAGCTGAGACCCTCGATGCACATAAAGATGTCGCTGTAGCAATGCATGGTAATGATCCAGAAGCCGCTCGCGTTGTTTTGCCGGCATGGATGACAGTTTGCCGAGGGCCGCAAAGCGGGGGGAGGCGGGAAAGGCGAGGGACGCAAAGAAGCAACCTGCCGCTGGAAGCAGGGCCAGATAGTCCTCTTCAGCAGCATCCGCCGCAACTGGATGGATACTCTCCAGGCTGCCGCCCAGCGCGCCCGTGACGTGCGTTATGGCCTTTTTCAGAGGGCTACCCAGCCGCAAGTCAATGGCCGCCAGCCGGCGGATTATCGTGCGCTGACATACAGCCGGGGCAAACAAAAGTTCCCAGCTGGCAGTGGTGGTGAAGGTTTTGTCGACCGCGAGTTCGCGGTGAAGGTAGGTGGTGCCACTTCTCGGCACACCCAGAATGAATACGGGTTTACACACAGTGGTGCGCCGAAAGCCGGGGAATAGCAGGTAATCCAGTGCAAGACAGAGCCCATGAAATGCAAGCATTACGAATCCCAGGGGTGCCAGCAATAAGAAAAGAACCCGCCGCGCGCCAAGCGGTGCCAGCGTCCGGGAGGAGCCGGCAAACGCTTGCGCCCAAGCGATGGCATAACTTATTGCGCTGTCAAGGAGAACCATATTGAGGCGCGCGGCCTTGCTTATTCTCGGGAGGCCCTAGTCTAACCTGAAGCACGGTCGGCAGGGAGGTTGGCTCGAATTCCGCTATCATTGACGAAGGAAATGGCGCAAACGGCGCGCTATTGACCTGGGTCGGCAATATCGGCACCATTTGCCCCCGATTTTTCTAGGGAGCAGCGGTTCCTCGGCTCCTGCAGTTCGTCTAACCCCGATTAACCCATCATGGGAGAAAGTATGAAGGTTCTCGTCGCAGTCAAGCGTGTCGTCGACTATAACGTCAAGGTGCGCGCCAAGGCCGACGGTTCAGACGTCGATCTGAACAACGTCAAGATGTCCATCAATCCGTTCTGCGAGATTGCGGTGGAGGAAGCGGTGCGGCTAAAGGAAGCTGGCACTGCGACCGAAATTGTCGCCGTTTCCATCGGAGAAAAGAGCTGTCAGGAGCAGATCCGCACCGCCCTTGCGTTGGGAGCCGACCGCGGTATTCAGGTGGAAGTCGACGGCAAACCCGAGCCTCTGGTGATCGCCAAGCTGCTCAAAGGCGTTGTCGAGAAGGAGGCACCCGATCTCATCATTATGGGCAAGCAGTCCATTGATGGCGATAACAACCAGACAGGCCAGATGCTGGGCGCTCTGGCGGGAATGCCCCAGGGAACCTTTGCATCGGAAATAAAGGTCGATGGTGACAAGCTCGCCGTGACCCGGGAAATTGATGGCGGCATGCAGACCATCAGCCTGAATCTGCCCGCTATCGTCACCACCGATTTGCGTTTGAACGAGCCTCGCTACGCCTCGCTGCCCAATATTATGAAGGCCAAGAAAAAGCCACTGGACGTGCTGACTCCTGAGGAACTGGGTGTGCAAATCACTTCGCACCTCAGTCTTGTGAAGGTAGAGCCGCCACCGGAGCGCTCCGCAGGCATCAAGGTGGAGTCCGTGGACCAGCTGGTCGACAAACTGAAAAATGAAGCGAAGGTGATTTCATGAGTACTCTCGTTGTAGCAGAACACGACAACAGCAGCCTTAATGTTGCCACATTGAATACCGTTGCCGCTGCCCAGGCTTTGGGTGGTGACATTGATATTCTGGTGGTTGGGGCTGATTGCAGCGGCGCTGCGGCGGCGGCGCAGGCTGTGCCAGGCATTCGTAAGGTACTCAGCGCAGACAATGCAGCCTATGCCACGCAGCTGGCAGAAAACGTGAGTTTGCTGGTTGCCGAAGTTGGCGCTGATTACGACAACGTCCTTGCGGCTTCCACCAGCAACGGCAAGAACATTATGCCTCGCGTTGCCGCTTTGCTCGATGTGGCGCAGATCAGTGATATTATCAGCGTTGAGTCAACCGATACGTTCAAACGTCCTATTTACGCCGGCAACGTTATTGCGACCGTGCAAAGTAGCGACGCCAAAAAAGTGATCACCGTGCGAACCACCGCCTTCGATGCGGTTGCAGCTGAGGGTGGTAGCGCTGAGCTCGTCGCAGTCGATGCGGCCCACGACGCGGGCATCTCGAGCTTTGTGAGTCAGGAAATTGCTGAGTCTGATCGCCCTGAACTTACCGCTGCGTCGGTGGTGATTTCCGGTGGGCGCGGCATGCAGAATGGCGACAACTTCAAGCTCCTGGACGGTATTGCAGACAAGCTGGGTGCTGCTATCGGTGCGTCCCGTGCAGCGGTGGATGCCGGGTTTGTTCCCAACGATATGCAGGTGGGTCAAACCGGTAAAATCGTCGCACCGGATCTGTACATTGCCGTCGGCATCTCCGGTGCCATCCAGCATCTTGCGGGTATGAAGGACTCCAAAGTCATCGTAGCCATCAATAAGGATGAGGACGCGCCGATCTTCCAGGTAGCGGACTACGGACTGGTAGCGGATCTTTTTGAAGCGCTGCCGGAGCTCGAAGCGCAAATTTAGTACCTACACAAAAATGTGAATCAAGAGCCGGCGTAAGCCGGCTTTTTTTGTCCTGGCTAATGGCAGTTTTGTGGGCGGATCCTAGTCCCGGCGCAGACGATCGCTGATAGCAATGGG
>NZ_CBFHZO010000073.1:0-36613 GCF_965660375.1 Congregibacter sp. | reverse complement strand
GAAATTGTCCCCATTTTTGTCAAAACGCCGGGGGGAGCCCCGCAGTACTTCCTCAAAACCGGCTTCGTCCAGATGCCCATCTTCACTACTGAGGCTCACCGCGAGTTCCAGAAGATTCAGCGCGCGACGGGCGTCCCCGTCCGCTGCCAGCGCGATGCTTTCGCGCTGAGCCTCGCTGAGCGTGAGAGACACCTGCGTCTCCCCCCGCTGAAGAATCATCGTCAGCTCTTCCACGGTGAGCGAATGCAGCCGATAGACCCGCGCCCGGGACAGCAGTGCGGAATTTAACTCAAAAGCGGGATTCTCCGTGGTGGCCCCAATCAGCGTCAGCGTGCCGTTTTCTACAAAGGGCAGAAAAGCGTCCTGCTGGGACTTGTTGAAGCGGTGCACCTCGTCCACGAACAACACGCATTGCCGACCGCTTGCACGCTCCGCCTCACCCACAGAGACGGCCTCGCGGATGGCCTTGACCCCATCCATCACGGCTGAGAGTTTCAGCATGCGACTGCCGCTCGCATCACAAAGGAGCTGTGCCAGGGTGGTTTTACCCACACCCGGCGGCCCCCACAGGATCATGGAGTGCAGGGGCTCCCCCTTGAGGCACCGCGACAGTGGCTTACCGTCGGCGAGAAGATGGCTTTGCCCCACTACCTCCACGGGTGCAGACGGACGAAGCGCCGCTGCCAGGGGCTGGGCCGCCTCGAGATCGCCAAACAGGTCGTCGCTCATGATGGCGACTCAGTAGTCTGAGGGTTCGTAGACATCCACCCCCGGGGGGGGCGTGAACTCAAAATCCGCAGGGCTCAGCAATGCCGGCGCCGCATCGGGCGTCAGGGCGAGATCGATAGTCTGTCCGCTGCGATCCACAACCACCATGGCCACAACCTCCTCACCTACCCAGGTGATGTCCACGGAGGCAAAGCCCGCCTGGGGAAACGTCGGCATGAGGCGAGCCTTCGCCGGGCCGAGGGGTTCCGTACTGAACTTCTCTCGCAGCTCGCCACTGTCACCGGCTAAGAGCTCCAGCGGCGTAAACTCATTGGTCTGGGAGGTATCCCGTCGCGTTGCGGCGGCGAGGTCACGGTCGTAATGCCAGAGGTCGGTTCCCGACACGACGATGAGTTGCTCATCCGGCGACTGTATCTCCCACCGAAAAAAACCCGGACGCAGCACGGCATAGCGACCCCGGGTGCGCTCCAGAAGCTCCCCGTCCTCATCAGAGAGCTCCTGAACAAAGCTGCCGCTGGCCTGGGACTGGGAAGCCAGCAGCGCCCACACGTCGTCGCCGGCGCTTTGTGCGAATCCCTGGGCGCCATGGAGCAACAACACTGACGTTAGCGCGGTGAATAGTGTTTTGAACACGTCGTTAATCCTCCAGCGGGGGCGGTGCGATGACCTCCCGCTGTCCGTTAGTACCCATCTCGGTGACAACGCCGGCGGCTTCCATGGCCTCGATAAGGCGCGCAGCGCGGTTGTAGCCAATGCGCAGCTTTCGCTGGACACTTGAGATCGACGCCCGGCGGCTCTTGGTGACAAAGTGCACCGCCTCGTCGTAAAGGGTATCACTCTCGTCGTCGCCCTCGGAGGCCTCGGACTGAAGTTCTCCGGGGGTGACAGCCGTACTACTGCCCTCGTCCAGCAAGCCCTCAATATAGGCGGGCTCACCGCGGCGCTTCCAGTCCGCAACGACCCGATGGACCTCATCATCGGACACAAAAGCACCATGGACCCGGGTGGAAAGACTACTGCCTGGCGGCATGTAAAGCATGTCGCCGTGCCCCAGGAGCTGCTCGGCACCGCCCTGATCCAGAATCGTCCGGGAATCCACCTTGGAGCTCACCTGAAAAGCGATGCGCGTGGGAATGTTCGCTTTGATGAGGCCAGTAATAACATCCACGGAGGGCCGCTGAGTAGCAAGCACCAGATGTATGCCGGCGGCCCGCGCCTTTTGCGCAATTCGGGCAATAAGCTGCTCTACTTTTTTGCCGACGATCATCATCATGTCGGCAAACTCGTCGATCACCACCACAATGGCAGGGAGTGTCTCGAGCTCAGGCGCGCTCTGCTCCTCTACCGGCGTCATGGACAGCTGGTCGGGCACCCACAGAGGGTCTTCCAGAGGCGTGCCCGCTTTCACCGCATCCTGAATCTTGCGGTTGTATCCCGCGAGGTTTCTCACGCCCAGGGAGGCCATGAGTTTGTAGCGACGCTCCATTTCCGCCACACACCAGCGAAGGCCGTTGGCCGCATCTTTCATGTCCGTAATCACCGGCGTGAGCAAATGGGGAATGCCGTCGTAGACCGACAACTCCAGCATTTTGGGATCGACAAGAATCAATCTTACGTCGGCAGGCGTGGATTTATACAAGAGACTGATGAGCATCGCGTTGACGCCCACGGACTTACCAGAGCCCGTGGTACCCGCTACCAGCAAATGGGGCATGCGGGCAAGATCCGCGACCACCGGCTGACCGGAGATATCATGACCGAGGGCGAGGGTCAGAGCCGACTTGGACTGATCGAAGGTGCGTGAGGACAGCACCTCGCGGAAATTCACTATCTCGCGATGCTCGTTGGGGATCTCGATACCGACGACGCTTTTCCCGGGGATAACCTCCACCACGCGCACAGAAATTACGGCAAGGGATCGCGCCAGGTCCTTCGCAAGGTTGGATATTCGCGAGACTTTGACACCAGCGGCAGGCTGGATCTCAAAGCGCGTAATCACCGGCCCGGGATACACCGCAGTCACCTCTGCGGTAATGCCAAAGTCCGCCAGCTTGAGTTCGAGAAGTTTAGAAAGCTTTTCCAGTGCCTCCGGCGAATAGCCTTCACTGGCATCCCGTTGCGCGGGATCGAGTATTTCCAGAGGAGGTACCTCTCCCGTGACCGGCGCATCAAACAACGGCACCTGCTTTTCCCGCTCGACCCTTTCAGACTTCTCCGGCGGCGGTTTCAGCGGTTTGATCTTCGGTGGCGTACGCTTTTTCTCTTTTTCAACATGCTGATCGATCACCTGCCGCCGTGCTTCCAGCTGCTTTTCGCGGGCCCGGCGCTCCGTGATGTTGTCTCGGAAAGTCAGGAACCGGGTCTTTGCTAGACCCACGCCGTTGAGTGCGAGCCCCCCCAGGCGATCCATGAGCCCCAGCCAGCTCAAGTCGGTGAAAATCGTCATCCCGAACAGGAAGACCGCCAGCAGGATTAACCGGGCGCCAAAACCACTGAAGGCGGTATCCATGGCTGAGCCCAAGGCCAGACCGATGATGCCCCCGGCGCCCTGGGGCAACGACACAACGCCGCCCACATTGAGTGCAGCCAGAGCCGTACCGGAGGCCATTACAAGCACAAGCCCCAAGGCCCGCACACTGAGCACAGCCCCGGAAAAAGCCTGGGGCCGCTGGCGCTCAGCAAACAGCAAGGCAGCACGATAGGCGAGCATGAGGGGGAACAGGTAAGCCAGATAGCCCACTAGCGAGAAGCACACGTCCGCCAGCCAGGCCCCGGTGGGCCCCCCCAGATTTTTTACCGTGCCGCCGGAGCCGGTACCTGACCAACCGGGGTCCGCCTGGGAGTAGCTCACGAGACTTACCAACAAATACGCGCAGATCGCAGCCACAGCGATAAGCAATCCCTCCCGAAGCCGGGGGGAGGCAGCATCCTGAGCCTCTGTCTGTTGCCGGGGCATCTCAATAACCTCTGTGATAAGGGGTTAGTTTCACGATGTTTTCTATTTTATTCAATAGCTTAAAGTAATTTCCTGATATAAATTTGATCTTTGCTCGATGCGCGGCGTTCCATTACCATGAGCGCCTTTTTACTTGAGACCTCTACATCATGTCCGACGTTCAACATCATAAGCTGATCATACTGGGTTCCGGGCCCGCGGGTTATACCGCAGCGGTCTATGCGGCACGCGCCAACCTCGATCCCGTGGTGATTACCGGTATGCAGCAAGGGGGGCAGCTCACGACCACTACCGAGGTTGAGAACTGGCCCGGCGGGGCTCACGATCTCCAGGGCCCCGGCCTTATGCAGGACATGCTCGAACACGTGGAGCGTTTTGGCACGTCCGTGATCTTTGATCATATCGATTCGGTCGATCTCAGTTCGCGTCCTATCCGGCTGAAAGGTTCAGGAGAGTACAGCTGCGATGCGCTGATCATTTCCACAGGCGCGTCCGCCCAATACCTGGGTCTGCCCAGCGAAGAGCAATTTCTCGGCAAGGGCGTGAGCGCCTGCGCCACCTGCGATGGCTTTTTTTACCGTAACAAACGCGTGGCCGTTGTCGGTGGGGGAAACACCGCGGTGGAAGAAGCGCTCTATCTCTCGAATCTGGCCGAAAAAGTGATTCTGGTGCATCGTCGCGACAGCCTTCGCGCAGAAAAAGTACTTCAGGATCGTCTGTTTGCCCGGGAAGCCGAGGGCAAAGTCGAGTTCCGCTGGAACCATACCCTCGCCGAGGTTCTGGGCGATGACAGCGGCGTGACGGGTATGCGCATTGCACCCACGGACGGCAGCGCCACCGAAGATATTGAACTCGAGGGGGTGTTTATCGCTATCGGGCATAAACCCAACACCGATATTTTCGCCGGGCAGCTGGATATGAATGGCGGTTACATCAAGGTCCACAGCGGTACTGAGGGCAACGCCACGGCCACCAGCGTACCAGGCGTATTTGCTGCCGGTGATGTGGGTGACCACATCTATCGACAGGCAGTAACATCCGCCGGCTTTGGATGCATGGCCGCATTGGATGCAGAAAAGTACCTCGATGAGATGGCTAGCCAGCAGGCCTGAGTGATCAGTGCCTCTCCTCCATTACCTGGAGCCGGGCGAGGATTTTCCACCGAGCAGTGAAGCCCTCGCCTACCCCAGCGGTCTCCTGGCTGCTGGGGGGTGTCTTGATAGTGAAACTTTGCTCAAAGCCTATGGCCGGGGAATCTTTCCCTGGTACGAAGCACCGCAGCCGGTTCTCTGGTGGACGCCTGATCCCCGCTCTATTTTGCTTCTCGAAGACCTGCACGTCTCCAGATCCCTTCGCAAAACTCTCCGTAGAGATGAATTAACGCTCAGCATCGATAACGCTTTTGCCGAGGTCATGCACGCCTGTGCCGCTCCCCGCGACGGCCAGCGGGGAACCTGGATCGATGAAGACATGGTGCAGGCTTACCACAGGCTCGGCGAGGAAGGTCACGCCCACTCCATAGAGGTGTGGCGTAAGGGAGCCCTCGTAGGCGGCTTGTATGGCGTTGCCATAGGGGGCGCATTCTTTGGTGAGAGCATGTTTTCGAGGGAGACCGATGCCTCCAAGATAGCCCTGGTCGCGCTGGTATGGCTCCTGCGACAGCGCGGCGCTATCTTTATCGACTGTCAGATTGAAAGCGAACACCTGAACAGTCTCGGGGCAAAGAACGTGTCCCGAGTAGACTTTGAGAATCGACTTCAGCACACTGTGAATATGTTGCCAGCTACCGACAACTGGGCCTTACCCGAAAGCACCGGAGCGCTGATGTGAAGCGTCAACCGCAAGCCGCAGCAAGGGCGCTAACATGACGTCGTCATTGCGCGACCTCAAGGTGTATACCACCTACCCCCACCGCTGTAGTTATCTTGAGGAAGAAGAAGCGACCACCCTGTTTATTGACCCTCGCCAGGCCGTGGATCAAACCCTCTATAGCAACCTCTCGATGCTCGGTTTTCGTCGCAGTGGCAACCATATTTATCGCCCTCATTGCAGTCACTGCAACGCCTGCATACCTGCCCGGGTGCACGTAAATGATTTTAAGGCCAACCGCAGTCAGCGCCGCTGTCTGAAGCGAAACGCCGACCTGGACGTCACCATCCGCACATCAACTTCCAGTGATGAAAGCTATGCACTGTACGACCGTTACATCCGTGCACGTCACGCTGATGGCGATATGTATCCCCCGGATCGGGATCAGTTTGAGTCCTTTCTCAATAACCCCTGGGACTGCACCGAATATTGCGAATTTCGCGATGGAGATCGCCTGGTAGCGGTTGCGGTTGTCGATATGATGCTGGACGGGCTGTCGGCGATTTACACCTTTTTCGACCCCGATGAGAATGCGCGGAGTCTGGGCCGCTTTGCAGTGCTCTGGCAGATTGAAAGGAGCAAAGCCCTGGGGCTGCCCTACGTATACCTGGGATACTGGATCCGCAACTGTGAGAAAATGTCCTATAAATCGGACTACCAGCCGCTTGAAGTCCTCATCAATAACCAATGGCAGCGCTCTACCGAAGGATTGATTGAGAGCTTTTGAGCAAGAGTCAGTCTCGCTCAGCGATAACTGCCTTCTGGCATAACCCGCTCAGTTGCCAAGTGCCAGTTTTTACACACTTTTGCGGTGGCTCTCAGGGGGCTTTTCGGGCAGAATGCGCGCTGATTTTTTACAGTAGTAACAGATGAATGGCTAAAGAAGACCAAATTGAGATGGAAGGCGAAGTGGTAGACACCCTGCCAAACACCACCTTCCGGGTAAAACTCGAAAACGACCACGTGGTAACCGCGCATATCTCCGGAAAAATGCGCAAGAACTACATTCGTATTCTCACCGGGGACAAAGTGCGCGTAGAGCTCACGCCCTATGATCTCACCAAAGGCCGCATCACTTACCGCGAGCGCTGATAAACCAGCGGCCTCATCGCCGGATTCAACCCGGCGATAAGGCGGCAGATACGCTATTTAACTGACCGTCATTTCGTCTTTGGCAGAGTCTTCAGCCTCGGGCACAGTTACTTCCAGCCCGTCTCCGTCGGCATTCAAACGCACCAGCGCAGTACCGCCGGAATTTGAAAGTGCCCCGAACAACACCATTTCTGCCAGGGGCTTCTTGATGTGATCCTGAATCACGCGATCCATGGGGCGGGCACCCATATGCTGATCGTAGCCTTTCTCTACCAGCCATAGCCGCGCATCTTCATCCACGTCCAGAGTGATGCGCTTCTCATCCAGTTGCCCCTGAAGCTCCGCCAGGAACTTGTCCACCACGGTAAGAATGACGTCCTCACCCAGAGGCTGGAACTGCACGATGCTGTCCAGACGGTTGCGAAACTCCGGTGTAAACATGCGGCTGATGGCTTCCATGCCATCGGTACTGTGATCCTGGGCTGTGAAACCAATAGAGCGGCGACTGATGGTCTCAGCGCCCGCGTTAGTGGTCATGACCAGAATGATGTTGCGGAAATCTGCCTTGCGCCCATTGTTGTCAGTAAGGGTGCCGTGATCCATTACCTGCAATAACAGGTTGAACACCTCCGGGTGAGCCTTTTCGATCTCGTCCAGCAATACCACCGCGTGAGGATGCTTGGTGGCCGCATCGGTGAGCAGGCCGCCCTGGTCAAACCCCACGTATCCCGGAGGAGCGCCGATGAGACGGGACACGGTATGGCGCTCCATGTACTCGGACATATCAAAGCGAATCAACTCAAGACCCAGGATCTTGGCCAACTGGCGAGTAACCTCGGTTTTACCAACGCCAGTGGGGCCAGCGAGGAGGAAAGAGCCGATGGGCTTGTCACCGCCCCGAAGTCCCGCGCGCGCCATCTTGATGGAGGTGGAAAGGCTGGTCACGGCATCGTCCTGACCAAAGACCACCATCTTCAGATTGCTCTCCAGCTTCAGGAGCACATCCTTGTCGTTGCGATTGACGGACTTTGGCGGAATTCGCGCAATCTTTGCCACTACGGCTTCCACATCGTGCTTGCCAACCACTTTCTTGCGCTTGGAGGGCGCCTGCAGCTGCTGGAAGGCGCCCGCTTCATCAATCACATCAATCGCCTTGTCGGGCAGGAAGCGATCGGTGATGTAGCGGGCGGACAGGTCCGTCGCTACGCGCAGTGCCTGGTCCGTGTAACGCAGGCCGTGATGCTCCTCAAAGCGCGACTTGAGCCCCTTGAGAATCTTATAGGCATCGTCAGTACTGGGCTCCATAACGTCGATCTTCTGGAATCGACGACTCAGTGCCTTGTCCTTATCAAAAATACCCCGATATTCCTGGAAAGTCGTGGATCCAATGCAGCGAAGCTTGCCAGAGGTCAGCAAGGGCTTGAGCAGATTACTGGCATCCATCACACCGCCGCTGGCAGCGCCTGCACCGATAATGGTGTGGATTTCATCAATGAACAGCACCGCACCCTCGCGACGTTTTAGCTCTGCCAGGAGGCCCTTGAACCGCTTCTCGAAATCGCCGCGATACTTTGTACCGGCGAGCAGGGAGCCCAGATCCAGCGAATAGACCTCCGCTCCCTTGAGCATCTCCGGCACGTCATCGTCCTCGATAAGCTTGGCCAGCCCCTCGGCGATGGCCGTCTTGCCGACCCCGGACTCCCCCACCAGCAGCGGGTTGTTCTTACGCCGGCGCGCCAGTACCTGAATCACGCGCTCCACTTCTGACGAGCGTCCGATCAGCGGATCGATGCGCCCCTCTCGGGCCTCCTCATTGAGATTGGTCGCAAAGCTGTCGAGAGGATTGCTTTCGCCCTCTTCCGCGGCCCCTTCGCTGCGCTCAGCTTCCGGTTCACCTCCGTCGCTCTCACCGCCCTCGTCGACCTTGGAAATCCCGTGAGTAATGTAATTGACGACATCCAGTCGGGAGACACTTTGCGTCTTCAGGAAGTAAACCGCCTGGGATTCCTGTTCGGAAAAAATAGCCACCAGCACGTTAGCGCCGGATACTTCACTGCGACCGGAGCTCTGCACGTGGAATACAGCGCGCTGAAGCACTCTCTGGAACCCCAGGGTTGGCTGGGTTTCCCGCTCCTGCTCTTCTTCGGGAATCAGCGGTGTGGTGGAGTCAATAAACTCGACCAGATCACCCCGGAGCGCGCTGAGTTCAGCGCCACATGCTTTGAGCACACGGATAGCGTCGTTGTTATCCAGTAATGCGAGAAGCAAATGCTCTACCGTCATGAATTCATGTCGGCGTGAGCGTGCCGAGCGAAATGCGTCGTTCAGCGTCTGCTCTAATTCTTTACTTAGCATGCACTATCTCCTTCGATGCGCTAGTCCTCGGATGCTTCGATTTCACACAGCAGTGGATGCTGATGATCTCGGGCATACTGATTGACCTGTGCTGATTTGGTCTCCGCAATATCCTTGGTATAGATTCCGCAGACTCCTTTGCCGTGCGTATGCACGGTGAGCATGATCTGCGTGGCCTGTTCGCGGTTCATTTTGAAAAACACTTCCAGAATCTCAACAACGAACTCCATGGGCGTGTAGTCGTCGTTAAGGAGTACTACCTTGTATAAAGGGGGGCGTTTGACCTTGGGCTTCGCTTCCTGAAGAGCCAGCCCTCCATCATCGCTGAGGTCGTCCGAATCTTTATCCACAGACATGCGCCAAGACGTCGGACTGCAGAGAATTTGAGCCCCTGCGGAACCCTCGGCTGGTGGCAGCATTCGCTCCCACACTCGCGAGGTGCTTCGCGGTGCAGAACGGCCTTTGAATAGACAAGTTTGGTTTTGCATTGACCCGATTATAAAGCTTTTGAAAGCGAGCGCGAGACCTCGAGGCCAATGCCTTTGAATTTCTCGCACCCGCTACTCTAAACGCCCCATAGCGGGCGGGAAAGGAACGCGGTCAAGCCTCCGTGACCGCTAAGAATCGCAAGCCCGCCTTGAGGACCAGATATCTGGGACACAAAAAAACCCGCGCCGGCTCACCGGGCGGGTTGTATCACTTGCGCGCTGCCCTACATGGAGGCGACGATCTTTTCGCCAAATCCGGAGCAGCTGACCAGGGTTGCTCCTTCCATCAGACGCTCAAAGTCGTAGGTCACCGTGCCGTTCTGAATGGCCCCGTTCATGCCGTCAATGATCAGGTCGGCAGCTTCGTTCCAGCCCATGTGGCGGAGCATCATCTCAGCAGACAAGATTAACGAACCGGGATTCACCTTATCCTGACCGGCATACTTGGGTGCCGTGCCGTGCGTCGCCTCAAACAAGGCGATCTTGTCCGAGAGGTTGGCGCCGGGCGCGATGCCGATACCACCCACCTGCGCAGCCAGTGCGTCGGACAGGTAATCACCGTTGAGGTTCAGCGTGGCAACGACGGAATAATCCTTGGGTCGCGTCAGAATCTGCTGCAGCATTGCATCGGCAATGACATCCTTGATGATGATCTCTTTACCGGTGTTCGGGTTTTTCACCGATACCCAGGGACCGCCATCGAGGAGCTCGCCGCCAAATTCTTCCTGGGCCAGCTCGTAACCCCAGTCACGGAAGGCCCCTTCCGTGAACTTCATAATGTTGCCCTTGTGTACCAGGGTAACCGAGGGGAGATCCTGATCGATGGCGTACTGAATGGCTTTTCGCACCAGACGCTTGGTTCCTTCCTCCGATACCGGCTTGATGCCGATACCTACGTTGGTGGGAAAGCGGATCTTCGTAGCGCCCATCTCCTTAATGATGAAATCGACGACCTTCTTAGCCTCGTCGCTGCCCGCTTCGTACTCAATGCCTGCATAGATATCTTCAGAGTTCTCCCGAAAAATCACCATGTTGCAATCGCCCGGGGCCTTCACCGGCGATGGCACGCCTTCGAACCAGCGTACGGGGCGGAGACAGGTGTACAGATCGAGCTCCTGACGAAGGGCCACGTTCAATGAGCGGAAACCGCCGCCCACCGGGGTGGTCAATGGTCCCTTGATACCCACAGAGTATTCTTTAATCGCCTCAAGGGTCTCTTCCGGGAACCAGTCGCCTTCATAGAGTTCCGCAGCTTTCTCTCCGGTATAAATCTCCATCCAGGAAATCTTCTTCGTGCCGTCATAGGCTTTGGCCACCGCCGCATCAACCACATCAATCATCACCGGGCTGATATCGACGCCGATACCATCGCCCTCGATGTACGGGATAATGGGATTGTCAGGCACATTGAGGCTGTTGTCGTCGTTAACGGTGATACGTGTGCCGCTTTCTGGCACCTTGATATGCTGATAACCCATAAAATCACTCCAGGCTTGGTTATTTGCTGTTTACTGGTATGAAAACGCGGTCTGCACCCTCTTTTGAAGAGAACCCCGCTATCCTAAACCTTCAACGTTTGTTTGAGCGTTGATTTCAACGTTCGCTTGCGTTTTTCGACCGGGATTAGCCCGCAAAAAACGCCGATAATGTTACCAGAACGGAGAGCAGCATGACGGCCTTTTCACTGAATTTTCACTGATGGCAGAGCTTATTCTTTTTAACAAGCCCTATCGGGTGCTGAGCCAGTTTACCGATTCCGAGGGCAGGAACACCCTTGCGGACTTCATCAGCAAGAGCGGGTTCTACCCCGCCGGCCGTCTTGACTATGACTCCGAAGGCCTGCTCCTGCTATGCAAGGACGGACGCCTGCAGCAACGCATCGCGGACCCCCGATTCAAACTTTGGAAACGCTACGCCGTGCAACTTGAGGGAGAGATTAGTGACACGGCTCTACAGGCCCTTCGCGATGGCGTTGTGCTTAAAGACGGAGCGACCCTCCCCGCCCGCGCCTCGATCATTAGCAGACCCGGATTCTGGCCCCGGAATCCACCCATCAGGGAGCGCAGGAACCAAAGGACCAGTTGGGTCGAGGTTGCGATCCGCGAGGGTCGTAATCGTCAGCTGCGCCGGATGTGCGCTAACGTGGGCTTCCCCGTGCTGAGGCTGATCCGGACCCACATTGGCGATTGGACGCTCGATGACCTCGCGCCGGGAAGCTATCGCACAACCCGGGTTAATCTACCCGCAGCCGCCCCCAAAAAAAGGCTCATTCAAAAAAACAGGAGCCGCCCGCGCTCCCGTTAAAATAGCGGTCAGAGCCACCACCGTCTGTTAGAATGCAGCGCCTTTTTTGAGGGCACATTTTTACGGACAACTTCCACGGCACACTATGACAGCAAGCACTAGGAAAACAGAGAAAGTCATTGTCGGTATGTCCGGTGGCGTCGATTCGTCCGTGGCCGCACTGATGCTCCTGGAACAGGGCTACGACGTTGAAGGTCTGTTTATGAAAAACTGGGACGAGGACGATGGCACCGAATATTGCACTGCCAAGGTCGATTACGCGGATGCCCAGGCCGTCGCAGACAAGCTGGGAATCACCCTCCACGCGGCGAATTTTGCCGCGGAATACTGGGACAACGTCTTTGAGCATTTTCTGGATGAGTATCGTGCCGGGCGGACCCCCAATCCCGACATTCTGTGTAACCGCGAAATCAAATTCCGCGCCTTCCTGGATTATGCGCTGGAACTGGGTGCGGACAGTATTGCCACGGGGCATTATGCGCGCCGTAGCGTGAGTAGCGGGCGTCCCGCGCTGCTCAAAGGCCTCGATGACAACAAGGACCAGAGCTATTTTCTCCATGCGGTGGGCCACGCTGAGTTGTCCAAAACACTGTTTCCCCTCGGCGACATAGAGAAGCCTGAGGTTAGAGCTCGCGCTGAGCAGGCCGGCTTACGTACCCACGATAAAAAAGACTCAACCGGTATCTGCTTTATCGGGGAGCGACGTTTCAAGGATTTTTTGCAGCAGTATCTTCCCGCGCAGCCCGGCGTCATCAAGACCCTGGACGGCGACAGCATCGGTGAACACAGCGGTCTGATGTATCACACCATTGGACAGCGTCAGGGTTTGGGCATTGGCGGTCTTGCAAAGCATAGCGAAGCACCGTGGTATGTGGCGGGCAAGG
Organism: Congregibacter sp.; assembly: GCF_965660375.1. Taxonomy (GTDB): domain Bacteria; phylum Pseudomonadota; class Gammaproteobacteria; order Pseudomonadales; family Halieaceae; genus Congregibacter. The sequence continues at coordinate 23,936 of NZ_CBFHZO010000073.1, read as the reverse complement.
ACCTGGCCAATAACGTTTTGCTGGTGGTCCAGGGCAACAATCACACGGCCCTGTTTTCTCAGGAGCTGTGGACGGACGAGCTTTTTTGGATTGCAGGACAGCCCCCCCCATTCCCGCTCCGTTGCGCAGCCAAGGTACGTTATCGCCAGGCCGATCAGGTGTGCACAGTGTTTGAGGACGACGTCGAGAACAAAGGTCGTTACCGCATTGCATTTGCCGAACCCCAGCGCGCCATCACACCGGGGCAATCGGTGGTGCTCTACGATGACAAGATCTGCCTGGGCGGCGGCGTCATCACCACAACCACAGCCGCTCAGGCGCTCGCCGCATGAGCGTTTTACGAGAGCAAACCATCGCCCTGGCGGGTGTCGCGCAGGCTGCGCGCATCGTGGATCAAATATCAAAAACCGGCAGCTATCCCCTCGAGTTTCTCGAGAGTTCTGTGAACAGCCTGTTTGTATTTGATCTTGAGCATGCTGAGGACATCTACAAAGGACTGCCCGGGGTCAGACTCGGACTCCAGAATCTCTGTGCTCTCCTGGCCAACCAGCGCGATCAGGAGCAGCGTGACGCCGTACGCTATTTCTTCAACATCCTGCACCTTGAGCGCCGCTTTGCATCCGATGAGCAGCTGCGAGAGGTCGTGCGCTCCCGGCTGGAGCACGCCAGTTTCCGCGCTGAGCACTTCGCTGGCAATGTGGGGGATATCTGCCACAGCGTTTCAGGGGTGTACCAGGATACCTTCAGTAAGCTGCCCCAGCGCATCAAGGTGATGGGGAGTGCCCAGCATCTTGAGAACCAGAAAAACGCCGATATTGTTCGCAGCCTCCTGTTGGCCGGAATACGCTCGGCATACCTCTGGCGGCAACTGGGGGGACGTCGCTGGAAGCTCGCCATGCAAAGAAAAACGATGCTCAGAAACGCCCAGGAACTATCTCGCGGCCTCGGCCTCGTTCAAGAATAGAAAGGAAAAATCATGCCCAAAGACGGTCTTGCTCTCAGCCCCCTCACAGCCGTTACGCCCCTGGATGGACGTTACTCGGGTAAAACCCGTCCCCTTGCGGAGGTTTTCAGTGAATATGGCCTCATCCGCCGCCGCGTACTTGTAGAGGTCCACTGGCTGCTAGCCCTGTCCCGCGAGCCTCGGATTACAGAGGTCGCGCCCCTCTCCCCTCAGGCAGTGAGCAAGCTGACAGCAATTGCCGAGGAGTTTTCTGTCGATGATGCGGCACAAGTCAAAGCCATTGAGGCCACGACCAATCACGATGTAAAAGCTGTTGAATACTTCATCAAGGAGCGCTTCGAGAGCGATGGAGAGCTGCAGCGTATCAGCGAGTTTGTCCACTTTGCCTGCACGTCGGAGGACATCAACAACCTCGCTCACGCCCTGATGCTCCGCGATGGACTGAAGCAAGTGCTGATCCCCGGTTTTGAGAGCCTCGTGACAACACTGGCTGCTATTGCCCACGACCTCGCAGATCAACCCATGTTGTCACGTACCCATGGACAAACGGCCAGCCCGACAACCATGGGAAAGGAAGTTGCCAACAGCGTAGCACGCCTGAGGCGACAGCTGTCACGTATTTCTGACGTACCGCTTCTGGGAAAAATGAACGGCGCCGTGGGTAACTACAATGCCCACCTGGCAAGCTATCCGGATATTGATTGGCAAGCTTTCAGTGAAACATTCATCGAGGGCCTGGGGCTGGCGCAGAATCCCTACACGACACAGATTGAGCCCCACGACTACATGGCGGAACTTTTTGATGCCATTGGCGGTGCGAACACCGTACTGCTGGATTTTGCCCGGGATATCTGGGGCTACATTTCTCTCGGTTACTTCAAGCAGAAAACCATCGCCGGAGAGATCGGCTCTTCCACCATGCCTCACAAGGTCAATCCCATCGACTTCGAAAATGCTGAGGGCAACCTGGGACTGGCCAACGCGGTATTCACCCACCTGAGCGACAAACTGCCCGTGAGCCGCTGGCAGCGCGATCTCAGCGACTCTACGGTACTGCGAAACATGGGCGTAGGCTTTGCCTACACACAAATCGCCATCGAGTCTCTGGCCAAGGGGATTGGTAAGCTCGAGAGCAATCCCGCGCGTATGGACGATGATCTCGATGCCAGCTGGGAAGTGCTGGCCGAACCCATACAGACGGTGATGCGGCGCTACGGCATCGAAGAGCCCTACGAAAAACTCAAGGCCCTCACCCGGGGGCAGCGGGTGACCGCCCAGCGCATTCGCGACTTTATCGATACGCTGGATATCCCCGAGGCAGCAAAGGAAGCTCTGCGTGAGCTGACACCCGCCAGCTACGTGGGCAACGCTGCCGAACAAGCGAGAAACATCTAAGCGCGTGCCACGCTATCGCCTGCAACTGGATGTAGAGCGCTTCCTCGCAGAATACTGGCAGCGCGAGCATCTTTTTATTCCCGGAGGCTTTGCGGGTTTTGAGGTCCCCGCCGATGGCAATGAACTGGCGGGACTGGCCATGGACGCTGACATCGACGGCCGTATCGTCAGCGCCGACGGTGACCACTGGCATCAGGAACGTGGCCCCTTCACTGTAGAGAGCTACCAGCGCAGCGGTAGCTGGACGCTGCTGGTACAAAGTGTTGATCAGCATTGGGACGAGGCCGCCGACCTTCTCAATGCCGTGTCGTTTTTACCGTCCTGGCGCCTCGATGACATCATGATGAGCTACGCCACAGATGGCGGCAGTGCCGGCCCCCATTACGATAACTATGATGTGTTCATCATTCAGGGTGAAGGCCAGCGGTGCTGGCAGGTTGGGCCTCGGTGCAACAGCAGTAGTCCACTGATGGATAATACCGATCTACGACTCCTTGCCGACTTTACACCCCGCCACGAGTACCTTATGAGTGCCGGCGATGTACTGTACGTCCCACCCGGCGTAGCGCATTACGGCACCAGTGTGGGTGAGTCGACCAGCTTCTCTATCGGCTTCCGGGCGCCTCGGCACAGCGACCTTCTCGCCCGCTGGGCAGACAACACCCTGAACAGCATCGAGGATGAAGCGCTGTTTCACGATGCCGGGCGGGAGCCGGCGCAGCGTAGCGGTGAAATCACCAACAAGGACCTGGAACGTGCCCGGGTACAGCTCATACAAGCCCTGGATAAAAAAGATGCGCGCTGGTTTGGAGAGGTAGTCACAGAAACGGGAACCGTGCGGCCGGAGCCCCTGGATCCCGTCCCGGATTTTGCCATCGCCCGAGGGTGGATCACCCGAACACCGGGTAGCCGCCTTGCCTGGCACGGGTTGGCTGATGAGCTGCTGGTGTTCACTCACGGTAGCGTTCACGATGCGCCCCTGGCACTACAGCCGCTCCTGGAATCCCTGTGTAGTCACCAGGATGTCGACATCGCTGTGGCCCGGGACGCTCACGATGCAGCCGCGGGATTGCTACGCTGGCTCTACCATGAGGGAGCGGTTCTGTACTATGAATAACGCTGACACGCCTCTGATCCGGGAAGCGAACTGGCCGGCAGATGCAGAGGAGCTGGAACGCCTGCGTAGTGCCGTGTTTGTTATGGAACAGGGTGTACCCCGGGAGATTGAGTGGGATGGACAGGATGCGCACGCAGCCCACGCTATCGCCGAGTTGGACGGAACGGCCATCGGCTGCGGGCGATTACTCCCTGATGGTCGCATCGGACGCCTCGCTATTATTGCGCAGCACCGGGGTCATGGCGTTGGCGCGATGCTGTTGCAGTGTCTGCTGGGTATCGCTCGCCAGCAAGGGCAGACGGCCTTGTACCTCCATGCCCAGGCTAACGCAGTGAGCTTCTATGAGCGTGCCGGTTTTGTAATCCGGGGGGAGACCTTTGAGGAAGCGGGTATCGCTCATCGCGATATGCACATGACTCTGGATTATCGCGACTGGAACGAACCCATCCCGCGTCTATGCTCTCCCCATCCCTTCTCAGAGCTGGTGGTCGCCCAGGCACGCCTGGCGCGACGGGAGCTGCGTATTCTCAGTCCAAAACTGGACAACAGGGTGTTTGATCAGGAAGACCTGGTATCGGCGATACGCCTGTTTCTGCGCGGCGGCAATCTCAGTCACGTCCAGGTGCTGGTACAGGACGCTCGCGCCATTGTTCAACGGGGGCATCGTTTACTGGCGCTGAGCCGACGCCTGCCCAGCAGGATAGAGATTCGCCGTCTTGCGGAACACCCTCAATGGAATGATGACACGTTGGTTATACGTGATCGGGACAGCGTATTGGAGCTACCCGGGAAAGGAGTTGATGCCGGTTTTTACCGGCCAGAGGACCGACCCAGAAGTGAAGCCGCCATCAATCGCTTTGATGAGCTGTGGCGCCTGGGGCAGATTGATCCGGAGTTTCGAGCGCTTTCTCTCTAGCACTAATACCAGAAACTTGGGCAGCTTTTCCGGCCACGGCCAGTACAGGCTACTCGTCGATGCCGACGCTATTACCCTCGTAGACTAAGTCATGGATCTTCAGGGAAGGGCAGATTCCCGGCGACGGTGTCCCGTCCCGCAGGGAGAACTGCACTTGATGCTTCGGGCAGATGAGCATGCCCTTATCCATAAGTGCAGCATCCAGGAACTGCCCCTGGTGGGGACAGTGGCGATCCACGAGCCTCAGGATGCCTGCCTCCTGAAACAGCAGCGCCTGCCGTCCACTGACATGCACGACTTTTCGGTAGCCGTCATGGAGATTGATAAGCTTTTCGAGGGGACGATAAGCCACGCTTATCCTTTATCCCTTATCCATGAGTTCAATAACCCGCCGGGCAGCGGCGTAGGGCGTCATGGTTTGTGCTTCAACATCCGCTTCCAGCCTGGGAAGCTCTGCCGCCACGCCTGCGCTCTCCTTGAGACGCTGCATCAACAGTGATTGCACCAACTGCTGCATCCACTGACGGTTTTGCGTCGATCGCTGGCGTGTAAAAAACCCGGACTCCCGGGTCGAGGTCACATAGGACTGGATAGTGTCCCAGACTTCGTCAAGACCCGTTTTGGCGAGCGCCGAACAACGCATCACCACAGGCGTCCAATGGCTTTCGCTACGCAGAAGACTGAAGGCGGACTGGTACTGCGTCTGGGTTGCCGCTGCGATACCCGCGCCCTCCCCGTCCGATTTATTGATCACCAGGGCATCGGCGAGCTCGACAATGCCCTTCTTAATTCCCTGGAGCTCATCGCCACCCCCGGGAAGCATGAGCAGCATAAAAAAGTCGACCATCCCGGCAACCTGAAACTCCGACTGCCCTACCCCCACTGTCTCGACGATGATGACGTCATAGCCCGCCGCTTCACAGAGCAGCATGGTCTCGCGGGTTTTTTGCGCAACACCACCCAGCGTTCCCCCGGAAGGAGTAGGACGAATAAAAACGTTTTCTTCCCGGGACAGCTGCTCCATGCGCGTCTTGTCGCCCATGATCGAGCCACCGGCGACGGGCGAGCTGGGATCCACCGCTAACACCGCCACGCGCTTGCCCGCGCGAAGCAGCAGCTGACCGAAGGACTCTATAAAGGTGGATTTCCCCACACCGGGCACACCGCTGATACCGATGCGGATACTATTGCCCGTGCGGGGCAGCAGGGTTTCAAGAAGCGCCTGGGCCTTCTCACGATGGACCCCAAGGGAACTCTCGGTCAGCGTTATCGCCTTGGCAAGCGCTCGCCGGTTGCCATCGAGGATGCTTTGAGGATCGGGCGGGAGCACGCTTAATCCGCGGCTGCGTTTACCGCCTCAAGCACTTCTCTGGCGGCGACAGGTATGGCGGTCCCGGGACCAAAAATGCACTGTACGCCGGCTTCGCGCAGGGCCGGATAATCCTGTTCGGGAATCACCCCTCCGGCGATGACGACGATATCGCTGGCATCGAGCTTGGCGAGCTCTGAAATGAGCTCAGGCACCAGAGTCTTATGCCCCGCGGCCAGGCTGGAAGCGCCGACCACGTGCACGTCATTTTCTACCGCCTGCCGCGCAACTTCCGCGGGGGTCGAAAACATCGGTGAAAGATCCACATCAAAGCCCACGTCCGCAAAGGCCGTGGCGACGACTTTTGCGCCGCGGTCATGGCCGTCCTGGCCCATTTTGCAAACCAGCATGCGAGGACGCCGCCCATGGCGCTCTACAAAGTTATCGATATCGGCACTGATCATGTTCCAGTTCTCATCTTCCTGAAATGCCGCGCCATAGACACCGGACACCGTTTGCGCATGGGCGGTAAATCGTCCGAACTCCGCCTCCATGGCATCAGATATTTCTCCAACGGTAGCACGGAGACGCACGGCATCAATAGCCAAAGCGAGCAGGTTGCCCTCCCCTCCGGCAGCACAGGCAGTAATTTTTTCGAGGGCCTCATTTACCGCACCCTGATCCCGGGACTCGCGGATTTTTTTCAGTCGAGCAATCTGTGACTCACGTACCGCTGCGTTATCGATATCGAGGATATCAATGGGGTCTTCCTGGGAAGGGGCATACTTGTTAACACCGACAATGACATCATCGCCCCGGTCGATGCGCGCCTGTTTGCGCGCCGCCGCCTCTTCGATGCGCAGTTTGGGCATGCCCGTCTCAATGGCTTTGGCCATGCCGCCGGCTTCTTCCACCTCGGCAATGAGCTCCCGCGCTTTCTCGGCAATTTCCCGGGTCAGAGACTCCATCATGTAGGAGCCACCCCAGGGATCAACGACCTTGGTAATACCCGTCTCTTCCTGAAGAATCAGCTGCGTGTTACGGGCAATGCGCGCCGCAAACTCCGAAGGCAGTGCGATAGCCTCATCCAGGGCGTTTGTATGGAGTGACTGGGTGCCCCCGAAGACCGCTGCCATGGCCTCGATGGTTGTACGCACCACGTTGTTGTAGGGGTCCTGCGCGGTAAGAGACCAACCGGAGGTTTGGCTGTGGGTGCGCAACATCGAGCTTTTAGGATTCTCCGGCGAAAATTCCGCAACAATCTCACTCCACAGGAGCCGCGCCGCCCGCATTTTGGCGATCTCCATGTAGAAATTCATGCTCACGCCCCAGAAAAATGACAGCCGGGGTGCAAACTCGTCGATGCCCAGTCCCGCAGCAATAGCCGTGCGGATGTACTCCTTGCCATCGGCCAGGGTGTAAGCCAGCTCCAGGGCCGCGTTCGCCCCTGCTTCCTGGATGTGGTATCCGGATATGGAAATGGTGTTGAAACGCGGCATGTTTCGGGAGCAGTAGGAAATAATGTCGCCGATAATCCGCATGCTGGGTGCGGGCGGGTAGATATAGGTGTTTCGCACCATGAATTCTTTCAGAATGTCGTTCTGAATGGTGCCCGCCAGCTGGTCCTGAGAAACCCCCTGCTCTTCGGCGGCGACGATATAGCCCGCCAGCACGGGCAGCACCGCACCGTTCATGGTCATGGAGACCGAGACTTTATCCAGGGGAATGCCATCGAACAGAATCTTCATATCTTCGATGGAATCAATGGCAACCCCCGCCTTACCCACATCACCGGTCACCCGCTCATGATCGGAGTCGTAACCGCGGTGGGTGGCCAGATCAAAAGCAACCGATATGCCCTGCCCTCCAGCGGCGAGCGCTTTACGATAAAAGGCATTGGACTCTTCGGCGGTACTGAAACCAGCGTACTGACGGATCGTCCAGGGGCGCCCGGCGTACATCGTCGCCTGGGGGCCCCGCAGGTAAGGCGCCATGCCCGGCAGCGTATCCGCATGCTCGAGATTCTCGGTATCCGCAGCGGTGTACAACGGCTTCACCGGGATGCCCTCGGGGGTATCCCATATCAAGTCACCGGGAGTTTTCCCCTTCATCTGCCTTGTTGCCAGGGCATCCCAGGCAGCGAGCTGTTCCGCAGTGGCCTTGTTACTGTCGCTCATAGCTAATTCTCAGTGTTCGTCGGCAGGCTGATTAAGTTCCACAAGAATCCCGTCACAGCTTTTGGGGTGAATAAAAATGGTCAGCGAGTTATGGGCTCCGGGCGAAGGTGCATCGGAAATAAAGTCATAACCCTTGGCTTTCAGACGCGCCACGTCAGCGTAGATGTCGTCGGAACGAAAACATAAATGATGGAGGCCCCCTCCACGTTTCTCCAGGTACTTGGCGATGGGACCCTCACCGTTAAGGGGATGCACCAGCTCTATGTTAGTGGGAGGTAGGGGAATAAACGCCGTAGAGGTCTTGGCGGCCGTGACGTCTTCAGTGCCATCCAGGGGAAGACCAAAGTCTTCACAAAAACGTTTGATGGCTTTTTCGAGGTCGGGCACAGCGACCGCGATATGGTCAAGGGCGGTAATCATAGCTTGGGACTCCTGAGGTGGCGCATCTGCTTGGGCACTAGATTATCTCAAGGTAGCGAGAAGTGGCCGAGCGTCGTCGCTCCGCAATCTCCTCGGGGGACTCCACCACGATTTTTTCATCAGGGGTGATGCGAAATACCGGCTGCCCTTTGCTGATAATCATGCCATCCCCTTCTACCAGCACCTCATCAACGGTGCCGGCAAAAGGCGCATAAACCTTATTAAACATCTTCATCACTTCGACGATATACAGAGGGTCACCCGCATCGAAGTGATCGCCTTTTTCGACGTAGAGCGGCGAATCGGGCGTCTCTCTGCCGTAGAACATCCCACCGCTGGCCGCGATAATCTCGTCGGATTTGGCTACCGGCGGCGGCACAAGGACCTTGGCCATGACCGTCTGGAGCTCCGCATCGTTCAAGCGCTCAGGGATATTGATGGTGAGGTCGTCGTTTACTGACAGGGAAAAATACGCGGTAGTCTCGGCGATCGCCGGAAGCACACTGAGAATGGAACAGCCGGACTGATAACCGCGATGCGCAGATTGCACCGCTGCCCACTCTTCATCGGACAAGGCTACGCCCTCGGGCGCGTGAGCCTCTGACAGCATGGTTTGCATGGCAAGCCAATCCTCCGCCGGCAACAGGGCATCCAGCTTTGCATAAAACGCCTGAGCGTCACTCAGAATATCGTGGTCATGTTCCCAGATCATGCCCGCAGCAGGAGCGCCGGGCAGCAGATCCATATTCAGGTAATGATAGATATCGACCAGCAACTCGATGGGGTTCTCATTCCAACTCACATGCCCGTTGATCATGGTGTAACTGTCGCGATGGATGCTCAACCACCCACTGAGGAGGTGCGGTTGCTCCAGCAGAATTTGCAGGGGCCGCAGCAAAAGCGTGTGTTTCAAATCCAGGGTCGTCGCCAGGGACGCATCGCTGGCGCTCTCTGTGCCTTCAATCTCCCGCGCACTCAGCTGTCGCCAGGCGTGCTCCAGATCGATATTTTGCGCCTCGCGCTTCAATTCGCCCACTGCAGTGAGATAGGGAACAATAAAGCGTGTAGTGGGCCGCGCATTGATGTTCTGCCCCAGGAACCAGTTCACAAGCCCGTAGTGAAACTCGAGATTCGTCGCCAAATCCTTACCGCGCATTTGCGTCTGGCGGATGGTTTCGGCCATGCTCTGATAGCACTCAAGTCGCGTATCACCTACGGTGAGTAAAAGCGCTATGTTAGAATCGTAGGCTCCAGCCAGGGTGTATTTCATGAACACATCGGTGTCCGGGTTGTGCAGACTGATGCCCTGGTCGTCGCGAATTTCGCCATCAATGGCATCGGACCAGTACTCGATGATGCCGCCGGCACTGGGCTGTAGCGCCTGATTTGTGGCGTTGAGGCGAGCCTCTACGCTGTCGTTATGGCGAGGCACGCGATGGGGTTTGGGAAGTTTGGGACCGTGCGCTGCCAGCAGCACCATCGCCTCCACCAGAGACTCGACGATGAAGTGATCCTCGGAGTTCTCAGGGTTGGCAAAACGCAGAGCGTAGCAGAGCTCGGTGACACGATGCTCTACCTGGATACGCGTATTCATCTCCATGAAGAAGTGCTTATCGCGATCCACAATACATTCGAAGGTCGACACTGAGTCCAGACCCACCGCCTCACCAAAGCGAGCGGCCTCATCCTCCATTTGCGACAGGGTGTGGATATCCTGCTCCAGCACCGCCGCTTCTGTCGTCTTGCCCTGTGCCTGCGCCTCTTCCAGGGCCAAACGCAAGGACTCCAGCGTCACAGACACCTCAAGGAGTTTTTGCTCATGCATCTGCAGGGAGCAATCCCTGCCGCCGAGACTCATGCTCCACTGCCCGTTGCCAATGACCTGGATTTCCTGGTGGCGTGTGGTTTCGATGTTCAGCTCCACCAGCACGTTCTTGTTATCGCCGACCCCGGTGGTTTTTACCTCATTAAGAATCTCGCGCACCATTTCACCGGCGCGGTCCGCCTCGCCAATACCCAGGATTCGCTGGCCTTTGCCTCCACCGCCGCTGATGGCCTTGAGGCGCACGCGATTGCTGGGGTAATCCTCGCTCATGCGCAACACAGCTTCCGTAACGGTCTCGCTCAACTCATCCACGCTGTAGAGATCCACGCCCTTGCTGTAACTCGCTGCCAGCACCTGGTCGGCGGCCGCTTCAAGCTCGCTATCCAGCGTTTCCGGGTCCAGAGGGAGCCCTTCCTTCTGAATAAGGGCGCTCAGTGCGGCGTGATCGGGATAGCGTTTGAGCAGTGTGAGCGCCGTGGCGTTATCAATACCCGGGGTCACGGATACACCTGTTTTTAACGCGGTGCGCTTCGCTTCATCCTTCAGACCCGCATCGTGCACTGTGCGCGAGCAGGGACCGATAAAGTTCAGTCCTGCAGCCTCCATGGCCGCGACCATGGTCTCGTCCTCGGCCATAAAGCCGTAGCCGGCAAAGATGGCGTTGTAGCCATTATCCCGGGCAATCCCGATAATCTGCTGGATACGCTGATCACGCTCCTCTTTGTTGGCACCGGTGTAATCGGGCACGCGATGGATGCGTTCCGGATCCGGCATAACCCGCAGTTCCGGCGCCAGCGCGTTCTGGTAAACGATGGAATCTTTTTCCGACAGGAGGATACCGATATGGCGGATACCCATCTCGCGAAAAACGTCGATCGCTTCTTTACGAATGGGCCCTCGGCAGATAATGAGCGGCCGGATGTGCGAACAATCGAACTGACTCACCCAGGCACTGCTGCGTCGCCCGAGCTGTCGGTCGCTGTGGATCAGAGGGTTTTTCAGATAGTGTTCGTTAGACACGGCAGCCGGTCCTTAGCAAATTGGTAGGTATCAATGGAATTCCCGCTGTACGCCATCCATGGGCGCCGGCTCGTAATTGCGAAGGCAGAAGTCCATATGTTCTGTGAGCACATGCCGCAAATCCGACGGCATCACAATCTGAGAAATTGAGCCAAGACTCAGTGCCTCGTTGGGATTCATGAGCTCCCGTTCATAGCGCTGGGCCAGAAGATGCTCTTCCGCCTTGATCCAGCCATCGACCAGAACCCTTGCAGCATCCTCCGCCTCAGTCTCACCCAGTCCTGCGGATTTTTGGGCCTCTGTCTCTTTGACAAGACGTGTTTTAGCCTCTGCGCGGAGTTTGCGCAGCTCATCCTTGTAAACATACTCCACGCCCGCCGGGCCCATAACCGCTACACGTGTCGTCGGCAGCGCCACCACAAAATCAGCACCCGTGGGATAGTTGTTATAGGACGCGTAAGCGCCGCCGAAAGCGTTGCGCACCAGCACCAGAAAGCGCGGTGTGCGCAGGTCGACAATGGCATCCAGCATCGCACGACCGGCCTGTACGATACCGCGCGACTCCTGCTCCTTCCCGGGCAAAAAACCCGTGGTGTCTTCGAGGAAAATGATGGGGATGTTGTAAAGATTGCAAAAGCGTATGAAACGCGCATTTTTGTAGGCTGCGCCGATATCGATCTGTCCGGACGCCACGGCTGAATTGTTGGCTACAAAGCCGATGACGTTGCCGCCCATGCGCCCAAGAGCCGTAATCGTGTTCCTGGCGCGCTCTGCCTGAAGCTCCAGGAAGTCGCCGTGATCGCAGAGCTGCTGGATCAACACGGTAATGTCGATGGGGGTATTGAAGCCCGTGGGCGAGTTAAACGCTTTTTTCAGCAGAATATCGATATCCCAGGTCTTGCGGGATATGGGGTCCGACGAAGGCTGATGGGGCGCTGCCACGCCGTTGTGGCTTGGGAGGTAATTGAGCAGCGCCCGCACTTTGCGCAGGGCTGCCACCTCATCGGGAACCACAAAATCGGTGACCCCTGACTGACTGTGCACGCCGGGACCACCTAATTCGTCCGGGGTTACATCCTCACCGAGAACCGACTTGACGACCCCCGGCCCCGTAAGACCGAAGAAGGTATCGTTGGGTTGAATAAGGAAGCTGCCCTGCCTGGGAAGGTACGAACCGCCGCCGGCGTTAAAGCCGAACATGCACATGATACTGGGAACGATCCCGCTTATCTTGCGAAGGGCCGTGAAGGCGTCAGCGTAACCATCAAGGCCGCCTACCCCTGCGGGAATGTAGGCGCCTGCGGAATCATTCAAACCCACCAGAGGAATACGCTGCTTCGCAGCCAGCTCAAAAAGTCTTGCCAGCTTTTCGCCGTTGGTGGCATCCATGGACCCGGCCCGGACCGTAAAATCGTGCCCGTAAATCGCCACGTCCCGGCCGCCTACGCGAATCAGAGCCGTTACCAGCGAAGCGCCATCGAGATTCGGGCCCCAGTTCTGGTAAAGAATGCGGGGGGGCTCATCGGCTAGACAGTCGATGCGCTCCCATACGGTCATGCGTTTTTTGAGATGCTGGCGCTGTATACTTTGCACACCCGCCGCAGTGTGGGGTCGCCGCTGCAACGCCGCGCCGGCTTTCATGGCTTCTTCAAACAAACCAGGAGCGCTCTGAATCTGCCCCGGCACTTCGAACTGCTGTTCCTCGATGTCCCCGAAGGGATTGGTCAGCGTGGCAAAGGGCGTACCGGGACTGCCGGCCTTGCCCTGGCTCTTAACATGGCCTCGGCCTTGCTCTGGGAGAAGGTCGTTCGATGAATCACTCATAGATGTGAATAACTCTCTGCGGAGGAATGGGGTTGCTGACGGACTGAAAAAACGCTGGCTAAGCCTAGTTATCAGACGATTGAAAGTCAATTTAAACAATAGCTTATGTCAACTAGCCGCATGAACTGTGAGCATCGAATCCATGGCCGCTGAGATCACGCGCAGGCAGGGGCAGTGCATCGCTGTTCCCTACTTTGCAGACCCCTGCAAGCTATACCTCAGGATCCGTCACCTGGGGCAAGCTGTACTGCTGGATAGCGGCGATGATCCATCCCGGGGGCACTTTGACATTGTGGCTGCGCAACCCGATGCGTCGAGGGGCCTGCGGCTTGAAGCAGAGTACTCGGGAGAGGCTTTGCATAGGGCGCTTAACAGCTGGCAGCCCATTGCCGAGGACCAGATCTCCCGCCCCTCTTGGTTACAGGACCTTCCCTTCACCGGCGGGTACATCGGACACTTGAGCTACGAGCTGGGCAGACGACTTCGGAGTCTCCCCCCTTCGCCCGAGAACGCTTTGCCCATCGCGGTGGCCCATTACTACCCCTGGGCCATCGTACAGGACCGTCAGCAGCAAAAAAGCTGGCTGGTAGGAGAGCCCGGCGCCGTCGAGGGGGTGAGGGAATGTGTCCAAAGACTGCTTGGCGACAGGGAGAGTAGCGATGAGCCATATGGTTTTGCGCTTCTGGAACCTTTCAATCACCCCTGGTCCCTGGAGGCCTACCAGCGGTGTTTCGGGCGGGTAAAAGACTACATCGCCAGCGGCGACTGCTACCAGATCAACATAGGTCAGCCGTTTTCCGCACAATTTACCGGCGATCTCTTTCAGGCTTATCGCCAACTGAGAGCTATTGCGAGGGCACCGTTCAGCGGATTTTTCCCGCTCTCGCCGGAACACACCCTCCTTTGCCTGTCGCCAGAGCGTTTTCTCACTGCCGATCAGGGACGCGTGGAAACGCGGCCCATCAAGGGAACACGCCCCCGCCATAACAATGCGGAGAATGACAGGGCCGCAGCACAGGCGCTCATGAGCTCCGATAAAGAACGCGCGGAGAATTTGATGATTGTGGACCTTCTGCGTAACGACATCGGCCGCTATTGCCGCCCGGGCACCGTCCGCGCCGATGAGCTGTTTTCTCTGGAGAGCTACTCCACGGTGCATCATCTGGTGAGTGTGGTAACGGGAGAGCTGGCGCCAAAGCACAGTGCGCTGGATTTACTCCTGGGCTGCATGCCTGGAGGGTCCATAACCGGTGCACCCAAACAACGGGCCATGGAAATCATTGATGAGCTGGAACCGGCCGCGAGACAATCCTGGTGCGGAAGCCTCTTTTATCTCTCCCGTCACGGCAGGCTCGACAGCAACATTACTATCCGCACCCTGTTCAACGAGGGGCAGACGCTCCATTGTTGGGCCGGCGGCGGTCTGGTGAATGACTCCCGGGTTGAGGCTGAATATCAGGAACAGCGCGACAAGGTTGGTGCTTTCCTCACTGCGCTGGAAAAAACCTCGCGCCCGAGCTAGACAAGGGTTAGTTAATACTCGGGCAGTTCCAGGTCACCAAAGAGCTCATCGAGTTCCCCACGGGTTTTTCGCTGGAAGGCATCCTGCACCAGTTCGCGGGTGAGATGAGGAGCAAAGTCCGCTATAAAATCGTACATGTAACCGCGCAGGAAGGTGCCCTTGCGACAGCCAATGCTGGTGACACTGCTGGAAAACAGATGTCGGGCATCCAGCGCAACGAGATCGTCATCGATCTCCTCGTCGTGGGCCATATCCGCGACTATGCCAATCCCCAGCCCAAGACGCACATAGGTCTTGATCACGTCGGCATCGGCTGCTGTAAAAACGACTCGCGGCGTCAGCCCGGCGGTAACAAAAGCGTCATCCAGCCGGGAGCGTCCGGTAAAACCGAACACATAGGTCACAATGGGATGAGCGGCCACATCCTCCAGACTCAGCCGTGACACCTGCGCCAGGGCGTGATCCCTGGGCACGAGCACACAGCGGTTCCAGCGATAGCACGGCATCATGATGAGATCGCTGAAGAGTTCCAGTGCTTCGGTGGCAATCGCAAAATCTACCGTGCCGTCTGCCGCCATCTCGGAGATTTGCATGGGCGTGCCCTGATTCATGTGCAGGGACACTTCTGGATATTTGCCGATAAAGCTGCGGATGACATCGGGAAGCACGTAGCGCGCCTGCGTGTGCGTGGTAGCGATGGAGAGTGCACCCCGCTTTTCATCGGAGTATTCCTGGGCAACGTGTTTGATGCTCTCGACCTTGCGCAGCACCTCGCCCGCCGTTTCGAGAATCACCTGCCCTGCCGGCGTGACGTGAGTGAGATGCTTGCCGCTGCGAGAAAAAATCTCCACGCCCAACTCATCTTCCAAAAGCCGTATCTGTTTACTGATACCGGGCTGCGAAGTGTAGAGGCTTTGCGCGGTCGCCGACACATTGAGATCGTGGTGTGCGACCTCCCAGATATAGCGGAGTTGCTGAAGCTTCATGATATGGATGCCTCTGGCGTCGAAAGAACGGACCGTTAGATCTGTGCGTTAGTCAGAATAGCCATTAGCGACTAGACAGTTCAAGCCTTTTGGATATAAGCATCGGTTCCCGGCTTAATGTTCGTTGGCGACGCCGTGGGGAACGTGGCCGGTGGCAACATGGGGGCTCGCCGATGCGCAATGGGCCGGCTGGTCGTCAAAAAACACATCCGCCTCATAGGCGCGGAGGAATTCGGTCTTGTCCAGACCCCCGAGAAAAATCGATTCATCGATGCGGATATTCCAGGCGCGCAGTGTACGTATCACCCGCTCGTGAGTAGGTGCGGAGCGCGCGGTCACCAACGCGGTTCTGATGGGCGGATCCTCCGCCGGCAAGGCTTGCTGGATATCGTGCAAGGCAGAGAGAAAGGATTTGAAGGGGCCACCCGACAACGGCGTGCGCGCCGAAGCCTGCTCGCTGGCAGTGAAGGCATCCAGCCCCTGTGCTTTAAACACCCGCTCCGCTTCATCGGAAAACAACACCGCGTCACCGTCAAAGGCAAAGCGCAATTGATCCGTGGATCGGTTAGCGCCCTTATTAGACACCAGCGTCGCCGCGGCAACACCGCATTCCAGCGCGTTACGCACATCCTCCGCTTCACTGGAGAGGAACAGCTGGCAGCCAAAGGCATTGATGTAACGCCAGGGGCTTTCTCCTCCGCAGAAGGCGGCCCGACTGATGGTGAGGCCGTAATGCTGGATAGAGTTGAAAACGCGGAGACCGGTATCGGCGCTGTTGCGCGACAGTAGAACCACCTCCACACCTTTATCGTTGCCAAGACGGGCATTGATGCGGAGCATTTTTTCCACCAGGGGAAAGGCTTCTCCGGGCTCCAGGGGCTCTTCCTCATGCTCTATCTGGTAGTCGGAATAGGCATTGAGCCCCTCTTCCTCATAAACCTGATGGCTTTTACTGAGGTCAAACAAGGCCCGCGAGGAAATCGCGATGACCAGCTTCTTGTCGAGTGTAGTGCCCATGGACCGAGCATACCCTGCCGGGTGCTGGGGGCAAACTAAAACTGCTTCGCTATCTCACTATCGAGCTATCTCAATCCTGCTGCCAGCCCTCAGCGCTGGAAGTATTCCCGGGACAGACGGAACACCAGAGGTCCCAGGAGCAGCAGCGCAATAAGATTGGGAATTGCCATAAAGGCGTTAAGCGTATCGGCAATCAGCCAGATAAGATCCAGCTGGACAACGGTACCCACCGGAATCGCCAGCACCCAGGCCAGGCGGAACGGTATGACGCCCTTTGTGCCGACGAGAAACACCACGCAGCGCTCCCCGTAGAAGGACCAGCCGATCATGGTGGTAAAAGCAAAGACACACAAACCAATGGTGACGATGATGTCGCCACCGGGAAAGGCGCTACCAAAGGCCATACTGGTGAGGCTGGCACCACTCACACCGCTGGGGATAACGTCCATGATCACGATCACCAGGCCGGTGATGCTGCACACGATCAGGGTGTCGATGAAGGTTCCCAGCATGGCGATCATGCCCTGCTCCACCGGTTGGTCAGTACGCGCCGCCGCGTGGGCGATGGGCGCACTACCCAGCCCTGCTTCGTTGGAGAAAATCCCCCGGGCCACACCAAAGCGAATCGCTGCCCAGATGGTGGCGCCGGCAAAGCCGCCCATGGCTGCAGAGCCGGTAAACGCCGACTCGACGATGGTAGCCACGGCGGACGGCACCGCTGCAATATTCATGGCGATGACGATGACCCCCATGAGCAGATAGCTGGTTGCCATCAGCGGCACAAGCAGGCTGGCGACGCTGGAGATGCGTTTGATGCCGCCCAATACCACAGCGCCCACGAGTACCATAAGGGTCAAGCCGGTGTAGAGAGGCTTGACTGCGTAGCTGTCATTCAAGACCTGGGCGACGGAGTTGGACTGCACCGTATTGGCAATCCCAAAACCCGCAAAGGCGCCAAAGAGTGCAAAGGCAAAAGCCAGCCAGTGCCAATGGGACGCAAGACCGTTGCGAATGTAATACATGGGACCACCGCTGTACTGTCCCTCGCTGTCCTGCTCACGGTAGTGCACCGCACAAACCGCCTCGGCGTATTTGGTGGCCATGCCGAAGAGCGCGGTAATCCACATCCAGAATAAAGCGCCGGGACCGCCCAGGGTGATGGCGGTAGCCACGCCGGCGATATTGCCCGTGCCGATGGTTGCAGACAGCGAGGTCATCAGCGCGCTGAAGGGTGAGATATCTCCCGCGCCGGCGCCCTTGCGACCTCCAAACAACAGGCCAAAGCCCGTGGGCAGTTTGCGCAGTGTCAGAAAGCCCAGCCCCAGCGTCAGATAGATACCGGTGCCGAGCAGCAGCAACAGCATGACCGGCCCCCAGGCAATACCATTGATAGTGCCAATAATTTCAGCCATGGGTGCGAGGTCCTCGTTGCTTCAATGTCGTTAGCTCACAGATATCCGAAGGGTGTGCTCTGGGTTAACCGATACTTTTGAGTGTTCCCTTGGGCAGCACTGCGTGGATGTGAACGCGCTGGAACTTAAGTTCCACTTTCTCGCTGACGTTCAGCACCACATAGTTATCATCTAGGCTCACAATCTTTCCAAGAATTCCGGAACTGGTAACCACCTCGTCGCCTTTGCCCAGCGCCGACACCATGGCTGCATGCTCTTTCTGGCGTTTTCGCTGAGGACGGATGGCAATAAAGTAAAACAGAACAAAAAGGCCAACGAGAAAAATGATCTGAAACAGCTCCCCTCCGGCGGGGGCCCCTGCAGCGGCGGTCTGGGCGTGGGCTGATGCTATAAACACGGTAACTCCTTACGAGTGATTCACGGGTAATTGACTGGTAAGCGGCGGAGTTTTATCGCTTCAGCGCTGAGCGCCGCCTCTGAATGGCGAGGGAATGTAACGGTTTTGCTGTGCGCCGGCAAACGCCCGGGCCACGTCCTTCGGGGTACCTCAGGCCTTGATCTCGAGGGCGTACTCCATAATCTGCGGCGCGTGGTCCGAAAAGCGCTCTTCGGTGTAGATAGACGCTGCACGCACGGCAGGCACCAGCTTAGGAGTGATCATCTGGTAATCCAGTCTCCATCCCACGTTTTTGGCCCAGGCCTGCCCCCGATTGGACCACCAGGTGTAACGGTCCGGCTCAGTGTCGATGACCCGGAAAGAGTCAACAAAACCAATCTCATCGTAGATACGGTCCAGCCAGGCTCGCTCCTCCGGCAGAAAACCCGAATTCTTTTGATTGGGCTTCCAGTTGCGAAGGTCGATGTTCTGGTGGCAGGTGTTCCAGTCCGCGCAGATGATGAATTCCCGACGCTTGCGTTTCAGCGTTCGGAGATGCTCGTAGAACAGTTCCATAAACGTAAACTTTTTCTCCAGAGCGGCGTCGCTGCTGGAGCCGGAGGGCACGTAGAGAGATATCACGGACAGACCATCGTAGTCACACTGAAGATAACGCCCTTCGCTGTCTACCGGCTCCCAGCCGAGCTGCGTGGTCACGGCCCGGGGCTTTACCCGAGAATACACGGCGGTACCGCTGTAACCCTTTTTTACCGCATCGTTATAGATGCAGTGGTAACCCTGAGGATGAAACATGTCATCCACCAGTTGATGCTCCTGGGCCTTGGTTTCCTGCACACAGACCACATCGGGATTGACCCGCGCCATCCAGTCAAAGAAACCCTTTCGGCTCGCGGCGCGGATACCATTGGCATTAAAGCTGACGATACGCGCTGTGGATAAAGAGTTGCCCATTGGATTAAAGCCCCAAATCCTTTATGGCCGTCAGCACGTCATCGTGGTGGGTTTTGGTTTTCACCTTATCCATAACGTATTTGAGGCGCCCGTCCTTTCCGATGATGAAGGTGGTGCGGAGGATGCCCATAAACTCCTTCCCCATAAACTTTTTGAGCCCCCAGCAGCCGTATTTCTCGGCGATGGCGTGATCCTCATCAGACAGCAGTGTGAAGTTCAGGTCCTGCTTTTCGATAAAACGTCCGAGGCGGTTTACTGGATCTGGACTGACACCCAGAACAACGGTGTCGCGTTTTTTTAAGGCCGACTGGCTATCACGCAGACCGCAGGCCTGGGTCGTACAGCCCGGCGTCATGGCTTTTGGATAGAAATACAACACCACGTTCTTCTTATCCCGAAAATCCTTGAGGCTGACCTTTTTGCCATCCTCATCGAGTAATGAAAAGGCCGGAGCGAGGTTGCCTATTTTTGGAAAAGCCATGGATATCTCCTGTTGCTCAACAATAAGTTAATGGTCGGGGCTATCCCGTCTTTGATCCCAAGTCGCATGAGACCTGTCGCTAGCCAGCGGCGCAGGCTACTGCGACGGCGGTCGTCGAAAGCGGATGGCCTTGACGGCTATGGGAAATTCGTCACGCCGCCGGTCGTCGAAATACGCCTTGAGCGTCTCCTGGACTACTGGAAAAGCGATCTCATCCCAGGGCACCTCGTCCTCGGTGTAAAGCGCGGTCTCAAGGCTTTCGGGCCCGACACCAAAAAGCCCGTCATCCAGAGAGCACAGATAAAACATGTAAACCTGACTGATGTAAGGAACGTCAAACACCCGGTAGAGCCGCTGGTTGCTCACCCGGGCACGAGCCTCCTCCCAGGTCTCCCGGGCAGCACCTTCCTCGGTGGTCTCACCGTTTTCCATAAAGCCGGCAGGAAGGGTCCAAAGACCGTAGCGCGGCTCTATGGCGCGTTTGCAAAGAAGCACCTTGTCTTCATAGACGGGAAGGCAGCCCACGATCACCCGGGGGTTGATGTAGTGAATATGATCACAGTCATCGCAGACATAACGATCACGATCGTCACCTTTGGGAATACGCAGGGCAATACCACCCCCGCATTCGCTGCAAAACTTCACCGCAAGCCCCGGTATTCGCCGCCAAAAAACACCAGTGGCGGCTGAGGATCGATGGGGGTCATACGCGTCACGCGACCCATGAGAATAATGTGATCCCCACCGTCGTAAGTTTGCTCAAGACTGCACTCAAAATTCACCAGGGCCCCCTTGATCAGAGGCGCTCCATTGTGGCCCGCTTCGAAATGCCCGTCGGCCAGGCGATGGCCACCTTTCTGGGCGTAACCGCTGGAATGCTCTGCCTGCGTCTCTGCAAGCACGGCGATGCAGTATTCCTGGGCCGTGGCATACACTGGATAAATGTCGGCATCTTTTTGCAGACTCCAGAGTACCAGCGGTGGATCCAGCGATACCGACGAAAAGGAGTTAATCGTCAGGGCCTGGGCAAGGCCCTCGTCGTCAACCGTAGTGACCAGACAAACGCCCGTGGCAAACTGCCCCAGGGCATCCCGCAAGTCGCGGGAATCAATATTCATGCAGTGGCGCCCCTAATCCAACGTTTAGCGCGATCTTCGTCTGCGCTCTTTGCTTCCACCCATTGCCAGCTCCCCGCGCTGTCCCGCTCGCGCTTCCACAAGGGCGCCGACACTTTCAGGTAATCCATAACGAACTCACAGGCGTTAAATGCGGCGGCCCGGTGAGCGGAACCCACCGCAAGCCACACAATAGGTTCTCCCGGCGCCAGTTCGCCGACGCGGTGCACCACCTGCACCGCCTGTACCGGCCAGCGCCGGGCCGCACTTTTGACCGTTTCCAGAATGCTGCGCTCGGTCATCCCGGGGTAATGCTCCAGCGCCAATGCGCTAATACCCTCGCCACGGACAAAGCCGGTAAAGCTTGTAACAGCACCGGTGTCCTCCGGGCTTCTTGGAAAGCCCTGCGTCAGTGCGGCCAAATCAAGAGGAGATCCAGTAATATCGACGGAGAACACGCTCATCCTCCGGTCATCGGCGGGAAAAAGGCTACTTCATCGGAGCTCACCAGCGGATGTTCCTCTCCCACCACCTTCTGATTGACCGCACAAAAAACATTGGGATCTGCGAGGGACTCAGCTAATTCTTGGTTGACACTCAGTTGCAGGAGCTGGCGCAAGCCCGCCACATCTCCAGGGCAGTCCCCGTCCGCTATCTCCACGCAGTCTTCGCCGAGCTGCTCCTTAAGTCGCGCAAAAAACAGTATTTTCATCCGCTACTCCTCCCCCTCTGCCAGCGATGACCCTGCGTCAGAAGTCCGCTCCCAAACACCTGATCGCCCGCCCTCTTTACGCAGGAGACAGACCTTGTCGATCACCATACCCTTGTCCACGGCCTTACACATGTCGTAGATGGTCATGGCCGCGATGGAAACTGCGGTGAGAGCTTCCATTTCCACACCGGTACGTGACTGCACCTTTGCGTCCGCCGTTACCCGAACGCCGGGAAGCGCGTCATCCAACTCAAAGTCCACCGTAACGGCATCCAGGGGCAGGCTGTGGCAAAGGGGTATAAGCTCATCGCAGCGTTTCGCCGCCAGGATCCCGGCGACTCTTGCCACAGCAAGAACGTCACCTTTGGAAAGGCTGTTTGAGCGAATCTTCTCCAGTGTTTCGGGGAGCATACGGACCTCGCCGCGGGCCACGGCGCTTCTTCCCGTTACCGGCTTTTCGCCTACATTAACCATGCGGGCGCGTCCCTCGTCATCAAGATGCGTGAGCGTAGTCATAAATTTGGATGAGTTTCAGAAAGGCGCCAGTCTAGCCAAAGGCCTTCGCGCATACCAGCATGAAGATCGGATTCCATCATTCGCAGAATTCTGGCAATGTTGCGCGCTCAAAATTTACCGTCCCCTATCCTAGAGTGTCTTCCCTTGCCTGAGAACACTGAGATCCCCGCCCCTGCGGACGCCAGGAGCATCCCCGCCCGCCCTGAAGACGACTATTCAACCGCGTACAAAAACTTTGTCCTGCTTATGTTGACCCTGGTCTACGCCTTTAACTTTATCGACCGGCAGATACTGGTGATTCTTCAGGAGCCCATAAGGATTGATATGGGTCTGTCGGATGCGCAGCTTGGCTTGTTGAGTGGTTTCACCTTTGCGGTGATATATGTGACCGCGGGAATACCCATCGCCTACTGGGCGGATCGCAGTAATCGTCGAAACATTGTCGCCATCTCACTGACCGTTTGGAGCGGCATGACCGCGCTCTCGGGGCTGGTGCAGAACTATGGCCAGCTGCTCCTTGCGCGCATCGGCGTGGGTCTGGGCGAGGCAGGCGGCAGTCCACCGGCACACTCCATGATCAGCGACTACTACCCACCGGAAAAGCGCGCCACAGCCCTTGCCCTGTACACCTCGGGTATCTACATCGGCATCCTGCTGGGATTTGCCTTTGGCGGAATCCTGGCGGAAGCCTTTGGGTGGCGTAAGGCTTTCATGATTGTGGGTATACCCGGCGTTATGCTGGCCGGTCTTCTTGTACTCACGGTGCGGGAGCCACTTCGAGGGCGTTGGGATAGCGCGGCGGCAAACGCAGATCGCCCCAGCTTCAAACAAACCATGGGAGTCCTTCGCCAGCGACGGTCATTCTGGTATTTCGCCATGGGATGCGCACTCACATCTTTTATTGCTTACGGGAACGGCAATTTTTTACCCTCATTCCTGTACCGTAATCACGGCATGAGCATCGGTGATATCGGGCTCGTGTTGTCACTGGTATCTGGCGTGTCGGGCGCCATGGGAACCATTGCCGGCGGCGTATTGGCGGACAAACTCACCGTGCGCGACCGACGATGGTATGCATGGGTACCGCTCATCGGCGGGGCTCTGGCGTTCTTTCCCTACTTCTATGTGCTCACCAGCGGCAACACCACGGCGATCCTGGTGGTGCTGTTTTTATTGAGCATCGCCAATTCCCTGTATCTCGGGTCCAGCATCGCGGTGTCCCACGCCATGGTTCCTCCACGGATGCGCGCACTCACCTCCGCGGTGCTGTTTTTTATACTCAACATGATCGGACTGGGGCTCGGGCCCTTCTTAACCGGCCTCAATAGCGATTTGCTGGCGTCTGTCTCAGGGGAAGACAACCTGCGCCATGCGATGCTCATCACCAACTGCGTGGGGGTTCTCGCCATGCTGATGTTTTTCAAGGCATCGCAGCACGTGATTCACGACTTAAACGCCAACAGCGGCCAGCAAAGCGGTCAGTAAAAAAAGTTCACTGCGAAAGCCCGGAGCGGAGTTTGAATCAGAGCAACTCCAGGATCGGCTCGTTGGGGTCCGCGAGCTCCAACTCAAGGTTCAGTGACAGGGCCACTTCCCGCGCCGCCCGCTCACCACTGTCAAAGGCGCCGTGCACTGTTCCAACATCTGCAGGATCGGCAGTGGCCTCTCCGGCAAAGAACACGGTACCCCCAAGGCTTCTCGCGAGCTCCAGGTGGGTAAGTGTTGTTGTGGCCCGGGTCACGGCACCGCGACTGAATTCATCCGACAGCCAGTTTGCGCTGCCGCTCCACCGGGCGGCATCCAGGGATGGCAGGGACTCGAAGGCAGCCTCAAAGGCGCGAAGTGCCAACGCCAGCTGAA
>NZ_CBFHZO010000072.1:0-25149 GCF_965660375.1 Congregibacter sp. | reverse complement strand
GTCGAGATGTTTCTGCTGGCCGACAATCAGGTATTGATCAACGAAATTGCCCCCCGGGTACACAACTCCGGGCACTACACGATTGAGGCCTGCGCCAGTTCACAGTTTGAGCAACACCTTCGTGCAGTGGCGGGTATGGATCTGGGGGACAGCGCCCTGCAGACCCCCGCTGCCATGCGCAATCTCCTGTGCACACCGGCACTGAAGGAAGAGAACGTTCATCGCGCATCAGGCACCCAGGCGGGCACTAACAACGCTACCGTGTATTGGTACGGAAAAAGCCCGGCGCGGCTCATGCGCAAACTCGGACATATCACCGCGCTGGCAACGACGGCTGCGCATGCACTGGATGCAACGCACAGCAACTGGGACAGGATTCAGGAAGAGGCTCGATCAGCATGACGGTACGCGTAGGCATCATTATGGGCAGCGACTCGGATCTTCCGGTGATGCGCGCTGCCAGGGATATTCTGGATGTGCTGGAGGTTGAGTGCGAAATGCAGATCGTGTCGGCGCACCGCACACCGGACAAGCTCTATAGCTACTCCCGGGAAGCAGAGGATCGGGGCTTACGGGTGATCATCGCCGGCGCGGGTGGCGCCGCGCACCTGCCGGGCATGGTGGCCTCCCTGTCGGTGCTACCCGTTATCGGGGTGCCCGTAGCAGCAACCAAGCTCCATGGGGAAGACAGCCTGCTATCCATCGTGCAAATGCCCGCCGGTGTCCCGGTGGCCACCGTCGCCATCGACAATGCGACCAATGCAGGAATTCTCGCCGCACAAATGCTCGCTACCGCCGATGAAGCGCTCCGCGACAGACTGCGCCGCTACAAGGAAGGCCTTCGCGATAAAGTACTGGCAAAGAGTGTTTGAGCTAGGAACCATCACCCAGGCGGCGATAGCTGGGTAAATGCCAGCCCGCATGGATTGCTCCCGCGCGCAGAATAAACGCGGGAAGCATCGCCACCAGCAGCGCCGTGCTGGGAGCTACCAGCGAACTTGCTACCAACGCGACGTAGCTGCCCGCCCCGACCAGCGCCGCGGTCACATAAATCTCGGCCCCCAGGAGCACTGACTCCCGTCCCAGCAGCGTATCCCGGATCAAACCACCAAAGCTTGCAGACATGACACCCATGACCACCGCTACAATCCAGGGCGCGTCGTATTGCAGCGCCTTGGCACAGCCCAGCACCGAAAACAGCGCCAGCCCCATGGCATCGGCCCAAAGCAAAATCTTGCGTCGCACAGACAGCATGGGCGCGATATACCAGCTCAGCGCCGAGACAGTGATACACACCCAGAGATAGCGAACGTCGCTGATCCAGAATACTGGAAGCTGCAACAGGAGGTCCCGAAGAGTACCTCCACCAACCCCGGTGATCGTGCCAAAAAGCACAAAACCCAGCACGTCCAGTCGTTTCTCAGCGGCAGCGAGGGCCCCGGAGGCGGCAAACACACCTACCGCCAGAAGGTCGCAGTAGGCGATGATGCCTGCAAGGGTCACAGATGAATACTAGTTGGAATGAGTGGCGCCGATATAAGCAGCCTAGTCCTCATAGAGGTCCAAAACCGCCCCCCGGCTTGCGGTGGCCGCGTTCATCGCAAACTTGGCAAGCACGCCCCGGGTGTAGCGCGGCTGGGGTTTTACCCAGGCACTGCGACGGCGGGCAATCTCGTCATCGTGGACGTTCAACTCCAGGCTCAGGGTGTGGGCATCGATGGTGATGGAATCACCCTCCTCCACCAGCGCGATCAGACCTCCGGCATAGGCTTCAGGCGCCACGTGACCCACAACCATGCCCCAGGTGCCTCCGGAAAAGCGTCCGTCGGTAATCAGTCCTACAGACTCCCCGAGGCCCTGCCCCACGAGGGCTCCGGTCGGTGCCAGCATTTCCGGCATGCCGGGTCCCCCCTGGGGGCCGAGATAACGCAGCACCACCACGTCGCCGGCTTTGACTTTGCCCGCGAGAATGGCGTCCAGCGCTGACTGCTCATCATCAAACACCTTCGCCGGTCCGGTGATTACGGGATTTTTCAAGCCTGTGATTTTCGCAACAGCGCCCTCTTCGGCAAGGTTGCCGCGAAGAATCGCGAGGTGGCCCTTGGCATACATGGGGTTGTCCAGGGGCCGAATGACCTCGGGGTTGACGGGAATCGACGGCACATCGGCCAGTGATTCGGCGATGGTTTTGCCGGTGACCGTCATGCAGTCTCCATGGAGCAACCCTCCATCGAGGAGGATTTTCATGACCTGGGGTATGCCGCCGGCGCGATGAAGATCAATCGCCAGATACTGTCCACTGGGCTTGAGGTCACAGAGCACCGGTACTTTCTGACGAATGCGCTCGAAGTCGTCGATGCTCCAGTCGATCTCCGCGGCGTGGGCGATCGCCAGGAAATGCAATACCGCGTTGGTAGACCCGCCGGTGGCCATGATCACACTTACCGCGTTCTCCAGAGATTCCCTGGTCACGATGTCCCTGGGCTTCAGATCCAGACGAATTGCCTCTACCAGGGCCAGGGCGCTTTGCTTCGCTGACTCTTTAATCTCTGACTCTACGTTCGCCATGGTGGAGGAATAAGGCAGACTCATGCCCAGCGCCTCAAACGCCGAACTCATGGTGTTCGCTGTGTACATACCACCGCAGGACCCGGTACCAGGGATCGCATTGCGCTCGATGGCCAGCAGGTCTTCGTCCTTGATTCGGCCGGCAGCGTGCTCACCCACAGCTTCGAAAACACTGACGATATTCAGGTCCTGGCCATTGTGACGACCGGGAAGAATGGTGCCACCGTATACAAAAATCGAGGGCACGTTCGCCCGCAGCATGCCCATCATGCCGCCGGGCATATTCTTGTCACAGCCACCAATAACCAGCACACCATCCATCCACTGACCACCCACGCAGGTCTCAATGCAGTCGGCGATAACCTCCCTCGATACCAGGGAGTACTTCATACCCTCGGTGCCCATGGACATACCGTCAGATATCGTCGGCGTACCGAAAACCTGGGGATTGGCACCCGCTTCTTTCAGGCCCTCCTGAGCAGCGTCGGCGAGGGGCTGGAGGCCGGCATTGCAGGGCGTGATCGTCGAGTGCGAATTGGCGATGCCCACCATGGGCTTTCGGAAGTCGCCCTCCTCGTAACCCATGCCGTAGTACATGGAGCGGTTGGGCGCCCGTTGAACGCCTTCAGTGATGTTTTTGGAGCGACGATTGAGCGCCATAGAGCGAATCTCTGTTGATGGTGAAAACTGGGTCGGATTTTAGGTGACTGTAACCTATACGACAAACATTCTGCCCCTTTGTCGCTTATCATGGGTGCCTGGCTAATTTTAAAAATTCACAACCGGGAGATACCTTTATGAATGGCGCGGAAGCTTTGTTGAAAACCCTGGTGGAGAGCGAAGTAGAGATCTGTTTCGCCAACCCCGGCACCTCAGAAATGCAGCTTGTCTCGGCCATCGGCCAGACAGACGCCATGCGACCGGTACTGTGTTTGTTCGAGGGTGTGGTCTCCGGCGCTGCTGACGGCTACGCGCGCATGGCGGACAAACCCGCTGCAACACTATTGCACCTGGGTTCCGGCTTCTCCAACAGCCTCGCCAATATGCATAACGCCCGCCGGGCGGGATCCCCCATCGTCAATATCGTGGGCGATCATGCCAGCTATCACCTGCAGTTCGATGCCCCCCTCACCTCAGACCTTCCCGGCATCACCCGCTGGGGCTCCCATTGGACAGAAATCGCTCATAGCCCCGAGGAGCTGTCGGCCGCGGGCGCCCGTGCCGTGCAGGCATCCATGAAGGGTAACGGCCAGATAGCCACACTCATAGCGCCTGCCGACCATGCATGGACCGAGGCAAGCGAGGCTGCTCCGGCATTGCCAAAACCCGAACCCCTGATGGTGGCGGCGAATCGCGTCAATCGTATTGCCGACGCCATCCGCAACGGTAAAAAAAGTGTGATCATGCTCGGTGGTATGGCACTGCGGGAGGACAACCTCGCACAGCTTGGCGCCATTGCGGAAGCACACAACGTCACGCTCATATGTGCCACCTTCCCCACGCGTCTTCAACGCGGTGCGGGACGCGCCGTTGTTCAGCGTCTTCCCTATTTTGCGGAGCAGGCGGCAGAAGCGCTGGAACCTTTTGAGCAGCTGATTCTCTTAGGCGTCGCCGCGCCGGTAAGCTTTTTTGCCTACCCAGGTAAAGAGAGCTGGCTGACGCCGGAGCACTGCGAACTGCTGACTCTGGCAGAGCCCAGCGAGGACATCGACAGTACAGTTTCCGCCCTGATAAATGCGCTGGAGATCAAAGACCGTGCACAGACGCTTTACCAGCGGCAGATCCACGAGATTGCCGACGACAGCCTGAATCCCCTGACCATCGGGCAAATCATGAGTAACGAAATGCCCGAGCACGCTGTGGTCTCCGACGAGGGAGCCACCTGCGGGCTTGCGATGTTCCTATGTACCGAGAATGCCCCCGCGCACGATTGGCTGACCCTCACCGGCGGCGCTATCGGTCAGGGACTGCCCGTGGCGTTGGGCGCGGCTCTCGCCTGCCCGGATCGCAAGGTCATCGCACTGCAGGCGGACGGATCTGCCATGTACACGATTCAGGCACTGTGGAGCATGGCCCGGGAGAACGCCGACGTGACGGTGGTTCTCCTCAACAACAAGAGCTACGCGATTCTCAATATTGAGCTGGCAAGAGTGGGCGCCGGCGAACCCAACGAAAAAACGCTGTCCATGCTGGATCTCTCCAGGCCCGACATGGATTTTGCCAATATGGCCAAGGGACTGGGCGTCAAAGCAACGCAGGCACGCACCAGCGGTGAGTTCCAGGCCCAGTTTGCCGAGGCTATGGCGACACCGGGCCCCTGTCTTATCGAAGCTATTCTGTAGCGCCCAACGCCGGTATGCGCTTTACTGCGCGCTAGAGCCATCAGCAAAAGAGAATTGTGATGTCGAGTATCGTGATCACCGGAGCCACCGCGGGTATTGGCCGCGCGGCGGCCATACTGTTAGCCAGCAAGCAACACCGGGTCTTTGCCGCGGGCCGCAACGAAACGGCCCTCGCTGAGCTTGATGCCGGCTACGAAAACATCACCGCCCTGGCGATGGATGTGACCAACGCAGACTCCGTTGCCGCAGCGGCGGCCGGGGTTTTTGAAGCACTCGATGGCAAAGCACCGGATGTCCTGGTGAATAACGCCGGATATGCAGCGGTGGGTCCGCTGGAGGCGGTTCCCGACGAGGAATGGGAGCGGCAATTCGCGACTAACGTGCTGGGCCTCGTGCGTGTCACCCGGGCCTTTGTCCCCGGCATGCGAGAACGACGGAGGGGGCGCGTCATCAACGTCTCCTCGGTCGCAGGCCGCGTTACCCTACCCTTCTTCGGTCCCTACAATTCCACCAAACACGCCGTGGAATCAATTACGGATTCTTTACGACATGAACTCAGGCCTCACGGTGTTGAGGTGGTGGTCATTGAGCCAGGGGCCGTGAAAACGCGCTTTGGCTCCCTCGAGCAGGAGCAGATTGCGCACTGGATCGAAGCAGCGCCCGCTTACGCTGAGCAGTTGCGTACACTCAAGAGCTTCCACCATGACCTGCACAGCAAGGGAGCAGACCCCATCACCGTAGCAGGGAGTATCGTGGCGGCATGTGAGAGCCACAATCCCACGCCGCGCAGCGTGGTGCCCTTTTTACCGGGAAGCGCCTTTATTGCAATGAAGGCGCTGCTGCCTACCCGCGTGTCCGACTGGATTATGCAGAAGCTGACGGGACTGCCCTAGCCCCGTTTAAGAAGCTGCGGGCGCATCATCAGCGCCCCATATCACGCTGCAGTGTTTTACTGCCCAGATAAAAGTGCAGCGCTGCCCAGAGATACAAACACTTAAAGAAAATCATGGACCACTGCAGGCCCTTGGCGTTTGCTTCACCGCAGGCTACCTGCGCGCCCACCGCAAGGCTCGCTCCCTTGCAGGCCTCCAGCGACAGCGTTGGATCGACCCCTGCAAGAAAGCTTGCGTTGAGAATCGTCGACAAACCGCCAATCAGTGGCGGCCCAAGGCCATAACCCAGCAGATTCACTATAAATAGCGTGACGGCAACAGACGTCGCACGCATGCGGCTATCTACAACACCACCGGGCACGGCGTAGAGTGGACACAGATAGGTGTAAAGTAGCATCTGCCCCACCATGAGTACGGGTATGGCAATCCAAAGGGAGTCCACCAGATACCCCGCAACAAACATCGGTGTAGATCCCAGTAATGCAATCATGGGAATCCAGGCAAGCGCCTTGGGATAGCGCACCGAGAAGCGGTCTGCCAGATAGCCGGACATAAAGGTCCCGATGGAGGCCATTACCGACAGAACCATGGCGACCTTCACTGCCGCATCAAAAATCGACATTTCGTGGGTGCGAATGAGAAACGACACAAAAAACTGGGCGACACCGTAGTTCACAAAAGATGCAATGGTGACACCAAGGGTTATGTGCCAGTAGGAGGGCTTTTTCGCGAGGATCTTCAGGACCTCGGCGAAGCTCACCTGCGCTTTTCCCTGCATGGCCGCAGGGTCCGTGTAGCCTCGCGGCGGTTCCTTGATAGTCAGCTTCACTAAAAGAGCAACAATGATGCCCGGGAAACCGACCACCACGAAGGCTATGCGCCAACCTTCGATGTTTTGCCAGTCCAGCGCGTTGACGGCCCACACCCATCCCCAATTGCTGAACAATTGCGCCACCGCCGGACCGTCAAGACTGCCGACGATAAAACCACCGAACACATAGGCGACCATACCTCCCAGGGGTATTCCCAGAGCATAGGTGGACACGGCTGTGGAGCGCTGCGCCGGGATAAAGTAGTCGGCAATAATAGAATTGGCCGGCGGTGAGCAACCAGCCTCTCCGATGCTCACCCCGATTCGAAAGATAAACAAGGCGATGAAGCTCGTCGCAAAGCCGCATAGCACCGTCATGAGGCTCCACAGGGCCACGGATGCGGCAATGATCCAAACGCGATGGTTCTTCTCGGAGAAGCGGGCAATGGGGATTCCGATAAAGGTATAGAGCACGGCAAATGCCGGACCGCCCAGCATGCCCATCTGCCAGTCCTCCAGACCAAAGGATTGCTTGATCGGCTCGGTAAGGATATTGATGATCGTGCGATCAATGAAATTAAAAACGTACACGGTGAGAAGCGCACCCAGCACGTATTTCCGGTACCCCCGCGTGCCAAAGCCGGTATCCGGGTGGCTCCCGGCGGCATGGTTTACCCCGACGCTAGCCGCCGGTGTCACTGTCTCCTGCATAGATTCCTCAGTGCATTGCACTCTGTTATTTTTTTCAAATTCAGCTTAACAGCATGTTTTTTAGGGAGGTACCAAAAACAGGAAATAGATACGGCTCACCATCCCACTGCCTGAGCGGCTCGCCGTGGATCAGCGCCCGCGGCGACAGTCCCCAGTTCAGCGTTCTTGAGTATCGCCTGAATGCTGCCCAGGGAGAACGAGGGTGCAAGCATCAAATCATGGCCCATCGCGGTCAGTCCGTCGTACTGTTGCTGCGTAAGCCGATCCTCAAAGCGCACGCTAATGTCCACGCCCTCGCGATAAAAATTGGGCTCTGCAAAAACACTGAAGCGCGGCGCCTCGATAGCCGCCTGCACCGGCATCTCAAAGTCCAGCACGTTCACCAGAACCTGAAACTGGGTCTGCCCGATGGTCTCGCCGCCAGGGGTACCCAGTGCCATCACGAACTCCCCGTCCCTCATCACAATAATGGGCGAGTTGTTCAAGATGGGAACCTGTCCGCCGCGGGCGTAGTTGGCATCTTCCGGGTACGGTGAGGTAGATCCCACCCGCGTGCCATTGTTAAAGGTAAGACCGGTATTGCCCACCACGACTCCGGTGCCAAAGGCTCCACCATGAGTCGGTGTCGCCGCCATGACGTTGCCATCTTTATCCCGGATAGAAAAACTCGTGGTGCTTCCCGGTACACTGCTCTCGTCCAAGGGAGAGGTCGTGGCGTCTGGTTGATCGGTGCGCGCAGCCAGCATTTTGCGACCCTGTGGCTTGCCTGGCGCGGGGAAGCTGATTGAGCGTTCCTTGCTTATCAGCGCCCGGCGGCTTTTCAAATACTCGTCGGACAGCATTCCCTCAACGGGCACTTCGTGCAGTCTCGGATCAGCAAGGTAATGATAGATGTCGGCTTTGGCGACCTTGATTGCCTCAATCAGCAAATGTTGCGTCAGGGCGCTTTGCCATCCCAGCGCTTTAAGATCAAAGCCCTCCACCAGTTTGAGCTGCATGAGCACTTCCAGCCCCCCGCGAGATGTCGGGGGCGAGGTGTAAATGTCATAGCCCCGATAGCGCGCGTGAATCGGCTCACTCCAGAGCGGCTCATAGTTGGCAAAGTCCTCTTCAGTAAACAACCCTGCGTTCTTACGATAAAACGCCGCCATCTCCTCGGCGATTTCTCCGCGGTAGAACAGATCGAACGCGGCTTGCAGCGCGTCCTCTCGACTGGCTCCCTCCTCCAGCGCGTGCTTCTCCGCCGCTACGAGCCGTTCAAAGGTTCGCGCCAGATCTGGCATGGTGAAATTCTCACCCGTCTCCGGCAGACGCTTCGCTGGCAGAAAAACTTTGCTGCTGCTGGGGAAGGTCTCGAACAACGCCTGCGACGAAGCGATAGAGCGGACCACAGAAGCCTCAATGGGGTGCCCCTCTCGAGCGTAGGTAATAGCTGGCCCCAACACCTCCCCGAGGGAGAGCGTGCCAAACTTCTGGAGCAGAGATATCCATCCGCCAAAGAGGCCGGGCACCACGCCCGCGTTTATCCCCTTGTTAAGCTGCTCTGAATCAAGGGTGCGGGCGTCCAGTGCCAACGGCGCGGCGCCGGTCGCGCTGAGGGCATGCAGCGTTTTGCTCTGACTGTCGTAATAGGTGAAAAATCCATTACCACCGGCACCGGACATCTGCGGGCGCACCACATTCAGTGTCGCCAGTACCGCCACCGAGGCGTCCGCCGCGTTGCCACCCGCCATCAGGATCCTGAGCCCTGTGATAGATGCCAGGGGATGGCCGGCGGTGACCAGTCCGTTGGGGCCAGGCACTTCCGGTCGATGGGTCAGTCGGCTGCTGCTCATTTGCAGTGGGTAAGCGTTTTCCTGGGCGCTGAGCTGAAGGGCCCCTAGCGGCGCCACAACAAGAATGACACCAAAGAGAAATAGGCGAGAAATATTCACAGGCGAAACTCTGGGTACAAAAGTAGACGCCATCATATAAGCTTGAGCGCGAATGTGGTAAGACTGCTTGTAGAACGCCTCTGCGGCATGGAACCCTCTGCCGTGAGAGATTGTGCACACGTCAGTAGTCTCCGGCTTATTGTCGGGCGGAACACCGTGACGGAGGACGGCTTCGCTATGGAAGCAAATGATGCTATTTACAATGCGTTGACTTCCGCACTGTATTGGGTCCTTGTTGTCTTGTGGCTCGTCATTCTGAGCTTGTACATCAGCCACCTTCTACGCGCTCGGCGCGCAGACAGAGCGGTCAAAGTTCTCCTCGTTATTCTCGCCCTTGATGCACTCCGGTCGCTTATTGAGAGCACCTACTTTGGCTTTTTCTTCAACTCCCTCTACGGATTTCTTCCCGCGGCAATACACGACCAACTCTCGCAGCCGGGATTGGTTATCGTTCCGAAACTGCTGAATGTAGCCGTCGGCCTGATAATTTTGGTTTTACTCATTCGCTACTGGATCCCCCGGGAGCTGGAGCACAGAGCAAAGCAAACCGCCGATCTGGAGACCGCCCGGGAAGATGCGGAAACCAAGCGGCGTCGTGCAGAAGCTGAAAGGCTAAAACTGGAGTCTATTCTTAACGCAATCAGTGACGCGATTATCATTTTGGATGCAAATGGACGCATCGTGGCAATGAATGCGGGGGTCCAGACGGTTTTTGGCTACGACATTGATTTTTTACAGGGCAGTGAGTTCCAGGTGCTTTACGACAGCGACGAAGATCCCCTGCATCACGGACGCATAGAAGCGCAGGAAGCCGGAGCAGGACAAGCGCAAGCCTTCGAAGTGAATTACCAACGGCAAGATGGATCGCTGTTCACCGGAGAGACAATCCGATCGGTTGTCCTCGACCCGGACGGCAAAATCACAGGCATCGTCGCTGTTATCCGAGACGTAACAGAGCGTAAACTCAATGAGCGCCACCTGAGACTGGCGGCCCGGGTATTCACTCACGCGCGCGAGGGCATCCTGATAACCGACGACCTGGGCAGCACTGTTGATGTTAACGCGGCATTCCAGGACATCACCGGCTTTTCTCGTGACGATGTCATCGGTAAAACCCCGAGCTTATTGAGTTCCGGGCAACACAGTGCAGAGTTCTACGCCGATATGTGGGGTGCCCTTGAGAGCAGTGGTCACTGGAGCGGTGAAATCGTTAACCGTCGCAAAGACGGCTCTCTTTTGGTGACACACATGACGATCAGCGCGATTTATGACGACGCGGGTCAAGAGCAGCATTACGTGGGTCTGTTTACCGACATCACCCGGATGAAGGAGCATCAGAAACAGCTGGAGCACGTGGCTAAATTCGATGCCCTCACCGACCTTCCTAACCGAATTCTTCTGGGTGACCGCTTGTCTATGGCCCTCTCACAGAGTGCAAGACGAAACACGCAGGTGGCCATCGCTTACATAGACCTGGATAACTTCAAAGTAATAAATGATCGCCATGGACATAGCGTTGGCGATGCCTTTCTTGTCCGATTATCCGCACAAATGAAGGTCGCGCTTCGAGAAATCGACACCTTAGCCCGTATTGGTGGCGACGAGTTTGTCGTGCTCATTAGCGATGTCTCAGACAAGAGTGAATGTACCTTGCTTCTCCGGCGTTTGTCGGAGGCCATCAAAACTCCCGTCACCATTGACGGCGAGCAACTCAGCGTATCGGCGAGCATCGGCGTCACCCTTTATCCCGAGGACAACGGCGAGGTCGACCAGCTGTTGCGGCATGCCGATCAAGCCATGTACGCAGCGAAGCAAAACTCTTCACGGGACCTGGAGTTTTTTGACGTACACGAAGGCCAGGATCTTGACAAGCGACGAATACTGCTCGGAGAAGTAAGGCAGGCACTAATCCAGGGTGAGTTGCGACTCTTCTATCAACCCAAGGTCCATCTCGCCACAGGGGCCCTCCTTGGCGCCGAGGCACTCATAAGGTGGGAGCATCCCAGGAAAGGCTTGCTTAAACCCGCAGAATTCCTGCCTGGCGTTGAAACAAGCTCGCTCTCCATCGAGCTGGGTGACTGGGTGATTAATGAGGCGCTTGCTCAAGCAGAAAAATGGATTGACGCGGGACTGCGAGTCCCCATCAGCGTCAATATCGGCGCGATGCAACTGCAAGCCAGTGACTTCACTGACAAACTCTCTGCAGCCTTGAGACGCCACGAAGGTCTTGACGCCTCTATTTTAGAACTGGAGATACTTGAAACCAGGGCGCTTGCGGATCTGGAGGCAAGCTCGGGCACAATGCATGAATGCCGCCGTCTTGGTGTACGCATTGCGCTCGATGACTTCGGCACTGGTTACTCGTCCTTGCGGTATCTCAAACTGTTACCTGCAGACACCCTTAAGATTGACCAGAGTTTTGTCAAAGGCATGCTGAGTAACAGGGACGACAAAACGATCGTCACGGCAATCATAGGCCTTGCAAAAACCTTTGATCGTGAAGTGATTGCGGAGGGCGTGGAAACTACCGAGCACGCTGAGGAGCTTTTAAAGCTCGGCTGCAATCGCGCTCAGGGTTATGTGATTGCACATCCGTTACCGGCGGCGGACTTTACCGCATGGGCCCATGGTAGAGACCAACAGTCGCCAACCCCTCGGTCCCCCCGAAAAAAATCACAATCCGGCAATGGTCACAGGACGCAAAATCAGAACGCGCAAATCCCCGACGAGGATGCGCAAACTCTCGCAAAATACTGATTTTAAAGGATTATTTGGTGGAGCCAGGCGGGATCGAACCGCCGACCTCAACACTGCCAGTGTTGCGCTCTCCCAGCTGAGCTATGGCCCCAAAGAGGAGGCGCGAGTCTAATAGGGGTTTTCCGTAATTTCAAGCGCTCACCACCTAAATAGACGTTTGCGCCAAATTTTCTCGCGACTGACCAAAACCACCCCACCGGGGCGGGCACACTGATAGAATTTCGCCTGCCCGGCGTGTAAGACAGCATCGCCCACACTGGTATAGCGCGACCAACAGACTTCAACACGAGTACCGCTGGTAAAACAAAGGACTTCCGACCATGAACGAAACACCCACCTGGTGGCAGGCGCTTACCACCGTGCCGCGCCTGAATCCCGGTCAGTGGCAGACGCTCGCCCTGCCCGTGCGCTGGTTACTGGCGGTTCGCTCCTCGGTATTGTTCATGACACTCATGTCCGCAGCCCTTGGCGGCCTTCTGGCCTGGCGCGACGGTCAGGGTGATTTAGCACTCTGGCTCCTGTGCATGCTCGGACTGATGCTCGCCCATGCGACCAACAATCTTCTTAACGACCTTACTGACTCCGCCAGAGGCGTTGATTCGGGCAACTACTATCGCAACCAGTACGGCATTCATGTGCTCGAAGACGGACTCATGAGCCGTAATCAGTTCTATGGCTACGTCGCACTCACCGGCGGCGCGGCACTGCTGGTGGGCGCCTATCTGATTGTCGCCCGAGGCGGGCTCACCCTGCCCCTGATGGCGGCCGGCGCATTCTTCGTACTGTTCTACACCTGGCCCCTCAAATACATCGGCCTTGGAGAACCCGCGGTGCTCATGGTATGGGGGCCGCTGATGGTCGGTGGCAGCTACTACGTCACTACCGGGGAATGGAGCAATGCGTCTGCCTGGCTGGGTCTTCTCTATGGCATCGGCCCCACCACCGTTTTGTTCGGCAAGCACATCGACAAAATGGAGATGGACCGCGCCAAGGGGGTGCGTACACTACCCGTGCTCCTTGGGCAGAGAGGCGCCCGCCGGGCCACACAGCTCTTGCTGGTCTCTCAGTACCTCGGCTGTGCATGGCTTGTTGCCAGCGGCAAAGAGCACTGGGTTCTGGCGATCGTGCTCCTCAGTGTGCCGGCGCTTCTCCGTGCACTCAAAGCCCTGCAGCACTCAAAACCCGAGGAACGGCCCGAGCATTATCCGACGCAAATCTGGCCGCTGTGGTTTTCCGCGCAGGCCTTCGGCCATACCCGACAATTCACCAGCCTTTTTATTGCCGCGCTGCTGATCGCCACATGGCTGTAAATCGCGAAGACATTGCGCAACACGGTCTTTCACGGAACAATACCCCGTGACCCGTTTTCGCCCCTCAGTAGCTGCCGCCATTGTCATTGCCAACATGATCGGCACGGGCGTGTTTACCAGTCTTGGTTTTCAATTGGTGGAAATTCAGTCGGCCCCCGTTTTGCTCTCCCTGTGGGCCGTGGGCGGGTTGGCAGCGCTTTGCGGCGCGCTATCCTACGCGGAGTTAGGCGCGGCTCTGCCCCGCTCCGGCGGCGAGTACAACTTCCTCAGCGAAATTTATCATCCCAGTGCGGGTTTCATCTCGGGCTGGGTGTCGGCGACGGTGGGCTTTGCCGCGCCCACCGCTCTGGCGGCCATGACCTTCGGTAGCTATCTGGCCGCCGTGTTTCCACAGCTTTCCGGCATATGGCTCGCCACGGGGCTTATCGTTGTGCTGGCCGTGGCGCACAGCCGCAGCCACCAAAGCTCGGGCAGCACGCAAAGCCTGTTCACCATTCTCAAGATTCTTTTAATCATCGGCTTCGCCGCATTGGCACTGCTGTTTAACGACTCGGGGCAGGCAACGCGATTCTTACCTGCAGAGGGCGACGGAGCACTCCTGTTTTCCGGCGCCTTTGCGGTATCTCTGATTTATGTGAATTACGCCTACTCCGGCTGGAACGCCGCCACCTATATCACTGGTGAACTGGAACGCCCGCAGCGTTCTCTTCCCATTGTCCTCATCGCGAGCACCTCACTCGTTTGCCTCTCCTATCTGCTGCTGAACTATGTTTTCCTTGCCGTGGCCCCCATGGACGCCATGGTAGGCAAAGTCGAAGTGGGTTACGTCGCCGCCAGTTACGCCTTCGGAGAGGCAGGCGCGACGATCATGGGGGTGCTTCTGGCTCTGCTGCTGGTGTCTACCGTGAGCGCGATGATTCTTGCAGGTCCCAGGGTGCTTCATCGCATTGGTGAGGACTTCCCCCTGTTTGCGGTGCTGGGCAGGGTTAACAAAGATGGCATACCCGCTACGGCGGTGCTGGTGCAGGCAGCCGTGGCGCTCGCCTTTCTATGGTCCTCCTCCTTCGATCGAATACTTGTCTTCTCCGGCGCAACCATGGCACTGAATACTTTCTTTACCGTAATGGGGGTATTCGTTCTCCGTTGGCGACAGCCCGATCTGCCGCGGCCCTTCCGCACCTGGCTTTACCCTCTGCCACCGATTGTCTTCCTGCTGATCACTGGCTGGACGCTGTTGTACATTGTGTTGCAACGTCCCATTGAGGCCATGATATGCATGGGGATTGTGGTCTCCGGCGCAGCTTTTTATGTTGTCAGCCAACGCCTGGGCGCCCGACTCGACCCGGGAAAATCCTGATGCCCGACTCACGACACGCCATTAATTCCCTCTGCCAATGAACACTAAGGATTCATGATGACCCGCGTTTTCCTGATACTCGTTGCTCTCATTTTTGTAGCTTACGGCGTGGCCTGCATCGTCGACCCCGTCCTTCCCGCCCGACTTGCCGGGCTGCAGATAAACAATGGCGATGCCTACGCCGAAATGTCGGCCATGTACGGTGGACTGCAAACCGGCGTCGGCATCCTCTGTCTTATTGCCGCCTTCCGCTCATCGTTGGAGCGCAGCGTGCTCCTTCTTCTGACCTTGGCGATCGGTCTGTTAGCGGCTACCCGCGGTCTGGGCGCTCTTCGCACTGAGGAAGTGCTCACAGCCTACACCTGGGGAGCGCTGGCTTTTGAAACCTTCGTAACCGCAACAGCGGCAGCCCTTCTTACCCGCGCATCCTGAATGTGGTCTAAAAAAACACTGGCGCTGCTGCTCGCTGTTTTCTTCGCGGCAGCAGCTGCGCTGGCCCTGTCTTTGCGGAGCGGCCTGTCCCTTGGCTTCGCCATCCCCCTCATCGAAGGTCAAGGCAGTGAGTTCCTCAATCGCAGGATCACGCTAACAAAGGCGCCACAACTCCAATGGAAGGATGGCCTGCATGTTGCCCTGGGCGGCGTGGCGCTGGCGAATGCGGAATGGGCGGGCAAGGACCCCATGCTAACCCTGGAGACCCTTGAAGCGCAGATCGAATTAGGGTCACTGTTCAGCGAGCAGATCATAGTGAATCAGCTGGACATCCGCGGGCTGAACCTGCGTTTGCACCGCAACAGTGATGGACGGAGCAACATACCGATGCTCGACGGGGGCAAAAAGGAACGGACTGCTGAACCTCGTGCACCCGGGCCACTGCCGGTACTCCTTGAAAACACCACCATCCGGGATATGCGGATCCAGCATAGCAATGAAAAAACGGGGAAAATCCTAGACCTCGTAGTGCACTCCCTCGCGCAGGATGTCCCCAATGCGAATCGTCTCCGCTTAAAAGGCGATGGAAGCCTGCAGGGACATCCCTGGGACCTCTCCCTGAATGGCAGCGACCTCATGAGCCTGAGCACAGGCCTGAACATGTCAGCGGACTTCAGTGGCGCTCTTGGCGATTTGCAGCTTCGGGGTGACTATCAATTGCCGGACCTCTCAAGGCTCAACAATCTCAGCCTCAATGTGGAGTTATCGGGCCCAATGCCACCGCGTATCGCCGAGCTCTCCCCCATACTGGAGGCAGAAGAATCTACTGACATCCGCCTGCGTATCCGCGACGTCACACCGGGGCTGGAGCTCAGTTTCCGCGCTGAACTTCCCCATCTGGTCGCACACACCAGCGGCACCATTGATGATCCGCTTGGCGCTAATGGTGTGGACCTTGATGTCACCCTCGATGCCGACAGTCTGCCCCGTCTGGCACAGCACCTCGAGCTGGGCCTGGTGAAAGAGGTTCCCGTCAGTCTCAAGGGTCGATTGCTTCGGAAAAACAACCGAGTGGAATTTCGAGACGGCGTCCTGGACGCGGGAAACAATCATCTGGAAGCGAATGTGCTGTTGCCTGATTTTCCGGGCACCAATGGCGCGTCGGTTCTACTGAGTGCCACCGGCCCCGACTTTTCCTTTTATCAGAAGTTGCTGGAGAAAAAGCCCAGTCTTGATCATCCCTACAGCGTCACCATCGCTATTGACGATAACGCCACGGGCGGTGAGCGGATTGATGGACGTCTGACCGTGGGGGAGCATCAGTTGCAGCTATCCGGGGACCTTGACAGTTTCCCCAGCTACGCCGGCAGCGCACTGCAACTGACCTTCTCCAGTCCGCGTTTACAGGACCTGGCCTCCGCCGCGGGCCTCAAGATCCCCGATACGGACATCGACGTCAGCAGCCAGATTGCCATCTCTGACGACGCGGTGATCGCGATCCAATCCGCGAACATCGCTGCCTATGCAGCCACCGCACAGATCAGCGGTCGTCTCAACAGCTACCCGGATTTCGACAACATCGACCTTCGCCTCAGCGCCGATGCGGCTTCGCTGGCTGACTTGGGTGAGCAGTTCGGCCTGGAAGGTCTGGGCGAAGTCCCGGTACTCCTTACTACGAATCTCACTGGGCGCCCCGACAACCTTGTCCTTAGCAGCCCCTCCCTGAGTGCAGAGGGCTTCGGACTTCATGGTGTCAGCGGTACCCTGAGCTTCCAGAACGGGACACTGTCCAGTGATTTGCTGCTCGCGGGCAAGCTCTCTGAGCCGCGCGCACTCCTTGGCGCCTACGCGCCGGATTATCTGCCAACAGGCAGTTACCACTTCGAGTTGAGCCCTACGCTTTCACCCGAGTTATTCGCTCTGGCTCTGGAGGACCTCTCGGGCCCGGGCCTCAGTGGCAGTGCCCGCCTTGAACTCAGCCGCGATTTCACCCTCGACGAAAATACGCTCCTGCAATCAAACCTCCGCTTTGAAGACCTTGCCGCACTCCTCCCGCCGGTAAAGGGTTACCAACCCGTGGCCCACGCCTTAACCCTTAATGCCGTCACTCGACCCGCCAAGGATGCGACCAGGATCAACGCGCAGCTTTTGGATGGCGACTCACCCAGACTCAGCGTAGAAGTCGTTGTACCTTCAGAGAGAGAGCGTGAAGGCATCACCATGACAATAACGGGCGCGGGAGATGACATCACACGACTAGGACGGCATCAGTTCTTCCCACGGGAGCAACTGAGTTACGACATTGATGTGGATGTTTTAGCCCTGGAGGAAACACTCACCCTGGATGCCCGTTCGCTCCGCCTCGGCGGTTCAACGTTACGCGGAAGCGTCCTCTGGGATTACGGGGAAAAAGCACTGGAAGCCGAGCTGCAAGTACCGAACGCTGACCTGCAGGCCTGGATTCCCCCTCAGGAACCCGACGATGACGACACAGCCTCCCCTGTCAGTGACGACGGACGCAGAATTCCTGACCTTGAGCTGCCCTTTGCGTGGCTGCACGATTACCGCATCGAAGTGAGCCTCGACACTGGCAACCTGGGACTGCCGGATCCACAGTTCAGTGGGCAACCACTGGTGGAGCAGACATCGCTACAGCTCAGTAGCGGCGATGGTATGGGTGTACTGAGCATTGACAGGTTTGAAGGCAGTCGTGGCTCTATCACCGGTAAGCTCAAGATCGACGATCGCCGTGAATCAGCAGTGCTCAGCACATCGCTGGATATCTCCCGTTTACCCCTGGGAATCATAGCTGCCAGCACGCTTTACAGCGCCCTCCCCCGCTATGAAGTAAGTAGCTCGCTTGAAGCCGGAGGCAGCAACCTGCGATCCATAGCCGCCTCCCTGAATGGAGAATTTCTCATGACCGGTGGACCCGGTCACTTGCGAAAAATGAAACTCAGCGCCGCCACGGAATCATTCATTGCCCAGGTGTTTCGCACACTGTTACCCATGCTCGCCAAGGAAAGCACCGACATGGAGGTTGAATGCGCCGTACTCGCCGCTCGAGCAGACAAGGGGGTTCTGACCTTAGATCCGGGTCTCATATTCCGCAGTAAAGAGGTTGATCTGTCCGCTTACGGACAGGTGGACCTGAAGAGTGAAAAAATAAGCATCAACTTCAATAACCGGGCGCGCAAAGGTCTGGGAATCAGTGCCGCCAGCGTTGTGAATCCGTTCGTCGGAGTTACCGGCACTCTCGCAAGACCCACGCTGGGTCTGGACATCACGAGTTCAGCGATTAGCGGCGGCGCAGCGGTTGCCACCGCCGGTGCCACCATTATCGCCAAGCCTCTGCTGGAGCGGATTTTCAAGCGCGGAGACCCCTGCGAGGCCGCACTGAAGCAATGGAACAAAAACACTGACTGAGGATCATCGGGCGTTACCCGGTTTTACAGAGCCTGATACTCCTTCTCGAGACGTTTGGCCGCCTTCTTGGACACACCGCCACAGGTATCGATAGCGTGGCGGATCCGCGCGCGGCTCATATCCGGACCTAGCAGGCCCATAGCGTCCACCACAGAGATCGAGGCGCGGCTGCCGGAGATTGCGATAAACAGCGGAGCGAGAAAATCACGTACCTTGATCTCCAGATTGTCGGCCAGGTCTTTCAGCGTGTCCCACACCGTATCCCGATTCCATTCCTGCACCGCCTCAAGACGCCACAGCGCAAACTGCAGGATTTTTACCAAGGCCTCAGGTTCCATGCCCAGTGCGGCGAACTGCTCTTCGCTCAGCGACAACTCCCCGGACACCAGAAATGTTGCCTGGGGTGCAAAGTCGCTGAGCGTCTCCATTCTCGGTTGCAGGTGAGGCAACACGGCGGCGAGTTGATCAGCGTTGAAGGCCCACTCCACTAAACGCTGGGCCAGCTGCTCCTGGGTGAGTTCTTCACGAATCCACAGACCGTTCAGCCAGCGCAGTTTTTCCACGTCAAAGATCGGACCGCCCAGAGACACCCGTTGGATGTTAAACGCCTCCTGCATTTCCATCAGATTAAATTTCTCCCGTTCGTCGGGCATGGACCAGCCCATGCGACCGAGGTAATTGCACAGCGCCTCCGGCAAAAAACCCATACGCTGGTAGTACAGGATGCTCGTGGGATTCTTGCGCTTGCTGAGCTTGGACTTATCGGGGTTTCTCAGCAGTGGCAGGTGACAGAGCACCGGCATCTCCCAGCCGAAGTATTCATAGAGAAGCTGATGCTTGGGCGCCGAGTTAATCCACTCCTCGCCGCGGATCACGTGGGTGATGCCCATCAGGTGATCATCGACGACGTTTGCCAGGTGATAGGTGGGCATGCCGTCGGACTTGAGGAGGATCTGCGCATCCACCATGCTCCAATCCAGCTCAATCTCGCCACGCAACATATCCTGCACTGCGCAGACGCCGGATTCCTCGGGCACCATCATGCGAATGACATAGGGCTCGCCTGCGGCCCTGCGTTTCTCCACCTCCTCCGGGGGCAATGCCAGATCTGAATGCTTCAGGGCGGTGCTGTTGCCTTCGGCACGGCGGGACTCCCGCAGTTCATTCAACTCCTCCGGCCGGCGATAGCAGATGAAGGCCTTGCCTGCGTCCACAAGCTGCTGAGCATAGCTGCCATAGATTTCCATCCGCTCGCTCTGTCGATAGGGGCCGTGCTCGCCCCCCTTGTCCGGTCCCTCATCCCAATCCAGTCCCAACCAGCGCAGGGAATCCAGAATCGCCTGCTCGGAGGACGCGGTGGAGCGGGCCTGATCGGTATCTTCGATGCGCAGCACAAATTCGCCGCCATGGGCCCGAGCAAAACAAAGGTTAAACAGTGCTATGTAAGCAGTGCCGACGTGGGGGTCGCCCGTGGGAGAAGGAGCAACACGCGTTCTTACAGTCATAGGATTGTCTGGTAGCTAAACGAGGCCGTGATTATAGGCGCTGCGCGCAAGAATCTCATCGTCGGAGACATCGCTGTACAGCTCTCGCTCCCCCTCATACACTTCGCGGCATCTCCAAAGACAAAACAAGTGGCGAAGTATGGAATTTGCGGGACTTATCGGCAGCGTTATCCTTCTCATATGGCTGGCACTGCGGGGGATCGATATTGTATTTGCCGCACTCATCTGCGCTACCGTTGTCATTGTCACCAACGATCTGCCCTTCGCGGCGGGGTTTACCGAGTACTTTGCCTCGGGTCCCCTGGGTGCTTTCAGTTTTGCGGGCCGCTTCTATTTGTTGTTCATCGCCGGCGCGGTGTTCGGGCGCATTATGGGAGAGAGCCACGCAGCAAGCAGCCTGGCCATGGCGCTCATACAACGTCTCGGTGCCCATCGCGCGCTACTGATATGCACCATCGCATGCGCACTGTTAACCTACGGCGGTGTGGTCGTCTTTGTGGTTATTTTCGCGATTTACCCTCTGGGGCTTCGCTTGCTCCAGGAATCCAATATCCCAAAGCGCCTGCTATTAGGGGCTATTGCCCTGGGCTCGGGAACCTTCACTTTGACAGCCCTCCCCGGCACGCCCTCTATTCACAACGTCATCTCTGCCAGTGCCCTGGGCACCGATTTGTTTGCCGCGCCCTTGCTGGGCATTATCGGAGGCCTGCTGATGTTTGCCTTCGGCATGGTGTATCTCGAGCGGGAACGGGTGAAAGCTGAGGCCGCCGGCGAAGGTTTTATCCCCGGCCCCAGGGACGAAATCGTCGCTGCCGGTGACCCCACCGCCCTACCACCCTGGCCGCTGGCGCTGTTTCCCCTGGCTCTCGTGATCGGCACCATTCTCATGC
Source organism: Congregibacter sp. (assembly GCF_965660375.1). GTDB lineage: Bacteria > Pseudomonadota > Gammaproteobacteria > Pseudomonadales > Halieaceae > Congregibacter. Next base: position 4,213 of record NZ_CBFHZO010000072.1, on the reverse strand, counting down.
CACGCCTTTTGAAAGGCGCCGATCTCGGGAGCGGCGTTGCGTCGCGCGTTTTGGAATTTGCCAGTACACAGCCGGTGCTTTGGCCGAGCATGGCGCTTTTTGTTGGTAGCCTTGTCGCACTCGCTATGTTCCCCGCGGTGCGCCGCCACGGCCTCACGGTAGCGGGACGTGGCACCCAGGATGCCATCATGCCGCTGATCAACACCGCTGCAGTCATTGGGTTTGGCGGCGTGGTGACCCAGACCTCCGGCTTTGCCAACTTTACCGCCGTGGTCCTCAACTCCGATCTGCCCCCACTGATATCGGCGTTTTTCTCCGTGAGCCTGGTCTCTGCGATCACCGGTTCGGCCTCGGGCGGTTTGCAGATCTTTATGCAGTCCATGGCCCCTGCTTATATCGAAATGGGCATCGCGCCGGAGGTGCTGCACCGGGTCACGGCAATGGCCAGTGGCGGCGTAGATTCTCTGCCCCACTGCGGCGCCGTGGTGGCTATGCTGACCATTACCCAGCTGACCCATCGCCAGGCCTACAAGGACGTAGGCATTATTACTGTGGTGTTCCCGGTATTGGCGACCCTGATCGTTATTGGTCTCGTTGCCCTGGGACTCTGACGTTATTTAAGCAGTATCCGGCGCGCTGCAGGCTTGCTCAATTGCCGAGGGTTTTGAGGGTTGAACGGACGAGCTGACCGCCGGCATCGTGCAGCTTTAGTTCGACCACCCCGGCCTTCCAGTCAATGTCCAAAGATCCAAAATTCGCCTCACCGTAAAGTTCGCCCTGTCGGTAAGGTCCGTTCTCGGCCAGCGCGTTGTAACGATAAGGGATGGAGATGGGGTTATTCAGCGCCGACGAGGTGAACTCCATCAAGGGACTCAAGAGGCCAATATCACGCTCGTAAAACCCTGCCACATGACGATCTCCCGAGAGTATGAGGAGTGGTGCCGTATCGTACTGCCGGAGCAGCGCAAAGAGACGCTCCCGTTCGCGGGGCAGCTGCTTCCACCCTTCCCAACCGTGACCATCGGCAAGTACCTGGATTGATGACACGATGATGCGTAAATCCGCATCCTGCTTCAGCTGTTCCTCAAGCCAAGCCCACTGCCTGGCGCCCAACAGAGTCTTTTCCGCGCTTATGTCAGGAATATAGCGCTCCCTGCCCCTTTCGCCATAGCTGTCGCTGGGACGCAGGGGTGAACGAAAAAACCGGGTGTCGAGCACAATGAACTGAAGACGCTTGCCGGGCTGCCCCACGATTTCACTGAAATAAATCCCGGGACGACTACGCCTGGCATCGCTCTCTTCGGTCCAGGCATCCTCAAAAAGCTTTTCAGACTGCAATCGCAAGGGGAAGTCAGCACCCCCGTCGTTCCTGCCATAGTCATGGTCATCCCAGACCGCGAGCACCGGCGTCTGGGCACGGAGCGCCGTAAAAGCAGGCACGTCAGCGAGCATCCGGTAAGCTTTGCGTAGCTGCGGCAGTGCCTGGCTTTCATCATCTTCATCGGGGTACAGCGTATCCCCAGCAAAAATGAATAGCTGAGGCCGGGTTTCCGCGATGGAGTGCCATACCTCTTCGCCATCTCTCTGCGCCTTGTAGCAGGAGCCAAAGGCGAAACGCGTGATCGTCATTGTCTCGTCGAGGGTGCGGGATTGAAAAACCGGGGTAACCCCGGCTGCGGATACCTCGGGCCACTGTGCCCGGGCGCCCGCTGCGAAAAACTGCGTGAGCAAACAGGCCGCTGCAAACCACAGCCTCAAGCGAAATGCCCCGCTGACATTGAAGACGCCCATCAGGTTACCGCCGGACGCTCACTAAAGCGCTCATCAAGGTACCGCTGGTCACTTAGCACCTCCGCCAAAATATCCAGCGCGCGCTCTGCGTCAGCGAAGCTGTTGTAAAGCGGGGCAAAGCCAAAGCGCACAATATCCGGTGCACGAAAGTCTACGATCACCTTCGCTTCAATGAGAGCCTGGGAAATCCCCCAGGCCTGTTCGTAGCGAACACTCACCTGACTCCCCCGTCGCTCAGGCTCTTCGGGTGTGAGGCACTCAAGGTCATCGAGGAGGCCGCGAGAGGCCAAACCGCGCATAAAAAACGCAGTGAGCGCGAGGGACTTTTCGCGAATCTGCGCGATATCCGTCAGCTGCAATACCCTGAGCGCCGCACTCAAGGCGACCATGCTGATAATCGAAGGGGTGCCTGCCTGATAGCGCTGAACCCCCGATCCGGCCTCGTAATCCGCGGCGAAGGCAAAGGGATCCCGGTGTCCAAGCCAGCCCGAAAGGGGCTGACGGGCCTCACTCTGATGCCGATGGTTCACATACAGAAACGCCGGTGCACCGGGTCCCCCATTGAAGTACTTGTAGCCACAACCCACCGCAAAATCCACGTTCAGGCGGTCAAGCTCGATGGGTATGACGCCCGCAGAATGCGCCAGATCCCACAGCACCAGTGCACCTGCAGCGTGCGCCGCCTCGGTAATGGCAGCCATATCATAGCGCTCACCGCTGCGGTAATTCACTTCTGTGAGCATAAGCACAGCGACGTCGTCGTTCAGTGCATCTTCAAGTTGATCAGGCGCCACTCGACGAAGCTCACAACGCTCCTCTCCCAACAATTGGGCTATGCCCTGAGCGATATAGGCATCCGTAGGGAAATCCTCTTCAAGGGCAAGAATCACTCGTCGGGGGGCCTTAAGCGCAAGTGCCGTTGCGAGCAGCTTGAACAGGTTGACCGATATACTGTCGCTGCACAGCACCTGGCCGGAGGCCGCGCCGAGATAAGGCGCGATGGCTTCACCCACAAGATTCGGCAGACGTATCCAGTCGTTTTTGTTCCAGCTGCTGATGAGATCCTCTCTCCACTGTTTCTCGACCACGTCAGCTACCGCGGAGCTTACGCCTTTGGGCAAAGCGCCAAGAGAATTGCCATCGAGGTAGACCGTATTCTCGGGCAGGTGAAACTGCTCCCGTAACGATGCGAGAGGATCCTCTTTATCCAGTTGGGCTGTTGATTCGCTCACGGCTGTTTTCTCGCTCAAGGCTTTTGATTCGCTCAAGGCTGTTGATTCGCTCAAGGCTGTTGATTCGCTCAAGGCTGCAACTCCTCATCCGCTGTCCTTGAGAGTCGCGGCCTGGGCTGGATAGACACGCTAAGGACATCAAACACCGCATCGCGAACCCGCTCGTAGGCCCGGGTGTCCGGATGGACCCAGTCGAAATGCCCTGCCCCGGGCAATTCCATGGTGCTCGCATGCGTCATCGCTGATAGCTGCTGTGGACCGACGATGCCGTCCTCGACACCCCGCAACAATCGCACGGGAACGCGAAAGGAGAGTGCTACCGCAGATGCCTGGCGATAGGCCTCGGGAATCGTGTCAGGGCTACCACCCATAAACAATTCGGTGACGGCCTCACAGCTGTTGTCGCCTCGCGCGTAGGCTGCCAGATCGGTAATGGCCGCTAGACCAACGACCCCGGCGACACGCACAGGGGGTTTCAGCAGTGAGGCATCCCTTGCGGCGAGCCACAAACCCAGATGACCGCCCGCAGAGTGCCCCATGATTACAGTCTTTGACAGTGCCAGTCGCGGATTTTCAAGATCCGCAAGCGCATCCAATGCCAGCGCCAGGTCCACCGCAGAGCCAGGCCAGCCGCCTCCCGGTTCACCCACCCGCCGATACTCCGGCACCCACACGGCATAGCCATCAGAGGCGAGGCGCGCCGCCAGGGGATAAATATGCCCCGCCGAATAGTCGCTAAGCCAGCATCCACCATGCACCAGAAAAATCACCGGCACCGGCCCTTTTGCTCTCAGGGGTGGCATCCACAGTGCTGCAGTCTGGGAGGCCGCACTGCCGTAGCGAATTTTCCAGTCGGGTTTTCGGGCCTTGAGTTCCAACACCGACGAAAACGTTACAGGCATGGGCGTGTCGGCCGCGACCGCCGCTAAAGCCGCCAGAACAATAGAGGTCGCCATCAAGAGAGTGGAAATGACACGCATCATTGTGACGAAAAGCCTTCTTTACTCCGCGCCTACACGTTCCTCGGGAGGGTCTTCCGCGAGGCGTTTCTTCTGGAGGCGCTGCGCTTCCTCTTCGTTGGCTTGAAGCACCCGCAGAACATTTTCGCCACCGATAGCCTCACAGTCCGCATCGCTGTAACCGCGACGTTTCAGCTCCGCAAAGAGCGCCGGGTAAGTGGACACATCTTC
>NZ_CBFHZO010000071.1:0-23774 GCF_965660375.1 Congregibacter sp. | reverse complement strand
GAGGACCACAAAACCTGATTCCATCCCGCACCGAAGAGCCAGCCTTCTCCATTCTCGGCGACGGCGCTCAGGCGAGCGACGGCTTCTGCTTCGCTGGCACTGCCGGTGAGATCAACACTTGCCAGGGCGCTGCCCAAACCCGCGACATGACCGTGGGCATCAATGAGCCCGGGAAGCAGAGTGAGTCCCTGCCCGTCGATGCGGTTTTCTGCCCTGCTGCCCGATGCAGACGCCTCTTCGTCGTATATTGCAGTCACCACGCCCTTATCGTATTCCAGGGCTGAAAAAGACAATCGCTCACCTTCGTGCATGGTGTAACCGTGCACATTGTGAATCAGGGTCGCTGCAGGCAGCTGCAGAGGAAGCGCCACCAGCGCTGCCAAAAAGCATCCACGCACATTCATCAACATCTCCTTATGGGGAAGTGCCGCCAGGAAAAGCCGGCAAATCATAAACAAAGCTCAAGACGCCCAAGCCTACCGCAAATACTTACTGGGGAAGTAGGCACGACAGCGCTCCAACAGCGCCTCGGCCTCTCGGAGCTGGCCGTTCGCCTGCAAACTTCGCTGCAACCAACTGCAAGTGGTCCGCCCCCAGGGCCGACGATCGTGGGCGCGACTCGCGGCTGCCAGAGCCGCCACCTTATCCCCTTTTTTTGCGGCCATGTACGCGGCGGTGAGCCGCGTGTTCACACTGTCGCCCGGTAAACGCAGCGTCACAGGCAAGTCAAAATTTTCATGGGCCAGGAGCGCGCCACGCACATCCTCATACAGCAACCGCCATCGCCCCGTCTGTAATAGCCCCCGGGTCAACCGGACGCCATTGCGACCGCGAGGCCACATAAACAATTCGGCACCGGAACTCTCGATCTTCTCTATCCACCCTGCGCGGGCGCCGAGCACGGTGACGTAATCAAGATAAGTTTCGTCATTGAACAGCGTGTTGGCGCGACCATCGATGAATACCCTCAAAGCACCATCGCTGCGCCAGTGGAGATAGCCCCCCCAGTTATAGAAAGCAAAGGTCTTGCCCTGCAGCCTGTTGACCTCGACAAAGTCAGTGAGCCCGTGGGGATACACATACTCTGCAGTGAGGTAGTGATAGGCAATTGTCGGATTCAGAGAGTAAGGCGCGACCCGAAGACCACCCCAAATGATGAACGCCAGTAGCGCGGGGAGCATAAGCGGTTGCAGTAGCTTTTGACGCAATAACGCCCCGGCGAAGGGCGCGAGCAAGAGCGCAAAAGCCACAGCCCATAAAATGATAAAGCGCCGGCTGGTCACAGACATGGCAGCGCTGAGCGCGGCGATGACCAGCAGCTCCGGGCTGAAGAGCACCCATCGCCGCACCGCAGGTAACACCCAGGTCATGCTCAGGGCAGCAGCAATGACCAGCGAATAGCTGTACCAGACAGAGGTAATCCCACCCGCTTCAAAGGGTGATCGCCACTCTCCCAAACTCCGATAGGGCGAATCCGCATTCAACGCATACACCAGCGGCAGCCAGAAAATACGCGCGCCGTCAGGATTTACAAAGCAGATGAGCGCACAGGCGCACCAGGTTAGTACCGCGCTGCGCAATGCGCGCAAAGAGAAATCACGCCAGGGACACAACACGATAGCCAGGACCATCAATCCGAATACAAAACCGCCATGAAGATTTACCCAGATTAGAAACAGCGGCAATAGTTCAATCAGGCGGGGGGTACGATGGAGCGTCAGCTGCAGCAGAACCGCCAAGCCAAGAAGGGTATAAAGCTGCGGCCGCATATCCAGAAAGGGGGCGGCGATAGCTACGCCGGCGGTGCAGGCCAACAGCGCGGCCAGCGCATTACCGCTGAGGCGGGTCAGCAGTACTTGGAGAAGGCAGAAGGTCGCAATGATCAGCGACCATTTCCAGATCACCAGGCTCGCCAAACCAAACAAATGCACCCACCCATAGAACAGCAGGTCAGCCAGCCATTCATGATTATGCCAGGCGCTGCCCAGCTCCGTGTAGGACCAGTCATCAACCAGCCAGGGGCTTCCTTGCTGCACAACCTCCCGACCCGCAGCAATATGCCACCACAGATCCGAACCCATCATTTCGGTAAACCCAAAGGAAAGATAGATGAGCGCGCCTGCGAAAAGCCAGGGCCAGCTTCGCTCCGACGGCCAATCGCGGAGCTGCGACAGCGCTGACATCAGCTTTGCGTTGGAAGGGTCAAAGGTCGACCGCACTCTCGGAGTTTGCCGAGTCGTCGGTCTCCTTCTTTGGGGATACACGACGAGGCAGGTCGCCACTGGGTCGGTAGTCCATCACAAAGTACAGTTGCCGACCCTTGCTCTCGTTATAGGTGCGCGCAAGGTACTCACCAATAATGCCAAGACACACAAGCTGTACGCCCCCCAGGAATAGCATGATCACTATCAATGATGGATAACCCGGCACGGGATTACCCAGGAAAAGCGTGCGCAACAGAAAAAACAAACCGTAGCCAAAAGCCAGGATTGAAGTGAACATGCCCAGCCAGGTGGCAAGCTTGAGAGGCGCAGCGGAGAAGGAGGTAATACCCTCAAGGGCATGATTCCACAAGCGCCAGTAGCTCCACTTGCTCCGCCCCAGGGAGCGGGCGTCCCGTGCATAGGGAACCGCTTTCTGGGGATAACCGATCCATGCATAGAGGCCCTTCATGTAGCGGTGCTGCTCCCGAAGTTTGGCAAGAGCATCCACGGCCCGGCGACTGAGCAAACGGAAATCACCGGTGTCCCGGGGAATTGGAACATCCGACAGCCTGTCCATCACGCGGTAGAACAAGGAAGCACTGTGACGTTTAAGCCATTGCTCGCCATCACGGGACTCCCGGGTCGCATACACCACGTCGTAGCCCGCACGCCAATGCTCTACCAGCGTGGGGATAAGCTCCGGCGGGTCCTGCAGATCGGCATCGATCACCACCACGGCATCGCCCTCGGCATGATCAAAGCCCGCCGACATGGCCGCCTCTTTGCCGAAGTTCCGTGACAAACGCAAAACGCCCACACAATCATCTTCGTTTTGTTTTTCTGCCAGCCACTCGCTGGAGCCATCGTTGCTGCCATCGTCCACATACAGCAGCTGTATCGAAATTTGCAGAGACTCAAGCACCGCCATGATCCGGTCGTGAAACGCAGGCAATACCTCACGCTCGTTGTACACGGGGACCACCACACACAGCAGCTCCGCCACAATCAGTGCCCGGCTTTCAACACAGCTCTCATGCAGTTCTCATCGTCTACCAGTGCACACCGCGGGTGAATCGGGAAACAGTGCATAGGCCTGGCTGAGAAAGGCTTCGGTCACACTGGGAATCGTCGCCTGCTCCGGCGATGCACCCCAGAGTTCTCTGAGCGCATCAAGCTTGGGCACTGAACCGGGACGTACCAAAACAAACACCTTTCCGCCCCGATCCAGAAGCTTGGGAACCAGAAAGCGTCCAATAAAACCCGTGCCGCCGGTGACAAAATAATTCATATCGCTCTCCAAACCGCGCCTGATCGCTGGATCAAACGTTTACTCTTTTTTTACTGGTTGTGGTGCTCAAGGATAGATCAATTTAAGCGGCAACATCAGAGGGGTTTTGGGCATCTCCGTCGCTTCCAGCATCGGCTTTTTGGAGCAGATAGCACTGGGTCCACAGCAAGCCCTCGAACCGTGATCCCTGGAGCTTCTTGTCCACCGCCGCCAACAGACGTTGCCCCCAGTTCCCCGCAAACTCCCCGAGAATTGGCAGATAGAATCCCATCCGTGCCTCTTTCACCACTTTGAGTCCTGCAGCGTTGCACTGAGCTCTGAGCCTGTGCGCCGACAGCAGATTGATGTGTCCCGTGGGTTCGATGGGCTCGCGATAAACCATGCGCAGCAAGTGGATGATGCCTGGCAGGAAGGCTATTTTTCCGAGCAGTTCCAGGGGGCTGCGGGGCTGGGGGGTTGTGAGAATCAGGGTTCCTCGGGGTGCCAGTACCTCAGCCATGGCGTTTAGCAGTCCTGCGGAATCTGCAACGTGCTCAATCACCTCAGAGCACAGCAATAAATCGACAGATTCGGCTTGCACTGCTCCCGAGCGAAGATCGCCCTGCACAAAGACGACCGATGTCGCCTCGCCCGAAGTGGCCAGAGAGCGCTTCGCTGCCCTGAGGTGACTGGACTCCACATCGAGTGCGACAACATCCCGAGACACCACCGCAAGTGCTGAGAGATAAACGCCGGAACCGGGGCCCAGCTCCAGGGCCTGCTCAATATCGCTCTGCTTCGAGACGTCCGTCAGCTGTGCCAACACCCAGTCACGCCGGGCGCAATGGAGATAGCGGCGGGTAGGATTGCGGGACGCGTAGAGCGTCGCCTGAAGCGCTACCAGTTCGTCTTCGCGACTCATGGCCTGCTCTCAAAGATAACAATATCACCCACAAACTGCGTGAAGCTGCCATAGGCGGCGTAATGCAGCAGCAATTCCGGCATAAAAGTCGGCGCACGGAAATGCTCGCGTTTTACCAGCGCGGGATGCTCATCAGCCATAGCTTGTCGATAGAAACGAGCTGACCCCGGCGTGGTTTTGATCAGGCGCGACAAGTTGTTGACCAGCGGCCCATTGAGCTCGTTGGCAAAGGCCGTGTCGTACCAGTTTTCGCTCAGTATCACGGCATCTGCCGCCGATAGCCGTCTGCCGCCGGGGTAGGCATCGGCGGGCCGAAACAATCGATGAGAAACTCCCCTATCCGGCGGCGGATTCACGTAGTAACTCACCAGCACACGCGTGGGAGACTGCCGGTCATACCAGGCAATGAGTTTGCGACGGGGGTCAAGTTGGTAATCAGAGACCAGATCGATCGCCAGCAACGCCTGCCAAAACATAATCACCACCAGCAACAAACCGCGCCGGGATGGTCTCAGGTAACTCACACCCAAGGCGGCGAGGAGACAGGCGGCCGGCAGGAGAGGCAGGTAGTGCCGGTAGTAGGTGACCGGTGCGAGAAAGGCCATATATAAAGTAAAGGCCGGAACCGGCATCAGAGCCAACCACCCTCGATCAAAGGATTCGCGTTTCCACAGTTGCCCTGCGCCATACACCGCCACAAGAAACGCCGGTATGCCGAGACCTATAAAAAGCACAATGAAAATGTTCGGTGGATTGCGCAACCACTTGTACCAACCGATGGCACCGTAATCCGTACCAAACCGTCCCTCCGCCCCGCCCGCCGTAAAAGCTACAAAAAGGTCCACCTGCATTAACAGTGGTGCTAACCAGGGCGCCAGCAGAAAAAAGCCTCCAGCGGTAATGCTCAGGCGCGCCCAGGGCACCACAAGGTAGAACAGCACAGGCAGCAGCCAGATGGATCGCGAGGGAAGTTCGGGATTGCATACAAGCCCAAAGACACTGGCATAACCCAGCAGCAGCAGCGCAATTTGCCGCCGCCCGAGGCCGTCAAACAGTCCCAGAAAAAATCCCGGGGGCAGAAATACCGACAAAGAAGCCAGCGCAAACACCCAGTACTTGGTGAAGACCGCGGCCACCATCAAAGCCGCCGCCAACAGCCAGCGCCACCCTCCGCGGTGCACGCTCCAAACAACCGCAGCTATGGACGCGTAGATAAAAAAAGTGGACGCCGCATCCACCGTCCCCACTATGGACTCGCTGATGTGCCAGCCGGAGAGCGCCAGCAGGGCACTCGCCACCGGTGCCACCACCGGCCTCTCGGGAAACAGCAGGGCGGCAAGGAGCCAAAGTATCCCCACCGTGAGTGCCCCGGTGCCTGCGGAATACAGCCTGGCGACGAGCAGGTGCGCTTCGCTGTGACAAAAAGTCTTCGCCGCACGCGCATCACCGCCACTCCCCTGGGGCGGTGAATTCCCCAGCGCGTCTGTTATTGCCAGTGTCTGCCAACCTACAAGAGGGGAATAATTAAAACCCTTTAGCGCCGCCCGACAGGAGCCACCCTCGTCGAAGTTTACCAGGGTAAAACTGCCGTCGCCGTACCAGTCCTGTCCATAGTCCATGGCGGGAATCGCGCGCAGCAAAAACGCTAGCACCAGCAGCACCAGCAGCACCAACACCGGCGCCCGGGGTCGTGATGAAAAACTGAAGTCAGCAGGTAGAGACAAGCCTGGCTCGCGACAACGGCGGGGGTTTGCGCAGTCTAGCAGAGGGTAAATGAGCCGCTGCTGCCTCCCATCGTCGCATGCTAGACTCAAAGGTTCCGCGACTAACTACAGTACAGGACGTTGACGTGATGAGCAGCTCTGTAAATCCTCTACTCGAGGCCATTGAGGCCAGTCCCGACGGGCCGGAAGTTTGCGCCATCTTCGACTTCGACGGCACTATTATTTCGGGTTACTCCGCCATCGCCTTCATCCGCGAGCAGCTGCGTCGGGGCGACCTGTCGGTACGGGATTTCCTCGAGCTTGCCAGCGCCATGACTAACTTTGGACTGGGCAATCTTGGCTTCTCCGGCATGATGGCGGTGACCACGCAGTTTATGCGTGGCATCGAAGAGCAGGCCTATGTCGAGCTCGGTGAAGAGCTGTTCACCAAGCAAATCGCCCGCCTGGTATACCCCGAGTCTCGCGCGCTCATCGACGCCCACCTTGCCAAGGGGCACACCGTAGGCATTATTTCCTCCGCCACGCCTTATCAGGTGGAACCCGCCGCGCGGGATTTGGGCATTGAGAACGTGCTGTGTACCCAGCTCGAAGTGGAAGGCGGCGTGTTTACCGGGAGTGTCGTCAGGCCCACCTGTTTCGGACAGGGCAAAGTCGATGCGGCAGAGGTGCTGGCGGACAGCGTCGGCGCCAATCTGGACGACGGTTTTTTCTACTCCGACAGCACCGATGATCAACTGTTGTTGGAACACGTCGGTAATCCCGTTGCCCTGAACCCCAGCGATAAGCTGCGCGCAGTGGCAAGAGACAATAACTGGCCCACGGCAAGCTTTGGCAGCCGGGGTCGTCCCACAATGGGCCAGTTTGTTCGCTCCATCGCGGCCACGGTGAGCCTGGTGCCCACCTTCGCTGCAGGGCTCCCGATCTACGCCCTCACCGGCTCGCGACGGGAAGCCACGAATTTCTCTATCAACCTGTTTGCGGAAACCGCCAGCGCGCTGATCAACCTGGACCTTCGAGTCAACGGCGAAGAAAACTTATGGAAAGAGCGTCCCGCCGTGTTCATCTTTAATCACCAGAGCAAGGCGGACGTGGTGATAGGAGCCAAGCTGCTCCGTCGCGATATGGCAGGCGTAGGGAAGCAGGAAATCAAAAAAATGCCCGTCATCGGTAAAGTGCTGGAGATGGGCGGCGTGGTGATGATCGATCGCAAAAACGCCTCCTCTGCCATCGAAGCGATGAAGCCTCTGGTCGATGCCATGCGTAACGAGGGCAAATCGGTAGCGCTGGCCCCCGAGGGTACACGTACGGTATCTCCCAACCTGGCACCGTTCAAGAAAGGGGCGTTCCACCTGGCTATTCAGGCCGGCGTACCTATCGTGCCCGTTGTGATTCGCAACGCCGGTGATGTGGCTCCCAAGGGTGACTTTGTTTTCCGCCCTGCAACGGTGGAAGTGGATGTACTGCCACCGGTGGATACTAGTGCCTGGAGCGCCGACACCCTGGACGACCACATCCGTGAGGTTCGCAACATGTTTTTGAGAACCCTGGGGCAGCCCGAAGAGAAGGCCCCCGTGGCGAAAAAGGCCAAAACAAAAACAGCAACGAAGACAAGGAAAAAGCCTGCCACCAAAGCAAAGGCGACCGCTAAGACTCCAGCAAAGTCGCCAAGCAAGGCAAAGACCAAGGCGAAAGCCACCACCAAAGCCAAACGCCGGCCCGCCGCCAAGGCCAGACCCAAAACTGCAGCCAAGGCCCGGCCCAAGGCGCGCCCTAAGTCAGCGGGGAGCTAGCACGCTGGCAGATTAGTCGTTTCGTCATATAAGGAGAATAAATTGAGCGAACTGAATGTTGCCGTCCTCGGGGGCGGATCCTGGGGCACCACCGTGGCAGCACTGACGACCCGCAACGCCCCTGTCACTATTTGGGCCCGAAACCCGGCGACGGTAGATGAAATCAACAACGCACATCGCAACCAGACCTATTTACCCGATGCGGTTTTACCCGATAGCCTCCGCGCCACCAACGATATTGGTGACGCCGTCGCCAATGCGGATGTAGTGGTTATGGGGATTCCCTCACAGAACTTTCGCAGCGTGCTCCTGGAGGTCAAAAAGCATTTGCGTGCCTGGGTGCCGGTGGTCAGCCTCACCAAAGGTCTGGAGCTGGATACCCGCATGCGCATGACCGAGATTATTTCTGAGGTGCTTCCGGGACACCCGGTGGGCGTGCTTACGGGACCCAACCTGGCACGGGAAATCATGGCCGGACAAGCCGCTGCCAGCGTCATTGCCATGAACGACAGTATTATCGTGCGCTCACTTCAGGAGATCTTCAAAAGCGGACTCTTCCGCGTCTATACCAACCCTGACGTCGTGGGCTGCGAGCTGGGGGGCGTGCTCAAGAATATTATTGCTATCGCCGTGGGTATGGGTGATGGACAGGGCGCGGGAGACAACACCCGGGCAGCCCTGATCACCCGGGGTCTGGCTGAGGTCACCCGTCTGGGGGTGGCCATGGGAGGCCGCGCCGAAACCTTCGCCGGACTTGCCGGCATGGGCGATATGATTGCCACCTGCACCAGCTCTCAGAGCCGCAATCGCCATGTGGGAATCCAGCTGGGTAAGGGCAAGACCATGGAACAGATTGCCGATGAAATGTTTATGGTTGCTGAAGGCGCAAAAAGTGCGCCGGCAGTTATGGCCCTGGCTGAAAAGTATGATATCGATATGCCTATCGCGCGGGATGTGTACCGCGTGGTGACCGGCGAAACCAATGCCCGAGGGGCCTACCGGGGTCTGTTGCGAACCGCAGCGGGCGCTGAGTCAGAGCCCGGCTAAAAGCCGGGTTGGGAGTTCGAGCAAGAGTCCGGTAAAAAGCCCATGGGACGTGAATACCGCCCATTCGAATTGAAACCCTTAAGAGACCTCTATCCATGATCCGCGCAATCTATTCCCTGACGCTAAGCCTGTTGGTTACAGGCTGCATGAACATCACCGTGGTTGAATCGGGCAGCGGGACTGCAGCGCCTAACGCCGTCGCCGCAGTGGACTCCTCCCCCATTCCCGATTACCAGCGTGAAAGTCCCTGGTACACCGATGCCCAGGCCCGGGTAGCAAGATCACCAGCCACGGGAAAAGCGAAGAACGTCATTGTTTTTCTCGGTGACGGCATGGGCATATCAACCATAACCGCCGCCCGCATTCTCCAGGGACAGGAGGCCGGCAATCCCGGTGAAGAAAACCGTCTTAGCTTTGAGGAGTTCCCCGTCACCGGTCTGGTGAAAACCTACAACGTGGACTCTCAAACACCGGACTCCGCCGGCACCATGAGCGCCATCATGACCGGCGTGAAAACCAAAATTGGTGTCTTTGGTGTCGACGAGCGAGTGGTTCAGGAAGACTGCAGCAGCAGCCAGGGTATTGAACTGCTGTCCCTGCTGGAGATTGCAGAGCTGGCGGGCAAAGCCACCGGCGTTGTAAGCACTGCGCGCATTACCCACGCCACACCCGCGGCCACCTACGCAAAAACCGCCGCTCGAGACTGGGAAGATGATCAAGAGCTATCCGACGACGCCAGAGCCCAGGGCTGTAAAGATATCGCAGCGCAATTTCTGGACTCCCGAGAACGCCTGAACAGGCAATTTGGCGCCGACGCAAGCGATGGAATCGAGGTGGCGCTGGGCGGCGGTCGTCGACACTTCCTACCCGGCTCCGAAGAGGGCGGGCGTCGTGGAGACGGACGCAATCTTATCGAGGAATGGCAGACGGCCTACCCCCAGGGCAGCTATGTCGACAATAAGTCTGACCTGGAGGAAGCACGTCGGGCTCCTCTCCTGGGGCTGTTCAGTAACTCGCATATGGATTACGCCCTGGAGCGTGAGGTTCCCGGTGCCGAGCAGCCCTCACTAACCGCAATGACACTCAAGGCCCTGGAGCTCCTGCAAAATCGCGATGAAGGATTTTTACTGGTTGTTGAAGCGGGACGCATTGACCACGCTCACCATGCCGGCAACGCCGCCAACGCCCTCAAGGACACCATTGAACTGTCCGAAGCGGTAGCGGCCGTCATGCGCAGTACCGACGCTGACGACACCCTTGTCATGGTCACCGCAGACCACAGCCACGTTTTTACCATGGCAGGCTACCCCCGCCGCGGAAATCCCATACTGGGGAAGGTAGTCCCCGCAGGGAGTGACGAGCCGGCCCTGGATGTCGATGGTCAGCCCTACACAACCCTCGGCTACATGAATGGCCGGGGCTATCGCGATCACGGAGATCAGCTGAATGCCGACAGTACCTATACGGAAGACCCCATAGCGGGCCGCCAGGACATCAGCGAGGTGGATACAACCCGTCCCGGCTATCATCAGGAAGCACTGGTACCGCTGAATGCGGAAACTCACGGGGGCGAGGATGTCGCGGTCTATGCCAATGGCCCCGGTGCCGAGGGTGCCATGGGCGCGATAGAACAGAACCAGCTTTTCCACATGATGCTGCAGGCCACCACCTGGGAAGCCGAAGCCGCTGAGCGCGTTCAGTCGTTGGAAGACCGTCGCTAAGTTGAGTCCCCTGGAGACCCAGTCATGCGTTTAATGCAAACAGCCCCTTTGTCAAAAACACTGCGTATCGCGGTAGCGATTCCGGTGCTGTTCACGTTGGTAGCAGCCTGCACCACCAGTCCCACCGGCCGCAACCAGTTTATGCTCATCTCTCCGGAATCTGCCATTGTGGAATCCAAGCAGGCCTATCTGAGCACCGTGAGTCAGCTCAATCAGGAAGATAAACTGGTAGATGATCCGAGGATGGCGGATCGCGTGGCCACCATTACCGGACGTCTGGTAACAGAGGCCATTGCCCTCTATGCGGATTCTGCAGACTGGGAGTGGAGCGTTGCCATCATCGACGACGACGAGACGGTGAATGCCTGGTGCATGGCCGGTGGACGCATGGCCGCCTACACGGGCCTCTTCGAGCAGCTCAAGCTGACGGACGATGAATTTGCACAGATTATGGGTCATGAGATATCCCACGCCCTTGCCAATCACACGGCGGAGCGCATGTCCCGGGCCATGGCGATCAATATGGGCGTGCTGGCGGCCGGTGTAGCCTCGGACAATCACGCGGCGACCCTGGCCGGCGCAGCGCTGGCGGCGAAGCTTGCCCTGGAGCTTCCCAACAGTCGCGTTGCGGAGTCAGAGGCCGATCAGATTGGCATTGAGCTGGCCACGCGCGCGGGCTATGACCCGGAGGCGGCGGTGACCCTGTGGCAGAAGATGGGCGGACTCTCCGAGAGCCGTCCCGCCGAGTTTCTGAGCACGCATCCCGCGCCGGAGAACCGCCAGGCGGCGCTGAGTGCGCTGGTGCCTGAAATGCGTGCCCTGAACCCCCGGGGGCGCATGGCGAAAGTCACGCCGGTAACCATCGTACGCTAGGAATCAGCCGCCTGAGGGCAAGCCGGACGTAGTCTCGCCGAAGCGACTTCGTGCGTAGCTGAGTTCGGGAATTTCCTCGGCGCCGGTGCGGCTTAGAAACAGGGCCGCAGCCTCTCGCACGGACGCGTCACTGGCCAGGTGCTCTTCAAAAAACGCGGTGATCACCACCCGGGCAATCATCTGCTGTCGCAGGACGTTCATGGTTTGGGGCAGCGGGTCCACAGTGCACAGCTCGTTGGGCGCGCTGTAATCAATGCCCAGTTCTACGGGGCCAAACAAACCCTCCCATTGGCTTTCCTGATTTGGCTTGATGTAACGACCGACGGACCAGCAGCCGATGGCATCGGTATTATCCATAGCCCGCAGGAGTGCGGTTCCACCGGAAAACCCCGTGTGCGAACCGCCCTTGAGCGTCACCAGCTCTGCCCCCGGTTTCTTGTCGAGAACCGGTGCGGCATTCGTCGCGTAGGGCACCAGCACATCCAGATCTCCGGCAAACATCATGAAGGGCAGATCCGCTTTCTGAAAAAATTCGTCGGTGAAAAAATTGGTGGGCCCCGCAATGGACAGCACGGCGCCGATGCGCGGATCCCGCCATTCGGGATGAAACCCCGAAAGCGTGGATGTTAAGCCGCCCAGGGAAATACCCAGAACGCCAATACGTGCGGGATCAATCTTGCCCGACAGTGCATGTCCGGAAACGGCGCTGTACCCCACTAAGGTGTTGATCAGGAAACTGACGTCCCCGGGCTGATTGATCACATCCTCCACCAGCGCCCCACCGGGGGCCCGCATATTGGTCAGCGGGTAATCCACGGCCACAACCACAAAACCATGACTTGCCAGATGTTCCGCAAGATAGGCACCGTTGCTCCGGCTGGAGGTAAACCCATGACTGAAGACCAGCAGGGGCCGCGGACCTGCCTCGGCCTCAAAGGGATACCACACCGTACCATCGAGCGAGCGCTGCTCATCGCCGGGATAGTCGCCGTTTGCCTGCGTAGACCGGTCGCGATCGATAAAGAGTTCGCCAAAGGTCGCCACGGACCAGGGGCCTGCCGCCAGACGGGCCTCGCTGTCACTGCCTTCAGGAAAGTCCTCAGGCTGGTGGGAGAAGGTCACATAAAGCGCAAGAAGGACCAGCAAAACCCCCAGGCTAGCAAGTATTTTTAACAACAGTTTCAAGCGCTGCTCCTCAAATGTGATTACCGGTTTTTACTACAGAAACGCCCCTAGCCATCTCCCCAGGGGTCGAGCATGAGATCTCCATCATGTTCTCCGAGACGGGGAGGCGGACGGGTATAGGTCACCGGTGTGCGAGAGAGCTTGATGGGGCTCCCCACAACCCTGAGGTCCTCGTTATCCGGATGGGGCAGATCGACGATCATTTCCCGGGCCAGGAGCTGTGGTTCATTGAGGGCTTCGGCAATGGTGTTGATCGGCCCCGCAGGAATACCCGCAGACTCCAACTCCGCAAGCCAGTGGCTGGCATCCCGCTGCGCAAAACAATCGGCCAGGAGGGGGATTAACGTGTCCCGGTGCGCCACGCGGTCTGCGTTTTTGGCAAAGCGCGGGTCCTGAGCCAAAGCGGGTTGCCCCAGAAGCGTGGCGAGCCTCGCGAACTGGGTGTCGTTCCCCACGGCCACAATGAACTCTCGATCCTGAGCCTGGAAACTCTGATAAGGCACGATATTAGGATGGGCATTGCCCAGACGCTGAGGCGTAATACCGCCCACGAGGTAGTTGCTGGCCTGATTGGCGAGCGTCGCAGCGGTCACATCCAACAGCGCCAGGTCCACCTGCTGCCCCAATCCCGATCGTTCCCGCTCCGCGAGGGCGGCGAGAATACCGACGTTGGCGTAAAGCCCCGTCATAATATCAGTGAGCGCTACGCCGACTTTTTGGGGGCCTCCACCGGGCTGGCCATCTGGTGCACCGGTGACGCTCATCAGTCCGCCCATGGCCTGTACCAGAAAGTCATAACCCGGACGCGCCGCGAGGGGCCCCGTCTGTCCGAAGCCAGTGATGGAGCAGTAGATGAGTCGCGGGTTTTCGCGGCTCAAGCTTTCGTAATCCAGAGCAAAGCGTGCGGCGGCGCCAACCTTGAAGTTCTCAATAAGTACGTCGGCGCTCTTTGCGATGTCTTTCAGGCGCTTCTGGCCCTCGCTCGAACGCATGTCTACGCGTATGGATCTCTTACCACGGTTGCTGCACAGAAAATATGCGGACTCCCCAGCCTCTCCATGGTCTCCATCCTCACGCTCCAACCAGGGAGGCCCCCAGCCTCGGGTGTCATCACCGCCCTCGGGGCGCTCTATCTTGATCACGTTGGCCCCGAGATCCGCAAGCGTTTGGCTGGCCCAGGGGCCCGCAAGGACCCGGGACAGATCGAGAACGCGCAGCCCCTGCAGTGCGGTCATCAGAACGCGGGAATATCTGTCTGCGAGCGGCCGAGAATCAGGGCGTGGATGTCATGGGTGCCCTCGTAGGTGTTCACCACCTCAAGGTTCATCATGTGCCGCATCACCGGATAGTCATCGGAAATGCCGTTGCCCCCGAGCATGTCCCGGGCCTGCCTGGCGATGTGCAGGGCTTTGCCGCAGGAGTTGCGCTTGATAAGCGAAATAAGATCCGGCGAAACAGCCCCCGCATCCATGAGCTGGCCTGCCCGGGCGCAGCCCTGGAGCCCCAGCGCGATCTCCGTCTGCATATCCGCAAGCTTCAGCTGGATAAGCTGGTTCGCCGCCAGCGGTTTGCCGAATTGCTTGCGCTCCATGGTGTAGTCGAGCGCGGCATGCCAACAGGTCTCGGCGGCGCCCAACGCCCCCCAGGCGATGCCATAGCGGGCGTTGTTCAAACAGCCAAAAGGACCTTTCAGGCCGTGGACGTTCGGCAGCAACTGCTCCTGGGCCACAAATACCTCGTCCATCACAATCTCGCCGGTGATCGATGCGCGCAGGGCCAGCTTGCCCTCAATTTTGGGAGCGCTGAGCCCGTCCATCCCTTTCTCTAAAATGAACCCTCGAATGAGGCCGTCATCGGTCTTTGCCCAGACCACGAATACATCGGCAACAGGGCTATTACTGATCCACATTTTTGCGCCGCTGATGCAGTAGCCCCCATCGACGCTCCGCGCCCGCGTCACCATGCCGCCGGGGTCCGAACCGTAATCTGGCTCCGTGAGCCCGAAACAGCCGATCCACTCTCCCGTGGCAAGCTTCGGTAGATACTTCTCCCGCTGTTCTTCCGTCCCGTAGGCATAGATGGGATACATCACCAGCGATGACTGGACGCTGAGCATGGAGCGGTAGCCCGAATCTACCCGCTCAACCTCGCGGGCAATGAGTCCGTAGCTGGTGTAATCGACACCGGGGCAGCCGTAACCGTCAATGGTGGCGCCCAGCAATCCCAGCTCTCCCATTTCGCGGAAAATGTCGAGGTCCGTATGTTCCTCACGGAAAGCCTCTTTTACGCGGGGCGCGAGCTTCGCCTGGGCATACTGTGCCGCCGAGTCCCGCACCATACGCTGCTCGTCGTTGAGCTGCGCATCCAGGGCAAAAGGGTCTTTCCAGTCGAGTTTTTCCCAGCGCATCGTCGTAATCGCCATCCAAGGGTTATCCGTTTGTAGTCAGGTCCGCAATGATGCGTGACCGCGATCCGGATAACTATAACGCGAGAGAGGTACACGAACATGTTTCCCACCGTGCGTATTTCGCCGGGAGCCTGCCAGCGCTATGATGATTCCTCTCAAACACATCCTGAAGAGCACCCCTTGGCCACGGAACTTGACCCAAAGCTTGCTGCTCTCTCAACGCTGGTGGCCAACTGCCTGCCGGCCCTCGGGAGCGATGACTTTGCGCCCGCGCTGATACAGGGGCTACGGGCACTGGTGCCCATCGATGACGCCTCGGTCATCTACTACGGTGGGGGCGACCTGCCTACCCTTGTGTACCGGGAGACCCCGTTGGCCCGCGGCGGCAACACCATGGAGCGCTTCCTTGCGGGGGCGTTTCTCCTCGACCCCTTTTACAAGGCCGCTGCCGAAGAGCGGCGTTTTGGGGTTTTTCTCCTGAAGGAGCTCGCGCCGACACGCTTCAGGGACAGCGAGTATTACCACAGCTGGTATCGCAACTGTGGTTTCACCGACGAATGTGGTTTTCTGGTGGAGGTCGGCGAGGATGCTTTCGTCAATGTAGCGCTCGGTCGACTGGCAAAAAAACGCTTCAGCCAGGCGCAGCTTCGCACTCTGCGCAGCGTTAAACTGGCGGTGGAAGAACTGTGCAGAGGGCATTGGACCGTCGAGAGCGGCTCGGGCGAAGGTATCCGGCGGCATCTCCATCTGGCGCTGGATGATTTTGGCTCCAGCCTGCTGACAGAGCGCGAAACGCAGGTCATCAACCTGGTACTCCACGGTCACAGCACCAAGTCTGTGGCTACGCGCCTGGACATCTCCGTAGAGACAGTAAAACTGCACCGCAAGCATGCCTACGCCAAGCTCGAGGTGAGCTCTCAGGCTGAGCTCTTTTACCTGTTCCTGGATTCACTAATGAGCAGCCATGACTATAGCGGTGGCGACACACTGGTGAGCTATTTGGCCAGGCCTGAGTAACCGCAGTCCATTCGTAGACATCGCGTCACTGGGCGAACACAAGCTGACGTCTACAAACTGGTGTCGTATTCCAGGGGCGTGACGTGGCGGCCGAATTCATCAATCTCCTGTTGCTTCACCAGACCATAGACTTCCTGAAATGATGCGCCCAGATAATCGGCTATAAACCGCGAATGACGAAAGGCATCCAGGGCCGCATTCCAGTCCCGGGGCAGGCTGGGTTCCAGCTGCTCCCAGGCATTACCCTTCATGGCAGGGGGTGGCTCCAGCTCCAGCTCAATGCCGTAAAGCATACCGGCCAGCAGCGCTGCGATGGCGAGATGGGGCTGCGCATCGGCGCCGCCCACCCGATGCTCCAGGCGCATGGCAGAGAGAGGGCCCGCAGGCACCCGAAGAGCCACGGTCCGGTTTTCGTAACCCCAGCAGGGTGCCAGAGGAGCGTGCATACCCCGCTGAAAGCGCCGGTAGGAGTTCATGGTGGGCGCCAGCAACAACATAACGTCCGGCAGGGTCTCCATGCACCCGGCGATGGCTTGACGTAGTAAGGTGCTTCCCTCGCTTGTTCCATTATCAAAAAGATTATTGCCCTCCATGTCCTGCAGGCTGCAGTGCAGGTGCATGCCGTTACCTGCCAGATCGCCAAAGGGCTTGGCCATAAAGGTCGCTATGCGTTGATGATTTCTGGCGATACCGCGGATCGCTCGTTTTAGGAGCAGCGCCTGATCGGCCGCAAGCAGCGCGTCCGGGTGATGAAGGAGATTGATCTCATACTGCGATGGCGCACTCTCCTTGATGAGGGTGTCCACCGCGAGATTCTGCAGCTCACAGCACTCGCGCACGGCGTGCATAAACTCATCAACCTCGGCCATGGCCTCCAGACCGTAGGTTTGTCCGGTGCCCAGGGCTCCTCCCAGGCTGTCCTGCTGCGTGTGCTGGGGCCGACCCAGGTTATCCCGCTGGCTCTGCAACAGAAAAAACTCCATCTCGCTGGCCACTACCGGCTGTAATCCCCGCTCCCGAAAGCGCGCCTCCACGGCACCGAGGATGCGCCGCGGATCGAGGGAATTGGGACTGCCGTCCTCGTGATCAAGACTCACCAGCACCTGGCCCATGGGGCGCTTACCCCAGGGCATGAGAGTCAGGCTTCGCGGCTCGGGGACGCAGCAGCCGTCACCATCGCCACTAAGAAACACCCACTCTTCTACATCCCTGCCCCAGCTATCAAAAACCAAAGCGCTGATGGGGAGCTTCAGATCATCGGCGAACACCGTGCTGAGCTTGTCCCGGGTAACCCACTTCCCCCGCAGCCCTCCGGACAGGTCGGCGAGCACCACCTCAAAGAGCTCCACATCCGGATGCCGGTCCAAAAAGTGTTTGGCTTGCTCCATCACCGTCATTACGATCTGGGTCCAGCGGAGGGCGTCCTGAAAAAACTGCCCCGAAGAAAACATGACATTTGGCAACACCTTTGGGTTAATGGCAGACGCGGTTTGCTATGCCACACTTTGCCATCTTAAAGCAGAGAAACTCGCTATGAACAGCAGTGCAGACACCGCCAGCCTCAAGGCCCTCGACCGGGCTCACCATCTCCACCCGTTTACGGACTTTCATGACTATGCCAAAGGTAACGGCCGGATTTTCAGCCGCGCCGAGGGCGTGTTTATCTATGACAGCGACGGCAACCGCATGCTCGATGGTATGTCGGGGCTCTGGTGCTGCAATCTGGGCTACAGCCAGGATCGCATCAAGCAGGCGGTCTTCGATCAGATGCAGCAACTGCCCTACTACAACAACTTTTTTAACTGCTCGAACCAGCCGGCGGTGGAGCTCGCGGCAGCGCTGACTCAAATTGCTCCCGCTGGTTTCGATCATGTGTTCTTCACCAACTCCGGCTCGGAAGCCAACGACACCAATATCCGCATGGTGCACCGCTATTACGACCTCCTTGGCAAACCGGAAAAGAAACTGATCATCAGCCGAAAAAACGCCTACCACGGCAGCACCATCGCCGCGGCATCCCTGGGCGGCATGAAGGCCATGCACGAACAGGCCATTGGCCTTGACTACATTCATCACGTCAACCAGCCCCACTGGTTTGAGCTGGCGGAGCCGGGTGAGGACGAAGCCAGCTTTGGTCTGCGTATTGCCCGGGAACTCGAAGCCAAAATCGATGAGCTGGGCGAACACCGCGTTGCAGCGTTCATCGCCGAGCCTGTGCAAGGCGCCGGCGGCGTCATTGTGCCGCCGGACAGCTACTGGCCGGAACTGCAGCGTATCTGTGACGAGCGGGACATCCTGCTTATTGCCGATGAAGTTATCTGCGGCTTTGGCCGCACCGGCCAGTGGTGGGGGAGCCAGACCTACAACATCAAGCCTGATCTCATTACCTTTGCCAAGGCGGTCACCAACGGCTACATGCCCCTGGGCGGTGTACTGGTGTCCGACAAGGTTGCGGACGTGTTGATGGCCAGTGGCGGCGAATTTGCCCACGGCCTGACCTACTCCGGACATCCCGCCTCCTGTGCCGCGGGACTGGCTACTCTGGACATCCTCCACGAGCAGAACATCGTAGGGCACGCCGCGGAGCATCTGGCGCCCTACTTCCAGAGCAGTCTGCAGAAGCTGAAGGATCATCCCATCGTAGGCCAGATCCGCGGTCGGGGCTGTTTTGCGGCCATCGAGCTGGTGGCCAACAAAGAGACCCGCGAACGTCTGGCGCCCGACTCCGCCGGCGCGGTCTACTGCCGGGATACCGCCAACAACCTGGGTCTCATGGTGCGCCAGACCGGCGACGCCATGATCATGTCGCCACCGCTGATTTGCGAAGACGAGCACATTGACTACCTCGCCGAGAAGCTCACCGCGGCATTGGATGCCACCGCGGAGCATTACAAGATCGCTGGCTGATAGGACCGCCGTTCTAATTGTGGGCGGCCACAGGGAGAGGGTGTGGAAAGTGAGAAAGAAACTGCCACTCACTTTCCACACCCTCTCCCTGCGTCCCTGGCATTCGCGCAGCTGCACTCGATCGACCAAAGAACCCCTGACACTCGCGCGAGTGCCATGAACGCAGCGCAACTCGGGAGCCAGTGGCAGTTTCTTTCTGGCGAGAGAGTTGCGCTGCGTTCATGGCACGTCCTGAGTTATTACGATTTCTTTCTGGCGAGGGAGGCCTCGCGGCATCAAGGCACGTTGCCGATAATCAGCGGTGCTTGTAACGAGAGAGTTATCCTGTGCTCATGGCACGCTATTAATACTGGCAACTTTTTGGCTAGCGACCATGCTAGTCTCGGATTCCACGGAGAGCCCCGCGAGCGCTGCATGACCGAGGTTATTGAGCATCCCAAAACGCTTCGCCAGCGTGACCTGGTGCTGTTCACCGTTTCAGCGATTCTGCTGCCCGACATCCTCACCTCCTCGGCGTCGGCTGGGGTCTCGAGCATTGCCTGGTGGCTGATTCTGGGTGTGGCGTTCTTTCTCCCCATGGGTTTGATCAGCGCGGAGTTGGGCTGCAGCTATCCAGAGCAGGGCGGAATCTACACCTGGATTCGCAATGCCTTTGGCAGCCGCTGGGCGTCGAGAATCACCTACTGCTACTGGGTGAATATGGCGCTCTGGCTGCCTTCGATGTTTATTCTCTTTGCAGGCGTGGCCAACCGCCTCTTTGGACTGGAGGCCTCCCTGACCACACAGATCAGCATTGCCATCGCCATTACCTGGCTCACCGTAGCGGCCAACGTGGTGGCACTGAAGATCGGGAAGTGGATTCCCAATATGGGCGCCATCGCGAAGTTTTTGCTTTTTGGAGCCTTAATCGCCGGTACCTGGCGCTTTCTGTCCTCCCGGGAAATAGTGAACTCCATGTCGGTGGCCGAGCTCACGCCGAGCTGGGGTGACGGGCTGCAATTCATACCGGCAATCATCTACGGCATGCTGGGTTTTGAGCTTGCAAGCGCGGGGGCCGCAGAAATGCGCAACCCCCAACATGATGTCCCCCGGGCGATTCTATGGTCCGGAATAATTGTGCTGGCGCTATCGGTGCTCGGCACTTTTGCGGTACTGGCCACCACCCCGGTAACCGACATCAATATCGTAGAAGGTGTGATTGATGTACTGGAGGTTGCCTTTGCGGGCTCTGCCGCTGCTGACACTTTGGTGCTGTTCCTTGGCTGCTGTTTCCTCTTTGGCATCTATTCAAGCTGCGCCGCCTGGTCCATGGGTGCCAATCGTGCTGCCGCCGAAGCGGCCATTGAGAAAGAGCTCCCCGCGTGGTTTGGCATCGAATTACCGGGCAATGGATCGCCCCTGGGCGCTGCGGCCCTCACCGGCACGGTAAGCACACTTGCGCTCCTGAGCTACGGCTTCATGTCAGGCAGCAATGAAGACCTTTTCTGGTCACTCTTCGCCTTCAGCTCGGTGCTGTTTATGCTGCCCTACGTCGGCATGGTTTTGGCGTTCCTGCGCATGCGCGGTGTCGATGGCAGCCATCCCCGACCCTTCCGGGTTCCCGGGGGCCCGCCGGGCGCCTGGGTCAGCGCAATGCTCTGCGGATCCATCCTCCTCATGGCCATTACACTGTTTATGGTGACTCCGGGAGAGGGTCCCCAGTGGCCGGTGATCATCGGCGTCGTGGCAGCACTATTCTTCGGCGAGATCCTGGTGAGAGCCGCGGAACATTCAGCACGCTCTCCCGTCTAAAACTCAGGTACATCTAATCTGAGCGTCCGAACGTAAATAAGCTCATGTTATCTATGAGAAAACCCATGTTTAACGCTACTGGAACAGGAGACGCAAAGAGCCGCCGCAAACGCGCGGGGCTTATTGCGTTGGTTGTTTTTACTGCCGCGGCGGTTGCCAGCGAGCTGGCGGTCAATAAAGCTGCCGCTAGCACCTTGCAGCAAAGCGCCGAGCAGCGGGCGCTGGATCTTGAGAAAGTGGGTGAGGCACGACTGAAGTTTTTGCTCTGGTCCGTCTACGATTCCCGGCTGTACACCCCTACCGGTCAGTACCAGGACGGCATCCGCCCGCTGAAGCTCGAAATCGAGTATCTGCTGGATGTGAAGGCCGATGCCCTGGTGGAGCGAACGCAGACCGAGTGGAACAAGATGGGCCGCGAGCATCCTCGACAGGATCAGTGGCGCCAGGAACTCGCCAGCATCTGGACCGATATAGACTCAGGCGACGTCCTGAGCCTGGAGCTGGATAATGAAAATCGCAGCACTTTCCGGCGTAATGGCGAACTTCTCGGACACATAGAGGACCCGGAGTTCGGTCAGCAGTTTGTGGACATCTGGCTATCGGAAGACTGCACCCGACCAGAAATCAGGGCATCTCTTCTCGGCAACAGCTAATCCAGCGCCGCGAGATACTCGTCGAGGCGCTGGTCGGCATGTTCGCCAAATAGAATTCGGCTGGCCTCAGCCAGCCCCGGCGCATAACGAATGTCCTCGACGCGAACGACCTGCTCTATCTTCGAGCGGCGACGCATAAAATCTTCCAGACGCACGACCATTTCCCGTCGGGCAGTGAGCTCTATTTCGCAGCGGGTGTACTCCGCGTGCTCGATAAGCAGCTCCACGCTCTCGGGTCTTTCGCGGATGCGGTCCAGAAGCTGGAACGCCGCCTCTCCATAACGGCGCCAGAAGCGCTCGCTCAGGGGCTCTGAAGAACCCGGGTCGGTCATTTCGTCCAAACCCAGCTGACTCGCCTGCTGCATAAACAGCGCCTTCACCGAGCCGCGGGGCTCTCCGTACCAGTCAGCATTGGGTTTAGCTATGGGAATACCCAGAGATTCCACCGCGGCGACAACCTCCTCCCCCACATTCAGGCAGTCCGTGAGCTTGCCGCCAAAGATACTGATCTGCGACAGCACCTTATTGACTTCAATTTCATGCTTACGCGACAGCTGGACCCAGTCCGTTGCACCCTGGGAGCCCGTCACCGCCAACGGACGCACCCCCACCCGCTCAGCAATCACATCCTCCGGGCGAATAGGCTCGCGCAGATCAATGAGTGCATTGACGTTATCGAGGACGAACTGCCGGTCCTCTGGTGTCACGCCCACGGAGGGGTCGCTCACCGCAGTGTCGGTGGTGCCAATACAGGTTTTGGGGCCCATGGGAATCAGAAAAAACAGACGACCGTCGCTGGCAAAAAAGGTCAGCACCCGCCGGCTATCCGTTACCCGGTCAACGATGAGGTGAATGCCCTTGGAGAAAAGGTGCCGATACTCGGTTTGCACGCCGAGCCTGGTATTCATGGAGTCCACCCAGGGACCACAGGCATTGATTACGGTTTTCGCGCGGAGGGCGTGTTCCCTATCGCTCTCGCAATCGCGTAGACGACAGTCCCAGCCGCCCTGCCGGGGGACTGCCTCCTCCAGGCTGACATAGTTGGCCGCTACGCAGCCCAGATCCAGGGCCCGACGGATAAAGCTGAAGACGAAGCGCGCATCATTGTCGTAGAGGTAGCAATCGGAATACTCCAGCCCCCCCGCGGCGTTACTGGTGTTGATTTCCGGTTCCAGTTTCTTGATCGCCCGGGGTGAAAGATAGCGGGGAGCGCGGGTTTTACAGCGACCTATAAGCCAATAGAGCACGCTGCCCAGAAAAACAAAGAAGGACCAGAAGCGAAAGCCCCGCTGAATCGTGGTGAAGAAGCGAATTTCTTTGACCGTAGACGGGTAGGCACGCATGAGCTCATTGCGTGAACGGCACAGTTTGTTCACCAGTAAAAATTCGCGACTCTCAAGATATTTGATGCCGCCCCAGGCCAGGTTGCTGGAGTTGGAGCTTACGCCGCTGGCAAAGTCTCCGCGGTCCACCAACGCAACACGCACACCCTTACCCGCCAGCGCGGCGGCCGAGACGGCCCCGTTGATGCCGCCCCCCACAATAAGAACGTCATATTCCTGGCCATCAAGACTTTCGAGATTTTTATCGCGCAGTGCGGTGGACACCGCGTCCCCTCCTCAACAAACAGGCCGCTTTTCAATCGGGTCAGCTGGACAGTGACCCTGGTAAACACCACTATAACGCACTCTTTTGGTGGCACCCCTTATTCTATGGATCAAGAAACACAGGAAACCTATCGCGGCCTGGATTACCCCTGGGGTCGCGGGGTCAACCCCGAGCCCGGCGAGCCCCGGCGTATTGCCGACCGGGTCTACTGGGTGCGGTTTCCCATGCCCATGTCTCTGGATCACATCAACCTCTGGCTTCTGGAGGACGGTGATGGCTGGACCATCGTTGATACCTGCCTGAACCTTCCCGATGCGCGGGAGGTCTGGAAAGCCCTTTTTGAAGGCTTCATGGGCGGTAAGCCGGTAAAGCGCGTGATCTGCACACACATGCACCCGGACCACGTGGGGCTCGCCGGATGGATCTGCGAAACGCACGGCTGCGATCTGTGGATGTCCCGCGCCGAATACCTCATGTGTCGCTCCCTGGTGTCGGACACCGGTCGCGAGGCACCCCAGGTCGCTGTCGACTTTTACCGCGGAGCGGGCTACACCGAAGAACAACTTGAAAAATACAAGAAACGCTTTGGCTTCTTTGGCAAGGCCGTGTCCACCTTACCGGACCGCTACCGACGACTGGTGGATCTGGAAACGCTTAA
>NZ_CBFHZO010000070.1:0-4906 GCF_965660375.1 Congregibacter sp. | reverse complement strand
ACGGCCACTTCCTCACCGTTTTCGTCCATCTCGTAACGGGTGCGATATTTTCGTTCGATAAAGAGCACACCCATGCGACGCTTGATGTTGTTCCGCGTAGCGCGGGACATGAGGGTGCCGCCCTCGCTGTCGAGGCTGATCTGTACGTTGGGTCGCCCGTTCTGGTCAAAGCTTGCCTGGGCGTTGGAGACTCGCTCGCCAGTAATAATGACGTCGCGCTCAAGATACTCGGTGGCGCCCTGGCGGTCTGCGCTGCGGTATTCGAAGCGCTGGCGCTCGGCGGCCGGCGCATCGGCGTTGGCTACCAGGCGGAACTCCAGGTTGGCGACCTTGCCGAGAATCCGCTTGGCTTCCGCCGTGTCCTGAATACCGGGGAGTTCCACAACAATACGGTTCCGGCCCTGACGCTGAACCAGGGGCTCGGACACGCCAAGCTCGTTGACGCGATTACGCAGCGTCGTGAGGTTCTGACTCACCGAGTAATCGATAATTTCATCGACGGTTACATCAGTCATCCGCGCGTAGATAATGAACTCGTCTTCTTGGTCAACACGATCCAAAAGAAGCTCGGGAAAAGCGTCAGCTATGAGGCTGCGAGCCTGCTCCCGGAGATCTTCGCTGCGAAAGCGCCCCACCACGGCACGGTCGCCGTCCAATCCTACAAAACCCCGAATACGCTCTTCGCGAAGAGAGCGCTTGGTGGCATTCAGGTAGTACTCCATGCGCCGCTCGATAGCCGCAGCCGTGTCCACCTCCAGCTTGAAATGCACGCCGCCGGACAGGTCCAGCCCCAGCTTCATGGGTTGTCCACCCACACCGGTGAGCCAGTTGGGAGTGGTTTCTGCGAGATTAAGGGCAATAATGTAGCCATCGCCCAGGGCGCGGGATACGACCGCCTGGGCACGCAACTGTGTCTCCTGCTCTTCCAGGCGGATCAGCGCACTGCGCCCGCTGGGCTCTATGATTTCTCCAAAATGCTCAATACCCGCCTCGTTAAGCGCGTCCGTGGCACGACTCAGTAATCGATCATCGATTACCGTGCCGCTGCTCTCCCCGGCGATTTGCAGGGCCGGATCCGGCGCATAGAGGTTGGGAGACGCATACAGCGCCCCGCCAAGCACGACGATCAAAACGATCAGGTATTTCCAAATTGGGTAACGATTGAGCATGCCAAGGTCTGCAGTAGTGCGGCAGTAGCGTCAAACGAACACCGTTTAACACCGGGCCACCGAGAATAAGGGGCCGCATTATAGACGCTGATCGTCAGGTCTCAAGGGCCGCCGCCCTGCAATCACGCGCACCGGGAGCCCGATACTCCCCACGAAAAGCCGCGAGACTAGTCGATGGCGCTGCGCGCGTTCTGAAACAGGCGAAGCCAGGGGGATTCCTCATCCATCTCATCGGGCGCCCAGGAAAACTGCCGCCGGCGAATCACCCGCTCCGGGTGGGGCATCATAATCGTCACCCTGCCGCTTTCATTGCACACGCCGGTGATGCCCGACGGAGAGCCATTCGGATTCGCGGGGTAACGCTCGGCGACTTCCCCGCTGTTCTCTATATACCTCAGACCCACCAGCTGCGAGGCTTCGCATCGCTCCTGGGCCGCCCCATCAGCAAACACCGCCCGCCCCTCACCATGGGCGACCGCGATAGGCAGTCGGGACCCGGCCATGCCACGGAAGAATATTGAAGGCGACTCCCCCACCTCGACCATGGAAAGCCGCGCTTCAAACTGCTCGGATCGATTGCGCCGAAACCAGGGCCAGTGCTCAGTACCGGGTATCAGCTCCCGAAGCACCGAGAGCATCTGGCAGCCATTACAGACGCCCAGCGCAAAGCTGTCCTGCCGAGCAAAAAACGCGCTGAAACTGTCGCGGAGCCGTGGGTTAAACAATATGGACTTTGCCCAGCCTTCGCCAGCCCCCAACACGTCGCCAAAGGAGAACCCGCCGCAGGCTACGAGCCCGGCAAAGTCCTCGAGACTGGCGTCTCCGGCAAACAGGTCACTCATGGTCACATCAACCGCGGTAAAACCACCCCGATCAAATGCCGCGGCCATCTCCACCTGGCCATTCACACCCTGCTCGCGAAGCACCGCCACCCGGGGTTTCACGCCCCTGTTAATCATCGGCGCGGCGCTATCCCGTAGTGCCGGACTCAGATGTACCGACAAGCCCGGGTCCGGGGCAGCGATGCGCGCCCACTCCTCATCGGCACAGTCGGGATTATCCCGTAACCGCTGCAAGGCATGGCTGCACTGACTCCACCGTTCCTGCAAAGCACCGCGCATGGTGTCAATGAGCGCCTCATCGCCGGACCAGATTCTTACCTGCTCATCTTTACGGGCATAGCCCAGCGTGTGCAGGCAGTCACCGATGCCCAGCTGCTCCGCACGGGACGACCAGTCCGCGAGCTGGGACTTGGGAATCTGCACCACCGCGCCGGGCTCTTCACAAAATAGTCTTGCCAGCGCATCAACGCCCTCCGGCAACATGATTTCCAGACCGCAGCGGCCGGCAAAAGCCATTTCCAGCAGCGTCACCGCAAGGCCGCCGTCGGAACGGTCGTGGTAGGCGATCACATCACCACGGGCTTTCCCCCACTGCAATAACTCGAAGAACGCCAGAAGGTCCTTGGGGCTATCAAGGTCTGCCGGATGGGCACCCAGCTCGCCGTAAACCTGGGCCAAAGCCGATGCTCCCAGACGATCCTTACCCCGGCCAAGATCAACAAGCACCAGACTCAGCTCGGGACCGGCTGTCAGCACGGGCGTTAAGGTGTCGGCGGTATCACCCACGGGCGCAAAAGCCGACACCACCAGGGACATAGGCGCCGTCACCGTTTGCTCTTTGCCGTCCTGCTGCCAGCGTGTTTGCATGGACATGGAGTCTTTACCCACCGGGATGGCAATGCCCAACGCCGGACACAGCTCCTCGCCAATAGCGTGCACTGCATCAAAGAGAGCCGCGCCCTCGCCCGGGGTGTTGGCCGCACACATCCAATTGGCAGACAGGCGAATATCACTCATGCGCGCCACGGGGGCGGCGCAGATATTGGTGATGGCCTCGGTCACGGCCATTCGGGCGGACGCGGGACTGCTCAGCAGCGCGACGGGAGTACGTTCGCCCATGGCCATGGCCTCCCCCTTGTCGGAGTCATAGCTCACCAGCGACACGGCACAATCCGCCACCGGCACCTGCCAGGGACCCACCATTTGATCACGGGCCACCAGGCCGGTCACCGTCCGGTCACCAATGGTAATCAGAAAGCTTTTGCTGGCTACCGTTGGCAAGCCCAACACCCGATGCAGGGCATCCTCGACCGATGTCGCAGCGGCAAAGGGCCTGTTGGGAGGCGGAAGACGATGATCCTCCCGATGCATCCTCGGCGGCTTGCCGAACAACACCGACATGGGCATGGCTACCGGTGTGTCCTCAAAATGACTGTCGGTGACCACAATGGCCTTGTCCGCGGTGGCTTCCCCAACCACGGCTACGGGACAACGCTCCCGCGCGCAGATACTTTTGAACTGCTCCAGATGCTCAGGCATCACTGCCAACACGTAACGCTCCTGGCTTTCGTTGCACCAGATTTCCAGCGGTGACATGCCACGATCATCACAGGGAACATCCCGCAGAGAAAACAGACCTCCGCAGCCGCCATCTTTAACAAGCTCAGGGAGAGCATTGGACAGCCCCCCGGCGCCTACATCATGGATAAAGGCGATGGGATTGTGATCGCCGAGCTGCCAACAACGGTCGATGACCTCCTGACAGCGCCGCTCCATTTCGGGGTTCTGGCGCTGCACGGAAGCAAAGTCCAGGGATTCCTGCCCATCGGCGCTCGCCATACTGGAGGCCGCTCCTCCGCCGAGGCCGATAAGCATGGCCGGACCACCGAGCACCAACAGCGCGGCGCCCGGTGCAAACTCGGGCTTATCCACATGCTCGGCAGCAATATTGCCAAAACCACCGGCAATCATGATGGGTTTGTGATACCCGCGAAGCTGATAATCCGTGGGGCTCGCAGCATCGCCTGAGGACGGGACGCGCTGCTCATAGCTGCGGAAATAGCCACAAAGATTGGGCCGACCAAACTCATTGTTAAAGGCGGCGCCACCGATAGGCGCCTCCAGCATGATATCCAGTGCGGAGGCGATACGTGCGGGCTTTCCGTTATCCACCTCCCAGGGTTCTTCCAATCCCGGTATGCGTAGATTAGATACACTGAAGCCGGTGAGCCCCGCCTTGGGCTTGGACCCGCGACCCACCGCCCCCTCATCACGAATTTCGCCGCCGACGCCGGTACCCGCACCGGGAAACGGCGCGATGGCGGTAGGATGGTTGTGCGTTTCTACCTTCATAAGCAGATGCACGGGCTGCGCTTTGCTGTCGTACTCCCGGGAAACCCCATCGGGTACAAACCGACTCGCCCTCGGGCCCGCCACCACCGCGGCATTGTCGGAATAGGCCGACAACACGCCTTCGGGACTCGCTGCATGGGTATTTCGGATCATCGCAAACAGGCTCTTTGCCTGCTCTTCGCCATCCAAGGTCCAGCTCGCATTGAAAATCTTATGGCGGCAGTGCTCCGAATTGGCCTGGGCGAACATCATGAGTTCCACATCCCGCGGATTGCGTCCCAGGCTGGAAAAACTATCGCAAAGGTAGTCAATTTCATCCTCTGCCAGAGCCAATCCCAGGGCGCCATTGGCGGCCTCGAGCGCCGCACGCCCCTGCCCGAGTACATCCACCTCACTGCTTTTTGCCGGCGCAAGCTGGGAAAACAGCGCGGCCACCCCCGGGAGCGTGCACGTGGTCTCTTCCACCATTCGATCGTGGAGCTCGCCGGAAAGGTCATTCCAGTCCTGAGTCCCCGGCTTGAGACCCTCGAGCTCGTAGGCACA
>NZ_CBFHZO010000069.1:0-7804 GCF_965660375.1 Congregibacter sp. | reverse complement strand
TTCAACGGTCAGTGCAGCGGCTTTGTCTGCGGCAGACTGATCGGCAAACTTGCGCTCGAACAGGTGGATTTGCGCCAGTACCTGGTTGGCGAAGGAGCCGTCCATGATGCGTGAGGGGTGGCCGGTGGCGTTACCCAGGTTCACCAGGCGGCCTTCGGCCAGCAGGATCAGGTAGTCGTCGTTGGTGGCGTCGATGGTTTTGCCGGTGCGGTGAATCTTGTGCACCTGCGGCTTGACCTCTTCCCAGCCCCAGTTGGCGCGCATGAAGGCGGTGTCGATCTCGTTGTCGAAGTGACCGATGTTGCACACCAGCGCCGCACTCTTGAGTGCGCCCAGCATACGGGCGTTGCAGACGTTGTAGTTGCCGGTGGTGGTGACCAGCAGGTCTGTTTTCTGGAGCAGTTCACGATCGATGCACTCGTCACTGCCGTCATCGATGCCATCGATGTAGGGTGATACCACTTCGTAGCCGTCCATGCAGGCCTGCATGGCGCAGATGGGGTCCACCTCGGTCACGCGAACGATCATGCCTTCCTGACGGAGCGACTGAGCAGAACCTTTACCAACATCACCGTAGCCGATGACCAGGGCACGCTTGCCCGACAGCAAGTGGTCCGTGGCACGTTTGATGGCGTCGTTAAGGCTGTGGCGACAGCCGTACTTGTTGTCGTTCTTGGACTTGGTCACGGAATCGTTAACGTTGACCGCAGGTACCTTGAGTGTGCCCGCTTCGAGCATCTCATAAAGACGGTGCACACCGGTGGTGGTCTCTTCGGTGATGCCGTGGATTGTGTCGAGCATCTGCGGATACTTGTCGTGCAGGATCGCGGTGAGATCGCCGCCATCATCCAGGACCATGTTGGCATCCCAGGGCTGGCCATCCTTTAGAATAGTCTGCTCGATGCACCACTCGTACTCTTCTTCGGTCTCACCCTTCCAGGCAAAAACCGGAACCCCTGAGGCCGCGATAGCCGCTGCTGCGTGATCCTGGGTAGAGAAAATGTTGCAGGAGGACCAGCGCACTTCCGCGCCCAGGTGCGTCAGTGTCTCAATGAGCACACCGGTCTGGATGGTCATGTGGATACAGCCGAGGATCTTCGCGCCCGACAGGGGCTTGGAATCGCCGTACTGCTCACGAAGCGCCATCAATGCCGGCATTTCGCCTTCGGCAATTTCCAGCTCGCGACGACCCCAGTCGGCAAGACTGATGTCGGCGACGCGATAGTCGGGGGTGGTGTTCAGCTTGGTTACGGTGCTCATATTACTGCTCCTGATTACTTCTCTAAAAATTTGTGGGTGTGATCTTTGCTCTACTCGGCTGATGTATCGCCGCAGTAATGCAGTGTGAGTCGGTAAGGTTGATCGCGGGCGTCAATCGCCATGGATGGCGATTGCCGAGCCTGTCATGGATGACGCTGTTTGGCGTCCCGCGAGCAGCCTTACCGAATTGCGCTGCATGGTGTTCGTTTAGACCGCCGCCTTCAGAGCTTCTGCCTTGTCAGTACGTTCCCAGGTGAAGTTCGGCTCTTCGCGGCCAAAATGCCCATAGGCTGCAGTCGCGCGGTAGATGGGTCGCTTGAGGTCCAGCATGTCCACCAGGCCCTTGGGCCGCAGGTCAAAATGTTCACGAACCAGCTCGACAATGCGCAGGTCATCGATCTTGCCGGTGCCAAAGCTGTTGACTGAGATGGACGTAGGCTCTGCCACACCGATGGCGTAGGAGACCTGGATTTCGCAGCGATCGGCAAGCCCGGCTGCGACGATGTTTTTGGCAACGTAGCGTCCCGCGTAGGCCGCCGAGCGATCGACTTTGGAGGGGTCCTTACCGGAGAAGGCACCACCACCGTGACGGGCCATGCCACCGTAGGTATCAACGATAATTTTGCGGCCTGTAAGTCCGCAGTCCCCCACGGGGCCGCCAATGATGAACTGGCCGGTAGGGTTGATGTGGTACTGCGTGTCGGCGTGGAGCCACTCGGCAGGTAACACGTCCTTAACGATCATCTCCATGACCGCTTCGCGGATATCTGATTGAGAGACTTCGGCGTCGTGCTGTGTGGAGAGCACTACGGCGTCTACGGCAACGGGCTTGCCGTTGTCGTAGCGTAGCGTCACCTGGCTTTTTGCGTCGGGACGGAGCCAATTCAGAGTGCCGTCCTTGCGAAGCTGGGCCTGGCGCTCCACCAATCGGTGAGAGTAATAAATGGGTGCTGGCATGAGTACATCGGTTTCGTTACTGGCGTAGCCAAACATGAGGCCCTGGTCGCCGGCACCCTGCTCTTTCTTCTCGCCTTCATCAACACCCATGGCGATATCGTGGGACTGCTTGCCAATGGCATTGAGTACAGCACAGGATGCACCATCAAAGCCCACGTCGGAGCTGTTGTAGCCGATGTCCAGCACCACGTCGCGAACAATTTCCTCAAGGTCAACGTAGGTATTGGTTGTCACCTCACCGGCGACCACGACCATTCCGGTTTTGACCATGGTCTCCACCGCGACCCGTGCATCCCGGTCGTCGCTCAGGATATGGTCCAGCACCGCGTCAGAAATCTGATCGGCCATTTTGTCCGGGTGTCCTTCGGAAACCGATTCCGAAGTGAAGATGCCGTACTCGCTCATAGTTGTTCCTTATAACAATCTAAGATGTATTTTTTGCTGCTACGAAGAGGCGCAGCTGAAGTTTGAATCCGTTACGCTGGCCCAGGTAGCTGCCGGTAAGCTCCTTAAGGCCCGCAGCGGATGCCCAGTCCTGCAGCAGCTCCGGTGCAAATCCCAGCCATAAGTCTCCGCAGTTCTCCCGGGTCCAGCCCTGCTGATGCTCACAGAGCTCCGTAATAAGAAGCGCACCGCCCGGTGCCAGAGCGCTGGCTGCGTCCTGCAAAGTGCTTGCGGGGTCCGGCGTGTGATGGAGCACCATGTTGATCACAATCAAATCGGCGCGCAGCGACATCAGTGCCTGGTGACGGGTATCGCCGAGGATAAACTCGATGTTGTTCAGCGTTGCGGCCGTGCTTTGCGCGCTCTCCAGCATGGCCGGTGCATTATCCAGGGCAATGACGCGCTCAAACTGCTCGCTCAGGCGAGGTAGCAGCCAGCCGTCACCGGGACCCACTTCTAATGCTGTTCTGCGGTGTGCGACGGGGAGTGCATCAAGAAGACTGTTCACAGCGCCGGCGTAGCGCTCCGGGGCGGCAATGAGATCCTGCTGCTCACGGAATCGCGCCACATTACTGGTGAAGAAATCGAGAGAGTTCTGTTCCCGCTGCCGTTGGAGCCTGTCGCGACGAGCTTCTTCGTTCACGCCCAGCTCCAGGGTGTCTGCCGCGCTGAGCAGCGCCTGCTGGAGCGCGGCGAAGGGCTCATCTCCCGTTAACTCCTGCCGCCGGTAAAAAATATGATTGCCGTCCCGTTGGCTGCACAGTAAACCGGCGGTGCTCATGAGCTTAAGATGGTGGCTCAGGGCGGGCTGACGGACGTCCAAAACGGCGCAGAGCTCGGACACGTCCATGGCATCGTGGCGCAGCAGGCGCAAAACGCGCAGACGCAGACTGTCTGCCGCCGCCTTGCATAGGCTGGCGAGCTGAGTCTGGGTGTCTTTGCTCTCCGCCGGAGCTAAAGGACTGGGGGCTGCCGAATTCATAGGGCGCGGAGTGTAGCAGCAACTCAACCTATATCAAGGAATTTTGATATAGGTTGTTTTCCGCTGGATGGCCTTAACTGCTGGGACTGACCTCTAGCGCTAAAAACGCCTTGCACATGGCTTCGTCATAAATAGTGCCCATACCGCGCTGAATTTCTGCCCGGGCGGCGTCCATCCCGAGTGCCGGACGATAGGGTCTGTGGGAGCTCATGGACTCGGCAACGTCCGCAATGGCAAGTAGACGCGCCCCGGGCAGAATGTCTTCCGCCTTCAATCCCCGGGGATAGCCGCTGCCGTCCAGGCGCTCGTGATGTTGGAGCACCATCGTGGCTACCGGCCAGGGAAAGTCCACGGACTTCAGGATGTCGTAGCCGGCCTGGGGGTGGCTTTTTATCAGGGCGAACTCCTCCTCCCTGAGTGCGCCTGGCTTCATGAGAATTTCTGAAGGAATGTTGATCTTACCGATATCGTGCATCAGTGCTGCCATTTCGAGCCCTTCGATAGCGGCTTCCGGCCAGTTCAGGGCCCTGGCGATACGGGTAACCAGCTCTGCCGTTCGTGCCTGGTGTCCGCTGGTGTAGGGGTCGCGCTTCTCAATGGTGGCGGAAATCGCCGCGACGGTGTTGCGCCATACCGAGTGCAGTTTGTGCTCACTGCGCTGGCGGGCGAGTTCAAGGCTGACGCGCTCTGCATAGGCCAGCAATGCGGTTTTGATGGATCTATCGTCACTCACCGGATCTTTACTGATGAGGCAAAGGATTCCCCCTGCTTCTCGATCCTCATCGAATAAAGGTACGCCGATGTAAGCCTCTGCCCCCATGCGCTGCAGTTCGACATCGTTGGGGAAAAGCTCGGCAACGTGGGCGCAATAGCTCCTCGGTTGCTTGCCGAACACCTCCCGACAGGGCGTGCCCGCTATGTCGTAGCAAAAACTGTCGGCGGGCCTGCCTTTTTCCCAGGCCGCCTCCACCACCAAAGTGTCGGGTGTATCGGCCGGTACCGCCAATCCCACAAAAGCCCCGTCGAATAGGTCCGAGAGCGTGCGCACGGCACCCCAGAGGAACTCTTCCCCGGATAAGCGCCGAAGATCCGCGAACGCCTCTGCCACTACCCCTTCTATGACTTTGAGGTGCTCGACGTCCTCG
This sequence comes from Congregibacter sp., assembly GCF_965660375.1. Classification (GTDB taxonomy): domain Bacteria; phylum Pseudomonadota; class Gammaproteobacteria; order Pseudomonadales; family Halieaceae; genus Congregibacter. The sequence goes on along the minus strand of NZ_CBFHZO010000069.1, from coordinate 3,016 downwards.
AACACGAAATCCATTCCGTGATTGTCGGCGTCATAGCTGAAAGATGCGCGCACAGTGACAGTCCCGCCGTCGACTCGCTTAAGCAACAGTTCCTGGCTAAATCGCTTACTTGTGGCGGGCTCGAAATTGTTCTCGACACTACCCGTGAAAGCATGGATGAGAGCGTCGAAAAGCCACCGAATATTGTGGGCTCCGGGATCAAAGCCCTCGAGGCACTGGAGCTTGTCTGGGTAGCCAAGGAGCTTGGCTAGAGGCGTGTTGCTGGCATCCAGGCTCATGCTGTGGAGGTTGTAGTGGCCCATGCCCAGACGCCGCGACGGAGCTTCTTTAGCCTTATCAGCAGCTGCTCCAGCCTTGAAAGATGGTAGCCCCGCCTTTGTCGAAGGCTTTCGACTGTCGATTGGATTATCCATAAGAATCAGCCTAGCAGAACCCAAGCGCACATCAAATTGAAGGCGGATGTTCCGGCTTAAACGCATAACTGCGTGAAAGAGGCCCTGGATACTCGGTTTACCCCCGGCCCTGCTTGCCCGATAATGCGCGCCCCGCGTAGACTCCTCAGGTATCAGCATGACCAGCCAAACCGACCTTGCGAACGCCATTCGCGCCCTTTCCATGGATGCCGTTCAGCAGGCCAACAGCGGCCACCCGGGGGCACCCATGGGGATGGCGGATATCGCCGAAGTGCTCTGGAACGGCTTTTTGCGCCACAACCCGCAAAACCCCGACTGGCCCAATCGTGATCGATTCGTGCTGTCCAACGGCCACGGTTCCATGCTGATTTATTCGCTGCTGCACTTGACGGGCTACGACCTGCCCATGGAAGAGATCAAAAACTTCCGCCAGCTTCACAGCAAGACCCCCGGCCACCCTGAGTATGGTTACGCGCCGGGCATTGAAACCACGACAGGCCCCCTCGGCCAGGGCATCAGCAACGCCGTGGGCATGGCGATCGCCGAGAAGGCCCTCGCGGCGCAGTTCAACCGCGGCGGTCACGAGGTAATTGATCACTTTACCTACGCATTTGTGGGAGATGGCTGCTTGATGGAGGGCATCTCCCATGAGGTCTGCTCCCTCGCGGGTACCCTCGGACTAGGAAAACTTATCGCCTACTACGACGACAACGGCATTTCCATTGATGGTGAGGTCGCGGGGTGGTTTAGCGACGATACCCCCAAACGTTTTGAGGCCTACGGCTGGCAGGTGATTGCCAGCGTAGACGGACATGATCCCGCAGCCATCGAGGCAGCTACCGAGGCGGCGCGGGCAGATAGTTCCCGTCCGACACTTATCTGTTGCCGCACGGTGATCGGTAAGGGTGCTCCCAATAAGGAAGGTACCGCCGCGACCCACGGCGCACCCCTGGGCACCGACGAAATCGTGGCAACGCGAGAAGCCATCGGATGGACGCACGATGCCTTCACAATCCCCGACGATATCTACGCCGGATGGGATGCAAAGGCGGCTGGCGCTGAACAGGAAGCGGCCTGGAATACGGTAATGGATAGCTACCGGGAGGCGCACCCAGAGCTGGCCGCGGAGCTCGAGCGTCGCCTGGCAGGTGATTTGCCGGCGGATTTTTCGGCTAAAGCACAGGCTTATATAGAACAGTGTCAGGCCGCCGGCGAGACTATCGCCTCGCGAAAAGCCTCACAGAACGCCATCAATGCGCTGGGCCCCATGCTTCCCGAGTTTATGGGTGGCTCCGCAGACCTGGCGGGTTCCAATTTGACTTTATGGTCTGGATCTCAGGGCGTTAACGCTGATGACGCTGCGGGCAACTATATTTATTACGGTGTTCGCGAGTTTGGTATGTCTGCCATCATGAACGGCATTGCGCTCCATGGGGGCTTCATTCCCTACGGCGCGACTTTCCTGATCTTTATGGAATATGCCCGCAATGCCGTGCGTATGGCGGCATTGATGCGCCAGCGCTCCATCTTCGTGTACACCCATGACTCCATTGGTCTGGGTGAGGACGGCCCCACCCATCAGCCAGTAGAGCAGTTAACCGCGCTTCGCGCTACGCCGGGCCTGCAAACCTGGCGTCCCTGCGATGCCGTAGAGTCAGCGGTGTGCTGGAAGGCCGCCGTGGAACGTGCTGACGGCCCCTCGGCGCTGGTGTTTTCCCGTCAGGGGTTGCCGCACCAGGAGCGCAATGCAGAGCAGCTGGCTAACGTTGCCCGGGGCGGTTATGTGCTCCGCGATTGCGACGGCGCGCCAGAAGCAATCCTGATTGCCACCGGTTCTGAAGTGGGACTGGCTATGCAGACAGCGGAGGCTTTGTCAGATCGCGCGATACGGGTAGTCTCCATGCCCTGCCCCGAGGTGTTTGAACAACAGGATGCGGGCTATCGGGAATCGGTATTACCCAGCGACTGCCTGGCGCGCGTGGCCGTAGAGGCAGCTCACGTGGACTACTGGCATAAGTATGTGGGGCTCGACGGTCGCATCGTCGGAATGAGCACCTTTGGCGAATCTGCGCCGGCGGGTGAGCTGTTCGAGCAGTTCGGCTTTACCGTGGATAACGTGACCGCCGTGGTGACTGAGGTTCTGGAGTCCATCTAGGGCCATGTTGCGGATTGCCATCAACGGTTACGGACGCATTGGTCGCACTCTGCTAAGGGCGCTCCAGGAGAGCCCCCACCGTGATGCCATGCAGGTGGTGGCGATCAACGAGTTGGCAGATGCGAACACCGTGGCCCACCTAACGCGCTATGACTCTACCCACGGGCGATTCCCCGGCACCGTCGAGTTGCTGGACGACCGTCTGTGTATCAATGGCCAGCAGAAAAGGCTCTTGCGCGAAGAGAGCGTCGCCAATCTGGACTGGACCGCTATCGGGGTGGATATGCTGCTGGAATGCTCCGGCGCCTTTTCGGATCGCCTCACCGCGGAGCAGCACCTGAAAGCCGGTGCCAGGCGCGTGCTGTTTTCCCAGCCCGCGGAGCCCGACGTTGACGCCACGGTCGTCTTTGGCGTCAATCACGACAGCCTCCGCGCCGCACATAGCGTG
>NZ_CBFHZO010000068.1:0-37690 GCF_965660375.1 Congregibacter sp. | reverse complement strand
CAGTTTTGCGCTAACCCAGCGTATGTTTGTCGCGGCGCTCAGTTTTGCCCTGGCCCTGGCGGGGCTTCAGGCCTGGCGCTCCTTACCCATTGATGCTTTTCCGGATATTTCGCCGACCCAGGTAAAGGTCATCCTCAAGGTACCGGGGATGACCGCCGAAGAAATAGAGCGCACGGTCACCTATCCCCTGGAAACAGAACTACTGGGTATTCCCCGACAGCAGATTCTGCGTTCTACCACCAAGTACGCCATCACCGATATCACCCTGGATTTTACCGAGGGCACCGATATCTATTGGGCGCGGCAGCAGGTGAGCGAGCGTCTGGCGGGTCTGATGGGGAGCCTGCCCGAAGGTACCGACGGCGGGCTGGCGCCCATGAGCACGCCGCTGTCAGAGATATTCATGTTCAGTCTGGAAAATCCGAATCTTGAGCTGTGGGAGCGGCGGGAGCTGTTGGATTGGGTGGTTCGGCCGGCCCTGCGCACCGTGGCGGGGGTCGCGGATGTGAACGTGCTCGGCGGTCATGTGCGCAGTATGCAGATCACACCGGATCCTGAGCGCATGCGCGTCGCGGGCGTGGATAACGCGCAGCTGCGCCGTGCCATTGAGGGCAACAATCGAAATGCCGGGGTAGGGCGCCTGGAGCAGGGCAGTGATGCCCTTATTGTGCGCAGCGAAGCACGCCTTGCGGATATCGATGCCCTGCGCAGGCTCGTTGTGAAGAGCGCCGGGGGAGACGCGGTCACCCTGGGGCAGCTGGCCCGCGTGGAGACGAGCCACCTGACTCGCTACGGTGCGGTGACCCGCGACGGTGAAGAAACCACCGAAGGCCTGGTAGTCGCCCTGCGCGGCAGTAACACCGGCGACGTCGTGGCCGCGGTCAAGGCGCGTCTCTCGGAGGTCGAACGCAGTCTGCCGGCTGGTTCTACCCTGAACGTGTTCTATGACCGGGCGCAGCTTATCGAAAGCGCGGTGGGCACCATGTCTCTGGCGCTGTTACAGGCGGTGGTGCTGGTGGGGATCCTGCTCGCCTTGTTTCTGGGGAACATCCGCGCGGCGCTGATCGTCGCGTTCTCCTTGCCCATGGCGGCATTGGTCACCTTTTTACTCATGTCCCTTACGGGGATAACGGCGAACCTCATGAGCCTCGGGGGTCTGGTGATCGCCATCGGGATGCTGGTGGATGCCTCGGTGGTCGTGGTGGAGAACGTGCTCTCACGTCTCGCCGCAAATTCACCCTTGCCAAAAGCACATATTGTGTATCGCGCCGTGCGTGAAGTGGCCACACCGGTGCTGGCCGGTACGATCATTGTGTTGATTGTGTTCTCACCCCTGCTGGCGCTCCAGGGGCTCGAGGGCAAGCTCTTTAGCCCGGTCGCGCTGACCATCGTGTTTGCCATGCTCGCGGCATTGGTGTTTGCCTTTACCGTGGTGCCGGTGCTGGCCAGCGCGGTGTTGGGTACCGCCGGAGCGGTACCGCCGCGCTTTGTGGAGTTTCTGAAAACGCGTTACGCCGGTTCTTTGCGCCTCGCGCTGGACAAACCCTTGATCCCGGCCTTTATAGCCCTGCTGTTGCTGGTGATCAGCGGCTTACTGTTCAGCCAGATCGGACGCACGTTTATGCCGGTGATGGATGAGGGTGACATTATTGTTCAGACGGAGAAGTCACCTTCTATCTCCCTGGCCGCTTCCATCGACATTGACCGTCAAATGGAGATTGCCATGCGCGAGCGGGTGCCGGAAATCCGCCAGGTGGTGGCGCGCACGGGCTCCGACGAACTGGGCCTGGATCCCATGAGCCTGAACGAAACCGATATTTTTATGCAGCTTGCGCCCACGGATGAGTGGCGGCCCGGTGGCAAGCCTGCGCTTATTGCAGCGGTACGCGAGGTGGTCGAGGAGTTTCCGGGGATGTCCTTTGGTTTTACCCAGCCGATTCAGATGCGGGTGTCCGAAATGCTCACCGGCAGCACCGGCGATGTATCCATCAAAGTATTTGGCGATAACCTGCAAACCCTGGGCGTGATCCTCGATCAGATTACGGCAGAGGTTGGGGGGATAACGGGTGCCGTGGATCTCCAGCCCTCGCTTGCGGCCAGCGATGCATTCCTGAATCTGAAATTGCGATCTGAGCTGGCGGCACCTGCCGGATTGGATGCCGATGGCTTTGTGGCTTTTTTGCGGAGCCAGTTTGAGGGTGAACGCGTGGGCACCATCGTGGAAGGTGCCAAGCGCATTCCCGTGATGCTGGCGAGGTCCACCGACGAGCGTCCCGGCAGTGAGGCGGGATTGGCTGACACGCCGTTGCAACTGCCCGATGGCAGCGTGGCGACGGTCGGTGCCATGGCATCTATCACCAAAGCGCCCGGCCCCGTGCTCATCGAGCGTGAGCAGGGGAGCCGTTATGCTGCCCTCAGCCTCAATGTGCAGGGGCGTGACATCGACGGTTTTGTGCGCGAGGCACAGCGGCGACTGTCAGAAGCGGTGACTCTGCCCCCGGGTTACTCCCTGCGCTTTGGGGGTGAGTTTGAGAACCAGCAACGTGCGCTCACCCGGCTCATGACTCTGGTGCCCCTGATGCTGCTACTGATCGTGATCATTCTGTTTGCGACCTTTCGCTCCTTGGCGTTGGCGGGGATGATTCTGGCCAACGTGCCCTTTGCGTTGATGGGCGGCATCGCCGCGCTGTATATAAGCGGGGAGTATCTCTCGGTGCCGGCGAGTGTGGGACTTATTGCCCTGCTGGGCGTGGCGGTGCTCAACGGCGTGGTTATGGTGAGCTACTTCGAGCAGAACGCGAACCAGCTTATGGATATCGGCGAGCGCGTGGTAAGCGGTGCCGCCCAGCGTCTGAGGCCCATCCTGATGACCGCATCCACAGCACTGTTTGGTTTATTACCCCTGGTGTTTGCTACCGGCCCCGGCGCCGAGCTGCAGCGCCCCCTGGCGATTGTGGTGATTGGGGGGCTGCTCAGTTCAACGCTGACCACGCTGTATATTTTACCCATTGCCTATCAGCAGTTGGCGAGGTGGCGCTCATGAACGGTGATGCACTACTGGTTCTCCTGGTACCTCAACCGCGACGGGACGACGTGGTAGACGCGTTGATGTCCATGGAGGCGGTGAGTGGTTTTTCGGTGACCGATGCGGCGGGATTCAGTCGTGCTCACAGCCAGTTAAATCGCCGGGAGCTCGTGCAGGGTTACGGTGACTACGAGCGCTTCGAAGTACTTTGCGACGAAGAAACCCGCAGGGACCTCTTCCAGGCGCTCAAGGATGTAGCCGGTCGGGATCACTTTCGTTACTGGGTGATGCCGGTGCTTGAAGATGGGACTGTGGGTCAATGAAAAGAGCAGAGTTTGCTCTGGGCGATGGCGTTCATAGGTGGCGTTACCAAGACCAAGGGCATGCCCATAAACAGGGCCAGGCTCTTCGCTGTCTGGTGATGGGGTGCTGCATCGATCTCTAAGTCTGTAGAACTGAAGTCGTACCAAGTGGAGTAGTGAGTTTTACGAGGAAATATCTGGACATAAGAAAAACGGTAACAGCATTTAAAACAGGAAGATTTAAAAGGTACCAGGTTTTCTCATGACACTACCCTAACAAGACCTTCGTTTTCGGCGCTGCACCTACGAAAAGCCGTCGATAAGTTACGCTATAGAAACTCCAACGGGGAGAACGCCTACCCTGCTCTCCATGGCTCCATGGCTCCATGGCCCGACTAGTCCTGTCAACCGCCCTTGAGTGCAATCAGCCCCAGATGGTCTAGACCCACGAAAACGGAATCCAGCGCAATCGTTGCGAGGATCAGGCCCGCCACCCGACTGATCACGCTAGCGCCGGTCGTGCCGATGATGCTGATTATCCTCCCTGCGATCAATAACAGGCCCAGGGACAGCAGTAAAACGATTGCCAGCAGTGCCGCAATCATTGCCTGTTCACTAAGTGAAACCATATGGTTGTCAGTCAGCACAACTATAGCGAGAATCGCGCCAGGGCTGGCAATGGACGGCATGGCCAGCGGAAACGCAGCACCCTGAAGATGCTCTCCCTTGTCCATGTCGTACTCGTTGATCTCGGTCGCAGCCTTTGACTCGCCAAACATCATCTGTAGTGCAAAAAGAAAGAGGATTATGCCACCCGCAACTTGGAAGGACCCTAACCGAAGCCCAAGACCCTCAAGCAGCAATTGCCCACAAACAAGGAAGAAGAGCAGCACGCCAGCGGCTATCGCGACGCCTCGCAGCGCAAACGCGCGATGGAGCTTCTCAGGCACCGATGCAGTGGCGTGGATAAAAACGGGGACAGAACCGATAGGATCGACCACCACCAGGAGGGTGATGAACGACTTGATGTACCAGGCTAGATCCATTGATTGCTTAACCTTTTAACGGCAACGCCTCAACCGAAGGGGATGGTGGCCACATCGAGGCTGTCAAGGTTAAGTTCGTAATCAACGCCTTGCTCGAGCTTCGTAAAACCTCCACCAGTCGCTGCATCATAACTGAACACCACATAACGAGTGCCGTCGTCAGCCACGAACACGCCGACGGAATCATTGACCCCCAAGTCAGACGTAACAATCTGTACAGTGGCAATGTGGCCGATCTGGAGTTCGTTGTCGGTGGTAAACGCCTTGATCAGGAACGTGCCCGCCGGGGGCTTTTCGACGGCAATAAAGCGAGCGGCAGCGTCAGATCGAAACACCTGACGTGTGTCCATAGACAAGGGTTGTTGGGGTACGAGCTTGCCGACATATGCGGAGGTCACGCGGCTGTCGATGAGTGAACTCTGAAGAAACTTCAGCTCGCTGGCTGCCTTTTCGGTGACCGGCTGCGCCGTGATTACATAAGAATTGTTTAGGTATTCTCGCAGCTTCTCGCCATCGAAGTCAGCGGGCTCTGGGCCTGGCGACAGTCCTGAAATAGTCAGCAGATTACTCCCAGTTAGCGTCTGCAGCGTGGCACCGGGGATTTCATTAATGTTGACGAGCGCTTCAAAATCGGCGCCGGAGGCTCTCCCTTCGCTGTCCGCGACCTGGGCATTGACCCCCGTTAAATCGATAAACTGTACGGTGCCCGGGGGTTGAGTCAGTACGTCGTCCGCAGTGTAGAGAGACACGGGCTGAGGGCACATAGAGTTGGTTGCCTCCATCCCTTCGTAAGCATACACCTCACCGCTGGCGTTGGTAGCCGCTCGATATTGCCAGGTCTCTTTCCCCGGCGTAATGTCAACCTCGATGAAACGGTTCATGTCGGAGGGGTTGTTGTTGTCATAAACATAAATGCGACGGATGTTCCCGCCTTCGGCACTGAGTGCGTAAGGGGTGACTGCGTGCCCTCCCTCTCCCGCAAGGGTGCTGATAGACAGGACGGCGATGGGGTCGTCGGTGTTGAAGCGGGCCTCGATTTCAGCCATTACCTCTGTGGGCTTTAGCCCCATGCATGCGTTTCTGCGGTCAACGACCGCGTCACGGCGTTGTCCGATCTGCTTGGACGCGATGAGTTCACGTACGTCACCATAGTTGAGGTCGATCGTACGGGCGGCAAGCGGGTTGTAATCTGCCGGCAGAGTTTTTCCCGAGTCCGGGAAAGGCTCGATGCCATTGGCTAGCATGGTCGCCGCCACAGCCATGCCGTTGCAGAGACCATTCGATGCGTTGTGCGGATCTAGGGTCGAAACGAGAAAGAGGCCGTAGGGGTTGAGCGCCTTGCAGCTGCCATTCTCGATGAAGCAGACCACCTCCTTGCCGTATTGCCGGGCAATCAGCTCCTTTGAAAAGATATCATAGGATCCGTCGCCCAGGTTGCTGAAGCCAAAGCCGTCGAGGGTAGGCAGGAACACGCCGCTGGCGTAAACATTAGGTGGCAGATCAACCGCAACCGCCTCGTTCACCGATAGGTTCAGCTCTGCCGCGCCGGTGTTTGACTGCACCACACCAGCGGCACTGCCTCCGGGAACCTCAAGGGAAAAGTCAGCGGTCAACGACAGACTCGAGGCTTCAGTAAACTCACCTAGATCAAAGATGAATTCGACACCGTTGAAATTTTCTCTCAACTCTTCAATCGTCAAGGTGACATCGATACAGCTACCATCGCGCTCAAATAACTGCATCGCCAGCGCATCTTCCTCAAGCCTGACAAAGCATTCGATGCCACCGTCACCCGTCAGGGCCACCGGGGTCAGGGTCAGCACGGCTTCGCCCTGCCCGACAAGGTTCGTTAGCAACCCTGTGTTCGGGTAAAGACGCAGAACGGCCTCCACCGGCTCATTGGTTCGCGTATTGCCCGAGCGATGCAGGTTGTCACCCAGGGTGGTGAGGTAGCCTCCGAAGGGGAACACGAACTGATTGCGGAAATCGAGGCCTTTAGTGAAGACCTGGGACGGATCAAAGAGCCCGAAGGCCGGCGCAGATTCTTCGCGCGCATTGCTCTGCTTATCCAGTAGCTTGAATTCAACCGTGCCGTATGGCCCGCCCTCCAATACGCTGCGGCGGTCAACCTCAGGCTCACTGATGCCGGGCGCTGGCACCGGCGAGACGGAAGAACCCTGATGGCTGTCGCTACCGGAGCCGCAGCCGGCGAACAAAACCAGTGGCCAAAACCATATCATAGCCCTGACGTAAGGCAGGGGCTTCGAGAGAAACTGCATATTAGGCGGATCGTTCCTTAGGCGACCACCGGCAGCCGCCTTGTTACTTAAGCATCAGTGGATTTATCGAAGGTTACAACAGGACCGACCGTGCCTGCGGCGCGCTCGGTAAGACCCTCAAACAATGCCACAACAGCTAACCCCTGGTCTACCTCGAGTCGTCAATACTTGCTGCATATTCCTCGCAAATTATTCATCTCCTCATCCACCCGCACAGTCATTGCTTCGCATGCTTATTGCTCACTTTGCAGCCAGGGCCACGCTGATTGTCAGTGTGCAGGGACGTGACATAGACGGATTTGTGTGCGGAGCGAAGCAATGATAGTCCGAGGTGGTGACCCTGCCCCCGGAGTGCGCGCTGCGCTTTTTTTGGGGGGCGAAAATCATCAGCGTGAGCTCACCCCGCTCATGACCCTGGTGCCACGTATGTGGCTGCTCATTGTCATCATTCTGTTTGCGACTTTCCGCTCGCTGGCTCTTTCGGGGAGCAGGTTCAGGGCTAGGACGATTATGACCGTTTTGAAGTGCTATGCGACGAAGAAACCCGCAAGGATCTCTTGCAGCTGCTCAAGGATGTAGCCAGCCGGGATCACTTTTGTTACTGGGTGATGCCGGTGCTTGAAGAGGGGACTGTTGGCCGATGAAAAAAGCCTGGAGCGTACACCCCAGGCTTTTTTTGAGCTGCTTCGGCCACGCCAAACCTTAAGTCTGAAGAATCAGCGGGCTGACCATTTACCCGGTCGTAGCCGGAGAGTCATCGGAGTCATCGGAGTCATCGGAGTCATCGGAGTCGTCAGAATCATCTGAGTCATCGGAGTCATCGGAATCGTCGGAGTCATCGGAATCGTCTGAGTCATCGGAGTCATCGGAGTCGTCAGAAGCATCGGAATCATCGGAATCACCGGAATCATCTGAGTCGTCTGAGTCGTCTGAGTCGTCTGAGTCATCGGAATCATCCGAATCATCCGAATCATCGTCCTCTAATTCGGACTCCAGGAAGTTGCCGTCCAGATCGAAAACCAGTTCGGTACCGTTGGCGAGATATACCTCAATTTCATTATCGTCGGCGTCCCGCTCGCTAAAGGCAATGTCGGCGTTGGGGAAGTTGGCGCTGATATACGCCAGGATATTGTCCGGAATTTCATCGTTGCCCAGACGCTCCTCGTCATCGTCGCTAAACTCCCGCTCCCCGTCCAATGCCGTGGCGAATTCGAACTCCACTTCCTCCGCAAACCCGTCGGCAGGATTGTCATCACTGACTTTGATGAGGGCGCCCGTGTTGAGGTTGGCAAAAAATAACGCGCTGCTGATGTCGTCGTCACCGGAGTTTTCAAACTCTGCCTGGGTAACATCAAAGGTTACCCCCAGCAGGGTGACGCTGACATTCTCGACAAAGCTCTGCACCGACGCCTGAAGCTCGCTTTCATCATCGTCGTCATCCCGATCAACCCGCGTCGCCAACAAACTGCCGCCGTTGTCGAGAGCTTCCACCTCAAGATAGTCGCCAATGGCCAGATCGCTGATCTTGAGATACTCGATGTCATCACGGTCGTCATCAAACAGCGTTCTGTTGTCGACCGCCACCGTGATTGTCTCTCCGGCGAAGCTAAAGGTTATCGATGTGTCGCTCACCTCCGCCAGGGGCGCTTCTATCTTGATACGTCCGCGACGTTCACTGATCCCTGAGGCGATGATGCGCTCGCCGTTCCAGGTGCCGCTGACCTCGACTATGAGGCCATTGCGCAGAGCAGGGCTGCCTTGGGTGCCAAGGGCGCTGGTATCGATGAGCAGGTCGCCAATGCGGAATTCAGTGCCGCCATCAAAAGCCGCAACGACCCCTTCCACTGTGACCTGGTCATCAACTTGCAAGACCGCAGACCGGTCGTTCCCTTCGATTTCGCTCGCGACAATTACGCCGTCTACCAGTTCGCCCTCTACCTTTACGATGAGACCGTTGCTGAGGCCTGTGCTCGTTGATATGTCGTCAAGGACGGCGTTACTGGCGTCGACGGGCTGCTTGCCAATGATGAAGGTCTGGTCAACGAGGTTGCTGATTGCGCCGCTGACCGTTACCTCGTCGTCAGCCGTCTTGTCGCCCTCTAATCGGGTTGCCCGCAGGCGCCCCTCGTCGTCGATGTAGCCGGATACCTCGACCAGATCTCCTACGACAATACTGTCAAAACTACTGTCCTCAAAAACCGTGCTGGTGCGTTCGATGATGACGCTCTGGCCTAAAATGCTCAGGCGTGCGCTGGTGTTGTCGGTGTTGAGTTCAATGCTGGCAACGGGGCCCAGTATTTCCGGAGTGTAGTCGACCCGATCGGCAACGCCGTTGATGCCGTCATCGTTCACGCTGCCAGACAGGCTCACGACCATGCCGAGGCCCAACTGATCTTCGCTGGCCGGTTCCCCATCAACGAAGATTTCGGCTTCGTCTACGTCAAAGCGTATGCCATTCACAAAGATACTGCCGGTGCCATTGATGGTGCCGCTACCCGAGAAGCCAGTTCCGCCGATCCCGCCCCCGTCGCCGCCGGTAACTCGGGCAACGAGATCGCCTCCACCGCCACCGCCGCCGCATGCAGAGAGGCACAAAAGGCTCCCGGCAGTGAGCAGGGACAGGGTTTTTCTTGCAATGCATGGACTAAAGGTCGGTTTCATGGTGTCAGGTCCTCGTGCAGCGTGTCGTCGTAGTAATAGATACCCACGGACACGTATCGGTGTTTTTCGGTGTTTTCGTCGGCATCGTGTGTTTCGGATGCAATCTCATGTTCGACCAGCCAGGCGTGATACTCCTCCAGCAGTTCCTGCGACTTTTGAGTCGATAGCTGCCGGAAGGCCCCAAGGGCAGCCTCTGAAACGCTGCCATTGGATACTTTTCGCTGGAAGACGCGTTCCGATTTTGGATGCGTCAGGTTGTGGTCGATCGTGGTGATGAGCTCGGCCACATCACTGCCCAGAATATCCAGGCTTGCGGCGGGTGTTTGCGTCGGAAGATAGGCGCGATCCAGTAGCTGTACGCCGCCGTTGGTGCTGGCGACGGTTCCGCTGTCCTCCAGTGCCGAGAGCATTGCGGCCACCGGCACATCGCCCGAATAGTCTTTGACCAGCGCTTCGAAGCCGTTAGTGCCCTGGATTGCAAGCACCGCCGGTTCGCCTTTGTCGTCCAAAAAGCGCGGGTCTACGGTCCAGGCCGTGATGACGCGAACCGCTCGGTTGTAGCGACGGTCACTTTCCAGCCCGGAGTCCACATCGAGAGTAGCCAGCCGGGACGCCTCTTTTCGGGTCAGGCCGGTCATGGCGGCAACGCTGGAAATGCTGCCGCGTTTGCCCGAGCGTTGCAGCTGATCCAGACTCTCATCCACGAAGGCTTTACGGGCCAGTTCTGCGAATGATCCATAGGCCATACCGTGATGGAGCATGACGCGGGCAAGAGGCTTGAGAAGCCTCAGAATTGCGCGGATCAGCGCTGTTTGAGCATCATCTTTCATGGTTGGGATTATTTTCCCAATGATAATGAAAGTCAATACCCTTTAGGCCAGGTAGCAGGCCTATCGAAGGCTTTAGCGTTAAAGGGAAGCCTGCGCCGAAGCCTCACTGCGCGTATGATCGGCCTTCTGTCGAATTCCCGGATATGTGGTTCTCTCATGCGACTCTGGTTTGTCCTTTTTCTGTGTTCCCTGCTCACCAGCCCCGTCTGGGCCTGGTCTGATCATGCAAGCCTCCTGTGGCCGCTGGTGCGAAGTCAGCCAGAGCTCCTGGAGGCCTCCCTGGAGGCCGAGTCTCTCGATGCGTTTTTGCAGGCAGAGGCGTCCGGCCTGGTAGACGTATTGGACCGCCATGAGGCGATGTCCCGGGAGACCATGCCCCATTACGCGCCCCGTCCCGATGCTTTGGCGTTTTCCGCAGACGCCCACGATTTGCGTGACGTCTTTCTGCGCGCTATCCGGGTGAACCCTGAGCTTGCCTATCCACTCTATCGGCAAACCACAGTGGAAGACCCTTCCGTTCCTCGCTCCAAAGCGCAGCGCTTTGCCGATCTGAGTTTTCTCGACGGCGGGGTGTCCCACGATTCCATCGTCTATATCGCGCTTCAGAGCGGTGATCGGGTGGCGCCGGCGCATGTGCTGGCGAGTGGCAGTGATGAACCGGACTTTGGTATGGATATCGGTCTCTTTGCGGATAACGACACGGACTTTGGGTCTCAGTATGGGTTTGGGGATCAGCCCTTTGGCAATCCCAACCTCGAATACAGCTCCCAGGCGCCGTTTCACATGGGCTTTTATCACCTGGACTGGGTGACGCGAAAAGCCCAGCCGGATTTGCTGCGCACCTATCCTGAATGGCGGGTGTCGCTGTTCCGTGCGCTGTCCCGTTTTGCCTTTGAGACCGGTCACGACTATTGGGGCTGGCGCTTTGCCGGCTGGGGGCTCCATTACATCGGGGACCTCACGCAGCCTTATCACGCTCACCCTCTACCGGGCGTCGGCACCCTCAAAGGTATCTGGACGGTGCTTCGGGGAAAGACCGAAGAAGCCATTCAGTTGGTGTCCAACCGTCACGGAGTGCTGGAGTCCTATCAGTATCAGCGGGTCCAAAAAGCGCTTGAAGAGAAGTCCTGGGATAACGTGATTCTGGCCGCCGTCGCCAGTGGCGAACCGGTGCCGGAGTTTGACGACTTAACGGTGCGCAATGAGCTGACGAAAGAAAGCGTCGACGCGGGCAAAGATCTCGATCTGGCGCTCGTTGCGGATATGCCCCCGCGCTACGTGTCTGACCCTGCTTTTGAGTGGAACGGTTCCGGCGAAGAGGCGGCTATCGTGGTGACCGTTGCCAGTGACCGGGGAGAGGTGGCCATCGAAACGCTGGATACGGTGATCGCAGAGCAAATGCTCCGTTTCTCCCGCTTTGCCCAGGCGTGGATCAATGATGCGAAACGGGCGGGGACGACGGATAGCTAGCGGGAGTGAGAGCACCTCCGTCGGTTGCCCGGCCGGGCTTTCCCGTCTAGTCTTTGAGTTCTTCCTAATAACTCCCAAACAAAGGATGCCCCCGCATGACGGACACCCGAGATTTTGACATTGTGGTCTTTGGCGCCACCGGTTTTACCGGCAAGCTCATTTGCGAATACCTCCATCAGAGCTACGGCGATGAGCCTGAGTTTCGCTGGGCCATGGCGGGTCGAAACAGCGCCAAGCTGGAGCAGGTACGCGATGAGTTGGGGGTCGACAGCAGCGTCCCGTTATTGGTCGCCGACAGCGATGATCAGGGGAGCCTCGACAAACTGGCAGGTTCAACGCGGGTCCTGCTCAGCGCCGCCGGTCCCTACCAGCAGTACGGCAGCAACATGGTGGACGCCTGCGCCCGCCTGGGTACGGACTACGTTGACCTCAATGGCGAACCCCTGTGGATGAAGGACATGATCGCGGCCAATGATGAAAAGGCCCGCGCCAGCGGTGCACGCATTGTCTTCTCCTGTGGTTTTGACTCATTGCCCTCGGATCTTGGCGTGCACCTTTTGCAACAGGTGGCTAACGCGAAGTTCGGCGCCCCCTTGCCCCGGGTCAAATGTCGCGTAAAGGCCATGCAAGGCACGGCCTCCGGCGGAACCGTGGCGTCCTTTAAAGGCACCATGGCCTCTATCAAGGCGGATCCCGCACTATTTGCTGATCTCATCAATCCCTTTGTGCTCACTGATGGTTTCACCGGGCCGGAGCAGCCTCCGGGTAACGAAATGATCTTTGAGGAGGATCTCAACAACTGGTCCGGCCCCTTCATCATGGCCTCCATCAACACCAAGAACGTGCACCGCTCCAATCAGTTGCTGGGTCATGCCTACGGCAGCGACCTGGTGTATGACGAGATGATTCTTTTGGGAGAGAGCAAGCCCGATGCCGCCGGCGGCGACATGGCACTGGACATGACGCTCAAGCCCGGCGAGGGTCCCAGCAAGGAGGAGCGCGAGGCCGGTTTCTACGACATGCTCTACGTTGGCAGCAACGAAAACGGCGACAGCGTAACGGTGCAGGTGTACGGGGATCGCGACCCCGGCTACGGCTCCACCTCCAAGATGATTGCCGAGGCGGCCATCTGTCTGGCGCAAACCCCAAAAGGCCACGGGGGATGCTTTACCGCAGCGCCGGTGATGGGGGAGCCCCTGCGCAAGCGCCTCCAGGATCACGCGGGTGTGTCCTTTACGGTGCTGTAGCGCCCGCGGCTGGTTACAAAGAAGAACCACCTGCGGTGATTGCCCGGGTCCGGGGGAGCGTCGCATAGCGGCGATGCAGCCAGGCCCGCCAGTCATCCTTCAGGGATGCTGTTCCCCCCGGATAATCCTCCAGGGTTTTTCCCAGGTCCCGTCGCGCTCCACAGCGGCCGGCGTAGGCTTCACGAACGGTGCCCCTGAGCGTCTGCGCGCCGTCGGGGGTATCCATGAGGAATGCGATCAGCGCCCAGGCACTGGCGTAGCGTCTCTCGGCGTCTTCGGCCATCCATTCCTGCTGTGACAAGGTCGTGAGTGTTTTTACCCCCACTACGCCTTTGCGCTGCAACAAACGAAGGTGAGCCTCGTTGGCTTTGAAACGTGTGTTGGTGCCAGCCACATCCAGGGACTCATAGTGTTCTGCCAGTCCCTCGTTGAGCCATGGCGGTGTGGCGCCAAGATGGCGCGCGGTGATGAGGTGGGAGATTTCATGAAAGGCGTTGCCCAGGGCGCTGGCGCGAAAGGCCGGCGTGTAGAGGATCAGGGCCTCGTTACTGCGCATGCGATAGAAGCCCGTGGTGGTCCATTCCTCACCATTGGGTTTGCCATAAATTTCTCTGAAGCGCCGGGCGTCCCCTAAAAATCGGATATTGATCTGCGATTGCCTCAGGGCGGCGTCCCCCAACCAGTCCTGCCACTGCTTGTAGGTTTGCGTCGTGCCCACGGCAATCTTTTTTTCCAGTGCCCGGTTGAGCGTGATGCCCTCGGACTCCACACGAATAGAAAACGCTTCCCTCGACCCCGAGGCATTAATGCGGACGTCGGCGCAGTCACTGGCCGCCAGGGGAGAGGGTGGCGGCTCGCTCGGGGATTTGTAGAACAGCGCCACTACTACGCCCCCACAGAGTCCGACGATGACGCCAAAGATGACTCCGGCGGTGACGGTATTTCGGTGTTGCCGTGCCTGGTCCTTTAAGCCCCCCATGCCCTACGCCGTGATCCTAGCCGGGCATGACTTCGTTGTAATCGGCTGTAATGCGGCCAAGGCGCTCTTTCATCATCGGCCAGAAATCCGGGTGGGTGAACAGGTAAAAGGTGCCCGAGGCCATACCGTTCACCACGCGCTCGGCGAGAGCCTCAACGCTGATGCCCTCATTGGCAATGATTTCGTCGATCATGTTCATGCCATCCTGATCGCCGGCGGCCTGAGCCGCTTCGCTGGCATCAGGGTGGTTGCGACGGCTCTGGGCTATGCGGGTTTTTACCCACGCGGGGCAGAGCACTGAGATTTCGATGTTCGATTCGGCGAGTTCCTGGCGCATGGTTTCGGAGTAGCCGACGACAGCGAATTTGGTGGCGCAGTAAGCCCCCATGCCGGGGTTTGCAATGTGACCCGCGAGAGAAGCCGTGTTGATGACGTAACAGGGCTCGCCCGATGCGCGCATGGCCGGCAGAAAGAACTCGACCCCGTACACCACGCCCAGCAGGTTAACGTCCACCACCCAGCGCCAGTCCTGTAACGGTGTCTCCCCCGCGGGGGCGTGACCGCCACCCACGCCAGCATTGTTAAACAGGAAATTCACTTTGCCGTGGGTGGCCAGGGTGCGCTCGGCAACCTCGCGATAGGCGTCGGCGTCTCGCACATCGAGCACTTCGGTGTGTACCGTGATGCCCTCAGCACGCAGCTCTTCCGCTGCCTTGTCCAGCGTGTCGGCTTCCACATCGGCCAGCACCAGGGTCATGCCCTTGAGTCCCAGCGCGCGTCCCACGCCAAGGCCGATGCCGGCGGCGCCGCCAGTGATAAATCCCACGGTGTTTTCGAAGCTGTTCATAGCGGATCCTGTTGGTAAGAGGAATGGTCGGGAAGCTGCGCACAATAAGGGGAACCGGGGATCGGGTCCAGCGGGTATACTGGGACCTGTGCCCCCGTTTTCTCTTGTTTCGCCGATTGTGATGCCACAGCCGCTGCCGGCACTTATGAGTTCAGCCCTATGACGCTACTGTTTAAGCCGCCGGAGTAACATAGCCCATCGCAACAGCGACCACAGAGCTAGACAGCGATAAGGCCGGGCATCGCTCGGCTTTTCGTGAACCGCGTTTTCGTCGTTATTTTCCCTCCACCTGCCTCTCGACCCTGGGCACCTGGATCATCCGTTTTCTGTTTGGCTGGGCGGCCTGGGAACTAGCCGGCTCGGCCTTTTGGGTAGGTACTATTGCCGGGCTCATGCTTGTGCCGACCTTTTTGCTGACGCCGGTTTTTGGGATTACTGCCGATCGCATCAACCCCCGTAACGGGCTGTTGGTGACCATCAGCCTTGCGGGGCTCCTCTCGGCCCTTGCGGCCATCACCGCTACCCTGGGGTTGTTGGAGCTGCCGGCCCTGGCCGTGCTGGCCCTCGCTTTTGGTGCGGTGACTTCGGCTCACACACCGATCCGCCTGGCGTTTTTGCCGCGACTGGTGGAGCGCGAGGCGCTGCCGAGTGCCATCGGTTATTCGGCGATCATCTTCAACACTTCGCGCATCATCGGGCCTGCCCTGGGTGCATGGCTGCTGGTGGTCTCATCCGTGCCCGCAGCTTTCGCCACCGCGGCGTTGATCTGCATCGGTGCTGTGCTACTGCTGACGCGGGTTAAGGGCACCGAGCGGGAAGAGAGCACTGAAGAGAGAGCGCCCTTTATTGCCCAGCTGCGCGCAGGGCTTGGGTATCTGCGCCGCGATACGATGCTTCGCCAGGTTTTTTTGCTGACTTTGGCCAGCGGCATGTTGGGACGCACGGTGATCGAATTGCTGCCTGCGGTCTCAGGGAAGTTGCTCGCCGGCGATTCGGCAACTCTTGCAACACTCACCGCTGCGGCAGGCACCGGTTCGATTCTGGGAGGGTTGCTCTTGTCGAGGCAGAGCGGTCATCTGCGACGGCTTTATCACATTGTTCTTCTTGGGCTCTCGCTTTCGGCCATGACGGCAATGAGCGCCGGGCTCTGGCGGGAGCTGTGGATCACCACCCTCGCCATCGGCTTGATTGCCGGCTGCACCACGACCATCGGTACCGGTTGTCAGGCACTTACACAGCTTATCGTGGATGAAAATTACCGCGGTCGGGTGATGAGCCTCTGGGCGGTCGTGGCCATGGGGACGCCAGCGGTGGGGGCGGTCCTGGTAGGCACCGTGGCCGATGTTGCCGGCTTTCCTTTGGCTTTTGCCGGTACCGCCTTTTTTGCGTTGGTGGTGGTACTCAGGCTGCGCAGTCGCGCGCCGGATCACTCTGCTTCGTAGGGCGTTATGCGGCCGTTGGCAATGCCCTGGCGGAAGCGCGCGACATCAGCTTTAACCTCGGGAGCAAACAGATACAGGCCGATGATGTTCGGCACGGCAATGAGAAACACCATGGCATCCGAGAAGGCGAGCACCGACTCCAATTGAATCATGCAGCCCAGGGCTAAAAATCCGCAAAAGACGAATTTGAAGGTGTTCTGCACCACCGCGCCCTCACCCATCAGATAAGTGCAGGCTTTGAGGCCGTAGTAACTCCAGGACACCGCGGTGGAGAACGCAAACAACAGGGCTGCCACGGCGAGGGGGTAGGGCGCCCAGCTCACGTGATGGGCAAAGGCAGCGGAGGTGAGTGCGATACCTTCCAGGCCGCTGTCCATCAAACCGTTAGGGAACGCGGTTACAACAATCACCAGAGAGCTCAGGGTGCATATGACCACCGTATCGATAAACGGCTCCAGCAGTGAGACCAGGCCCTCGGAGGCGGGTTCATCGGTTTGTACCGCCGAGTGGGCAATGGATGCCGAGCCGATACCCGCTTCGTTGGAAAACAGTGCGCGCTGAAAACCCACGATCATGGCGCCGATCATACCCCCGGTGGCGCTCTCCCAGGTGAAGGCGGTGCTGACGATCAGACTCAGGGCCTGGGGGATTTCGGCATAGCTCAATAGAATAATCACCAACGCTGAGACCACGTAGAGCAGTGCCATGGCCGGGACCACCTTGGCCGCAAAACCGGCAATGGTGCGTATCCCGCCGATGATCACCAGCCCTACCAGTACGGCGATACCGATGCCAAACAGCCAGCCCTTGTCGGCAAAGAAGCTCTGATCGCCGCCGCTGATATTCACAAACTGCACGTAGGCCTGGTTCGACTGAAACATATTGCCGATGCCCAGGCAGCCGATCATGAGGCTGGCGGCATAAAAGGCCCCCAGGGCCTTGCCGAGCTTTGGCCACGCGCGGACGCTCAGCCAGTACTCCAGGTAGTACATGGGGCCGCCGGAGACCGAGCCATCGGGATTGTGCCGGCGATACTTCACGCCCAGGGTGCATTCCACGAGCTTGGTGCTCATGGACAGCAGGCCCGCCACCACCAGCCAGAGAGCTGCGCCGGGACCGCCGATGCTGATTGCCACAGCCACGCCACCGATGTTACCGATGCCGACGGTGCCGGATACCGCAGTGGCTACCGCGCGGAAGTGGGAAATTTCTCCCGGCGCGTCGGGGTCGTGATAGTCCCCGCGGATGATTTTTACCGCAAGGGGGAATGCGCGAACATTGAGGAAGCCCAGGTACACGGTAAAAAAACTCGCGGCCACGGCGAGCCACAGCACAATCCAGGGAACGGGTATGCCGGCAATGGGAACCTCGTAAAAAATAAAAGACGCCAGGCCATCGGCGAAGGGTTTGATAAGGGCTTCGACGGTGGCATCAATGGACTGACTCATGAACGAATCTCTGGCACTGGAGTCACGACCATACCGGCTGTGGCGAGCAACACAAGGTTTGGGCGGAGACCTGCCTTAAAAATCCCCCGGCGCCGGCGCTGGTTTTTTTATGGACTAAGCGTCGACAATAGAAGTAACGACATCAACCCGATGGTGAGAGCACAGCCCATGACAACTTACTCGGTTATCAATCCCTGGAATGACGAATGTCTGGGGGAGTATGTTTACGCAGACGGCGAGGCGGTTGCCGAAAGCCTGGCAATCCTGCGTCGCGGCGAAGCGGTACAGCGCAAGCTATCTGCTCATGAGCGTGCGGAAATTCTGAGGCGGCTGGCAGGGTTGCTCAAAGCGCACCGGGAAGAGCTTGCCGCGCTGGTCACCGCAGAAGTCGGCAAGACGATCTCCGATGCCCGGGTGGAACTGGATCGGGCAATCAATACCACCATCGCCTCCGCCGAGGAGGCCCGGCAGATCGCCGGTGAGGCGTTGGATTCTGATGCCTATCCACCGACTCGGGAGCGCATCGGCGTGGTGCTATGGCGACCCCTGGGTACAGTGCTGTGCATCACGCCCTTTAACTTCCCGCTGAACATCGCCATGCACAAGCTCGGGCCGGCCTTTGCTGCGGGCAACACGGTGCTGTTCAAGCCCGGTCCGCAAAATACTGCATCGGCGCGGCGTCTGGTGGAGCTGTGCTATGAGGCGGGGATGCCCTGTGAGACGCTGCAGCTGTGCATACCTGATGTACCGGCCATGGCGGAGCTGGTGGCCCATCCGCAAATCAAGGCGATTAACTTTACCGGGGGTACTGCGGCTGCTCACGCTATTGCCCAGGCAGCGGGGTTCAAAAAACTCCTTTTGGAGCTTGGCGGTAATGATCCGCTGATCATCATGCCCGATGCCGACATCGACGGGGCGGTTGCGTCTGCCATCAATCAGCGCTTCGCCACCGCCGGACAGCGCTGTACCGCGACCAAGCGGGTATTTGTGCACCGCGAGGTTTACGCGGGTTTCCGGGATGCGCTGGTAGAGAAAACCCGGGCGCTCGCGGTGGGGAACCCGAGTTTGGAGGAGACCTTCGTCGGCCCGGTGATTCACGCTCAGGCCGCCGACGAAATCAGCGGACGGATTGAGGAGGCCCTGTCCCGGGGAGCGGTGCTCGCCTGCGGTCATAAACGCGAGGGGAATCTCCTGTGGCCCACGGTGATCGAGCAGGTGCCCGATGATGCGACCCTGGTGGCCGAGGAGACCTTCGGGCCCGTGCTGCCGCTGCGGCAGTTTGATGATCTTGATGAGGTGATCGCACTGGTGAATGCCTCGCCCTATGGTCTTCAGGCGGGTGTGTTTACCCAGGACATTCGTGTGATGCGACGGCTCTTTGATGAACTGGACGTGGGACTTTTAGCCACCAACGACGGACCGGGCTTTCGTGCAGAGCACTTTCCCTTTGGCGGCGTCAAAGACAGTGGTATCGGTCGCGAAGGGGTGAAGTACGCCATCCGCGAGATGAGTTATCAGAAGACCCTTATCTTATAAAAAGTCTTATAAACAGTCTTATAAGGAGTCCCAGATCAGCGGCTTCGATACAGTCCCACGTGCACCAGCGGTGTGTTTGCCGGCGTGCCTGGCTTCACCTGCTGGGGGACTTTGTTCTTCACGGGCTCCAGCGACAGTAGGTAGCTGCCAATGGCGCGCGCATCTTCATTGTTTAGTTGGGCGTAGCTTGTCCAGGGCATGATGGCCATGGTTTGACGACCGTGGCGGGTTTTGCCACTGCGAAGCAGGGTGACTATGTCATCAAGGGTCCAGTCGCCTAACCCCGTCTCTTTATCTGGCGTGAGATTGGGGGGATAAACGGCACCCGGGTAATTGTTGACCATAGGGTTGCTATAGGCGATCCCGATGGTGGAGCCTGCGAGAGTTTTACTCGGGTCCGGTTTGCCGATGAGTGCGCCATCGGTGTGACAGCTCGCGCAGCCCAGCAAATTCACCAGGTAGCGTCCCTTGGCAACGTCATCACCATTAGCCCCCTTGGGCAGATCGAGGCCCTTGCTGGCCTCCACAGAAGTCATGCCCTTAAGTGGGTTTGCCTTTGAGCCCGTGCTTCGCTCATCCGCGGCTGCCGCAAACGAGGGTACGATAAAAGCTGAGACCAGACCTGCTGTGAAAGCGATCCCCATGATCACCCAGAACTTTCTATCCATGGATCTCTACCCTCTGCGTCAAAATTGTCACGCCGTTGCTATGGCGTTTTAAAACTGCCAGCCCAGCTCGGCGCGAAAAGCATCGAAGCTCGGGTCAACGCCCTGTCCACCGTCAATCGTTGTCTGTTCCCAGCCACCGCGAACAAACATGCCGCGGCCAAATTCGTAGCGCAGTCCTGCGCCGATGTTCCAGCTGAAATTCGTCTCAGCATAGGTGGAGTAAAAGTTGCTGCAGATGTAGCCCCACCAGGGATCCCACCAGCAGCCGGTGCTCGGTGGTCCGTCGGCCACGTTGGAATCCAGATAGGTCCAGCCGATGCCGGCCTGAAGATACGGTGTGAAGGGGCCGTCCAACACATTCCACACGCCGTTGAACTGGCCGGTAAATGCCGAGAGACGATGGTTGATCTCGACCAGGCCCTCGTCTTCGGTATCAAGCACCGCGTCGTAATCCGCCCGGGACCAGGCACCGTCAAAGCGCAGCGCAAGATTCTGGGTGAAGTTGTAGCCCGCGCTGAATGCCAGGCCATAGCCGCTGTCTATGTCTACCGAGGACTCATTGAGGCCGTCGCTGCTCTCCGAGCCGGTGAGATACAGCCCGAAGGTGGTTTCCCATTTGCCTGCCCGCTGCACGCCGGGGCCGGCAAACTGGGCCTGAGCGCTGAGGGAGACCAGGGTCAAACCGATGATAATGAGACGCGCGGCGCGCATATGGATGTTTCCTTTGGCTGTGTTGTAAAAAATTATAGCAGTCCCCTTCGGTAATTCCCTATTGCAATTCAGTGCTCCGCTCGCCCAGGATAGCCCCCGGCCGCCGGGCCATCGAGGCGCCTTCGAATTCCCGCTAAATACATTCAGTAACGACGAGACACATACTATGAAACCCGAAACTATTGCCCTGCACGCAGGCTACGAGGGCGACCGCGGCAACACTCGCGCCGCGACGACGCCCATCTACCAGACCACGTCCTTCACTTTTGATGACACACAGCACGGTGCTGACCTGTTCAATCTGGCCGTGCCGGGCAATATATACAGCCGCATCATGAATCCCACCAACGGGGTGCTCGAGGAGCGCCTGGCGCAGTTGGAAGGAGGTGTTGGGGCCCTGAGCGTGGCGTCCGGTATGGCCGCGATCCGCTATGCCATCGAGGCTATCACCGAGGCCGGCAACAATATCGTGAGCACCTCCCAGCTCTACGGCGGCACCTACAATCTGTTTGCCCACACTTTTCCCCGGCAGGGCATCGAGGTGCGTTTTGCCGAAGCGGACGATTTTGACGCCGTCGCCGCGCTTATTGACGACAACACCCGGGCGCTGTTTTGCGAGTCCATCGGCAACCCTGCGGGCAATATTGTCGATATTCAGCGCTGGGCGGATATTGCCCACGCCGCGGGTGTGCCGTTGATTGTCGACAACACCGTGGCCACGCCGGTTCTGTGTCGGGTGTTTGATCACGGTGCGGATATCGCCGTGCATTCGCTCACCAAGTACATTGGCGGCCACGGCACCACCATCGGTGGCGCCATCGTGGATTCAGGCAAGTTCGACTGGGCGGCGCAGCCCGAGCGTTTTGCCGTGATGAACACGCCAGATCCCTCCTATCATGGCGTCGTGTATACCGAGGCCCTGGGCCCTGCGGCGTTTATCGGCCGCTGCCGCGTGGTGCCGCTGCGTAACACCGGCGCGGCGTTAGCGCCTCACAGTGCCTTCTTGATTATGCAGGGTCTGGAGACCCTGGCCCTGCGCATGGAGCGTCACTGCGAAAATGCCGAGAAGGTCGCGGACTATCTTCTGGGCCATTCCGCGGTCACCAAGGTCAACTACGCGACCCTGCCGGACAGTCCCTATGCGGAAACCTGCCAGAAAATCTGCGGCGGCCGCGCCTCCGGCATCATCAGTTTTGAGCTCGAGGGTGGCCATGAAGCGGGGGCGCGGTTTATCGATGCGCTGCAGTTAATCCTGCGACTGGTGAACATCGGGGATGCGAAGTCCCTGGCCTGTCATCCGGCAAGTACCACGCACCGGCAGCTTAACGCCGAAGAGCTGGCGTCCGCGGGGGTTAGCGAGAGTATGGTGCGCCTGTCTATTGGCATCGAGCACGTGGATGACATCATCGCGGATCTGGATCAGGCGCTGGCTGCCAGCGCCGCGTAGGAACTGAGGGAGCGGACCATAGAGAGTAAGAAAGACCGGCGATGTTTAAGGCAGCATCGCCGGTCTTAGCTTAAGGGATAGTGCAAAGAAGCCACTGGAGCCGACCCTGATCTCAGGGTCCTCGACTTGGCCGCTGTCACTGTTAAAGCGAAAGCCACGAAGCCCGCCAATACCCGTCCGCGCCTCAAGCCAGATGTTTTTATGGAGTCGCCGCTCAGCACTTAGGCCAAAATCCCAGGCATCCAGGCTTACCGCGACATCATTGTTGCCGGGCTGCAGGCTCCATGCAGCGCCAGAATGTGAGGCGCCAAGACGAAACATCCAGTCGGTAGTGGGCGAATAAACAATGGCCGGCCAGGGCATGATGGCACTGAGCGTCCATTGGGGGTTAATGACCCAGCTGGCCCCGAGGTAGGGGATCACATAGCTGTCGTTCGGGTTGTCGTCGCCGAACACACCAAAAGCCCACCAGAGCTGTTCGTTTTGCGTATAGCGCGCGAACACGCCGCCCATTGTCTGCAGAGTCCAGTTTGAGTTTTCCTGCGTGCTCCTATGACCTAGGGGCATCACAAAGGCGGCGGCTTGCCACTCGGCGTTCACCTGTCGGAACCAGCCAACAGGCATGCCCACGGTATCTACCCGAAAATCTTCGGTTTCGTCGTTCTCTGTCTCAAAGCGATTGCTGCTGAGATAACCGCCAACCACAACCGCATCGCGCTTGCCGACTACAAAAGGCACACCGGCCCCCGCCGAAGCTCCCTGCTGCGTAAAGTCCAGCGTTTGGTTTCTGGGAGCGCTCTCTATCTGCGCTTCGCTGTAGCTGCGGGCGCCGAGAAAGGCGATGGGGATGAACGGTGCGTTGGAATTGCTGCGCGGGAAGATAAACTCGCTGTTCTCAAAGTCCGTGACGGTGTCCTGCACAAAGTTTTGCGCCTGCAGCGGGGCTGACGCGAAACAGGCAATGCTGGCGAAAATCAGGCTTAGAAACGTTTTTGAGGTGTTAGGCAACGCGACGGCGATCTTGATGAACCCGGCGGTCCCTTTCGATAATAGTCCCATCGATACTCAGGGGGAACACAGATGATCCAAACGCATTGGCGCTGCAATGGAGTGGGTCAGTAAGCCGATGTTGCCATTCACAAGAATCTTCCTGCCCTTCGATGACGTTCGATCCTATACTCTCCCCCTGTAGCTGTAAACGCAGGGAGCAGAAATTGGAGAACCGGTACGCAGTAGCCATTTTGGGCCTTGGCTACGTTGGGCTGCCATTGGCGGTCGCCTTTGGAGCGCAGCAGCGAACCATCGGATTTGATCTGAATGAATCCAAGCTGAACGCCTATCGTCAGGGTCATGATCCGAGTGGAGAGGTGACAGGTGATCAGCTATCCGCTGCCAATCATCTCGAACTGACCAGTGATCCCTCGGCGTTGACGGATGCTGACATTATTGTGGTGGTGGTGCCGACACCTATAGATGATGCAAAACGACCGGATTTATCGCCACTGGAAGGCGCGTCTCTCACCGTCGGTCAGCACATGAAGCCGGGTGCTATTGTCGTTTTTGAGTCCACTGTATACCCCGGTTGTACTGAGGAGGTATGCGTACCGATCCTCGAGGAGAGCTCTGGATTGCCCTGGGCTGGGCGAAGAGGGGCTTCGGCAGGTCCGGGCTTTTACGTTGGCTACTCGCCCGAGCGCATTAACCCGGGAGATAAAACCCACCGGCTGGAGAGCATTGTTAAGGTTGTTGCTGGAGATACGCCGGATACCCTCGATATTCTCGCTGGTCTTTATGGGTCGGTAGTAACTGCAGGCATCCATCGCGCAGCCAGCATCAAAGTTGCTGAGGCGGCGAAGGTCATAGAAAACACGCAGCGCGATCTTAATATTGCCCTGATGAATGAGCTGGCCATGATCTTTGACCGGTTGGGCATCGACACATTGGATGTGCTTGAGGCGGCCGGTACAAAGTGGAATTTTCTGCCCTTTAAACCGGGATTGGTGGGCGGGCACTGTATTGGCGTGGATCCGTACTATTTGACCTACAAAGCAGAGAGCGCGGGCTACCATCCGCAGGTCGTTCTGGCGGGGCGCCGAATCAATGATGGTATGGGTAAATTCATTGCGGAGCAGACCGTTAAGCAGCTTGCGAGTCGCGGGCTGCCTATCACCGGAGCTGTGATCAACATTTTGGGGCTAACGTTTAAAGAAAACTGCCCGGATTTGCGAAATTCCCGCGTGCTGGACATTGTGCAGGAACTGCGTTCGTTTGGCTGCAATGTTGCTGTGCATGATCCCCTAGCGTCTGCAGCAGATGCGCTGGCCGAATACGACATCACGCTGACAGACTGGGACTCATTACCAAAAGCTCAAGTTACTATACTGGCAGTGCCTCACCTGGAGTACCGAGAGCGGTCGCTGGATACGTTTACCCGGCGAATGAGTGACGGGGGCTTTGTGGTGGATGTGAAGGGTGTTTTGGATAGAGATGCAGCAGCCAGTGCCAATTTATCGCTCTGGCGCCTGTGATGGGGCTCCTAGAGGCAGCACCGCGCGGGACACGCCCTTGTGACCGTAAAGCCCTCCAGCTCTGAGCCATTAGGCTGATGCATCGCTTTAACTGATGGGTTTAGTGGGCCTTACTTCCAAAGTTTAGCCGCCGCAATAGTCACTTTGAATTTGCTTGGGTATCTAGCAACTCTTGATTCACGTAGCCTATCCGCATCGCGGCGATGCGTAAGGGCCTATATGGCACACGTTTTTATGCGAGCAGCGGTCTTTGTGATGGTAACTTCCGCTCACGTTTTTGCGACGAATGTCGCATCAAAGCTGACGTGTGCTCCCGTGAACGAGTCGGTTGGTCAATCAACTGCTATTATCACAGCCTTAGATGCTGTTTGTGAGAGACCACTACCCCAATGATCAACCCCCAACACGACTCCCTGGTGGACTGCCTGCTGTTTGTCGCACGCTTCCACCAGCTACCGGCCACGGCGGAGTCTCTCACCGCGGCGTTGCCCGTGGGTCACGAGGGCCTAACGCCTGATTTGCTCCTGCGCTCGGCCGATCGCGCGGGACTTAATGCCCGACTTACGCATATCGCTCTCGACAAAATCCCCGATGCCGTCGCTCCCGCGATCGTGCTGCTAGAGGATAGCGCCTGCATTTACATGGGTGTCGATGCAGGCGGCGCCGCGCGCATTGTTTACCCCCACGCTATTGATACCGAAGTCACCGAGACCTTGGAGGCGCTGTCTTCCAAAGCCACCGGCCACGTACTTCTTGCGCGCCCCCGATTCAAGGTCGATAGCCGCGTGGCCGATACCGCTATGCAAAGTAATGAGGGTCATTGGTTCTGGAGCGCCATCCGCGCCCAGAGCCCGGTCTATCGCGACGTGCTGTTTGCCGCCTTCTTTATCAACGTCTTTGCCCTGGCTCTGCCGCTGTTCACCATGAACGTCTATGACCGGGTGGTACCCAATGCCGCCTTCGAGACGCTGTGGGTGCTCGCGGCCGGTATGTTTGTGGTGCTCATCGGTGATGTGACCCTTCGCACCCTGCGCAATTACTTCGTCGATCTTGCCAGTCGGCGGGTGGATATCGACCTCTCTGCCAAAATCATGGAGCAGGCCCTGGGCATGCGCATGGAGCATCGCCCCGCGTCGGTCGGCTCCTTCGCCGTAAACCTGCGCTCCTTCGAAACCCTGCGGGACTTTATTGCCTCGGCCACCATTAACAGCGTGATTGACCTTCCCTTCGCGATTTTGTTTTTTGTGGTGATCGGCTGGATTGCCTGGCCGGTGCTTATTCCCGTGTTGATCGGCATCACCTTGCTTGTGGGATTTGCGCTGCTCATGCGTCCGCGCTTGCAGCGCCTCACCGAGAGCTCCTATCAGGCGGGGGCAATGCGCAACGCCACGCTCATCGAGTCCCTCACAGGGTTGGAGACGCTCAAAGCCATGGGCGCTGAATCGGTGATGCAGCGCAAGTGGGAGGACAGCACGCGGTTTTTGGCGGGCATCGGTGTGCGCGCAAAGCTATCCTCCTCTTCGGTGACCCAGGCGACCGCCTGGTGCCAGCAACTGATTACTGTGAGCGTGATTATCACTGGTGTGTATTTGATATCTGCCGGAGAGCTCACCATGGGAGGGCTCATTGCCTGCACCATGCTTGCCGGACGATCTGTGGCGCCCTTTGGACAACTTGCGGGACTCATCACCCAGTATCACAACGCTCGTATTGCGCTGACTTCGCTGGATGCGATGTTCGATTCGCCCGTGGATCATCGCAAGGATGGTGCATATTTGTCCCGTGAGTCCTTTGCCGGTGGTATCGAATTTAAAGAGGTTGAGTTTAGTTACCCTGCCGCCGAGACCGTGTCTCTGCGCGGCGTGTCCTTTAAAGTAAAACCCGGCGAGCACGTGGCGATACTCGGACGGGTAGGCTCCGGTAAAACCACCTTACAAAAATTGGCCATGGGTCTTTATAAGCCCACCGAGGGCGAGGTGCTCATCGATGGCATCGACCTTAGGCAGCTGGACCCCCGCGAGTACCGCCAGGCTATCGGGTACGTACCCCAGGACGTCACGCTGTTTCATGGCAGCCTGCGGGATAATCTCAGTCTGGCCCATCGCGGACTTACCGACGCAGCGCTCCTGAAGGCGGTAGAGCGTGCCGGGATGGCGGAGTTCGTTAACCGACATCCCAGTGGGTTTGATATGGCGATCAGCGAGCGGGGTGATTCGGTAAGTGGCGGGCAGCGACGCTGCATTGGTCTGGCCCGGGCGCTGGTGCACGAGCCCAATATTCTGCTGCTTGATGAACCCACGGGCTCCATGGACAACTCTACGGAGAAAGTGGTGCTCGACAACCTCAAAACCTTTATCGAGGGCCGCACCATGGTGGTGGTGACCCATCGCAATGCCTTACTGGAGCTGGTGGATCGCATTATTGTGGTGGACTCGGGACGCATCGTCGCCGACGGTCCCAAAGAGAGCGTGGTCGCTGCCCTGCAGCAGGGTCGTATTGGTAAAGCGCAATGACTGACATGCATAACGCCCGCGATAACGCTGATGCCGCTCTTACCGCTGACCCCACCCACAACACGCCCTCCAAGGCAGTCGACGCAACAGCGGAGCAGCCCGCCATCAAAGCGGCGGCCAGCCCCCAGCCGTCCAAGCAGCTCGGCTGGAGCGAGCTCGCCGATCGTGCCGCCATCGAAGACGAGCCCCTGCGCGCCCGGGGCCTGCTTTACGGCATCGCTGCGGTGGTGCTGCTGCTCATTGTCTGGTCATCCTTTGCCGAGATCGACACCGTAACCCGGGGGCAGGGCAAGGTGATTCCTTCGCAGCAGGTGCAGGTGATCGGCTCCCAGGACGGAGGGGTGATTCGTGAGATTCTGATCAGCGAGGGCGATGCGGTACAGGCCGGTGATTTGCTCCTGCGCCTGGATCAGACGCGCTCCCAGGCGACCCTCGGTGAGAACCGGGTGGAGCTTCGCGGATTGAGCATCAAAGCCTCACGCTTGCAGGCCATGGTAGAGGGCGAGCCTTTTGAACCCACCGAGCTGATGCTCGCCGAGCTCCCGGACGTCGTCGAGCAGGAGGATCAGCTCTATCAGTCCTCCCTGCAAAGCCGTGAAGTAGAGAAAGATATCGCCCAGCAACAGCTCCAGCAGCGCAGCGAAGAACTGGCCGAACTCAAAGCCCGGGAGAGCCAGCTCAGCACCGAACAGCGCCTGGCCCAGCAGGAGCTGGATGTGACCCGGCCCATGGTGGCCTCGGGTGCCGTGTCGGAGGTGGAGATTCTTCGCCTTGAGCGTGAGGTCAACCGGGCCAGCGGCGAACTGGCTCAAACCCGCGCGCAGATCAATCGTGTAGGCTCCGCCATCGCCGAAGCGCAGGGGCGGGTGAATTCGGTGGAACTGGAGTTTGCCAATGAGGCGCGGGAGCAACTCACCGAGACCATGACACGGATCAATGCACTGAGCGAGGCTGCCGAGGGATTATCTGACCGTGTGCGGCAGACCAACGTTACAGCGCCCGTGAGTGGCACGGTCAATCAGCTTTATTACAATACCGTGGGCGGGGTGGTGTTGCCCGGTCGGGATATTGTGGAGCTGGTGCCGGCGGATGACACGCTGCTTTTGGAGGTGCGCGTGCGGCCCCAGGACATTGCGTTTTTAGCCCCCGGGCAGCGCGCCAACGTGAAGGTGACGGCCTATGACTTTGTGGTGTACGGCGGGCTGGAAGGGCGGGTAGAGCAAATCGCCGCCGATACGGTGCTTGATGAGGATGGCAATGCGTTTTATGAGGTGTCCGTGCGTACCGAGCAGGCGGACTTTGGGCCCGAGAGCCCGATTATTCCGGGGATGACCGTAGAAGTGGATGTGATTACCGGCAAAAAGACCGTGCTTGCCTACCTGATGAAACCGGTGCTGCGAGCCCGTCAGCGAGCGTTGTCGGAGCGGTAATGGAAACGTTTTTCCTGAGCTCCGGGGAGGGCCCGCGTGCGCGCTGGGCAAGTGCTTTTCCCAATTTGCGGCAGCTGCCGAATGCAGCAAATGTTACCGGTGGTCCTCACCTTGTCTTTGTTGACCTTGATGCGGTCGAAGACCCGCAAACAACCCTTCTGGCGCTCGTGGACCAGGGCCAACTGGTTGTGACCCTCAGTGCCCACCCCAATGAGGCACAGGCCTTTGCTCTTTTAGGCCAGGGCGTGCGTGGTTACTGCCATGTGGAGGCAGCGCCGCAACAGCTTGAGGAAGTAGCTGAGGTCGTTAGGAGCGGCGGTTTGTGGATGCCCCCCAGCCTGGTGCAGCGTCTTATCTCCGTCGGTCAACGGCTCGATACCGGCAAAGTCCGGTCGTCACAGGCGTATTTTGCTGATTTCACGCCCCGGGAAGAGGAGGTGGCTCTGATGGTGGGGCGGGGTTTTAACAACCGCGAAATCGCTGAGGCGCTGGACGTCAGCGAGCGCACGGTGAAGGCCAATCTCACGGTGATTTTCGAAAAACTCGGCCTTCGGGATCGCGTGCAACTCGCGCTCTATGTAAACCGGTTACCCATTCACTAGAGCTACCCATTCAGCCCTGCATGGGCGTCCTCTTATCGACTTTGACCGAGTTTGTGACGCAGATCACTGTTTTTTCCGTTTGACCGTCATTTCTGCCCTTTAGTACATACCGCCTTATGCCCCCGGGCCCTATCGTAGAGGTCTGAAATTCAGTTAATTGGTAATAAAAGTTATGGCTCAAGCAATCGGTACCGTAAATATTCGCGAAGGCAAGGTTTTTGCCCGTGCAGAGGATGGATCCTTACGCGCACTGGCGTCCGGCGACACCGTTTTTCAGGGAGAGGTCTTAGTCCCTTCCGCCGGTGCCGACGTTGAGCTGCTGATTCCGGATATGCCATCGATACAACTCTCGGGCGATACCGAGATGTTGCTCAATGCTGAATTGCTGGCCAGGACCGCCAACAGCGCGTCAGAGGCGGCAGTAGAAGACCCGACGATAGCGGCGGTAGTGGCTGCCCTTGAGGGTGACGGCGATATTCTGGAAAACCTTGAAGCGCCGGCCGCCGGTGGCGTCACGGGTGACGAGGGGAGTTCCTTCATTCGTCTTGGACGAATTGGTTTTGACCAGCCGGAGTTTGCTGTCTATCGAGCGGCGTCCGATCCGGGGTCACTCATTGCCGAGGCGGCAGAGGCGGATAACGACCTGCAGCTGCTGGCCACCAGCCAGGATGATGTTGTGGCTGACGATCAGACGCCGGTTCCGCCCACCGAAGTACCTCCGGTAGTGATTGAGCCGGAACCTGAGCCCGAGCCTGAGCCCGAACCAACCCCGGACCAGCCTCCCGTCGCCATCGATGATGAATTTGTCGGCGACTTCGGTCAGCTGCTGAGTGGCAATGTATTGCTCAATGACAGTGACCCGGAGAACACCAAGCTGACGGTGACCCAGAACACCCTGCCCGCCAACGGCACTGTTACCGTCAATCCCGACGGTACTTTTGACTACATTCCCGACGACGGGTTTAGCGGCGAAGACAGTTTCACTTATGTGGTTACTGACGAGGCCGGCAGCACCTCCGAAGCTACTGTCACCCTGGTGATTAACGAAGACACCGGTACGCCCCCGCCACCCCCTCCTGTGGAGAACGAGGCGCCTACGGCAGTTGATGACACTTTTGCCACGGATTTTGAAGCGACGGTCGCCGGCAATATCTTGCCCAACGACAGCGATCCCGAGAACGATCCACTGACGGTCACTGACAACACTGACCCCGCAAACGGCACAGTAAGCGTTAACGCAGACGGCAGCTTCAGCTATACCCCCAACGCCGGGTTCAGCGGCAGTGACACTTTCACCTACACCGTGAGCGATGGCAGCGGCAACACCGATACGGCGACGGTAACAGTGACGGTTGCGGATGAGCCCATCACGCCTCCACCGCCTGCGGAGAATCTTGCACCTTTTGCCGGTGATGACAGTACGTCACTCACCGAAGACACCTCGGCAACAATCACGGTTCTCAGCAACGACAGTGACAGCGACGGCACCCTCGTGCCGGGCAGCGTGAGCATTGTTAGCGGTCCGAGCAATGGCAGTGTGACGGTCAACCCTGACGGCACGGTGACCTACACGCCCGACGACGACTACGACGGTTTGGACAGCTTTACCTATACCGTTACTGATGATGATGGACTGGTGTCCAACGTAGCAGCCGTTGGTTTGACCATCAACAACGCCAGGGAAATTGCTCAATTCACTGACAACTGGGTCGGTGGTGTTGAGTACAGCAGCTACGCGAGTGAGGAAGATTATCTGTCCGGCAACGCCGCTGTCGCGCAGGGTTTGACGGGCGATCAAGGCTCTCCCGGTAGCTTTTCTTGGGATAATGGCGAATTTATCGTCTTTAAGGTGGGTGCTGTAGTTGTCGGAGAGTTTAGTTCGGAGCAACTCACGGGAGATATCCTGTTCATACACGATATCGCCGGTCTAGCGCTCTCCAATACCAACGCTGATCAGCTTGAAAACACGGCGATTTTCCTTCAAGCACTGGATAGTGACCTCACTGACGGTGACTTAAGCGATGGTCTGCAAACCAATGCGGTAAGCAATTCAGCGGCTGCTTTCAGCACGGGTATTAATATTTCTGCAGAGACCCGCGCGGCCTTTGAAGAGTATGTTGATCCGACTTCCGGTGAAGCCCTGGATTTGCAGGTCGCTGGTAAGGGGCAGATCTCTGACGCGCTGGCGACGCAGAATATTGAATTCACCCGGCAGTCAGAAGCCGATCCCATCACGCAAGATGGCCTACAGAATATCTTCGAGACAGATGCTATTGATCACGTGACTGAGACAGTCACGGCGTTGGCCGGTGATCGTGCGCCTGGTGAATTCGATACGCGACTTGAAGATATCATTCAGACGGGTAATGGCTTCATTGAATACAGCTCCGATCCGGCGCTGATCGATGTAAATGACGCCGACAAAAACCAAATCGATTTTGATGCGGCAGGTCTCTTGGCTACCGCCGCACCGCAGCAGGTCATTCTCGAGAACATGGAGATCGAGATTCCCGACGGCACGCCAGCACAGATCACCCTGGCGGATGGCTCTACCCGTGTTGTGGGTACCGTGGTGTATGACGACGCTACACGAACCGGTGCCATTGAGTTGGATCCGGCGTTGATTTCAAATGAGGAAATCGCAGACGGTCTCCTCGAATCCCTGACCTTTAGCTACACCATCTGGGACTGGACGGCGAGCAAGACTGTACAGCTCGATACGCTTGATACGTTTAAATCGCACCTTTCAGCCGATATCACCGACGTTGTGGAAGGCGAGCTCATTCAGTTCACGCTAAACAGCTCGCTGGTATTTGACGAGGATCAGGCGCTAACGGTTCGTTTCTCTCCTGAGGTATTCGGAGACAACTATGCCGAATATGCCGACGATTTTATTGTGCCCATCGAGTATTCAACCGATGGCGGCGGAACCTGGGTGGCGATGTCGCAGGTGGGCACTTATGAGCTCGATGGCTACGACCCCATTTTGCCTTCCTTTGGTTTTACGCTGCCTGCTGGTGCTGATTCGGTACAGATTCGAATCCAGACCTTTGACGATGTGCTTGACGAGCAGCCAAATACCAACGGGCCAGATGGGCAGGGTATCGAAGTCATTGATCTGACCATTGAGGGCGAGAATTTTTACACCGAGAATCTTCAGCCCGGCATTATCGATAACGACCCGAGCAGCGATCTGCCGCAGGTCGATATTGACTTTGTGCTGGTCAACGAGGAAGACGGATTTGCAGAACTCACGCTTTCATTGAGCAAGGCTGCAGAGGGTGATGTCTCGGTCGACTGGGAGACAGCTGACCTTGGGGCGATTGCCGGGCAAGATTACATCGCTGCCAGTGGTACAGCGGTCATTCCTGATGGCGATACGTCGGTCACCATCCAGGTTCAAATCATCGATGATTCCATCGTCGAGGACACCGAATTCGCGCTGGTGAATCTGACAGGTGTCAGCGGTAACGCAGTCATTGCAGACCCCCAGGGTACGATCCGTATTTTTGATAACGACGGCTCGGCACCGGCATTTAGTATCGAAGGCGCGGTGGTAGCCGAGGGTGAGCAGGTTACGCTGACCATTACCCGTTCTGGTGATACCAGTCAGGTGCAGGCAGTAACGGTTGCCTCGTTGTTGGAGGGCAGTGATAGCGCCGAGGCCAACGACTTTACTGCCTTTGGTCCGCAAGTGATTGAGTTTGGCGCGGGTGTACAAACCCAGACTCTTACCATCCAGACGACTTCCGATGAGATCTTCGAGGGCCCTGAAACGTTCTCGGTTACCTTGGCAGACCCGACTAATGGCGCGGTGATTGATGGTGCCGGGCAAACGGCCGTGGTCACCATTTACGATGATGGAACCGATACTGATCCGAATGACCCCGACGGCCCCATCGATGACGACCGCCCAGTCGTCACGATTGGCGATGCGACGGCAGAAGAGGGCAGCAGCGCTGTATTCGCTGTGACTTTCAGCAACGCATCCGAAGCACCGGTTGATGTGACCTTCACCGCCTCTGCGGAGTTTGGTGATACGGCGGAGGGG
Organism: Congregibacter sp.; assembly: GCF_965660375.1. Lineage (GTDB taxonomy): Bacteria > Pseudomonadota > Gammaproteobacteria > Pseudomonadales > Halieaceae > Congregibacter. The sequence continues at coordinate 4,628 of NZ_CBFHZO010000068.1, read as the reverse complement.
TCTGATTTCGACGCAGCCGGTCTTGTGGTGACCTACAACGACGGCGCAAATACGATCGCTGCAAACGACGACGGCTCCTTTACTGTACCCGCAGGCGTAACGAATTTACGTGTAGCCGTGCCCACGGTGGATGATGGCGTCTTTGAGGATAGTGAGACCTTCACCTTGTCTGCGTCGGTCGCTGATGCTGCGTACACCACAACGGATACCGGTGCGGGCGCCATTATCGACGATGGCACTGCTGATGATGGGGATGACGACGATAACGTGGTCGATGATGACCGTCCGGCATTCGCCATTGATGATGTCAGTGTCGATGAGAACGCTGGCAGCATTACATTTACCGTCACCAAGACCGGTGTCACCGAGCTTGCCTCAAGCGTCAATTATGCAGTGACTGAGGGCACAGCGCTTGAGCCTGAAGATTACGGTGTGAGCGACCCGCTAGCTGGAACACTCAATTTTGCAGCGGGTGTGACTACCCAGACAATTACTCTGGCTGTCACTGACGATGCGTTGGCCGAGATTAGCGAGAACTTCACTGTCGACCTCAGCAATGCCGTGAATGCCACTATTTCTGATGCGCAGGGCATTGGCACGATTACGGATGACCGTGGCGGTGATAACCCGGACGTTGATGAAGATGCGACGGCTGGGATTGTGGTCACGGGTGGCGGAACTGTCGAGGAAGCGGACGGTGTTTACCTGAGCTACAGCGTGAAGCTGGATGCGCCGGTTGGCGATGACATTGACGCTGCGTTGAAGCTGGGTAGTGACGCAGATAATGAAGCGACGTTCGATGCTGATTACAGCAATCTGGAGTTCTCGACGGACGGTGGTACGAGTTGGACGGCTTACGCCAGTGGTATCACCCTGCCGGCGGATGGCAGTGCTGTCCAGGTGCGTGTTGAGGTAGCCGATGATGCGGTGACGGAGCCGGCGGAGATTGTGACGCTGACGGCGACGAGCGCGGATACGCGTGCCACGAATGGCGTTGCGGGCGATAGTGCGATTGGCACGATCACGGATGCTAATACGCCTCCAGTCGCTCTAAATGATCCTTCATCATCGCCGTATACGTTGGACGTAGGAGAGTACGACTCTGACAAGGGCTGGAGTGCGACAGATAGTAACGGCCAAACGGTGACGATTTCTTACTTTGCCAAAGATGGCTCGTCGGGAGTTGCTTACACGAATGGAAACAAATTGGGCGTCAAAGACGCCGCGAGAGGTGACGATAACGTCCCGGAGCAAATTGAATACGACGCATCAACAAGCCAGTCTGAAGCACTAGTGGTTGAGTTCTCTGGTTACTTAACAGAGGTAAAGGTCAATACTGATCGTATGATCAGCAATGAGAACGGTGGTGAGCGCGGTCTGGTCATCGCGCTTTTAGATGGTATTGAGGTGCACCGCTGGGATGTTTCTGCCTCCGGTGGTGCCAGTGAGTTTGATTTAAGCACGCCCGGTGGCGAGGTATTTAACGAGTTGCGCTTCGAAGCCACCACCTACTCGAGCGGTGGCGATGGCAGCGATGATAGCTCAGACTATTTCTTGACCGGTATTTCGGGTTCAGGGCCTGCTAGCGCTAATGGTGCGTACACCGTATTTGAAGACGGTATTTTAGATATACCAGCGGCTACAGACAGCACCGATAACACTGTACTGGCCAACGACACTGACTCAGATAGCGACGATATTAGCGTCGTCGAAGTCTACGATGCGGGTGCTGAAGCGTTTGTCGCCATAACAAATGGGGCCGTGACGCTATTGAGTGGTGCGACCATCGAAATGAACAGCGATGGTTCATTTAAGTATGACCCCAACGAAGCATGGGACTCTTTGAACATAGGCGAGTTAGCAAACGATACGTTTGTATACCGAATCAAAGATGCCAATGACGGATCTGAAGGTGATGAATCTGGCGAGGGCGCTTCCCTTGAAGATGGCGATAGTGTCGCTACAGTAACGGTAACGATTATTGGTAAATCGATACCTGATCCAGTCGCGAAGCCACCGGGGGCGGATACGGTTTACCTTCAGCTGGGTACGGACGATTCGGTTGTTGAGGCGGACGGGGAAAAACTTGAGCATGTGATCAGTCTAGTTGATGATCAGGGCGCTGCAGTTGTGCTGGCTAGCGGAGAGACGATCACGGTCAGCTTGGCGTACAGCACTGATACGACAGAGTCGGCGGACTTCACCACTAAGCAAACGAGTGTGACGCTTACCGGAGATGGTGCTAAGAGCAGCTTCACGTTTGTTAACGCGCTGGTTGCGGATGATGTGCTAAATGAAGGCGCTGAGAGTTACAAGGTCGCCATTGATGAGATTACTAGTTCCACTGCGAGCGTCGGGAATCTGGCGGTTGCGTCTGAGTCGAATACGGCGACGGGCACGATCGAGGACGAGGCTTCCCCAAATGGCGACACCGCGATTGTCTCCATTGTGGGTGCGCAAGATATAGTTGAAGGTGAGACCTCCACGGCTTACACCGTGAGTGTTGATCAGCCAGCAGCGGATGTGACATCGGATATTACGGTGGAGCTGACGTACTCAGGTGTGGCCGCGGATGGTTCGGACTTTACCGGCGTGGCGAATGTGACGATTTCGGCAGGTTCGAACAGCACAAAGTTCACGCTGGATACGGTTGATGATGCGCTGGCGGAAGGTAGCGAGTCCTTCACGATCAGTATCGATAAGATCACGGACAGTAATTTTGAAGCGATTGAAGCGAGTGACACGGCGGGTAGTGTGGAGAGCACCATCCTCGACGATGACAACTCGCCGGTGGCTTTCGATGACTCGGGTACCACCGACAAGGGTGTCGAGAAGATCATTGATCTTGTAGATAATGATGGCGATGCCGACGGCGACCTCGATTCCACAAGCATCATGATCACCGCTAATTCTGGTCCCGACAATGGTGAGGTAGTGGTCAACAATGATGGCACGGTGACCTATACCCCCGACGACGGGTTTGCGGGTGCCGATACCTTTACCTACACAATCAAGGATGCGGCTGGTAACGTCTCAAACACCGCGACGGTCACCTTAACGGTGAGCAACGACCCGCCGACAATTGATGCGGAGTTTGGTCCCGTCACCATTACTGTCGACAACGTGCTCGACAATGACGGTTTTACGGTTCAGGCCTTCGACCTCAACGGCGACCCCGCCAATGTCTCCATCAACGCCAAGCCGGTGGGCTTCGGCGTCGAAGGTGGCTCCTCCGGTGCGAGCTCTGAAATTGGCGAGAGCGGCGGCGAGTCGGAGAGCCTCGACGTGACCTTCGGCACACCGGTCTTCGGTGCCCAGGTGTCGTTCTCGTGGATGAACCCCACCGAGGGCGCTTCCTATGAGTTCTTCGACGCCGATGGCAACTCGCTCGGTACTGGTGAGACCTCGGGTGGCAGTGATGGTGTGGATCCGTCGGTGACGCTCGCGCCTCCCGGTGGCGAGGCGTTCACCACGATTGTCTTCACCGCGCTGTTGACCGACGGCGAGGGCGGCGACGACTACCTGATCAACCAGATCGACACCAACTTCGTCTATGAAGCGGGTCTCGACGACGGTTCGGGTGTGGGTCCCACTACCACGCAGGTACTGGGCAGCTTCCAGGTCAATGACCCGGATGGCCTCGACGACATTGTCTCGGTGTCCATCGCAGGTGGCGAGTCCAAGACCTTCAACGTGACCGAGCTCCAGTCCGGCACCAGTACGGTAGCCGGTACATTTGGCACCCTCACGGTGACCGACTACGACCCAGGCACGGGTGTGGGCAACTACATCTACAACCTGACCACCAATGTCGACGACGATACTGAAACACCCACAGACAGCTTCACCTTCACCACCACCGATGCCAGCGGGGCGACCTCCGCACCCGACACCATCTCGGTGAACATCGGTGACGACGCGCCGATCGCCGAAGACGATACCTTCGACCTAGACGAAGACAGCGCGGCAACGAAGATCGACGTGCTGTCCAACGATACCCAGGGTGCTGATGGTGCCACGGTTGTCGCAGTGGGTCCGGCGGCCAACGGCACGGCAGCACTTATCGCAGGTGAGGTGTTCTATACCCCTGATCCCGGTTTCGATGGTTCGGACAGCCTCACCTACACCATCGAAGATACTGATGGCGAGCAGTCGACTGCGACGGTCAATGTCACAGTGAATTCGGGCAATGTGTCGCCGGTAGCGATTGATGATTCGGCCGAGACCGATGAGGACGTGTCGATCGACATCGATGTGATGGACAACGACAGCGACGTGGATGGTGAGACCATCACGGTCGACAGCGTGAGCCAGGGCAGCAACGGCTCCGTTTCGATCAATTCAGACGGGACGGTCAAGTACACGCCGAACGCGAACTTCAACGGTACCGACACGTTCACCTACACCATTACTGATGGCAATGGTGAGCCGGATACGGCCACGGTGACCGTGACGGTTGATCCCGAGAACGATCCGCCGGTAGTGGTTGATGACTCGACCAAGACTGATGAGGACGACAAGGACGACAAGGACGACAAGGACGACAAGGACGACAAGGACGACAAGGACGACAAGGACGACAAGGACGACAAGGACGACAAGGACGACAAGGACGACAAGGACGACAA
>NZ_CBFHZO010000067.1:0-10803 GCF_965660375.1 Congregibacter sp. | reverse complement strand
CCAGGTGCACAAACGCCAGCAGAATTAAACCAGCGGTATGCACACCACTGCCCGACGCTCTGCTCAATTGGCTGATGGGTGTACTCATGGCGCTTTGCCCGGAAAGGAGCAACGAGAGCAGGTGAGCACCGAACATCAGCAGTACACCCCATAACACCAATTGACGTAAACCTCTCCCGATGCGACTTACTGTTGCAGTCATAGATCCCCCTGATCGAATCCTCGAACCCCTGTAGCCTGAGAATTGAGTCTATCGAGGTGGGCGCCCGCGCACCAAGACCGATTCCAATGAGCCACGGCAAACGTCATTCTCGAAGTTTTTCTCTGCCTGGATCAATATACTTTGAAGGAACCATCCAAAGTTGCGTTATCCTTAATCACGCCTTAGCCGAACTATACCTCTGGAGGGAATAAAATTGCGTAGAGATATTCAGTTTCTGCGCGGTATTGCCGTTCTCGCGGTGGTGTTTTATCACGCTGACATCGTCAAGCTTCAGAGCGGGTTCCTGGGCGTCGATATCTTTTTTGTGATTTCGGGATTCCTCATTACCTCTCTCATCTTAAGAGGTATTGAAGAAAACTCTTTTTCCTATACCGACTTTTACAAGCGAAGAGCTCACCGACTTTTACCCGCCCTCTATTCAACGTTACTCGTTACGACTTTGGCGAGTTATGTCTTCCTAACGCACCGACAATGGGACGACTATCTGCAGCAACTTCTTGGCGCGGTAACCTTTACCTCAAATATGGTTTTGCCTTATCAAGTGGGCTATTTTGATGACGCAGCTGAAACACGACCGCTCCTGCACATCTGGTCGCTCTCTTTGGAAGAGCAATATTATTTCCTGCTTCCCCCTCTATTAGCGCTTTGTGCCAAACGGTGGATCATTCCGCTATTAGTCGCACTGACAGGATTGAGTTTACTTGCATGCCTCGCTGCTCTTCAGATGACAGGGCAGTTTTTAGGCCTTTCAGGGAGCGAAATCGCTTTCTATACATTCCCCACAAGGGCCTGGGAACTGCTCGCCGGATCCCTTTTGAGTGTATGGATGCTCCATCGGCCATCGTTCACCATCCCGCGGGGGGCGAAATGGTTTGCCGTCATGGCGTTGCTGGCCCTTTTGTTTTTCTCTATCGATCCAGAACACCCCCGGGGTAATGCATTACTCGTTGTTTTGCTGACTTGTTTATTGATTGTCGGGAAGGACAACTGGCTACCAAAGTTTCGGATGATTGACTGGATTGCCAGGGTTGGTGACTGCTCTTATTCCCTCTATCTTATCCACTGGCCTCTCCTCGCATTTGCGCAAATCGCTTATCTGGGAGCAGTACCAACGACCGTCAGAATAGGACTGGTTTTTACGGCCTTTGTGCTCAGCGTTGCGCAATACCGGTTTATCGAAACCCCTTTTAGGGCTTCACGAAATACCTCCAACTACCGCAGCTTCGCTATGTTTGCGGCTATGACAGCCGTCTTACTTTTGGCAGCGGCCCCGCCAGCGACGCAAAGCCTGGGACTTAGAGAAACTCCGGGGCCAGACTTCGCTGAAATCCGGCGAAAAAATTTCGGTATCCACAGGATTTGTGTTCTCAAACCGCCGTTCGAAATTCCAGGAAGATGCAAGACGAAGAAAGAGCCAGAGGTAGCTGTCTGGGGAGACAGTTACGCAATGCATCTTGTACCCGGCCTGCGGAAAAACCCCGCAACGAATGACTCTATTATCCAGTTAACCCGCTCTGGTTGTACGCCGTCCTCGAGTTTAGCGCACATCACAAAAGGAACAGTCCAAGCCCGGCAATGCATGCAATTCAACGCCCGAGCTTTACGCTACATTCTCGATAGCCCGTCGATTGAAAACGTCGTTTTGAGTTCTCCTTTTGGCTATTTCTATAACACAGGACACAAACTGCTGATCAGGGGCAAAGCTGTCCCCTATAAGAGTGACCTGGTCATAGCAGACCTGACTGCAACAGTAAGGGCTCTAATTTCGGCTGGCAAAAGGCCGCTCATCATATCCCCTCCCGTTTACGCGGGCTACAACGTCGGGGAGTGCTTGGAACGTGAGATGACTGGTGCTTTGATTTTGGGGAGAAATGGCTGCGAACTTTCATTGAAGTTCCACTCTTTACGTCAGAAACCGGTTGTCGACGGTTTAAGCCAAGTATCCAAAGCCACCGGCGTTCCAATTCTTTGGCTCTCTGATCTCATGTGCGACGGCACTTCGTGCCAAACCCAACGTAACGGTGTACCGCTGTACCGGGACAAAGGTCATTTGACTGATAAGGGGTCAGAGATTCTTTTGGGCAATAGTTTTCTTTGGTAGCGTAGCCATGAAATGGCCAGCGAATCGCATTGCGATCGATAACAGGGGAGCCGAATCCACCAGCCCCGTAAAATTCAGGACAAGCCACATGACAGCGCCCATGCATCAGACACAATCAGTGATTTTCCGGCTCGCTACGATTTTTTCAATTCTGATCATTGGAGCGTGCGCTGCCAAACAGCATAGTCAGGGGCCTTCTCCAAAGATTCAGCTCCCAGTGGACAGCGGCCCGCAACCATGGACACAAAAGGCAGCGAATTACGACAGCGACACGGTCCGCTTCGCGGTGTTTTCCGACCTCACCGGCGGTGAGCGTGAAGACGTGTTTAAGGTAGCCGTCGCGCAGATGAACCTGCTTCGGCCCGAACTCATCGTCAACGTCGGCGATTTGATTGAGGGCAGTGAAAAAAAAGCTGAAATCGATACCCAATGGAAGTCCTTTGACGAGCGCGCCAACCAAGCAGACGCGCCCGTTTTTTACACCGGGGGTAACCATGATCTGTTGGATGGTGTGCTGCGCGAAGCCTGGGAGGCGCGAAACGGACCGCGCTACTACCATGTTCGCTATCGCGATGTGCTGTTCCTGATTCTGGATACCGAGGACCACACCCTGGAACGGCTCAACGAGATAGCACAGCTACGTCTTGATGCCATTGAAGTTGCCAAACAATCGGGTTGGGATGCTTTTGCAAAAACCCCCTATGCCAATCTGCCCGAGGACGAAACCGGGAAGATCTCCACTGCGCAAGCTAACTACATGCGTAATGCCATCGAGGCCAACGAGGACGTCCGCTGGACCTTCCTGCTCATGCACAAAGCCCCCTGGGCAAACGACGACATGGCCAGCTGGCAATCCATCGAGGAAGCGTTGGGTGAGCGACCCTACACGGTCTTTCACGGCCATCGGCACAACTACAAGCTTGAAACCCGCAAGGGTCGAGACTACATCCGTCTCGCCACAACCGGCGGTGTGTTCCTTCCTGACGCAGGCCTCTCCATGGATCAGGTGGTATGGGTTACCGTGGACAACGCCGGCGCACATATCGCCAACCTGAAGATGTCAGGCATCCTCGATAAAAGCGGGAAGCGCCCCCTCAATGGAGAGGCACTTTGCCTGGATCCCAAGGACTGCCCCGCAGAGTAGATGACCGGCTAATCAGGAGCCCGCCGCGTCCCAGACCGGTTTGAGCGCCGAGTAAGCGCCAGCGTTCATCGCCCGGGAGAATCCTGCCTGCGTCAGACTCGTCGTTGCGATACCCGAGCGATTGCCGCTGCGACAATACAGCACCACCTTCGTCGACTTGGGTGTATTGAGCGCGCTAAGACCCTCAACAATTTCGCCATGGGGAATGTTGACTGCGCCGGGTAGATGACCGCTGGCAAATTCTTCTGCCGTTCGCACGTCAACCAGCAAGGCCCCTTCCTTTACTGCGGCAAAAGCTGACGTTTGCGGCCCATTTCCCGGCTCCTTTGCGTTACCGCAGGCAGCTAGCATCGCGGCCATTACAGCGACTCCGATTAGTTTTAACACGCTGAATACTCCTTTCGATTGAGCGGGCAATTATGCCCTGTTACCCCACCCTTGAGTGAGCCCATCGCGACAAAAGGCCATTGAAAGAACCCGCCCCCACGGTTTTCGTTTACATAATGAGCAAGTATTATCGGGAATATTCCTGAGGGCGATCCGGCCAACTCAAGAGTCGACACAAAAATGCGCCCAAGGGCAGACAGCGCAGCATCCGAATTCAGAGGTTTTTATGAACGCCAGTAAGATTTGTCTTTCTATTCTCCTCAGTGTCTCGCCAGTGCTGGTATTCGAAGCCTCCGCTGGCTCGGCCACCATCACCTCCAAGGATGGCGCGTCGTCAACCTTTGAATACAGTGACGAGTATCTGCGCATCAGCATTCCTGACCAGGACGGCTACGCAGTGGTGCGCGACGGATCCATCTACACGGTCATGCAGCAGGATGGGCGTACCCTCGTCATCGACGCAGGCTCAGCCATGAAGGGTATGGGTGCCGGTGTGGCAACAACGGTACCGGCACAGTTCAACTCGGAAATCGGGTCTTTGGACAAAACCGGACGAACAGAAGTTGTTGCGGGGATCAAGGGCGATGTCTACGAACTTAACTTTGTCGACGAAAACGGCAATGAACAAATAGAAGAAGTAGTACTCTCTGATGATCCCAGAGCACTGGAATTTCGCGACGGACTGTTCCTTATGATGGGCGTTGCTTCAAAGCTGACCTCCGAGGGAACGGCTGACAGCACCGCATCGATTCAAAAAGCGCTGGCGGACATCAACTCGGGGCTTTTGCGCTACGGCCAGGAAATGACCGTGACTGACATTAACGGCGACAACATAGACCCGGCGCGCTTTGAGCTTCCCGCGGAGCCCCTCAACCTTCAGGGTATTGGCGCCATGCTGCGGAACATGTCCCAACAGGCTCCCGCCGACACTAACAGCAGTGAAGCGGCAGACAGTAGTGCCGAGCAGTAATTAGCATCCGGATCATTACATTCTGAGAGCTTTGCTCGGGCGACATCCTGCAGCGCCTGAAAGTCCTCCGCTGACATATTCATGGCTTCACCGCGCATGGCAGCGAGTTCATCCGAAGTGCGCGCGTCATCGCTGTAATCGGAAAAAGAGCGGTAGTAGATCTCGAGCTCTGCCTCTTCAAGACGCTCCGTTTTTCGACCTCCGAGAGGCTCGTAGGCCATCATGATACCCATGGCGGTCATGGGATCTTTGAAAGCGCACCTCAGACCGGCTTCGTAGCTGTTTTCTTTGCCGAGCGCATACAGGTATCTTTGATCGATAAAAGCGACCGCCGCGGCGTTAGGTGACAGCTCCTTATACGCCGTGACCCGATCAGCGACACAGGCAAAATCGATGTTGGGCCGCTCGAGGGATTTGCATGCCTTTTGAGCATTCAGGTTTTGGGCGTGAGCTGCACTCCAAAACACGCATTTAGCCACCACGCGTCACCTTCGCCATTTGGGCTGATAAGGTGTGATCCTCTCCGGTGATGGGTAAACTCCCGCCACCATCATGTCTGTCCCAGGAATGCTATGCGCATCATCGAAATTACCCGCGAACCGGTAGAGCTATACAAGATCCTCAAGTTTGAAGGACTGGTGACCACCGGCGGGGAGGCCAAATTACTCATTGGCGACGGGCAGGTATCAGTGAACGGCGAGGTTGAAACGCGCAAGGGACGCAAAATGCACAATGGCGATATCATCGAGTTTCGCGCCGAAACCCATCAACTCCAGCTGGTCTAGCGACTTATGAACGATAACCTTGCCCTGTCTCAACGTGCCTTGCTGCTGAGCGGACGCGCCCTTCTTGGGCTGTATTTCATCATCCCGGGGATTAGCAAGATTACGGGGTTCGCAGGCATGGTGCAGTATATGACGGACCACAACGTGCCATTGGTGCAACCGCTGCTGGTGCTCACCATTATTTTGCAGCTGGGTTGTGGCGCATGCCTTGTGGCGGGATGGCGTACGCAGATCATGGCTTTTGTTCTCGCGGGACTCACGTTGGTCATCAGCATCTACATGCATAACTTCTGGGCGCTGGAAGAAGGACTGCAGCGGGCCCACGAGATGCAGAATTTCATCAAGAACATGGCAATTATGGCGGGGCTCCTATACGTCGCCGGTGTAACGCCCGCGGCAAAGCAGTAAACCTCAGAGGCTGGCAGCGAAACACTGATGCGCGTCCTTATCGAGAACTATCGAAACCTCACCGCCGGCCACTGTGGCAGCGGCTCCATGCGCAATCTGATTTTTCATTACACGGGTCTGGATCTGGATGAAGGCGTGGTGTTCGGCCTGGGTTCGGGACTGGACGCCGTCTACTTTGATTACCCCCATGCCGAACCGCCCTATATGTGTTTTGGCCGGGGATCATCCTTCGAAACCGACGTAACTGATGCCCTGGGTATCGACTATCGGGAAACACCCGATCCCGACAACGATCAGGCCTGGGAGGATGTGCGACAGGAAGTCATCGCCGGACGCCCCACCATGCTATCCGGTGACATCTACTACCTGGACTACCGAAAGTTCAAAGTGCACTTCCCCGGTCATCGCTACGTCTTGCTGGGTTTTGACGATGAGCGCGACGAAGTGTATGTAGCGGATCGCACTGACGAAGAGACCCAGACCTGCTCCACCGAGGGCGTTCGTCTGAGCCGCAACCCGCCGGGCGGCCTGTCCACCTACAACAGCTGGGGCAAGTTCCACTCCACGGACGTGCGTCATAGCCTGGCTGACGCCTGTGGGATCGCCCTTCGAAAATCCGCCGAGCGCATGCTCAACCTCGACCATAGTCAGCAGGACCTTATGGAAAAACTACGGGGCGGTAGTGATGGCGAACTGGCGGTGGGACTGCATGGGCTCCGCACCCTGATCAATGTGTTCCCCCGTTGGGCAGCGCTAGAGGACCCGCTGGCGCACGTTCAGTACCTGGACAACGCCATCGTAAAATTCGGCACCGGCGGCGGATTCTTCCGTGATCACTTCGCGACGTTTATGCGCTGGGCCGCTGTGCAGCGACCCGATCTCGTAGACTCGAAGGCGGTATCACTGGCAGAAAGCGCAGCGCAGGAATGGAACGCGCTCTCACCCATGCTGCAGGCAATTGCCGCTACGCCTGCAGACGCAACAGGGTGGAAGCGGGCTGAGAACAAATTGGAGCATATCTACGAACAGGAATATTCACTGTTCGGGCAATTGGGCGATCGGGTACTTAAGAGCGGCTAGGTAATCCGATAGGTCAGCGTACGATCCGGCTCAGGAGCGATAGTCGCGATAAACGCTGTCACCCCAGCCGATGAGCTGATTATTCTTGAACACCAGGGGCGTCGTCTCATCGCGGGTGGTCTCACCATCGGAGTGTTTGCGCTGGGTGCGGTAAAAAAGCACCCGCAGTTCCTCGCCATCGTGGGTGAAGGCCTCGGAATCTGCCGGCGTGCCCAGGCTATCAACCACCGAGTTGCGCGAGGTACCGATTTCCAGCTTGCTGATCATGGCGCGATTATCGCTCTGATCGTCACGCCAATCATTATGATCAACATATTTGCCATCAATAAAAACGCAGCCACTGGCAGCAAACGACAACAGTGCGATGGCAGTCATTCGGGATAGAGAATTCACAGTTTTTCCTCGGTAAGTAGTATCTATCTGGCGTCGCTCAGAGCTTTGTCTGCACCCCCGCCGGTATGAGTCCATCATTCGATGAATACCCGGGGAGATCAATCACCGCAGGCTGCCATCCATCGCACTGACTGCTCAGCTCACCGCATCTCCCGGTACAGGGGGGCATCATGATCGTGTTAGCGGGCAGCGCCACGCTTGTCGCGCCCAGCAAGCAGTGGGACACTCCTTGGAAATCCCGTCACAGGTGCAATCATGCTCACCATCAATAATCCTCTCCCAGCTGCCCTGATCAGATTGCTCGCCACCACAGCGATCGAGACGCAATGACGTCAGCGCTTCTGGCCGGTGCAACAGGGCTTGTGGGGCAAGCAGTGCTTGCAGCCCATGATGTGGAGAAACTGCAGGTCACCACCGTAGGCCGGCGGGCAACCGGCCGGGTACCCAATGAGATCATCACGGATTTTCGGACGCCAATAGATCTGCCAAACGCTGACGTGGCCATCTGTGCCCTGGGCACGACCATCGCCAGCGCCGGCTCAAAAGACGCCTTTCGCAGTGTGGACTATGACGCCGTACTCACCTTTGCCAGGGCTGCACAAGACGCGGGCGTGAAGCATTTCATCGTCGTCAGCTCCGTGGGCGCTAATGCCAAAGCCGCGGTTTTCTATGCTCGCGTAAAAGGCGAAGTGGAACGAGAACTCGAGTCCCTGGGCTTTAGCCGTCTCGACATTGTACAACCGGGATTACTGCTGGGAGAACGGCAGGAGAACCGTCCTGTTGAAACCCTCCTGCGTTGCACCGACCCGCTGACGCGGGTGTTTCTCAAAGGGCCGCTGGACCGCTACGCCGGCATCGCCGTCGACGCCGTGGGAGCAGCCATTCTTGCGCTGTGCGACGCCGCCCAAGCGGGTATCTACCGCTATGAAAACCGGTCCCTGCATCAGCTGGCGGGCTTCTAACGCAGTACCCCGGAGCCAGGCCCGAGCCTCGCTGACAAAAGGGCGCAGGGGCGCTCGCACCAAACCGATTTGCAGTGCAACGCTTAATGGCGACACAATCTCTTTTTTATTCACGGCACAATCACACTATGTTTTCTGCAAACTCTCACTGTCTGCGTCTTTTGGTCGCGGCAATTATTGGAGCTCTTCTAGTGGCCTGTTCAAACATCGACTCTCCGGCGCAGGCACAGGCGCCCGCTGCCGCAGCTCCGCAAGGGGAACTCACGCTCGACGCTATTTTCAAAGAGGACGCATTCAAAGCTGAAGCCCCGGGTCGGCTGCAGTGGTTGAGTGATAAAAGCGGCTACACGATGCTCGAGACGCCAGCCGGCTATGACAAGAACGCGCAGGACGAGAGCAACGCAAAGGATGATGCCCCCGCACCGAAGGAAATCGTCTTCTACGATCCCAACAGCGACGAGCGGAGAGTGCTGGTAGACGTCGATACGCTCACCCCTGATGGCGCCGAGCAGCCCCTTGCCATCGACGATTACCACTGGTCCAAAGATCAGAGCAAGCTACTGATTTACACCAACAGCAAGAAAGTCTGGCGGGTTAAGAGCCGAGGCGATTACTGGGTACTGGACCGGAAAAGCGGCGAGTTACGTCAGCTCGGCGGCGATGCAAAACCATCGACCCTGCAGTTTGCCAAGTTCTCACCGGACGGCGGGCAGGTCGCCTACGTCAAAGAGGCAAACATTTTTGTAGAGGACCTCGAATCACAAACAATCACCCAGCTTAGCGAGCGCGCCGGCGATCACATCATCAACGGCATCATGAGCTGGGCCTACGAAGAAGAATTTTCCATTCGCGACGGCTTTCGCTGGAGCCCGGACGGTCAGCGGATTGCCTATTGGCAGTTTGACACCTCGGGCGTGCGTAATTTCACGCTCATCAACAATACCGATGAGCTGTATCCGGAAGTCGTCGAAGTACCCTACCCCAAGGTAGGCGAGACCATCTCCGCTGCTCAAGTGGGCGTCGTTAATATAGCGGGCGGCGCAACCGTGTGGGCTAATCTCCCGGGGGACCCGCGGCAAATGTACGTGCCACGCATGGACTGGGCGCCCTCCTCCGATAAAATCATCGTGCAACAGCTTAACCGCCGACAGGACACCAACACGGTGTTTTACGCTGATGCCGACAGCGGTGAAGCATCAACGGTGTTTGTGGAGCAGGCACCTCATTATCTCTTTGATGTCGAAGACGTGCAGTGGCTTAAGGCCAGCGGCGACTTTCTCTGGCTCAGCGAGCGGGATGGCTGGTGGCATATTTATCGCGCCACTGATGATGGCGAGACCTTCGTAGACCTTACTCCCGGCGATTTCGATATCACGGCCGTGGCTCACGTCGACGAGGCTTCGGGCTGGGTTTATTTCATCGCATCCCCCGACGCCATGGAGGCCCGCTATCTGTTTCGCTCCCGTCTGGACGGCAGCGGCAACCTGGAAAAAATCACGCCGGCAGATTTTGCAGGGACAAACAGCTATCAAGTATCGGAAGGCGGACAGTGGGCAGTACACACCCACGAAAGCTTTATGCAGCCCCCGCAGTACCGTCTCATTTCACTGCCGGAGCATCGCGAAATCGCAATACTTGAGGACAATGCGGCCCTGCTGGAGCAAATCGCCGAGCTGAGTCTCGGAGAACAGGAATTCTTCCGCGTAGAGGCACGGGACGGTTTACCGTTGGATGGCTACCTCATCAGGCCCCCGCAGTTTGATGCCAGCAAGCGCTACCCCATTGTTTTTTATGTATACAGCGAAGTCGCCGGACAAACAGTGCGCGATGCCTGGGGCGGCAAACGGCATCTCTGGCATCTTTACATGGCACAGCAGGGTTATCTGATTGCGTCCGTGGACAGTCGCGGCGCCCGCGCCCCCCGCGGCAGGGACTGGCGGCAGTCTGTGTACGGCGGCATCGGCATTCTCGCCTCCCGGGATCAATCCGACGCCCTTGCAGCGATGACCGAGCGCTGGTCCTACATTGACGCGGACAACGTGGGCATCTGGGGTCATTCCGGCGGTGGGTCCATGACGCTCAACATGCTGTTCCGTTACCCCGGGCAGTACAAAGTGGGGGTATCCCAGGCGCCGGTGACGGATCAGCGTCTTTACGACGCCATCTATCAGGAGCGCTACTCGGGGTTGCTTGAGGAATACGCCGATGATTACGCTGAAGCCTCTCCTATCACCCACGCTAAAAACCTCGAGGGTGAGCTGTTACTGGTGCACGGCACCGGGGATGACAACGTGCACTATCAGAGCAGCGAGCGACTCATCAACGAGCTGGTCAGGCTGAATAAGCCGTT
>NZ_CBFHZO010000066.1:0-5087 GCF_965660375.1 Congregibacter sp. | reverse complement strand
TTGCGGACTGCGCTTGCAGGCTCCACGGGCGTACTGCTCGGCGACCAAAACGTAGACGCCCGGGTGATCCTCGCGCAGGTGCAGAACGAACTGGCGACCTGGAGAGAAGACGAGCCGCTCACGCGGCAGCCCCAATGGTATGCCGAGCAGGTATCACAGGCACTGACACACCTGCTGGTGCGGGAACAGCTCTCAGAAGAGGAGCGCAGCGAAGCTCTCCTTGCGAGGTTGCGGGGAGTGGCTCGGCTCTGTCGTCTGGGTGTGCGTTCGCTGTCTTCGGGGAATACCCTGCGCACCCGTCGCGCGCTCCGCGTGTTGGCTGGCAGTGTTGAGTTTTATAGCAGCGGTCTCCCTGAGCTGGTGGCCAATTGGCCACAGGTTTCAGGCAAGGAGAACATCGGGGAGGCTATCGCCGAGGCCCTGGTCGCGATGACAGCCCTGCAATCGCATCTACAAGAGCAGATTCTCCCGGTGGCGAAGGCGCAGGTGGCTATTGGTGTCGACGCTTACACCGCAAAATTGCAGCGACGTACGTCGGGGCTGTATTCGCCCTCAAAACTCCTTGCCGCAGCGGGTGAAGAAGTCAGGGCAGTTCGCGGATTCATGTACCAGGAGACCATTCGCTGGGCAAACACCATCAAGGATGACGCAGAGCGTTTTCGGTTGTTAGAACTTAACGACGACGAGAGACTCGCAGAAGCCCTGGAGGCCATGGAAATGGATCGCCAGGACAACAGCGCCGCCTTTCTCGAAAGTTTTACCGAACTTACTTTTGCCGCTGAGCGCTTTGTGGAACGGCAGCAGATCGCCACGGTGCCCAAGCCCACCACACTGCTGATTGCCCTTTCACCCGCGCATTTCAGCGGTGCCGCCGTGGGTGGTGTGTATCCCAGCGGTCCCTTTGATCCGCAGGCAGACACGCTTTTTTATGTGCCCTCGGTGCCCGATGATGCACCCGCAGAAGTGAAAGAGGGGTTTTATCGCTCCTTTAATACGCACTTCAACACGATGATTCTTGCTCACGAAATGTTCCCGGGTCATTACCTGCAATACAAGGTGGCGGTGAGCGAGGCGCCGGCGCTGCGATCACTGTTCTCCAATGGTTCCTACGTTGAAGGCTGGGGGAGTTTTGTGGAGGAGCTCATGCTGGATGCGGGCTGGGCGGGGAACGTGCCGTTGACCCGTCTGGCGCATCTGCGGAAACGCCTGGAGAACGCGACCCGAGCCTATGTGAGTGTGCAGGTGCATACCGCCACCTGGGGCGAGGCAGAGGTACTGCGCTTCGCCCGCGAAGAGGGCTTGCTTGCCCCGCAATTCGCCACGAATTTGTGGCAGCGCGTGGTGAATTCGCCCCTGCAGATCACGGATTACTTTACTGGCTTTAAAGCCTTCAAAGATCTTTATGCAGCTTATGAGTCGCAGGTTGCGCTTCCGCCGCTTCGAATGTGGGTGGACGCGGTGCTGCGGGCTGGCCCGCTCCCCATGGCGCTCCTCGAGGCTGAGATTAATCGACAGATGCCCGATTAGTTTGTGCCAGGGCGGTTACACCACCACAGGAATGTATCAATGAAAATTTTAGCGAATGCCCTTTATGCTGCGGCCCTTGTCCCGGTGCTGTTGTTTACCCAGACCGCTGTCGCGGTGACGGCCCTTGTGGGCGGCAACGTGGTTGATCTGGAGGGTGGCAAACCTTTGGAGGACGCCGTGATTCTCGTCGATGGCGACCGCATTAGCGCCGTCGGTAGCAGAGATGATGTGGCGATACCCGACGATGCTATACGCATTAATGCGTCCGGGCATTGGATCATTCCCGGTTTGATGAATATGCATGTGCATCCCGGGCTGATACTCCCGGGCACAATGGCCAATGAGCTGTCTGATGAGACTGACGCGGCCCTGGCGCTGCGTATGGCTGCCGCCGCGCGGGGGATGCTCACCGCCGGCGTTACGACCATTCGAATTCCCGGCGATGACCGCCATGCCGATCTTGCTCTCGATCGTTCCATTCGCAAGGGGGAGTCGTCAGGGCCGCGGATTTTCTCGGCGGGGGAGTCACTCATCATCACCGGGGGACACGGTTCCAAGCCCGGTGTTCTTTACGCCGATGGCCCTGATGAGTTGGTCAAAGCTGCTCGGCAGCAGATCAGTCTAGGCGCGTCCTGGGTGAAGATTCTTATTTCCGGTGGCATCGCCACCGACGGCGGCGACATTGCTGAGGCCCTGATGACGCCCGAAGAAATCAATGCGGTGGTTGATGCGGCCCATCGCTACGGCGCCAAGGTGGCCGCCCATTCTGGATCCTCCGTAGCCACTACCGTTGCCGTCGATGCCGGCGTGGACAGCATCGAGCACGGCTACACCCTGGACAAAAAAGTGCTGAAAAAAATGAAGAACGCGGGCACCTGGCTGGTACCCACCATTGTCGTGAGTCAGCCGGCGACGGCACCGTTTTTTGAGCGCATCGGCTCGCCCCAGTGGTATCTCGATCGCCGCGACTCGGTGGGCAAACAGCACTGGGAAGCTCTGCGTACGGCCATCGACGTGGGCGTGAATATCGGTCTGGGTACCGATCAGCTACCCCAGGAGCCCAACGACGGAACCACAGCGACGGTGCGCGAGGCCGAGTATTACGTGGAGGCGGGCATGACGCCTCTTGAGTCCCTGCGCTCTGCGACCATTCAAACGGCGACGATGCTGGGTGAGGAGGACTCCCTGGGATCTATTGCCGAGGGCAAATTCGCTGATCTGGTTTTTGTAGACGCGGATCCTACCCAGGACATCAGTGCCCTTCGCAGCATCAGCTTTGTGATGAAAGGCGGTGCCGTTCATCGCGATGATCATGGGCTCGCTGAGTGAGCGTTTGTTTAGGTCGTCGTTGATTTTTAGCCGGGAAATGCAAGCATGATCGTCCGTATCTTCAGTAACCTGGTGGGACCGGCGGCGGTGATGGCGGCGGGCACTATGGGCGCTGGCGCTGTGGCATCTTTCCTTCTGGCCGGTGCCTGGTTTCGCTATGACCTGCTATGGGTGATTGTGGCGATGCTGCCGGTGTTTGTTATCTCCGTCGACACTGCGTCCCGCATTGGCGCGCTCAATCCCACGCGGGGTATGTTCGCCCTCGTGCGCACCCGCATCAGCGCAGCGCTGGCCTGGTTGATTCTGTTGCTGGTGGTCCCGGTACATTTTTTGGTCACCATGGGACAGATATCGGTGATGTCCTCGGCGTTTCAGACCTTGCTGGGTATGGGTGCCGGGCAGGGTGGTGCGGGTCTGTCTCTTGGGCTTGATGTACTTTTGTCTGTCGTGCTTTCCGGTGCCGTGCTGTGGCTGGTTTTCTCCCGTGGTTACGAACGCATGCAACGGGTCATGACCCTGCTCATGGTACTGATGTTTGTGTGTTTTCTGGTGGTCGCGCTGCGAGGTCTGGTGGAGCTCCCCGCGATTCTGGCGGGCTTCGTCCCTTCTCTGCCTGACGATTTACCGGTGCCCAGCGGTGGTGCTCCCCGCATCGCCACCAGTTCCATCATCGCCATGGTGGGGGCGGCGGTGGCACCCGCGGCTCTGTTGGGGATGCCCTACATGTGCGCCGATGACGGGGGCAGTCGTGATGAACTGAGTAAAGCGTTCAGACAAGCCATCATCAATATGGGGTTCATCTTCGGTGCTTACGCCATGTTCGTGGTGATCGCCGGCGGTTACGCCTTGTACTCATTACCTGAACATGCGGATTTTGCGGATGTAGCGCAGGCATCGGCCGTGTTCCGGGATGCCTTGCCCGGGATGTTTTCTACCCTGGGTCCGATAATTTTCTCCCTCGGTCTGTTCACCGCGGCCATGACTACCCTCGTGGTGGCTGCCCAGGTCACCATTTATTTCATGCTGGATATGGGGGGCAAGGAGTGGCGCTTTAGCGCAGACAACCGACTCTATCATCGCGTGCTTTCGGGGTTTGTGCTCGCGGCCGCCGCGTTAGCGCCTTTTTGGGATTTTCCGGCCCTGTTGAAAGTGATCCTGCTCATGGGCATCAACGTGATCGTGATTCCCCTGGCTTTTATTATCGTGATTGTGCTCGTTAACAGCCGCGCGGTGATGGGCGAGTTTCAGGCTGAGTGGTGGCGCAATCTTGTATTGGTCGTCGGCCTGCTTACGTCCATCGTTTTGGCGGTGGACAAGGCGCCGCATTACTTTCAGCTATTGATGGGTTGATAAGGTGGGTCGAAGCATAGCGTTAATTCCGCCGGTAGACGGCCCCTCGATGAGCCACTCTAAGGACGTGTACGACGAGTACTGATTCTCGGACTTCGTAAACGATACGGTATTGTCCCTGGGGCACACGGTACCGTTCCTGGGCAGAGAGCTTCGTGCACCCATGGGGTCTGGGGTCATCGGCTAAAGCTTCAATTTTTTGGAGAATTCGGCTGAGGTCTTGAGTCGGAATCGCTCGTAGGTCTTTGGTAACCGACTTTTTAAACGTAAGGCTATATCTTGCCATGCTTCTTCAGGTCGTTAAGCAGTGCTTCGTAGCTGATTTCCTTTTCATCTTCTCTGTCGGAAAAGGCCGCCAGGTCTTCCTGATCTTCACTCATCAGCAGACGAATGGCCTCATCGACTAACTCTGAAATCGAATGCTGGGTTGCGGCTGCTTTTACCTTGAGGGCTTGATGGATGCTGGGCTCAAAATAAATTGTTGAGCGTTTGGATAAATCACTCACGGGGCTCTCCTGCCAACTATTGTGACATCATAACGTTAAAACGTTATTGCTTTCCAGTTAGCCGCAAGGCTTACGATATTCCCTTCGAGCATTAGCAAGAAACAAAGCTGTCTAATACTCCGGCGCTGAATGCCCGTAGACTGCCCGCCTCACGAAAGAAAGCGAGCACGAAGTGGATATTCTCGACAAAAAAGATCTGGAGGCCCGCGCCGATAAGGTGGTGGAGCAACTGCACGCCTATCTCGATGCGGGGAAGAAGGTCTTTACCACCAGTTCCTTTCAATCCCAGAGCCTGCCGCTATTGCACATGATCAGTCGCGTGGATCGGGACATACCCGTGTACTACACCAACACCGGTTTTTTGTTTGCGCAGAC
>NZ_CBFHZO010000065.1:0-5459 GCF_965660375.1 Congregibacter sp. | reverse complement strand
AGGCGCAGGCCGCGACGCGGGTCCACCATCAGCTGCTGCCGAAGGACCTGATTAGCTACTCTCCGACAACACCGCTCACGGACTCAACCATTGGTGCCCTGAAGCAGCGCGGCTATGAAGTAGAGCCTCACGGCTATGAGTACGGTAACGTACAGTTGATCTGGCGGCCGAAGGACGGCCCGCTGACCGCTGTATCGGACCCCCGTTTTGGTGGGACGAGCGCGGTGATCACGCTCCCAGACGGTCAATAGTTTCGCGAATATCCCATTCGGTGGTGAGTGGGTTGATGATGCACAGCCTTAGCACGGTACGCCCCTTGAGTCGGGTTGTGGTCACGCAGGCGAAACCTGACTCCGATAGTGCCCGGGCACGCCGCTCGTGTTCCTCAGCCGTTTCACCCCGAAGAGAAAAACAGATGATACCGAGCTGCGCGGGGGTTACCACCTCCCAGCGCGTAGGATTCTTGCGTAAATAGTCTTCCGCAATTTCCGTGAGATTAATGCTGTACTCAATGGCTTCGCGGAACTTGGCGACGCCATAGCTGCGAAAGCTCAACCACAGCTTAAGTGCCCGGGACCGGCGGGTCAGCTCAAAGCCGCGGTTACGAAAATCCACGGCGTTGTCGGCGCCCTGCACATCTTTGAGGTACTCCGGGTTCATGGCAAAGCAGGGTTCCAGCAGACCGGGCTTTATAAGGAGGCAGCCCACGTCGTAGGGTTGAAAAAGCCATTTGTGAGGGTCCAGGGTCAAAGAGTCTGCGCGGTCTAGTCCCGCCAATGTCGCCGCACCCTTCGGGCTGAGCGCTGCGGGCGCTCCGTAGGCGCCATCAACATGCAGCCATAGATCCCAGGTGTCGCAGAGCGCTGCGAGTTCCTGCAGTGGATCCACCACGCCGGTGTTGGTGCTCCCAGCAGTGGCAATCACCATGAGTGGGCTGAGTCCGTTTCTGCTGTCCTCTGCGATGGCCGTGGCTACCGTTTCTTCGGTGAGTCGGTGCTCGGCATCGCTGGGTAGCAGGCGAATGTGCCGCTCGTCGAAGCCGAGTGTGCGAAGGGCTCTGCCAAGGGATGCATGGGTTTGATCGCTGAGGTAGACACAGCCGGGCCCGCGACTGGCCCGCACCGCTGCTATGGCAGTGAGGCTGGCCTGAGAGCCGCCGCTCACCAGCACCCCTTCGTAGTCCTCCGGCAGTCCCATGAGCTGACAAAGCCAGTTGATAACGATCAGCTCTATTGCGGAAGGGCCTGCGCCACCGGGCCAGGATGCGGCGATGGTGTTGAACCCCACCCCCAGCCACTCGCCGATAATGGCGGCGTAGGAACTGGGACCTGGAACCCGGGCAAAGTAGCGGGGATGGTCGCCATGCTGTTGATGATGGAGCGCGGTGTGCATGAGTAGCTCAAGACTCTTGTCCGTTGCCTGGGGTTGCTCTGGAAGCGCGCCGCCGAGTGCGGCAAGGAGAGTGTCAGCATCCGAAGAGGCGATGGCCGGGCTATTGTTTTTACTTTCCAGATGTTCGATCACCGCATCCACCGCGGCATAGCCCAGGCGCCGCATTTCTGCGCTATCCATACCCAGGGTATCGGCGGGATAAGGCCTGTCGTCGTCAGCTGCCATCGTAGTTGCCTGCCTGTTTTTCTTGCTATGAGTTTGGGTCACTGCCTTGGCACCTGCGGTACTGCAACCGTTGCAGCGTTCAGTGCCTCAAACGCCGGTCGACCCGACGCCGCCAATGAATTAGTGTGAACACACTATCTCACCGCGCCTCTCGGGTGGGTTGTAGTCAATCTAAACCAAAAGGAGTCGCTGCGTCATGAATCGTTTGTCTTTTCTATCCCTGCTTGCGGGTGGCCTTTTAGCTGTCGGTAGTCTGTCCGCCGTCGCCGATGAAATCACCCGGAACAAAACGCCGGGCTCTGATTTTCCCATCGCCCAATCTGTGCAGGTGCCCGGTGCCTCTGAACTTATCTTTGTCAGCGGCGCCGTGCCCAAACCTATCGTCGAAGATGGTGATCCCAACGACCCTGCGACCTATGGTGACACCGAGGTACAGACGGTGAGTGTGCTTAAAGAAGTGCAGAGCCGGCTGCAGCGCCTGGGTCTCGATATGGGTGACGTGGTCATGATGCGCGCTTATCTTGTGGGTACGCCGGAGACGGACGGTCGCATGGATTTTTCAGGATTCATGCGCGGCTACACCCAGTTTTTTGGGACAGAGGCGCAACCGAACCTGCCCTCGCGCTCGGCTTTTCAGATAGCGGGTCTTGCGCGGGCAGGATGGTTCGTCGAAATCGAAGTAGTGGCAGCCCGGGCTTCCGAATAGAGCTGAGTGGTGGGATCAGGGCGCTAAGCTGCGGATATAGCTGACGACGTCGGCTATGGCCGCGTCGTCCAGGGCTGCCGCACTTGCAGCCATGGAGGCGCCGCGCTGGTCGTCAGGGTGGCTGCCGCGGATACCATCCCGGAAGTTCCTCAGCTGGCGCTCGAGGTAGCGGACATCCTGATAAGCCAGGGCGGGGGCCTGTAAGGCCTCTTTGCCTTCTGCCGTCTCGCCGTGGCAGGCAATGCAGGCGGCATAGGTGTTCTTGCCCTGGGTTACGTTACCGGTGCCCGTGTCCGGTGCTATTTGCATTGAGAGCCGCTTTAGATAAGCAACGACCCCGGCTATTTCTTCCTCATCCAGCGCAAGCGCCATGGGCCGCATTTCCATGCCGATGAGGTCAAGGGCGTGCGTGCCACGCCAGCCCTCGCGAAAGGCCTGGAGCTGATTGCGCAGGGACCACTCCTCCATGCCCGCCAGGACTGGCGCTTCTATGGCCGCATTACCCTGGCCAAGTCCGCCATGACACACCAGGCAGTACTCGTAGTCTTTGGGATCAAAGCGGCCCTGGGGTTCGGCGCTGTGCACTGATGGTGCTAGCAGCAAAAGAATGACGGCAAGCAGCCTTGACGTTTGCAGCAATCTCATGATGCCGCACTCAGCCGTCGGGCGGATTCCCGTTGGTGCACAGTCTGCAATACGCGCTCTGTTACCGCCAAGGCGCCCTCCTGCCATCCTGGATGTTTGCTCACCTGATCACCCAGCATAAAGTGCCGCCCGTCGCCCCCAAGGAGCTGTGCACGGATCTTGTCTGCCTCAACGTCAAATACATCTCCTATGTGGCCGATCCCGCTCCCACAGCCCAGCAGGTGGTTCATGCGATGCCAGACGACGGACACTCCGGTTTCCATATGCGCTCGATACTGGCCCGGGTGCACAGCTTCCCCGGAGACCAGGGCGTACTCGAGACGTTCTTTGTGTGAGAGGCGGCCTAGTGCGGCATTGTCATCCGGGGAGAAGATGTAGGCACCCAGCACCACGCCTTTGGGCCGATGGCTTCCGTGACTGGGGTACCAAATCTGCAGGGTCGAACGATCGGTCCAGCTGATACCGCCATAGATGCCCTCGTCTTCCCAGAATCGACGGGACATTTGAAAACCAATTTTCGACAGCATGCCCCGTTTGATCTCGCCAAGCAGTTGGGTGTAGCGCGGAGAGAAGTTGTGCTTGATTCCCGCCATAATCTGTCCTGGGATGGAGTTCAGACAGTAGTCGGCGCGCAGTGTCCTAATTTTGTCATCCTGCTCGTAATGTACCGTGACACTGTTTTCTCGATTGACGATTTCGACCACTCTTGCCCGGGTCACCGGTGGTTTTCTGAGTCGCGCGACGAAAGCATCCACGATACGGTCCATGCCGCCCCGGGACTGCATCATGGACGGCGCCTGATATTCGTTCTCGGCAAACAGCATGGCGTTTCGGACAAACTGGCTGTTCATCAGCTCTTTGGCGGAGCCGGCCGGTTTTACCTTTATGGGGTCTAGCATGCCATCCGTGAGCAATCCCGCTCGCAAAGATCCCTCGTAGCGCATGGATTCAGGGTTGAGGTCCCCAAAATCGCGAACATAGGCGGTGAGCTTTTCGAGATCAGCGTCGGTGACCTTGGCATCCAGCGACGTATCACTGACACCCTTCGCCGCAAGTTCAGCGATGAACCCACGAGCATCGGCAATTACATCGCGCTGGCGAGTCCGTTGGCCTTCATTAATCGCTTTATCAACAACCCAGGCGTTGTAATTACTGTTGATAAAGGGTTCGAGCTCAATGGCGAATTCCCGACAGTAGTTCATGAGACGAAGATGCATGGCCGGAATTCGTGCAGGACCCGCATTGAAATAAAGATCCGGGTCATTATCAAAGTTGCACACCTGGCGATTGCCAAGTTCATCAATGACTGTGCCCGCCCTCACGGTAAAGTTACGTCCGCCGATGCGGTGGGAGGCCTCAAGTATCGTGACATCGTAGCCGGCCTGCTCGAGCTCGAAGGCGGCGCTCAGGCCGCCGATGCCCCCGCCAAGCACAGCGACACTGGGACGCGTGCCATTCTTGTGCATTAGAGGCGTCAGCATCCTCCCCTGAGGCCGCGAGGGTTCGGCGGGCGTGCTCATGAGTCCCAGCGCCTGTGCCGAATGCCAAACCGCGATGGACCCGCCGGCCTTGCCCATGAGCGACAACAACTGGCGGCGGGAAAAGCCGTACCCTTCGACGCGATGTTCCATTTTGGTTCTCATTTTTATTGCAGTGCACCACGAGTGTGCGGCCGTACATGCATAGTGGCGTAAACCCGTGGCGTTGTCTCGAATGCTTTCCATCTAGAAGCCAACTGCAAGGAGCGCACCAGCAAAGAGGTGCCAGGCGTTGATACGTACTCCCCTTATGCGCGTAAAATGTCTGATCGCCCTGAATAGTCCATGATTATGTCCCGACTGATAACGCTTGTCCGTCCTTTGGCCATACTTGCGCTAGCCGCAATGGCCGCGCTTCTGATGGTGAAGAGTCGTCCCCAGTTGGAAGCACGGAGCGTCACTATCCCGCCCCCGGTAGTGGCCGTGCAGACGGTGCAAAGGGCGGAACAGGAAGTTAGCGTCGTGGCCTATGGGAACGTAACGGCCTGGCGGCAGCTGGAGCTCACCGCCCAGGTCGGAGGCAAAGTGCTGTGGCAGTCGGCGCTTTTTGAGCCCGGGATTGTTGTGGATGAGGGGGAGCCTCTCCTGCGTATTGATCCCACGGACTATGAGCTGGCTCTGGCGGAGGCAAGGCAGGCGCTGAGTAGTGCAAAGCTGTCTCTGGCCGAGGCGAAATCCCTGCGCCAGGCCGCCCGGGTTGAAGAAGCGGAGGCCTCCGTCGCTGCGGCCGAGGTCAGAATTGAACGCGCAAAACGTGATCTGGCAAACACGGAAATTCTCGCCCCTTATCGCGCGGTGATTGATGAACAGACCGTGGAGTTGGGGCAGTTCATCAGCGTTGGTACCCGCCTGGGTCGGGTTCTGGGGGCTGAAAAGGCCGAGGTTCGTTTGCCGGTGCCACCCCAGGATGTGCGTTTTATACAGAGCACTGAATCCGCAGCGGTTACCCTGCA
>NZ_CBFHZO010000064.1:0-27778 GCF_965660375.1 Congregibacter sp. | reverse complement strand
TATCAGGTGCTGGTGCTGCCGGACACCTATGAGGGATATGCCGATGCGCTGGGTGAGAGTGGCATTGCGCAGCTCCGCGAATGGGTAGATCGCGGCGGCGTTCTCATCAGTCTGGCGCGGGCAACCCGTTTATTGGCAGATCCCGAGGCTGACTTGCTGGCGAGTCGTCGCGAGTACCGTCTTGAGCTCCTTCCCGAGGACGAGAAGGGTGACGTCGAGCAAGCCCGGGTGCCTGGCACTGCGCTGGACCAGGAGACCTTTGCGATGGCGACGGAGTCCCGCAAGGCAGCGCCCGACGGAATGGGGGGTGCGCAGCTTTTGACACAGGTAGATGGCGATCACTGGTTGGCCGCGGGGGTTGCGCCGCAGCTCCATGTACTGGCACGAACATCTGACGTCTATACGCCGCTCCGCCTCAATGAGGGGGCCAATGTGGTCACTTTTGCCAATGTGGATACCATTCTTGCCAGTGGTCACTTGTGGGAGCGAAATAAAAAGCAGCTCGCCTACAAGCCCTTCGTCATGGCCAGCAGTCTGGGTGATGGCCAGGTAATCGCCTTTACTCAGGATCCTACGGTACGAGCCTACCAGGAGGGGCTTAATGTGATCGTGGCCAACGCCATTTTCCGCGGAGCGGCGCACGCGCGCCCCCTTCGCTAGCTACCCCCGGAAAAAGCAGGCAAGGCAATTGTCGCCAACTTAACAGTGATTCCTGAAGGGAAGTTGGTATAAAGTTCTCTCATTAATAAGAACCATGAGAGAGCCTCCCATGCAATTTTGTACTCCCTTTTTAAGACTGCCGCAGACGTCTTTTTTAAGAGTGTCGCAGACGGCGCTGGGCATCGCCGCAGTGCTGCTTTGCTGCATCGGTAACGCCAGCGCTGCCGACCGTCCCAATATCCTGGTGATATGGGGAGACGATATCGGTATCTGGAACATCAGTCGTTACAGCATGGGGCAGATGGGCTACCAGACCCCGAACATCGATCGCATCGCCAACGAGGGTATGGTTTTTACGGACTACTACGGAGAGCAAAGCTGCACCGCGGGGCGCTCTGCGTTCATCACCGGCCAGCATCCGGTGCGCACCGGACTCACCAAGGTAGGCATACCGGGGTCTGATATTGGCATACAGCCCGAAGATCCCACCCTTGCAGAACTGCTAAAGCCCCTGGGCTACACCAGTGGGCAATTCGGCAAGAACCATCTGGGTGACAAGGATGAATTTTTGCCCACTAATCACGGTTTTGATGAGTTTTTTGGCAATCTTTATCACCTCAACGCCGAGGAAAACCCGGAAGACCCGGATTGGCCCAAAGACCCTATGTTTAATCAACTCCTTGGTCCCCGCGGCGTGATTCGATCATCGGCTGACGGAAAAATCGAAGATTCCGGGCCCCTGACCAAAAAGCGTATGGAAACCGTGGATGAGGAGTTTCTGGGCGAAGCGCTGAAGTTCATCGACAAGGCTCACGATGAGGACAAACCGTTCTTTGTCTGGTTTAACTCAACGCGCATGCATTACTACACCCACGTCAAGGATGAGCAGCTCGGCGCGTCGGGGCAGGGGTTTTACAACGATGCCATGCTCGAGCATGACGGCCATGTGGGCCAGCTCCTTGCGAAACTTGATGAGCTCGGAATAGCGGACAATACCATTGTCGTTTATTCCACGGATAACGGCCCTCACTACAACCAATGGCCCGACGCGGGCATAACGCCCTACCGCGGCGAGAAGAACACCAACTGGGAGGGGGGCTTCCGCGTGCCAGCCATGGTGCGATGGCCGGGCAAGATTGCACCGAACCAGATCAGCAACGAGATCATGTCCCACATGGATTGGGTACCTACCCTCATGGCCGCGGCGGGGGAGCAGGACATCGCTGACAAGTTGAAAGAAGGCCATCGCGCCGCCGGTAAAAACTTCAAGGTGCATCTGGACGGCTATGATTTTCTTCCTTACCTGACCGGTGAGGTGACCGACACGCCCCGGCGTGAGTTCTTCTACTTCAGTGATGACGGCATATTGGTGTCGGCGCGCATCGGCGACTGGAAAACCGTATTTGCGGAGCAACGGGCCAAACGTTTTGATGTGTGGCGGGACCCCTTTGTAACCCTGCGTATTCCCAAGGTCTTTCATTTGCGTCGCGACCCTTTCGAGCGCGCCGACACGGATTCCAACAGCTATAACGTCTGGTGGGATCATAAAGTTGCGCCGGCGGTGGGCATGGCACGTATCGCGGTAACGCGGTTCGTGCAATCACTGCAGGCCTTTCCGCCGCGGCAGCGTCCCGGCACCTTTACCGTGGATCAGGTGATGGAATCCCTCTACCGGCCCAATCCCGAGTAAGACAACCCGAGGGAGGCAGTAGCGATGCGTCTGCCCCCATCTTCTTTTGCGGCGCTTGTGCTGCCTCTTGCTCTTCTCCGCGGTAATCCTGTGCCGGGGTCCCGTCGTATACACAGCGTCAATCACTTATCCAACAGGGGGTCATCGCCATGCGTAGTTCCCACGGTTTTGATCGAGAATTGCTTCTGCGCCGCCTTGCAACGGCTGTTGTCGTTGCTGGGCTGGCTATGGCTCTGCTTCAGATTCTGTAGCAGCCGACTCTTCTTTAGCAGACGGCGCCTTTTCGATACTCTGTGCCTGCGGGGTGTCCGCCTCTCTCGGGGCATCCTGCACCTTGCGAATAAACCACCAGGCCTTGTAGGCAATTAATCCAAAGAACAGCAGCGTCGATCCGGCCACGACTACGATTAAGGATTTATCCATTAATAGTTTCTCCGCTTATTTTCCTCGCTTGGGGATTCCCTTGGCTTAAAGCATAGCTGTCCTATACTCAGTTTATGAAACGACTATTTGCCGTTGCCCTCCTGCTGTTGCCGCTTCTCTCAGAGCAAAACTCAGCGCAGACCGTTTATAAGACCGTGGAAGATGGCGTCACGACCTTCAGTGACAGCCCTCCGGAAACCGGGTCTGCCGAAGTGATGACCATTGACGTCCCGTCCGCGGCGGAGGACGGCGCGCTCGAGGAGCGTCTGGCGGCAATGCGCGATACCACGGACCGCATGGCGTCTGATCGGCGGGAGCGGGAAAAACATCGCGCAAAGCTTAGAGACCTGCAGCAATCAGCTACTGTGCAAAGCACTGCGGCCCAGCCTGCCAGTGGTTCCGTGACTACCGGTTGGCAGAACAGCTACTGGCCCGGATATGGACGGCCTCTTTTACCGCGCCCGCGACCACCGATTCGGCCGGGCAGGCCGGTTCGTCCCACGCCCGTGCCCCAGCCCCGCAGCGTACCCGGTTGGTCCGTTATGCAGCCGGGTAATTCCCAGTTGATGCGGCCCATCGTGTCATCGCGGCGCTAGCGGCTCAGGGCGTGTACCAGATGGGAGAGCTGTAAGCGCGCTCCTGGGTGATCAGAGGTACCCCTTCGGGTGCGTCAACCCCAAATCGCACGGCGTCGTAGGCGGTCCAGCGCGGGGTGGGTATTTCCAGAGCCCGCAGGTAGTAGAACGCGGCCTGTGAGGCGTCAAAATCTGGATCCTCCCAAACCGTGGACAGCTCCGCGGCGCCAATGTTGTTGCTCCAGGTCGGTACACTTAGATCAACGGTATTCCCCACGGGAGGCAGTTTCCCTTTGGCATCGAGCGCCCGATCCCCGCCCCAGGCGACGTTGTAGACCTTTTCCTGCGCTTCGCCGTCGCTGTTTACCCAGCCTTTCACAATCTGCACACGATCAAGATTGGCGCCCATGGGGTCGCGAAGGACTGAAATCAAAAAGCGCGGTGCACCGCCGTCGGCCATGGATAGTTCGCTGCCCATGGGAACACCGCCGGCATAGCCCCTCCGGGCAAGATCCGGTGCAGACGCATCGCCTTCCTGAAAGTCCCAGCCTGCAAAAAACCGCAGAGCGATACGGGTACCGGTCGTTGCATAGGTTTCCCGGCGCTCCATGGCATCAAAAATTGCCGTCCGGCTGTTTTCGTCGGCCCAAACTGCGGTTAATCCTGCAGCGTTGTACATGCCTCCACCAAAACCCTCGATGCCGAGCTCAGGGTTGCTGCTTCCAGCATGGGTAGTGCGGTCAGGGCTGGGTTCAACGGTAGTGAATTTGGAAAAGAAATTGTCCTCGCTGGCGGTAGAGAGCCCCGTGTGGGTATCTGTGGCGGCCTGGAAGCCGAACTGGTAGGGATTGACACCGAGGGTTTGCTGAAGCTGCAGACCCCGCAGGAGACCCGAGCGTGCGTATTCCCCGGGCAGCATAGCGTCGGTCTTTTTCTCGGATACATCGAGATTGCCGTAATCCCAGGTCTCGAAGTCCGCGAATTCATCGTCGGGAGAGAGCAGCGGATGGGCCTCGCCGTCGCCTTTGTATTGGGTGATTTCGTAGAGGCGTTCCCAGGTCATGCGGCTGTTTGCGTAGGCCGCGTCCAGCTCCTTGCCGTCGGCAAAATCATCCCGGAGGGGGAACATCATTCCATTGGACAGATTCCCGTTGTGGGGAATCGCCGTGACGTCGCCACCGGTTTCTTCCTCGTAAGCGGCCATCCAGGCCCAGAGATCTCTGGGGTTCTGGCTGCCGATGGGCGGCATCATGGTGAATGGGACGACCTCCAGAGCCTTGTCTGCGTCATCGCGAAAAATCACATTGCGATGCAGGTTGTTGCCCTTGACCAGTGACGTCCACTCGTAGGCGATAAAGGTGGTGAACTGCCCGGGATCGTTGAACTCCTCGGCGGCGCCAACAAGGCGCTCCCAGACTGCGCGATAGGCCAGGACGCCCGGTTGGTATAACAGTGCCGGGGGCGTTTTACCCTGGGCAAACTGGCCAATGAGTCGGTACATGGCATCGGCGGCCTGTTGACCACCGGCATTAAAGTCCTCGTGGTAGGCCCGCCCCGATGGATCCTCCATCACATTGGGAGTTCCCTCCAGTAAGTCGGTGATCAGCCCCATGCCATCGGAGTGGTCAGTGATCATAAAGAAGTCATAGGGTCGCTTGAGCTTTACCGGCTGCCCCGTGTTTGAACGCACTTCTTCACCCCGGGCGAAGCGGTAGGCGTCTTCGGGCATAAGCCGTGTGCCGGACCCACCGGCATCTGCAGAGAGTCCGGTGTGCACATGAGTATCGCCAAAGTAGACCTGGCGCTGGGGGCTTTCGCCCACGTAGGGCGAGTAAGGAGTATCAGCCTCTGCGGCAACCGTAAGACTGTTCGCAGCGGCGGGTAGTGCGCCGCAGAGAAGCACGGTTGCAAGACGGCGTCGGGTATTTGAGGCCACTGAAGTGACTAAAGACATATGAAACTCCCTTTTTGACTGCGGCATTGATCCATGCCGCGTAATTTTTATTTTACCGGGGTGCGCTGGCGCTCCCCTGTGCACCTTTTGGTGCATCTTTTACTGCACGAAAGCCGCGACCCGCTCAATGGTCCAGAATGCGGCAACGCTCCCGATGCCGTAGCTTATGACGCGCTTTACCAGTGCAGAGGGTACCCGTGATATACGGCCGAGCAAGGCAGCGAGGATAACCACGCCTCCGACAAACAACAGCTGACCCGCCTCCACACCGACATTAAACATGAGAAGCGCGACCGGTATCGCAGTGTCGGGCAAACCGACTTCCTGTAATGCGCCGGCAAAGCCCAGACCGTGTAAGAGACCAAAGCCAAAGGCGACGATCCACGGAGAGCGGGCCGTAATGGAGGTGCGTCCCTGCTGTTCATGAATGACCTCTGCGGCGACGAAGACGATGGACAGGGCGATTACCGCTTCCACCGGCGGGCCGGGCAGGCTGATCCAACCCAGGGTCGCGCAGACCAGGGTGATGGAGTGCGCCACGGTAAAGGCGGTAATGGTCAACACCAGGCGGCGCAGGTTGCCTACCAGGAGTAGAAGTGCCAGCACGAAGAGCAGGTGATCGATTCCGCCGAGGATGTGCTCAACACCCAATACAAAATAGGCAAGGGCTACCTCGCCGGGGCCCGGAGACGCGGTCACCGTAAATACGGGTTCGGCAGGCTGCAATCGCTCCAGCTGGGTGGTTCCGTCCTGGCGCTCGACGCGCACAATCACATCGGTGGCGCCGCCAAGAATGCCATCGATGGTGATCTGTTGATCGATGAGGCCGCCCGTTGCCTCAATCTCGTATCGTTCTTCCCAGGCGTTGTTGATGATGGCGCTTCGTGCCTCACCGACGCGCTGGGTATTTTCGGGAAACATCACCCGAGCCGCCAGGCGACGATTGTCCGGGAGCGCAGGCACGCGCCAAAGGACGTCATAGCGCTCGGCGTCGAGCTGCGAGAGCTCAAGATAGGCGGGTCTGAAAATATCCGCGCTAGCCCACTGGCTTAAAAACAGGAGAGTGAGGACCAGTAGCTTCGTAGAGAGCGCCGGCAGTTTGCCTGAAACAAGCGCCCGCGGCATAGATAAAGTGGTTTGCATCTGGCGCTGCCAACAGCGAATTAGGCGAACGAGTTTAGCGATTTGCCGCCGTCGCGTCAGCTCGCAGCAGCCTGGTCTTTGAGACAAGACGACACCGTCAGGCTTTGCTAACCTTGCCAGCCGAATTTCAGGAAGAGACCTTTTCGGCATGAAGCGACTATTGAGCACCGTTTTGAGTGTGGGCCTGAGCCTGACCATTGCAGGTTCTGTTTTTGGCGCAGAGCAAGCGGCGACGACTTCGGCTTATGATGGCCTGGAGTGGCGCAACATCGGCCCGGGCTTTATGTCCGGCCGCATCGGCGATATTGCGCGGCATCCCACGGATTCCAGCACCTGGTATGTGGGTGTGGCCTCCGGCGGCGTCTGGAAGACAAGCAACGCCGGCGTGACCTTCACCCCGGTTTTTGATGATGAGGGCGCCTACTCCATTGGCGCCCTGGCCATCGACCCCGGCAATCCGCACACGGTCTGGGTGGGCACCGGCGAAAACAACGGCGGTCGTCACATCGGCTTCGGTGACGGCATTTACCGCTCCGATGATGGCGGAGAAAACTGGACAAATATGGGTCTGCCCGACTCCCAGCATATCTCTACCATCATCGTGCACCCCGAGGATTCCGATACCGTCTGGGCCGCTGTGCAGGGCCCCTTGTGGACCAAGGGTGGCGACCGGGGTCTGTACATGACCACCGATGGCGGCCAGACCTGGGAGAAGACCCTCGGCGGTGGTGAATGGACCGGCGTCACCGATGTGGTGATCGATTCCCGGAATCCCGACGTTTTGTACGCCGCCACCTGGCAGCATCAGCGCACGGTAGCTGCCTATATGGGCGGCGGTCCCGAGAGCGGCCTCCACCGCTCCCTGGATGGAGGAAGAACCTGGACCAAACTGACCCAGGGCCTTCCCACGGGCAATATGGGCAAGATCGGTCTGGCTATCTCCCTGCAGAATCCTGACGTTGTCTATGCGGCCATCGAGCTGGATCGTCGCAAGGGCGGTGTCTGGCGCTCCGATGATCGCGGTGCGAGCTGGGTGAAGGGTGCCGATGCTGTGAGCGGCGGAACTGGCCCTCACTATTACCAGGAACTCACCGCCAGCATGCACAAGCATGATCGGTTGTATCTCGTTGGCCCCACGGTCCTTAAGTCCGAAGACGGTGGCTTGACCTTTGAGCCCATGCCACACCCCACCCAACACGGTGACATGCACGCGGTTGTGTTTGACCGCGAAGATCCCGATTACATCATGATGGGCACCGATGGGGGTGTGTACGAGAGCTTCGATCTGGGCGCTACCTGGCGCTACATGAGTAATCTGCCGGTTACCCAGTATTACAAGCTGGCGCTGGATGATTCGGAGCCCTTTTACAATATCTATGGCGGTACCCAGGACAACAACACCCAGGGTGGTCCGTCGCGTACGGATACCGTCAACGGCATTCGCAATGCCGACTGGGAAGTGGTGCTGGGCGGCGACGGTCATCAGCCGGCGACCGAGCCCGGTAACCCCGACATCATCTATGCGGAGTCCCAGCAGGGGCATCTCAGTCGCGTGGACATGAAAACGGGAGAAACCGTATTTATCCAGCCCCAGCCGGCGCCCGGTGATCCCGCCGAGCGCTTTAACTGGGACTCGCCTATTCTCGTGAGCCCCCATAGCCCGACGCGGCTGTACTTTGCTTCTCAGCGGGTATGGCGCTCGGATAACCGCGGTGATGAGTGGACTGCGATTTCCGGTGACCTCACGCGCAATCAGGATCGCATGGTCATGCCCCTCATGGATCAAACCTGGAGCTGGGATGCGCCCTGGGACATGTTTGCCATGTCGGACTACAACACCATTACCTCGTTGGCGGAGTCGCCCCTTGAGGAGGGTCTGCTCTACGCAGCGACGGACGATGGTCTGATTCAGGTCTCCGAGAACGGTGGCGATAGCTGGCGGCGGTTAGAAGTAGGTTCTCTGCCTGGCGTGCCCAAGACAGCCTTCGTTAATGACATTCGCGCTGACCTGCACGATGCAGACACCGTGTATGTGGCCATGGATAACCACAAGTACGGCGATTTCAAGCCTTATATTCTGGTGAGCCGTAACCGCGGTCGCAGCTGGACCAGCATCACCGATGGTATTCCTGACCGCCATCTTGTCTGGCGTCTTGTGCAGGATCACGAGCGTGCCGAGCTGATGTTTGCGGGCACCGAGTTTGGCGTCTTTATGACGCTCAATGGCGGCAAGAGCTGGGAGAAGTTCAGCGCGGGTATGCCGACCATTCCCATCCGCGATATCCAGATCCAGCGCCGGGAGAATGACCTGGTGGCCGCGAGCTTTGGTCGTGGCTTTTTTGTGATGGATGATTATTCTGCGCTGCGGGAAGTGACCGCGGATGCGCTGAATCAGGAGGCGGCCCTGTTTGCCCCTCGCGATGCCGACTGGTACTTCCCCCGCAAGGTGCTGGGTGCACGGAAGCGCGGTTCCCAGGGTGATTCCCTGTACGTAGCGGAGAATCCTCCCTTTGGTGCGGTGCTGACCTATCACCTCGCAGAGGGCTTCAAGACTTTGGAAAAAATGCGCCAGGATGCTGAGAAGGAAATTCTCAAGGCTGGGGGGCAGGTGAAGTTTGCAGGTTGGGACGCCGTGGAAGCCGAGCGGCGCGAAGCACCGCCCGCGCTGAAAATGGTCATCCGCGATGAGAGCGGCAATGTGATTCGCCGCCTTGATGCCCCCGCGGGCAAAGGATTCCATCGACTGGCCTGGGATCTTCGTCATCCCTACTACGGTTCTGTCGAGACGCCGCCAAACTGGCAGGGCATTCCTCCCCGGGGCTTTATGGTGCGACCCGGGACTTACAGCGCCGAGCTCGTGCTTCTCAAAAACGGTGAGAGCCGGTTGTTGGATGAGCCCGTGAGCTTTGAGGTTGAGCGCATGTACGAGCCCGCTCTTGCTGGCGCGTCTATGGAAGAGGTGGACGCCTTCTGGAAGGAGTACTCCTCGGTTTACGGTCAGGTGAGTGGCGCACGCTACGCTCTGGGTGATGCCATGGATACCGTTGCGACCATGCAGCAGATGCTAGCCGCGACCGCAGCGGCGCCCGGTGAGCTGGATCAGCGCCTCCACGCTCTTCATCAGGAGCTCTATGACCTGGATGAAGCGCTCAACGGCAACAAGTCTGTGCAGGCCGTTGGCAACTACGAAGTGCATCGCGTTACCAGCTGGTTGAGCCATGCGTCCCGGGGTGTAGGCAATTCCAGCTACGGCCCCACGCCGGCACATCGGCAGAGTCTCGACTATGCCAAAGAGGTGTTTGCCCCTGTTCGTGAGCGTCTCAAAGCGGTGATCGAATCGGAAATTCCAGCGCTGCGTGAGGAGCTGCAGTCCGCCGGTGCTCCCTGGGGTCCCGGTCAGCCGGTACCCGCGATCTGAGACTCTCAGGCGCCGCCCCTGAACCGGGGGGGCGAGTTCTTGGCTGTTCTTACTAGCTGTAATTAAAGGGAGCTATCGGGAGACCGTTGGCTCCCTTTTAATATGTCCGCAAGCCAGGGTTTGTGCGTGGCAATTTCCGCCTCGCTCAGACCTGTGATCTCGTAAGGTAAAACCAACCAGTCATCGGTCTCGTGCAGGTGGAAATCCGGCACACGGCCGGTGCGGTTTTTCGCGGGTTTGTAATAGGGCACGGCAATGCGCACATCATCGGGCATGTTGCGCTTGGATTTTGATTGCAGCCGCTGAATCACCGCTTCGATGTTCTGCCCGCTGCTAAATACGTCATCCACGATGAGCAGGTTGTCGTCTTTGTTCATGGTCTCGTAGAGATACTGGAGCCCGTGCACACGGATGCTTTCGGGGTTTTCCACGGTGCTGATGTAGCTCTGCATGCCACGGTAAGAGGTTCGGATGGCAATGTGATTGGTTTTAACGCCCAGGTACTGGAGACACTCCTGCACGTAGATGCCCACGGTGGACCCGCCGCGCCACACGCCCACGATAAAGTCGGGACGGAAACCGCTATCGTAGACGGCCACAGCCAGTCGATAGGCGTCCTGGAGTAGGGACTCTTCCTCTACAAAGGTTTTTTTGAGCGGATGTGTTTCGTCTGTCATGCTGTTCACCTCCCGGGAAGTGTCCAGTGTAACCGCCCGGGGTAGTCCCAGTGGTAGTAAACTGACACGCGATCGGAAAAAGAGAAACCCATGTCAGAAAAAGTGTATCTAGCTGCGCAGGAACTTCTCGAAGACTCCTTTCGTCTGGGCGCCGACGTGGTGTCCAGCGGTTTTGAACCAACCATGATGATTGCTATCTGGCGCGGGGGGGCACCGGTAGGCGTTGCGGTGCAGGAGATGCTCGCCTACTGTGGTATCGAGACTGACCACATTGCCATTCGCACTTCCCTGTACAAGCCTGAGATTGATGGCCGCTCGTCAGAGATCCGCATACATGGCATGAACTACCTCATCAAAAAACTGACCCACGAAGACAAGCTGCTCATTGTTGACGACGTGTTTGATACCGGCAGCACCATTGATGCGGTGATTCGTTACATCGAGGAAAAAGCGCGACTGAATACCCCCAGTGATATTCGCGTGGCAGTTCCCTACTTCAAGCCCGCGCGGAATCTCACGGATCGCGTGCCCGATTACTACCTTCATGAAACCGAGCAGTGGTTAAAGTATCCCCACTCCCTGGAGGGCCTGAGCCCGGAAGAGGTGGCTAAAGAGCGACCCGCGCTCTACGAGATTATTCAGCCTTATTTACAAGAGTAGACGTGCGTGAACCGTTAAACAGCAGGTTCAGCGTCACCGAGCTCACCGCGCCCAGGGTGATGGGATTGTTGAGAATGTCCGCGACCGCTTTGGGCAGGGCAGAGAAATAAATGGGGTTGGCGACCACGAGCATCGCCGCACTCAGGCTGATACCCACTGTGAGCACGTTGCCCGTATTCTCAAAGTCCACCCGGCGGAGTGTTTGAATGCCTGTGGCTGCGATTGAGCCGAAGAGCACCAGGCCACAGCCACCGAGCACGGGGCTAGGAATGTTGGCCACCAGCGCCGCAGCCTTGGGCGCGAGGCTCAGTGCTATCAGCATCACGCCGGTGGCGGCTACGACGTAGCGGCTGCGCACACCGGATACGCGAATCACGCCGATGTTCTGGGAGAAAGTCGTAAACGGGAAGGCGTTAAACAGTCCGCCAATGATCGTCCCCAACCCCTCGGCGCGCAGCCCCGCGGCCAGGCGTTTTTCGTCCACCTCCTGCTCGCAAACCTCACCGATGGCCAGGTAGTCCCCCGTGGATTCCACCATGGTCACCAGCATGGTGACGGTCATCGCCGCACAGGCGGCGACGGTGAAGGTGGGTGGCCCGAAAGCGAAGGGCATGGGAATGCTGGCCCAGCTGGCGGTGCTGACGCCGCTAAAGTCAGACATGCCCATAAACGCGCCGGCAACGCCGCCGGCGACCAGTCCCACCAGTATGGACGTGCGCGCCAGAAAGTCGTGACCAAAGCGCATCACCAGCAACACCAGCAGCAGGGTGCCAAGCCCCAGGCTGATTTCGGCCATGCTGGTGTCCTGAGCGCCGAAACCCCGACCACCGCTCAGCCACATCACCGCCACTGGCATAAGGCTGACCCCGATAACGGTGATAACCGTGCCGGTGACCAGCGGCGGAAAGAAGCGCAGGAGCTTGCTCCAGGACCCGGCGAGCGCGAGGCAAACGATGCCGCCGACAATAGTGCCCCCAAACATCGCCGTGAGATCACCATTGGCGCCGATGGCTATCAATGGCGGTATCACAGCGACGGTGGTGCCCTGAACCACGGGCAGGCGCGTGCCGATGGGCAAGCCCGGTATACCGAGACACTGAATCAGCGTGGCGACGCCGCTACCGAACAATCCCGAGGCCAGTAAAAAGGTGGTTTGT
Organism: Congregibacter sp.; assembly: GCF_965660375.1. Lineage (GTDB taxonomy): Bacteria > Pseudomonadota > Gammaproteobacteria > Pseudomonadales > Halieaceae > Congregibacter. The sequence continues at coordinate 15,421 of NZ_CBFHZO010000064.1, read as the reverse complement.
TCCTGGGGCCACCCAAGGGCACTGGCAAGCACCAGCGGTGCGATGATGATGCTTGCATAGGCGGCCAGCAGTTGCTGAAACCCCAGGGGCAGGGTCCAGCGCAGGGGGAGCCATTCGTTGACCGGATGGGCGGCGTCGTTATCCTGCACGCTCAGGCTCCGCTTCGCTGGCGCAGATCACCCGCGCGCTCTCGAAGCTCTTTTAGCATCTCGGGAAGATCGAGTCCCTGCAGCACGCCATTCTCTACCAGGACCTGCCCATCGACGATGGTGTGGGCCACATCGTCCGCACGACTGGAATACACCAGGGCGGCCTGGGAATCGTAGCGGGGCGCGCAGTGGGCGTTGTTCAGGTCCACGACAATAATGTCCGCAAGCTGCCCCGCGGCGAGGGTGCCGGCATCATCCAGGTGCATGGCCCGGGCGGCCTCCCGGGTACTCATTTCCAGCATCTCGCTCACCGTGAGTAACTCCGGGTCCAGATTATGGTTCTTGTGGGTGATCGCACCAAACTTCATCTCCTGGAACATATCCAGGGTGTTGTGACTGGCCGGACCATCGGTAGCAAGCCCCACAGTAACGCCTGCGGCCATGAGTTTGCGGATGGGCATAATCCCCGAACAGAGCTTGGCATTACTGATGGGGCAGTGCGCGACTTTTACGTCGTGCGCGGCCATGAGTGCGATGTCATCGTCGTTGAGCGTCGTGCAGTGGGCGGCGGTGAGATGAGGGCCGAGCAAGCCCATGCTGTGCAGCCAGCCCGTGGGCGTTTGCTCATAGTTGTCCGCGACAAACTGATGTTCCTGTAAACCTTCCGACAGATGGGTATGAATTGTCAGCTCGAACTCGGCGGCCACCTCGGCGCAGCGGCGCCAGAGCTTTTCTGTGCAGGAGTAGGCGGCATGGGGCGAGAGGGCAATACGGAGGCGGCCATCGAGGGTGTTGTGGTGGCGCTGGACGATGTCGCCAAAATTATCCAGGGCTTCAAAAGACCAGTCTGCCAGGTCGCCGTAGAGACCGATGTCCGCAAAGCCATAGCCCAGGGTGGCGCGCAGGGGAATGGTCTCCAACGCGTTGATCTCGGGGGTGACCGAGTAAGCATCAAAGTGTTCGTTAAAACTGGTGATGCCGGAGAGCGCCATCTCCGCCAGTCCCGCGAGGCTCGCGAGGCGAAGGGTGTCATGATCAAAGTTTTGTTTGAGCCGCCACATGCTCTGGAGCCATTCAAACAGCTTGGCGTCTTCGTTGAGCCCCCGGAGTAACACGTTAGAGCCAATGTGGGTGTGACAGTTGCTAAAACCGGGCATGACCACCTGGTCCGTGGCATCGATGGTTTTTGCGGCGGTGTAAGGGCCGATTGTCGCGTCGTCGCCCACCGCAACAATACGATTGCCAGAAACGAGAACGGTGCCCCTGGGCACCGTCGTGGAACCCGCCTCACAAGGCTGGGTCATGGTCAGAATTTCGCCGCCGGTTATGGCGAGATCAGCCTCTATCATGGCGGCAAGGTTCCTCTTTTGCAGTGCCCGGGCCGGCTAAGCGGCTGTTATAGCCCAATCGGCTGTTATAGCAGGGGAGCGATCACCAGGCTCACAATTGCCATCACGTTAATCAGGATATTCATGGACGGGCCAGAAGTATCCTTAAAGGGATCACCCACGGTGTCCCCCACCACGCAGGCAGCGTGCGTGGGTGAGCCTTTACCTCCGTGGTTCCCTTTCTCGACGTACTTCTTGGCGTTGTCCCAGGCGCCTCCGGCATTTGCCATCATCAGTGCCATGAGTACGCAGCCTAGCAGCGCACCTCCCAGCATGCCACCCAGAGACGCTGCGCCCAGTCCCATACCCACAACCACGGGTGCGGATACGGCAATGGCGCCGGGAAGAATCATCCGGCGCAGCGCCGCCGTTGTGGCGATATCCACGCAGCGCGCCGTGTCCGGCTCTGCGGTGCCCTCCAGGAGGCCGGGAATCTCATGAAACTGCCGGCGGATCTCGTTGATCATGTCAAAGGCCGCATCACCCACCGCGGTCATGGTGATGGATGCGATGAGAAACGGAATGGTGCCGCCGATAAACAGCCCTACCAGCACCGTAGGATCGGAAAGCTCCAGAGAGAAGCCCGGATTGTTGACCTGCACGGTCTGCACAAAGGCCGCGATAATCGCCAGGGCCGCGAGTGCGGCAGCGCCAATGGCAAAGCCTTTGCCGATGGCGGCGGTGGTGTTGCCCACTTCGTCCAGTCCATCGGTGATCTCGCGGGTGTCTTCGCCCATGCCGGCCATTTCGGCGATGCCCCCGGCGTTATCGGCTACCGGGCCATAGGCATCGATGGCCATGGTGATGCCCACGGTGGACAGCATGCCCACGGCGGCAATACCCACGCCGTAGAGGCCGGAAAGCTCAGTCGATACCCAGATGATTGCCGCCAGGAACAGCACCGGCAGAACGACCGATTCCATGCCCACTGCCAGCCCGCTGATCATCACCGTTGCGGCTCCGGTATCGCCGGCCTTGGCGATTTTGCGCACCGGCGACGATCCCGTGTAGTACTCGGTGATCAGGCCGATGAGCACACCGCCCACGGCGCCTGCGACCACAGACCACCAGATGTTCATGTTCAGACCCATGGCGTCCATCATCAGCCAGGCGATACCGGCAAATACGGCGGGCGCGACGAGCGTACCTGTGCGTAAAGCCGCTTCCGGCGCGGCGCTGGAGCGCACACGGACAATAAGAATGCCCAGCACTGATGCCACCAGTCCGATACTCGCCAGGGCGAGGGGAAGGAACATCATCTCTGCCTGCTTGTCGATGGCCATGGTTGAAGCAATGGCGATACAGGCGATCATGGAACCGCAATAGGATTCGAAGATGTCGGAGCCCATACCCGCAATGTCACCGACGTTGTCACCCACGTTGTCGGCGATTACGCCGGGGTTGCGCGGATCGTCCTCGGGAATGCCTGCCTCGACCTTACCTACCAGGTCCGCACCGACGTCGGCGCTCTTGGTGAAGATGCCGCCCCCGACACGGGAAAACAGTGCAACCACCGAGGCGCCCATGCCAAAGCCGTGAATAGCATGAGCCGTTTCCGGATCTCCGCCAAAGTAGTAGTAAAGGCTGCCGAGTCCGATGAGGCCCAGGGACGCCACACAGAGGCCCATGATGGAACCGCCATAGAAAGCGATCGTTAAAGCCTGCGCCTGACCGTGATTGTGGGCCGCGACCGCGGTGCGCACGTTAGCCTTGGTGGCCGCGAACATACCCAGAAACCCGGCAGTGGCTGAGGACAGCGCGCCCGCGGTGAAGGCGATGGCAGTATCGGTGCCCAGCGGCGATACAAAAATACCCAGCAGCAGTACTGCCGCAAACATCGCCAGCATTTTGTACTCGCGCTGCATAAAGACCATCGCGCCGAGGTGGATCTGGTCGCCAATCTTCTTGACGGTTCCGTCACCGTGATTATGGCGAATCATGATGTGGTAGATGATGAACGCGACGACCAGTCCCGCAGCGCCGAGTATCGGGGGATAGAGCAAGTAGTCAAAAAACACGTTGCGTACTCCTTCTTATTGTTTTGATGCTCCTCCAGTATAGGAAAGAAGATGCCCGAGCGGACAATTGATTCGCCGCTTCAATAGACGCCGGAGGGCGCCAGATCCCGGCGTCGATGGAACAAATGTAACGTCAGGTGGCAGTAGCCGCATTGCGATCAAGGTCAGGCACTGCGCGCTTGATGACATTCCAGTAACCTTCGACGACAGCCTCTGGATAATCCCTGTAAAAGCCGCGGTTTGTGAGCGTCTCATGGAGATTTTCCAGTTGCCAGAGCGGTACGCTGGGCAACAGGTGATGTTCAATATGAAAGTTCACGTTGTTGGGGCAGAGAGTGAGACGCTCCAGCCAGTTGGCGCGGGTAGTACGGGTATTCCCGCGGGGATCCAGCTCGTAAAGCGCGGTGACATTGCCATGCTCGGCCACCTGTCGTATGCGCGCTACGAGGGGGTAGGCAGTGAGGTAGGCCGCGACCCACAGCAGGTAAAGCCAGGGGGCGCCGCAAAGCCAGAGAATGGTGAAGAGCGCCCCATTGGCGATGAGTCCTTGACGCAGAGCGTTATCGCCCTCACCACTGCGCATCATGATGCGGTTGCCGGCACCGCTGAGCAGTCCCGTTAACTGCCTGATCCCCGTTTGCCCCGTGATATCCCGGAGGAGTTTTCGTCGAAAGCTGTCAGCCGCAATGGGATACTTGCGGTAGTTGGGTAAGTCCGGGTCCTGGTCGGTGCCGGCGAAGCGGTGGTGTTCCCGATGGGAGGCGCCGTAGGCATCGCAGTCGCCGAGTACGGGGTAGGCACCCAGCCATTGTCCGAGAGCCTGGTTCAGAAGCTGGTTTTTAAAGAGGGTCTTGTGTCCGGCTTCGTGCATAAGTATGGACAAAGCCAGTTGCCGGCCGCCGAGCAATACAATCGCGAGGACGATGGTCAGCGGATTGGTCCACAGGGCGACCATGGCAAATACCGCCGCAATTCCAAGCCAGCTTTTGAGAATCAGCCATAACCCCATGGCGTCACTGCGGCGTGTATAGCTTTGAATCTCTTCCCGGCTGAGATAGTCCGATGCTTTCATTTTTGCGTCCTCCGGCAACAAAAGTAACACAAAAACAAATAATGCGTAATTTTTTGTTATATATCGGTGCTAAGCTTGTTCCATGTTCGATCCGGCAGAATATACGTGGCCCACACCCAAGCGTCTGGTGCTATCGCTGCTCAGCTCCCCTGATCTTGAGGAGATGGGCGCGCGGGAGTGTATGCAATGGGCGATGCTATTTGATATTGATCCTACGGCCATGCGCGTCGCCCTTGGGCGCCTGGTGAAATCAGGTTTTTTGAAAAGCGTGGCTCGGGGTCGCTACGCTATTGGCGATCGGGGCCGGGTTCTCAGTAAGACAGCGCGCCGTTGGGTGTCCGCAGAACAGCGGGTGGGCCCCTGGAATGGGCGTTGGTTGATGGTGCATACCGCCCACCTCGGGCGTCGCGATCAGGCAGCCGTAAAGCTTCGGGAGAAGGCCCTGCGACTGGAGGGCTTTGCTCAATTGCGCATGGGTCTCTGGTGTCGACCGGCGAACTACCTCGAGGCCCCCGCCGAGACCCGGGAGCGCCTTGGGGAGTTAGGACTTGAAGAGGATGCGATCATCCTGCGTGCAGACGCTTTACTGAGTGATACTGTCGAGCTTGCGGAGCTCTGGCCCCGACGGGCCCTGGAAAAGCGCTACAAAACCCTCACTCAGGCTATGCTGGACAGTATGGCTCGGGGCGGTCCCAACGAAACTGAGCAAAGCCGCCACGCTCTCGCCCGGGAGACTTTCTTGCTCGGCGAGGCGGTTATTCGCCAGGTCAACAGCGACCCGCTATTGCCCGACGCCATGGTGGATGTTGCTGCCCGGCGAAAAATGCACAAAACGATGGTAGCGTATGACGCCTTCGGGCGAGATGCCTGGGCGCGATTTCAGGATCACGCCCCTTAACCTGACGCCATTAAGCAATGAGCCGTTAGACGGCTTTTTCACACTACCGTTTTTGCCAAAGACAATAGGGATACCCCCAAATTATGAGCGATTCGCAATACGAGCCACCCAAAGTTTGGACCTGGGATACCGAAAGTGGCGGCAAGTTCGCCAGCATCAACCGTCCCATTGCGGGAGCCACCCATGACAAGGAGCTGCCCGTGGGCGAGCATCCTTTTCAGCTGTACTCCCTGGCAACACCCAACGGGGTGAAAGTGACCGTAATGCTGGAGGAGCTCCTTCAGTTGGGGATCGCTGAGGCGGAGTACGATGCCTGGCTGATCAATATCCAGGAAGGCGAGCAGTTTGGTAGCGGCTTCGTGGACGTTAATCCCAATTCAAAAATTCCAGCCATGGTGGACCGCAGTGGCGACACGCCCGTACGTCTTTTTGAAAGCGGCGCCATGCTCATGTATCTCGCGGAAAAATTCGATGCGTTTTTGCCCAAGGACCTCGCCTCCCGAGGGGAGTGCTATTCCTGGCTCATGTGGCAGATGGGCAGCGCGCCTTTCCTGGGCGGTGGGTTCGGGCACTTTTACGCCTACGCCCCGGAGAAGTTTGAATACCCCATTAATCGCTATGCCATGGAGGTAAAGCGGCAACTGGATGTGCTGGATCGCAACCTCGCTGATCGCACTTACCTCTGCGGTGATGATTACACCATTGCGGATATCGCGACCTTCCCCTGGTACGGCGCCCTGGCCATGGGCAAGCTCTATGATGCGGCAGAGTTTCTGGATGTCTCCTCCTACAAGCATGTGCTTCGCTGGGCCGAAGAGATCTTCGAACGCCCCGGTGTTGTCCGGGGGCGCTGCGTAAACCGTGCCTGGGGTCCGGAAGAGGAGCAGGTGCTCGAACGCCACAGTGCCGCGGACATTAAACGATGAAGCGGGGGATGACGGTGCTTGTTCGGGGGCTGGCACTGCTCCTCGGTATCGTTTGGGCGGGCACCGTTCTGTCCGCCGAATGGGAGACGCAGTTTGATGAGGGCGGGGTGCGCATAGACACCCGGGACGTGGATAACTCGGCGTATCAGGCCTTTCGTGCCACAGCTAAGGTCGCTGCGCACCCCGAGGCCGTCCTCGCCCGTCTGCAAGATATCGACAGCTACCCCGACTGGTTTCCGGACACCATCGAGGCGCGGCGCGTGCAGACCGGGGACGCCACCTGGATCAACTATGTGCGTACCGACGCACCCTGGCCGGTGAAGGATCGCGATGCCGTTTATACCCAACGTTTGGAGCGCGACGGGGATAATCTCCGCATTGTTGTGGGAGTAGCTCCCGATACGGTACCGGAGTCCAAAGACGCTGTGCGTATTCGCGCCGCTGCGGGGCACTGGGAGCTTGTTGCGAGCGAGGGTGGCACCGCCATTCATTGGGAATTCCATGTGGAGCCCGGCGGTAACATCCCCAGTTCTTTGGTGAATGCCCGAGTTGTCGAGACTCCCAAGGGCGCTCTCCAGTCTCTGAAGGCACATTTTGCTGCTAGAAGCTAAGCTCTCTTCATGGCAGTGAGAGAAACACTCCCGATAACTATACTGTCCCCTCTGGGGACACTTTGAAATGTAAACAAGAGGCACACCATGATCAGTCTGCGCGTGAACGGCGAGCAAAGGGAGCTTGATGTTGATCCCGCCATGCCTTTGCTTTGGGCTCTGCGGGAAAACCTGGCCATGACCGGTACCAAATTTGGTTGCGGCATCGCGCAGTGCGGCGCCTGCACCGTCCATCTAGACGGTCGGGCGATACGAAGCTGCGTGACACCGGTTTCAGCCGCCGAGGGCGCTGATGTGACAACCATCGAGGGCCTCGCTGACCGGGCGCCCGGTGAGGGTTTGCATCCGCTACAGAGTGCCTGGATCGAAAAACAGGTGCCCCAGTGTGGCTACTGCCAGTCCGGACAGCTGATGAGCGCTGCTGCGCTATTGGACGGCAACCCCCATCCTGACGACGCGGCTATTGATGCGGCCATGGGCGGCAATGTCTGTCGTTGCGGCATGTACTCGCGAATCAAAAGCGCTATCAAACTGGCGGCCTCGCAGAGTAATTCCGTGGTGCAGAGCTTTGATCCCAGCGCTGCGGCTGGCACTGAGGAGAAAGCTCATGGGTAAATGGACGAGACGGGCGTTTATCACCACAGGCGTGCTGGCCGGTGGTGCGCTGGCGGTGGGCGTAGCCATTCGACCGGGTCACCGCGCGCCCAAGGTTGCCGGACAGGTCACCGAAGAAGGTGAAGTATTGGTAAGCATGTGGGTCAAGATTGACCCGTCAAACAAAGTTACCCTCATCGCGCCCCACAGTGAAATGGGGCAGGGTGCGCAGAACGCGCTCACCCAGATGCTGGCAGATGAACTTGACGCTCGCTGGGAAGACACCGCCTTTATGGAAGCCCCGGCCATTGACGAATATGCCAACTGGGCATTGGGTAAAGGGTACCTCATCGGCGATGCGGATATTCCCGAGGCTCTGGTACCCACCATTGATGGCGCCATGCTGCAGGTGGCGAAAGCCATGAAGATGCAAATCACCGGCGGTAGTTTGTCGATTCGCACCACCGGTGTTTATGGCGTCCGTGCTGCGGGTGCTGCAGCGCGCGAGCTTTTGATCAATGCCGCGAGCGAGGCCTGGGGCGTTCCCCCCTCTCAACTGGACGCCAAAGACACGCATATTGTCGATACAACAACGGGGAAGCGGGCGCCCTTTGCGGAGTTTGCCCTGGCAGCCTCTCAAACCGCGCCCTCGGCGTCTCCCGTGCTCAAGACGCCGGATCAGTTCCGGATCATGGGCAAAAGCGCACCGCGGCGTGATATCCCCGCAAAAGTCGATGGCACTGCCGTGTTTGGCATCGATGCCCAGGTGTCTGGCATGAAGCACGCCGCGATCATGGCCGCGCCGGTGTTTGGCGCGCAGCTGGTCTCGGTGGATGCCAGCAAAGCGGAGTCCATGGCGGGCGTTTCAAAGATTGTTTCCCTGGAGGATGCGGTGGCCGTAGTGGCCGATGGTTACTGGCAGGCAAGTGAGGCCCTTAAAAATGTCAGGGTCCAGTGGTCCCAAACAGAGCATGATTCGGCGAACAGTGAGTCCCTGTTTCAGCAATTTGAACAGAATCTTGCGGCCGCCATCGACGGTGGCAGCAGCAAGGCTGATGTTGACGATGGGGATGTGGAACAGGCGCTGGCAGGCGCAACTGCCACCCTGGACTCGACCTATCGGGTGCCCTACCTGGCTCATGCCTGCATGGAGCCCATGAACGCCACGGCTCGGGTCACCAATGACAGCTGCGAGGTCTGGATTGGCACGCAGAACCCCCTGGGGTTTCGCTACGAAGTTGCCGATGCTATGGAGATGGATGTGGAGCAGGTGCAGATACACCAGCACCCTATGGGCGGTGGTTTTGGCCGGCGATCCAACTCTGATACCGCCGTGCAGGCCGCCAAAATTGCCAGAGCGGCGGGAGAGCCGGTAAAACTGATCTGGTCGCGCGAAGAAGATGTGCGCCACGATCACTACCGCCCGGCGGTGGCGTCACGGTTCAGAGCCGCGCTGGATGATAACGGCCAGATCACTGGCTGGGAGAATGTGTATCACGAAAAGCACGAGCCTGTAGAGGCGCCCACCATTCCCTACACCGTGGCCGCGCAAAAAATCCATCATGTGGAGAGTCCCACTCACGTGCCTTTTGGTCCCTGGCGCAGCGTTGACCATTCGCAGCACGGGTTCTTCACCGAAGCCTTCTTCGACGAGGTCGCGGTAGCGGCAGGTAAAGATCCCTACGAGTACCGGATGTCCCTGCTCGGCGACAAACCTCGACACCAGAAAGTGCTGCAGACTGCGGCAGAGCAAGCGGGCTGGGGCGAGACATTGCCTAAAGGCAAGGGACGCGGGATTTCCCTGCAGGAATCCTTTGGGTCCCTGGTGGCACAGGTGGTTGATGTGACCGTGAGCAAGGGCAAGGTCAGCGTCGATCGGGTGATAGTCGCGGTGGATGCGGGTTTTGCCGTATCTCCCGATGGCCTTACGGCCCAGATGGAGTCCGGCGTGAACTACGGTCTGACTGCAGCGCTCTACGGCGAAGTCACCATCGAAGACGGTGCCGTAAAGCAGAGTAACTTTCACGACTATCCCATGGTGCGTATGGGTGACTCACCGGTCATTGAAACTCACATTATTAACAGCGGCGAGGCCTGGGGTGGTGCCGGAGAGCCGGGCACGCCGGGTATCGCACCGGCGCTGGTGAATGCGGTGTTTGATGCCACGGGATTGCGGGTAAGAGAGCTTCCGCTGTCGAAGCAGGATTTCAGTGACTTTAGCTGATAGTTGCGCTTCAGCCGGCTACAGCTCGTCACAGCGGTTTTTTTGCAGCTAGCAATAGTGGCTATTCCAGGAAGTAAACGAAGGTACTCACCACCCGGAGGCGTTTTTCGCGGCTGGAGGCGCTGTCGTAGGGATTTCCGCCGGTGCCGCTGATCTGAATAATACCCTGATTGGCGCTTTTGAGCCTCCCGAGGCTGGCACCGGATTCGCGGGCAAACTTTTCGGCCTGGGCGCGGGCATTCTCCGTGGCTGCTTTGAGAAGGGGGGCTTTGGCATCGTTAAACGCGCGCAGGGCGTACTGGGGGCCACTGCCTAGATCCAGCTGCACGCCGGCTGCGATAAGGGGGTCCGTTGCGAGCGCGGCGGCCGCGACGGCCGCAACCCGCTCACTTTTGACGATGACCAGTGCAGAACCGCTGTACCGGGTGGGACTGTTCGACGACGCGTATTCCCGTGAGTAGGCGTCGGTGACCACCATGGGGCGAATTTCCATTTCTGAGCGGGTAAAGCCCAGTCCGTGGAGAAACTCCACAAGCTTGTCACGATCTGCCGCCAGAGTCTTTTGTACTGACTGAAAGCTGTCACCGGCGCGCCGAACGGTGAGCGGCCAGGTTACATAGTCACTGTCTACGCTTTGCTCCGCCAGACCTTTGATGACAATGCTGCGATCGGCCATGCGAAAGCGCTCCAGGCCATTGCCGATAAACACACCTCCCGCGGCGAGTCCCAATGCAATGACGACGGCTATAAGAGTGTTGTTCACAGAGGCTCCCTATTTGATCTGATAACCGGGCGTTGATTGGGAGAGGGCGACTTCTTCGTCGGTCATGGTCTCGGCGATACCCTCAAACAGCGGCGTAGAGAGATAACGCTCGCCGGTGTCCGGGAGCATCACCAGAAACACGGACCCCTCGGGTGCAGTCTCGGCCACCTCCATGGCGATGGCCACCGTAGACCCACCGGAGATCCCCGTAAAAATACCTTCCTCGGCAGCCAGTCGTCGTGACCACGCCATGCCATCAGCGCCGTTAACGGGCAGTAACTCATCGTAAAAGCCCTTGTCGAGACTCTCTTGCAGCACCAGGGGAATAAAATCCGGGGTCCAGCCCTGAATCGGATGGGGTTCAAAAGCGGGGTGGCTGGCCGATGGCGAGCCTTGCTCGTCTCTTTCCTGGGTTTTGCCGGAGGCCACAATGGCGGCGTTCGCCGGTTCGGTGAGTATGATTTTTACGTCGGGGCGTGCCGCGCGAAGCGTTCGCGCAACACCGGTGACGGTTCCTCCAGTGCCATAACCCGTGACCCAGTAATCCAGACGCTTCCCATCGAAGTCTGCAAGGATTTCCCGTCCCGTGGTGTGCTCATGGATGTCCGCATTCGCGGAGGTTTCGAACTGCCGTGCAAAAAACCAGTCGTTGGCCTCGGCGAGTTCCCGGGCCTTGTTGTACATTCCCAGGCCTTTTTCTTCCTTGGGTGTCAGCACGACCTGGGCGCCCAGAAAGCGCATGAGCTTGCGACGCTCCACGGAAAAACTTTCTGCCATGGTGATAACCAGCGGATAGCCCTTGGCCGCACAGACCATGGCCAGCCCGATGCCGGTGTTTCCCGAGGTGGCTTCCACAACGGTCTGTCCGGGCTGTAAGCGCCCCTCACGCTCGGCCGCTTCAATCATATTGGTGGCCAGTCGGTCTTTAACGGAGCCGCCAGGGTTGAAAGCCTCGACCTTGACGTAAACATCGACGTGCCTGGGTGCAATGCGGTTGAGGCGAATGCAGGGGGTGTCGCCTACGGTGTCCAGTACGTTGTCATAGAGGCAACCGCGGCCCTGGGTCTTTCGGATGTCCATCGAGAATATCTCCCTGAGTCTGTAAGCTTTCCATCCTGGCTACCTTGCCGCTGCGGGCGGTAGGTGTTTTTCCGTAGTACGGAGCGAAACAGTTGTTCAGAGCTTACAACAATGGGAGGAACGACGTCCCCCGTGATGGTCGCGGTTGGCGACGACTGCCTCCGCTTCTTGTCCTGGTCTGGGCCAGCTTTGGTGTAGAGGCTCATCTTCCCGAATACTTCGGCCGCAAGTACGTACGGGTCGCCGATGGCCTGGTACCGCCCTCCGTCTCCTGTGAGAGCGGTGATCGTAAGACTCGCGAGAACGCCAACGCTTTAAAGGATCTCCTGGACGATGCCTTACTGGATTCTGGCGCCTACAGCCCTGATCTGGCGGACCCGATTGGCGAGCTCGGTAAACTCTATACGTCTTTGTGTAACCACCCTGCCGCTCTCAAAGCCAATCGCGATGCCCTGCAGATTGTGCGGGTTAACGAAGGCCTTTTAAGTCCCGTGCAGATTCCCTACCTGCGCGCTCTTGCCGATAGCTATGAGGCCATCGGTGACTTCCGTTCAGCGCAGCAAAGCATGCGTTCGATTTTCAGGGTGCACGGTATGGGGCAGGGGGAGCTTAGCGATGCCGCCTTGCGGGACAGCCTTGCTTACTTTGCCCGCGCGCGGGCTATTTTTATTGATCCTCGCTCTCGCGGCGAGCTGAGCCTGTTTTTCGAAGCCTTTAATGACAACGAGGATATGCTGGAAGCCCAGCTCGAGCGCGATGACCTCGACTATGCTGCTCGCGAAGCGTTGTCTCTGAGTCATCTGCGCAATCTGTATCTGCTTCTGGGCACGGACTTTGCGGTAATGCCCAGTATGTCTGCTGATGCCGCGAGTCCCGCCGCGGATTTTATGCAGCGGAGTCAGATGCTGACCTACGGCAAAGGAAGGGTGTTACTGGAAGAACTCATAGAAGAGGCCAGCAGTCAGCCCGTGGCAAGCCGCGCCCGTCTCTATTTGCGCCTGGGAAACTGGCAGCAGTGGAATGCCAAATGGGGGCAGGCCTGCGATAGCTACGCCCGGGCCTGGGAGCTCGCCACGGGGGAGGAGGGCAAGGTGCTTCGCAAGCAGTTGGCGAAACCCGCGGTACTGCCGGAAGATTCGAGCCTGTGGGCGTCTTTGCTGGATCCGGATGTCGCCGTAAAGGCGACTATCGTTGCAGGTTTTCGTGTTTCAGCGCGGGGTGATATCTCCCGCGTGGATGCGGTGGTTGAGGGCGACGGCAGCAGTGGATTAGCGGGTCGCGTTGCCCGCTGGTTGCGGGACTCCCATGCACGTCCCGCCCTGGTGCATGGGGCCTGCGCTGATGGTGAGCTCCGCGGGCGACGCTACCGGCTGTTGGATTAGCGCCGAGCGAGTGTTTGATTGCCGCCGGCGGTGATCGCTGCGCTCAGGGCGCTTTCACCGCGGTTCAGCCACGCATCGAAGCTCTCATTATCCCGAAAGGGCGTCAGTCCCACCGTGAAGCCTGGCGATTTTTTGCCGGCGTTGTTCAGAGATAAGCGGCGGATGTTTCGCCGGATACGGTCAGCCACTGCGGTGGCGATAAACTCATTGGCGTCGTTGATCAAAATAGCAAAGCGGTGTTCATCGGTGCGCGCGAGGGTGTCTGACTGACGAATGCAGCCGCGCACCCGCTCGGTAACGGAACGCAACAGCCTGTCTTTGTCAGCGCCGTGATCCAACGCCTTGAGCTCATCGATGGTCCACACTAGAAGCCACAGCTCACCACCGCGGCGTTGCTGCTGGTTTATTTGTTCATGGGCATGTTCAGCGAGAAGCAGACGATTGGGTATGCCCGTGAGTGCGTCATAGGTGTTGCGGTATTGCTGCTCCTGCGTATGGTACAAAAGCGCAAGCTGAGCGGTTATACCCGTGCCCAGGTTCTCCAGCAGTCGCCTGGCAAATTGCAGCTGCGAATGGGAAAAAGGCCGTGCCTTGAGAAGATCGAGGGTGCCGAAGGCTTCATCGTCTGGCCATCGCAGTGCCGTGCCGCAATAGGCGCGATAGCCTTTGCGTCGCTCGCTGCATGCGTCCCATCGTGCATCCGTATCGGCATCCGCTATGGTGACCGTGCCACGCAACTGCAAAGCTTCTTCGCTGTACTGATGAACGTTTCGGTGTTCACGGTGCCCGATGGTAAACCGGCCACCGGCCCCTGGTGCTGCCGCAACAATTTCCGTGCTCGTGGGGTAGGCGACCCGCAACAGGCTTTGTTCCGCCGCGGTGCTTTCTACCAGCAGTTCCACCGTGGACTGCCAGTTCTCAATCTGAACACTATCGGGTCTTGGGTAAAGCATCGTTGCCTTTGAGAAAACGCGTCGGTCTCAAATCCAGCTTAGTGCATTCGGCGATCCACGGCGATACTCTGTGACTACCTTTATCAAGGCGAGGTTTCGCCCCGTGGCAATATTTCCACTGGCCAGCTTACAGGACTCGATAGGTGCGATTTAAATACAGTACCGCTGTGATTCGATTGCCGGGCTACAATTATGTGCCTTAGCGTTCCCAAAGCCGTGATGAATTTGTGGCGACCGGTAGTGATCGCCGTCACTGTTGCGGGTCTGCAAGCCTGCTCCTCTCTTTCCTCTTTACCGCCGGCGCCGAGCCCCAGCGAGTTTGCGAGCGCGCCGGCAGTGGCCCCTCCCTGGGCCGAGCTGGAAGCGCTGCGCAGCGACAACTGGAACATTCTGCTCAACGATGGTGTTACGGCGCTGGACTGGCGCCTCACCGCTATCGAGTCTGCGACGCAAAGCCTCGATCTCCAGACCTTCCTTTGGTCGCTGGATCGCGTGGGCTCTGCCATGCTCAATCATTTGTTGGCGGCGGCGGATCGGGGTGTACGGGTGAGGCTTCTGGTGGATGACTCCTTCCTGCTGGGCGAAGACGATTTGCTCGTAGCTCTTGCAGATCATCCGAATATTTCCTATCGGGTTTTTAATCCTTACCAGCGGCGCCAGGACAGTTTTGTAACGCGGGAGCTCATGAACCTGGGTGACTTTGATCGCCGGAACCATCGCATGCACAACAAGGTGATGCTGGTGGACAATCGCGTTGCCATCGTGGGTGGGCGCAACCTGGCAGACGAATACTTTGGGCTCCATGAGAAAGCGAATTTTCGCGACATGGAGCTGCTCGTCGGGGGGAGCATAGTGCCCCGGCTCAGCGAGGTGTTTGACGACTACTGGAATGATCTCTGGTCCGTGCCCATCGAGGAGCTCGCTTACATTGCTCCTGACTACCAGCGTCTTGCGGAGACAGTGGAGAATGCACCGGTACAGCTGGCTCGGGAATTGATCAGGGTTTTTGAGAGCGCAGAGGAGGAGGTTATCGTGATCTCCGCTTATCTGATCCCCTCGCCCGGGTTGGAGGCCGTGGTGGAGCGGGCAGTGCGCCGCGGCGTGCGCATCGCATCCTCACCAACTCTATTCGCTCAAACAATCACATCACGGCGCACAGCGCCTACCGGAATCACATCGGCGAACTGATGGAGGATGGCGCAGAGCTTCATGAAGTCCGCGTGGATGCGAAGCATCGACCCCGGTACATGTTGTCACCTGCGGATGAGAAGGCCCTTGCGCTGCATGCAAAAGTGTTGGTGATCGATGGCGACCGTGTATTCGTGGGCAGCCCGAATCTGGATCCGCGCTCCATGAGAATCAA